>NZ_DAMBRS010000014.1:0-69457 GCF_032054965.1 Stenotrophomonas chelatiphaga | reverse complement strand
GATCCCGATGCACATCGGTAGCGCCGACCCATGGTCGGCGAGCGCAGCGGGCTGCAGGCTCACGGAGTCCGCCGAGCACGGCTCGGCGCTACCGGGCTCTGCGATCCCGATGCACATCGGTAGCGCCGACCCATGGTCGGCGAGCGCAGCGGGCTGCTACACGTATTCGGAAATCTCGATCAGGTTCAGATCCGGATCACGCAGGTAGACAGAACGGATCGGGCCGGTCGCGCCGGTCCGGGCAACCGGGCCCTCGACGACGGGCACGCCCAGTGATTCCAATCGGGCGATGACCTGATCCAACGGCAACGAAGCGATGAAGCACAGATCCAACGCCCCCGGAACCGGCGTGTGTGCCTTGGGCTCGAACTCCCTGCCTTTGACGTGCAGGTTGATCTTCTGATTGCCGAAGCGGAAGGCCTTTCGCCCTTCGCCGAAGCGCTCCAACTGCATGCCCAGCACATCCACGTAGAAGTGCGTCGCTGCCGCTTCGTCGGTCGTGGTCAGCACCAGGTGGTCAAGGTGGTCGATCATGAAACCCTCGCATCAGTTGCATCGGGGTGGGTAAGGCCCGGGGCGGCTTTCCCGCCCCGCCGCACCAATTTTACGCGACCCGCCGCAGCGCCAGCGCTATCCTCCGCGTTATGCCCCCGGCCACCTGAAAGGACGGAACCGATGCGCAAGGTCTCATCCCTGCTCGCCTGCGTGAGCCTCTGCACCGCCCTGCTCTGCCCCCCGGCATGGAGCAGATCGCCCGCCCCGGCGGCACCACGTAGCGAAACCGGTGAGCTGCAGGGAGCGCCCTGGCGGATCGACTACCCGGCCATCTGGAACGGCGAACTGGTGCTGCTGGCGCATGGATTCGAAGCGCTCGGCACGCCTCGCCCGGACCCGTGGCCGGCGAACGAATCCAGCGACGCGCTGGTCAGGGCAGGCTATGCCGTAGCGCAGAGTGGCTATGCCAGCCAGGGCTGGGCGGTCAGCGATGCCATCGACGATACCGAGCGCCTGCGCCAGCACTTCATCGCGAAAAATCCCGCCACGAAGCGGACGTGGATCCTGGGGTTCTCGATGGGCGGTGCGGTGGCGATCGCCACGCTGGAGCGGCTGCCGCAGTATTACGACGGTGGCGTGTCGCTATGCGGCGCCAACCTGCCCGGTGATGTGCTGGCCGGGGAGATGCTGACCTCGCTGCTGGCCTTTGCGTACTTCTTCCCGGATGCGAAAGGGTTGCCCGCCGGTGGGCTGACTTCATCCGCCGTTGCAGGGCTGCCGCAGGGCACGGTGTATGAGCGCATCGCTGCTGCCGTAGAAGCCAAGCCGGAAGCGGCCGCACCGCTGGCCAAGCGGCTTGAGGTGCAGGTCGATGAGCTGGCCGGCACGCTCAGCCTGCACACGCTGGTGTTCCAGCAGCTGGTCACGCGCAGCGGTGGGGTGCCGGTGGGCAACCAGGACACGGTGTACAGCGGCTTCGGGGATGACAAGGCATTCAATGCGGGCGTGCGCCGCGTGGCTGCCGATCCTGCTGCGCAGGCACGGCTGGAACAGTCGCTACGCCTGACCGGCGCCCTGCGCAGACCGCTGCTGCTGCAGTACAACCATGAGGACCCCTCGGTTACTCCGCGCTTCGAACCGGTGTACCTCGCGCTGGCGGCAAAGGCGGGCGCGCGGCCGGCACCCCGCGTGTTGCCGGCCACGGGCGAAGGACATTGCGCGTTCAAGCCGCAGGAAGTGGTGGACGCGGTCGTCATGCAGAGCATGGCGGCGCGGTGACGGTGTCCCTGGCCGCACGCGCATCGGTAGCGCCGACCCATGGTCGGCGAGCGCAGCGGGCCGCATGCTCACGGAGTCCGCCGAGCGCGGCTCGGCGTTACCGGGCTATGGGGTGGGGTGCGAAGACTTCCGCCTGAACTTGCGTGACATCCAGTCCCCCAGATCATCCACCACCGTGAACGCGGCCGGGATCACGATCAGGCTGAGCAGCGTGGAGGTGATCAACCCACCGATCACCGCGATCGCCATGGGCGCGCGGAAGCTGGAGTCACCCGCAAAGCCCAGCGCGATGGGCATCATGCCCGCGCCCATCGCCAGGGTGGTCATGATGATCGGCTGTGCACGCTTGCGGCAGGCATCCACCAGTGCATCGTGCTGGCTCATGCCGTGCTCGTCCTCGGCGATCACCGCGTAGTCCACCAGCAGGATCGAGTTCTTGGTGGCGATGCCGATCAGCATCAGCAGCCCGATCAACGCCGGCAGCGAGAGCATGTTCTGGGTGATCAGCAGCGCACCGAACGCACCACCGGCGCACAGCGGCACCGCCGCCAGGATGGTGACCGGCATCAGCGCATGGTTGAACAGCAGCAACAGCACCATGTAGATACAGATCAACCCCGCCGCCATCGCCAGCATGAAGCCGATGAACAGTTCCACGAATACTTCGGCATCGCCGGTGTTGAGGAAGCTCACGCCCGGCGGCAACTGCTTCACCCCGGGCAGTGCCTGCACCTCGGTCATCACCTCGCCCAGCGGACGCCCGTTGAGTTCAGCGGTGAGGGTGACATTGCGCTGGCGTTGGTAACGCGAAATCTGCGACGGTCCACTGCCCTGCTGGATATCAGCGACCGCAGCGAGCGGCACCGGGCCGTCGCGTCCGGGCACGCGCAGCTGGCCGATCAGCGCCGGATTGGCCAGCGTCGCTTCGGCGAAACCGACGCGGATCGGTACCTGGCGGTCCGGCAGGTTGAGCTTGGCCAGGCGTTGTTCGTAGTCACCGGCGGTGGCGATGCGCGCGGCTTCGGCGATGTCCGCCGTTGCCACGCCCAGATCGGCGGCACGCGCCGAATCCGGAACGATCTGCACTTCCGGTCGCAGCAGCGAGGCGGTGGAGGTGACGCTGCCCAGCCCCTCGATGCCGCGCAGGTCGCGTTCCAGCGCGGTGGAGGCTTCCTGCAGGCGCTGCGGATCATCGCCGGACAGCACCAGCTGCAGCAGGTTGCCCGGTTCGGAACTCACGTAGCTCACGCGCACGCCGGGCAGGTTGGCCAGCTTGTGCCGGGCCTCGCGTTCCAGTGCACGCTGGTCGCGGTCGCGGTCATCGGCCGATCCCCAGTCCAGCACCAGCGTCGCTTTGCGCGGCTCGCCCACGCCGGTGGAACCGGGGTCACCCAAGTCCAGCACGCTGCCCACCGCGGTGTAGACCTGTTTCAGTTCCGGCATGTCCGTGAGCAGCGCGCGCGCACGCTCGGCCACCGCCACGGTGTCCTGCAGACGCGTACCCGGCGGCAGTTCCAGGTTGAGGTTGCTGCGGCCCAGGTCGGACTGCGGAATGAAGGTAGCCGGGATGAACGGCACCAGCCCCAGCGAGGCGACGAACAGGCCGGTGGCCAGCCACAGCGTGCGGCCGCGATGGCGCAGCGCGGCATCCACCCAGCCTAGGTACCAGACCATCAGGCGCGAATCCGGCTTCTCTTCGCCGTGTGGCTTGAGCAGGTAGGCGGCCATCATCGGCGTGAGCAGGCGCGCCACCAGCAGCGAGAACAGCACCGCGGTGGCGGCGGTCCAGCCGAACTCGCGGAAGAACTTGCCCGCGATGCCGGGCATGAAGGCCACCGGCACGAACACCGCCGCCAGCGTCAGCGAGGTGGCGATGACCGCATTGCCGATCTCACCCGCCGCTTCGCGCGCAGCTTCCAGCGGCGGCTTGCCCATGCGCAGGTGGCGCACGATGTTCTCGATCTCCACGATGGCATCGTCGACCAGGATGCCGACCACCACCGACAGCGCCAGCAGGGTGATGATGTTCAGCGTGAAGCCGAAGAAGTACATCACCGCGAAGGTCGGGATGATCGACAGTGGCAACGCCAGCGCCGCCACCCAGGTCGCCCGCCAGTCGCGCAGGAACAGCCACACCACCAGCAGGGCCAGCAGCGCGCCTTCCCACAGCATCGTCATCGACGAATCGTAGGAGCGGTGGGTCTCGTCGATGGCGGTGGTGACCAACCGGAAATCGATGCCCGGATGTTCGGCCTTGATCTTGTCCAGCGCGGCGTGCACGCCGGCTTCCACCTTGACCTCGCTGGAGCCGCGCGTGCGCGACATCGAAAACGCCACGACCTGCTTGCCATCCAGCAGCGCCGCTTCGGTCGGGTCGGCGGCCGCGTCGGTCACCGTGGCCAGCGTGGACAGGCGCACCGCGCGGCCATCGGGCAGCGCGATGGAGTAGTCACGCAGCGCCTGCGCATCGCCTACCGTGCCCAGCGTGCGGATGGTCTGCTGTGCGCCTTCGATTTCGGCCTTGCCGCCCGCGCGCTCCACCTGGATGCGCGCCAGCTGCTGGGATACATCACCGGCGGTGATGCCCATGGCGATCAGTGCGTTGGGGTCCAGGTCCACGCGCACCTGGCGCTCCACGCCGCCCACCCGGGTGACCTGGGCCACGCCCGGCACGCCGTACATCGCGCGCGCGATATCGCGGTCGACAAACCAGCTGGCTTCGTCGCTGCTCATGTGCGGGGCGACCAGCGCATAGGTCATCAGCGAGCCGCCGATGTCGACCTTGGAGATCACCGGCTCCTGGATGTCCTGCGGCAGGTCGGTACGGATGCGGGTGACCGCATCACGCGTGTCGTCCAACGCCGTGGCGAGGTCGGCTTCCAGCTGGAACTCGATGGTGGTGGTGCTGACGCCCTCGCTCACCGAGGACATCACCCGCTTGACGTTGTTGACGGTGGCGACCGAGTCTTCGACCTTGCGCGTGACCTCTGCTTCCAGCTGGCTCGGCGAGGCGCCGGGCTGGGTCACCGTGACGGTGGTCATCGGGAAGGCGATGTCGGGGAAGCGCGCAACCGGCAACTGGTAGAAGCCCCAGAGCCCGGCCACGCACAGCACGAAGAAGATCAGCAGCGCGGGCAGCGGGCGCTTGATCGCCCAGGCGGAAAAATTCATTGCGCAGCCGCCTTCGCCGCATCGGCCTTGGGCGCGCTGACCACGCGCACGCGGTCGCCCTCACCCAGGAAGCCCGCGCCGTCCACCACCACCTGGTCGCCGGCCTTCAGGCCTTCCAGGATGGCGGTGCGCCCCTGCACGGCCTGGCCGGTGCTGACGCGGTGGCGACTGGCCTGCTGCTTGTCGGTGACGGTGAACACGTAGTTGTGGCCGTCGCGCTGGACGATCGCCGCAGTGGGGATGGTCAGCGCCTGCCCGTCACCGGTGACGATGCGGCCTTCCACGTAGACGCCGGGCTTGAGCGGACCGGGTGTGGGTAGGTCGGCATACAGCGTGCCGGTACGGGTCTGCGCATCCACGCCGGGGGTGACCGCGCGGATGCTGCCGGTGACCACCTGGCCTGCGTAGCGCAGTTCGATGGTGTTGCCCACGGCGACGTCGGCCAGCTGGTTTTCCGGCAGTTCGGCGCGCCATTCCAGGCGGCCGTCACGGATCAGGCGCAGCAGCTCGGTGCCGGCCGATACCACCTGGCCGGGCTGAACCAGCCGCTTGGAGATCAAGCCGTCGGCCGGCGCGCGCAGGTCGGCGAAGTCACGCCGCAGCTTCGCTGCATCGCGCGCGGCACGGGCGGTGGCGGTCTGCGCTTCGGCATTGATGCGGTTGGCGCGCAGCTCATCCAGGCTGCTGGCGCTGATCAACTGCTGGGCGGCCAGCTTGGCGCTGCGCTCGTAGTTCATCCGCGCCAGTTCCTGCGACGCCTGCGCCTGCCGCAGCGAGGCATCGGCCTGGGCCAGTTCGCTGTCCAGCGTGCGATGGTCCAGCTGCAGCAGCACTTGGTCCTTCTTGACCCACTGGCCTACGTCCACCGGCAGCGCGGTGACCCGCTGGCCGCTGATTTCTACCCCCAGCTGCATTTCCTCATAGGCCGTGACCGGGCCGGAGACCAGCACCGTGCGCGCCATCGCCTGCTGCTGCGCGGGCGC
The DNA here is from genome assembly GCF_032054965.1 of Stenotrophomonas chelatiphaga. NCBI lineage: Bacteria > Pseudomonadati > Pseudomonadota > Gammaproteobacteria > Lysobacterales > Lysobacteraceae > Stenotrophomonas > Stenotrophomonas chelatiphaga. Next base: position 63,530 of record NZ_DAMBRS010000014.1, on the reverse strand, counting down.
CAGCGAGACCGGCAGCGCCGCGCTGTCGGCAGCGGTTTCATCGGCCGCTTCGTCCTTGCCACCGCAGCCGGCGAGCAGGGAAACCAGCAGGATCAAAAAGGGTGCACGCATGGGTGGCTTTCCGTGTGGAGGCATCAGGGTCAAAAGGGGTTGGCGAGTCAGGGGGTGCGGCCAAGCCGCAGTTCGATGCCGTCCAGCATCAGTCCCAGGCCCTGTTCAAAACGGGTATCGAAATCGACTTCACGCCAGACCTCGCGCGCTTCCCAGCAATGCGGGAAACGTTGCTCGGCCAGCGCCATGAAGGCCTCGCCCAGCGCTTCCATGCTGCCATCGCCTGGCCAGGATTGTTCTTCGATGACGTAGCCCATCGTGTAGTACACAAGGTCCATCGCCGTGGTGGCGGCGAAGCTGGCCGATGCCCCGGCACCTACCAGCGCGACGATGCTGGCCTCGCCTGCCCGCAGTACGTTCTCGGTGGCCAGGAAGGTACCGGCATAGACCCGCGCGCCATCGCGCCGCGCCTTGAACGCAACGCGGAACTCACGTGCGATCTGCAGCAGGGTCTGGCGCCAGGGCTGCCCCTCCGGGATGACCTGCGCCACGTCGGCGATCATCGCGTCGGCCATGGCGTCGATCAACGCCTGCTTGCTCTTGAAATGCCAGTACAACGACGGCGCACGGATACCCAGCGAGCAGGCCACTTTGCGCAGCGTCACGCCTTCCAGGCCGGCCTCGTCGAGGATCCGGAAGGCCGCCCCGACGATCTGTTCGCGGGCAATGGGTTGGCGCAAGGGGGCTCTACCTAACGTTGTTAGGGAGCGAATCTAACAGCGTTAGGTTGGGCTTCGCAAGGCCCGTTGTGTGACGAGCTGCTTCGGTAGGTGACGACCTGATTCGGTGGGTGACGACCTGATTCGGTGGGTGACGACCTGCATCGGTAGGTGACGACCTGCTTCGGTGGGTGACGACCTGCTTCGGTGGGTGACGACCTGCTTCGGTGCGTGACGACCGTTGGTCGTCACGCTTTCGCCGCTGCGCTCGCCGAGCACGGCTATGCCGGTCGTCCTGACCGGCACCTGCGGGCCGTCGCAAGCGCCGAAGGCAGCGGCTCCTGCCGCTGCCTTCGGCGCTACCGGTCCCCACCGCCGTACCGCCCGCGTGTTCCGTTCGCGTATTCCGTTCCCGGGCGCCATCACCGCTCGCGGGCGCTGCCACCGGTAGTGACGGCCGCTGGCCGTCATGCTCTCCGAGACCCCGCCTGAACCATCGGCCACCCAGCCAGCCCCGGTAAGTCGCCTGTAAGTCAGCGCCAGCAAGACTCGCCGCACTCTCCCCCCAGCGAAGTCCCTCCGATGCTCAAATATGTAGTGTCCGTACCCTTCCTGCTGCCGGGCCTGGCCCTCGCGCAGAACGCCTCCAGCACCGGCGACCTGCTGGCCAAGGCCGAGGACGACCGCTGGTCGATCGGCGTGGCCGCCGCGGCCAGGCAGAGCCCTTACGCGGGCGAAGGCACCCGCGTGCGCCCGCTGCCGCTGGTCACCTTCGAAGGCGAGCGGATCTTCTGGCGCGGCGTGAGCGGCGGCGTGCACGTGTTCAAGGGCGAGTCCTTCACTTTGGATGCCGTGTTGGCCGGCCGCTTCGATGGCGTTGACATCAAGGATCTCGGACGACGCGAGCTGGCAGGCAATGGAGTCGATCGGCACCTGCTGGAGGACCGCGACGACGGCCTCGATGCCGGCCTGGCAGCCAGTTGGAGCAGCCGTGCCGGCGAGTTCAAGCTGAGCGCCCTGGCCGATGTCACCGATACCAGCGGCGGCTACGAGATCGCCGCCGACTACGCGTACGCTCTCACCTGGGGACGTACCACCATCGTCCCGGGGGTCGGCGTCCGCTGGATGTCCAGCGACATGGTCAACTATTACCATGGCACGCTGGAAGAGGAGGTCGCACGCGGCGTGGCACGCTACCAGCCGGGTTCGGCGCTGGTGCCGCAGATCAGTGTCGGCTTCTCGCGTCCGCTGGGCGAAAAATGGCGCGTGATGGGCGGCGTGGACTACCGGTTCCTGCCAGACGAAATCACTGACAGCCCGCTGAGCGAGGCCGATACGGACGGCTCGGCCGGCCTCCGCATCGGCATCACCCGCAGCTTCTGACCTTCCGCTTCCCGGTACCCGCCTGCCATGCCACCGCCCCCGCCTGCCGCCCTGCCCAACCGGATCGCACTCGTCGAAGACCATCCCCGCCTGGCCAGCCTGGTCGAGCGTGGCCTGGGCGCGGCGGGCATCGCGGTGGATATCTACCCCGGCGTGGAAACTGCGTGGCATGCGATTGCCCGGCACGGTTACGCCGCGGCGGTGATCGATCGCGGCCTTCCCGATGGGGATGGCTTGGACCTGGTGCGGCGCATGCGTGCGGCCGGCAACCGCATTCCCTGTCTCATGCTGACGGCCCGCGACGGCCTGCACGATCGTGTCGATGGACTGGATGCGGGAGCCGATGACTACCTGCCCAAGCCGTTCGCCATCGAAGAACTGGCCGCGCGCGTGCGCGCCTTGATGCGCCGGCCATCGGAACTGCGCACACTGGATGTGGTCCACCAAGGACTGCACGTCAAGGCGGCGGAAGGCTGCATGCGCTGTGGCGACGAGCAGATCAGCCTGGCGCCGGCCGAATTGCAGATCATCCTCTCGCTGGTGCACGCCGGCGGCCAGGTGGTCCGCCGCAGCACGTTGGAAGCGGCCGCGTGGGGGGTCGGTGAGGCGGTGACGCCGAATGCGCTGGACGTAGCGCTGCACCGGCTGCGCCGCAAGCTGGCGGCCATCGAATCCGGCCTGGGTGTGGTGAACGTGCGCAACCTGGGCTTTGCCCTGCGGGCAGCCGATGCGGCCGCGTAGCCTCAGCGCACGCCTGATGCTGGCCACGCTGCTGGCACTGCTGGCCGCGGCGGCCGCCGCGGTCGTGGTCACCGCCTGGGTACGGATGAGTACGCCGGAAGACGCGGTGCGCGAGGAATTGCTGGAAGAAGTGGATGAGCTGCAGGCAGCCCTCCGGCTGGATGCCGCTGGCAGGCTGCACGTCGTGCTGCCGCCACAGGCCGGCAACGTGTACGACGCCATGCCCCGCGATGCGGCGTACTGGATTACCGACGCACGGGGCCGCACGCGCGCCAGCAGCCGCGCCGGTCCGGCGCTGGACGCAGTGAAGCGCGTTGCGGCCGGCGCCACCCGCATGACCGTCGCCAACCCCGGTGGCGACATCGCGCTGCAGGTGATCCACGCCCCGATCAACCATGCTGGAACGGCCTACATGGCACACATCGCACGCAGCGACCGGCTGGTGATGACCCTGAAAAACCATGCAGACAAGCTGTACCTGCGTGCCGGCGCGGCGGTGGTCATCCTCGCCCTGCTGACCTTCGCGCTGGTGATCACGCTCACCGTCAACCGCATGCTGCGGCCGCTGCGGCAGGCCTCACGCGTGGCGGCGCGGGTGGGTCCGCGCAACCTGGGCGCACGCCTGCGCAGCGACGGGCTGCCCGCCGAGGTGGTGCCGTTGATCGAGGCGTTCAACGCCGCACTGGAACGCCTGCAACAGGGCTTCCGCGTGCAGCAGGACTTCCTCGCCGCCGCCGCGCACGAGCTGAAGACCCCACTTGCGCTGCTGCAGGCAGAGATCGAGCTCAGTGGTGCCCCCAACACACCGCTGCTGTTGCGTGACACCGAACAGATGGCGCGCCAGGTGCACCAGCTGCTGCACCTGGCCGAAGTCAGCGAGGGCCACAACTACACCTTCGCCCCCATCCGGCTGGGCGCGGTGGTCACCGACGCGGTGGACTATCTGGCACGGCTGTCAGCACAGCACGCGGTGCACGTGGTGGTGCTGCCGCCCCGCATGCCCTCGCCTGCCGTGGAAGCCGATGCATCGGCGGTGTTCGTGCTGGTCAAGAACCTGCTGGAAAACGCGCTGCATCATTCGCCGCCGGGCAGCACCATCACCATCGCACTTCAAGCCGATGGCTTCAGCGTATGCGACCAGGGAGGTGGCGTCGCGGAGGCGGACCGTCCACACCTGTTCGAACGCTTCTGGCGCGGTACGGCCCGCGACGGTCGCGGTGCAGGACTGGGCCTGTCCATCTGCCTGGAAATCTGCCTGTCGCACGGATGGACGATCCGGCTAGAACCTGCCGGTGGCGCACCAGGCGCGTGTTTCGTGGTGGAAACCAGCGGCGGATTGGAATGATCAGCCGACCACGTCGCCATCTTCCTTGGTGAAGGGCGTAGCGATCGGCGGGAGAATCTCCAGCACCACCTCCGATGGACGGCACAGCCGCGTTCCCATTCCGGTCTGCACGAAGGGGCGGTTGATCAGGATCGGGTGGGCCAGCATCGCATCCAGCAAGGCGTCATCACCGAGGTTGGCGTCGTCCAGCCCAAGCTCCAGGTAAGGCGTGCCCTTCTGCCTGATGGCATCGCGCACGCCAAGGCCAGCAGCGGTGATCAACTCAACCAGCCGGCTCCGGTCAGGTGGATCAGACAGATAGTCGATCACCTCCGGCTCAAGGCCTGCGTGCCGGATCAACGCAAGAGTATTGCGCGAGGTTCCGCATCGGGGGTTGTGGTAGATCACTGCATTCACGCGCTTTTCCTGCTCAGACGAAGACCCACGCCAGCATGCCACCGGCGGGCAGAAAAACCAGAATCGCAATCACGCCCAGGCATCCTGAACCACCGGTGCGGCCATGGCCGGAGTACGTGTCCTGCTCGTGGCGAGGCCGCGACTGCAGCCACTTGAGATGGCAGGGAGTGCAGAAGAACCGGGTCTTCCCACGACGCCACGCTTCGATGGTGCGATTACCGTGTCGGCTGGCCGTGTTGCAACGGCCACATTTGAACACCATGTGGGGTGGCTTGCGCTTGGGCCACAACGATCCGACCAGTCCCAGAATGACGGCCGCGGCTACGACGCCTGCGAGGATGGTTTCCGGGCTCACGATGCATCCTTTCTGTCAGCGGTTTGAAGCACAGGGGCGGCGCTGCCCTGCTGTCCCTGCAACTGCGCAGGTCGCGCCCGGCCTCACTATATTCGACGGCAGGCAGATTGCCAGCGGCCGCACAACAGTACCCCGGCCCCACCTGTGACAAAGCGTCGCAGTGCACGCCAAACCGGCCGTCTCACGCGCCGCCCCGGCTGGCTTCCCTTAGAATCAGGGCGTGCGCTCGCCCCTCTTCCACCGCTGGCTCCACGCTTGGGCATGCCTGGCCATGGCCCTGGTGATGGTGGCACCGCTGATCAGCCGGGCGCTGGCCGAGCATCCTGCGCCGACCGCCGTGCTGGCGCCCGCAGAATCCGCCGCCACCCCGCACGCGCGCAGTGCACACAATATGCACCATGGCACGCAGCACGCCATGCATCACGACATGACGGCAGTGCAGCCGCCAGTGCACGCGGCCTCGAGCGACACCGCGCCGCCGGATCCGCACGCCAAGCATGAGATGGGCGTGGAGTGCGACTACTGCCTGATTGCGGCCCGCATGGTCAGCCTGCTGGTAGCGCTGCTGTTGTTGCTAACGGTCTGGCCCGCAGCATTCCGCACGATCACGGCACGTCACCCGACCCGGTCCGCTCCTGCGCTGGGCACGCTGGGCGCGCGCGGTCCACCCGCCATCGCCTGCTGATTCAGTTCGCCCTCCTGCGGCTGCACGCTGCATTTCGACGCGTGACTGAATCCCCGACCTCCCTTCCACCGGGCTGACGCACCGGATCTTCTGCCTGTCCCGACCGCCTCCGGTCGTGGCATTTCGATGTTGTGGACAATGAAAAAACTTCAACCAACGCGCCCGCTGCCAACGGTGATCGTGGCGGCTCTGGCGTGCACGGCCACCGTAGCTTCGCCGGCGGTCGCGCAGGAAGGAACCGCACTGACACTGGGCACCGTACAGGCCCGCGCAACGCCGCAGAGGGAGCTGCCGGCGCGCCTGATGTTCACCTCGGTGGACGTCATCGGTGGTGACCTGCTGCAGCAGCAGAAAGTCGACCACAGCTGGGAGCTGCTGATGAATGCCCCCGGCGTGCAGGTGACCCAGTTCAAGATGGGCACCGATGCCGGCCGCTTCTCCTTCCGCGGCTTCAATGGCGAAGGCCGCATCAACGCAGTCAAGTTGCTGATCGACGGCATTCCCAGCAATGACAACGCCGGCGGCATGCCGTATCTGGACGCCGTGTTCCCGCTGGACATCAGTGCACTGGAAATCGTCCGCGGCACCAACGATGCCCGCTATGGCCTGCATGCCATCGCCGGCGATGTGAACGTACTGACCCGCCAGGGGGGCAACGACGGGCAGGCCAGCGTCACCGTCGGCAGCTTCGGTACCCGCGATATCCAGATCGCCAAAGGAGTCGAAAAGGGCGCGTGGGCGCAGAACTATTTCGTTGGCTGGCGCGGCTCCGATGGCGAGCGCGACCATGCCCGATCCACCCAGCGCAGCTTCTCCGGCAAGTGGTTCTACACCAACGAAGAGAGCCAGTGGCGTGCGGGGCTGACCGCCCGCTATTACAACAACACCGCGCTGGAAGCCGGCTACCTGAGCTACGCCGAAGTGCAGGCCAATCCAACGCAATCACCGGATTACGCGCGCGATGACCGCAGCGAGCGCCAGACCGTCCAGACCGCGCTGCATGCCGATGGCCAACTGGGCAACGGCTGGAGCTGGAATGCCAAGGCTTATCAGAACGACTACCGCAACCAGCGCTGGGTGACCTTCACCGCCGGCGGTGCACAACAGGAGCGCTTCAACGACGAGACGCACCGCGGCGTGATCATCAACACGACCTGGCGCCCTGCGACATCGCTGGCCGATCTGGTGCTGGACGCCGGCGTGGACGCGCAGTGGCAGGACAACCTCGCCGCCCGTTACCGCACCGTGGCGCGCGAACGCCAGACCACCCTGCGTGACTGGCGCTTCGATCTGGATACCCAAGGCGCGTACGTGCAGGCCGTGGTCAAGCCGACTGAAGCGCTGAAGATCGTACCCGCCTACCGGGTGGACCACATCGACGGAGGATTCCACAACCGCGCCGATGGCAGCCATGCGCCCGCCTACCGCTACGGGCTGATCAAACAACCGAAGCTGAGCGTGTCCTACGACCTCGGAGACCGCACCGTGGCCTATGCCAACTGGGGCCGCACCTTCCAGATCGGCAGTGGCAACGGTGCCTACCGTATCCAGGCCAACAACGTGCTGCCCTCGCGCAATGAAGGCTGGGAGAGCGGGTTCAAATGGACGCCGCTGCCGGGGCTGCAGGCCCGCGTGGCGTACTGGGAGCAGCGTGCATCGGATGAAGTCGCCACCATCCTGGGCGTCAACGGGGCGATCGGTGCCAATGAAGTCGGCAACGTCGGCCAGACACTGCGGCGGGGCTGGGATGCCCAGCTGAGCTGGCAGGCCAGCGAACAGTGGCGGGCATGGGGCTCCTATTCGCGGCAGAAAGCGGTGATCACCGTGGCCGACCCGAGCGCACCGCAGACCCGTGGCCGGCAGATCGAGAACGTGCCGAACTGGCTGGCCAGTGCCGGCGTGGACTACGCGCCGCGTGCGGACTGGAGCTTCAGCGCATGGGGCAACGGCCAGGGCGATTACTACGTGGAACGGAGCAACACGCTGGGCCGTCATGGCGGCTACGTACTGATGAACCTGAGCGCGACCTACCACGTGGATGAGCGTAACCGCGTGGCCCTGCAACTGAAGAACGCCACCGACCGCTTCTATGTGTACGCCTGGTATGACAGTGGTACCTCCGGTTACTCGCCCGGCGATGGACGCGCGTTCTACCTGAGCTGGACACGGGATATCTGACATGCAGACCACGCCTACCCAGAGCCCGAGCGATCGCTGGCGCTTCCATCGCGCGGTGTGGCGATGGCACTTCTATGCAGGCCTGTTCGTGCTGCCGTTCATCGCATGGCTGGCGCTGACCGGGGCGGCGTACCTGTACCAGAAGCCGATCGACCGCTGGATCCACCACGATCTGAAAGTAGTCGAACCCACGCGCGGCACGCCTGCATCGGCGAGTGCCCAGATCGCCGCGGTCGAGGCCGTTGCAGCAGGACGAACGTTCCGTTACACCCTGCCCGAGCGCGCCGATGGCAGCGTGGAAATCGGCGTGCAGCAGCCCGATGGAGCGCGCGATGTGTACTACGTCGATCCCGGCACCGCGCGGGTGTTGGGCTCGCTGCCCGACAAGGGCACTTTCTCCGGCGTGGTGCGCCGGCTGCACAGCCTGGACCTGGTCGCACGCTGGGCCAGCGCGTTGATCGAAATCGCCGCGGGCTGGGCGATCCTGCTGGTGGTCACCGGGGTTTTCCTGTGGTGGCCGCGCGGGCAGAGCGGCGGCGTCACCCGCGTGCGGGGGCGACCGGCACAGCGCCTGTTCTGGCGTGACCTGCATGCGGTGACCGGGGTCTGGGTAGGCGCGGTGCTGCTGTTCCTGGCCCTGACCGGCATGCCGTGGTCGCTGGTCTGGGGCAAGCAGGTCAGTGCCTGGGCAAACGGACACAATTCCGGTTATCCGGCGGGCGTACGCGTGGATGTGCCAATGTCCGATCAGCGCCTGGCCGATGCCACTGCCCCGAGCTGGTCGATGGAGCAGGCTCGGCTGCCGGCCTCGCAGCTCGCGCACGCCCATGCCCATGCCCGCCACGCGGCGCCTCCGCAGCAACAGGCACACGAAGGCCATGAAAGCCACGCCGGCGTGGGACCCGGGGATCTTTCGCCGCAGCCCGGGGCCATCGGCATCGGTGCAGCGTTGCAGCGTTTCAACGCGCTCGGCATGGCCCCCGGTTACAGCGTGGCACTGCCGCGTGGCCCCATGGGGGTGTACTCGGCCTCGGTCTATCCGGAGCAGGTGAACCGGCAACGCGTGGTGCACATGGACCAGTACAGTGGCCGCATCCTGCTGGACGTGGGTTACGCCGACTACGGCGTGCTCGGCCGCGGGCTGGAATGGGGCATCAACGTGCATCTGGGCCAGCAATACGGCAGCGTGAACCGCCTGTTGCTGCTGGTTGCCTGTGCAGCGATCGTCCTGCTCTGCGCGAGCGGTGCGGTGATGTGGTGGAAGCGCCGGCCAGCGGGTGGCGTTGGCATCCCTCCCCTGCCGCACGCCAGGCGCACGGTCGCGATCGTGTTCGCGCTGCTGTGCATCGGCGGCATCGTGTTCCCGCTGATGGGGCTTTCGCTGCTGGTCATCGGCGTGCTGGACTATGTGCTGACGCGGGGTTGGCGCAGCAGCTAGCGACGGAACGCTGCGTGTTGCGGCGTTTCGTCGAAGCAGGCAATCAACAGTTCGGTCAGTACCCGCACCTTCAGCGAGGGGTGCGGGCCCGGCGGACGGATTACGTAGATGCCGGCTGCCGGAGGCGGATAACGCGGCATGACCGGCACCAGCGTGCCGGCTTCCAGGTAGGGCTGGGTAAGCCCATCGGGCAGCCAGGCGATGCCCAGTCCCGCCACCGCGGCGGCGATCAGCGCGGTGCCATTGTCGGCCTTGAAACGCCCACGCGGATGCACGGTCACCACGGCATCGCCATCGCTGAACTGCCAGGCTTCGGTGCCCTGCATCAAGGCCTCGTGGGCCAGCAACTCATCCGGCGTTTCCGGCGCGCCGTGGGCCGCCACATAATCCGGACTGGCGACAAGCTTTCCGTACAGCGGTCCCACGCAGCGCGCGATCAGGTTGGAATCGGGCAGGTATCCCACGCGGATCGCGCAGTCGAATCCCTCCGCCACCAGATCGGCAAAGCGGTCGCTGTAGGACGCATGCACGTGCAATTGCGGATGGCGCCGTGCCATCTCGGCGAACACCGAAGCGAAGTGGGTCGGGCCGAAGGTCAGCGGCGCGGCGATACGCAGGCGTCCGCGCAGATCCCCGCTGGGCAGGATCGCGTCGCGCGCCGCATCGATCTCCGCGCAGGCCCTGGCCGCGTGATCGCGGAACGTCGCGCCGGCTTCGGTCAGCGCCGCGCCACGCGTGGTGCGCGCCAGCAGTTGTAAGCCCAGTTCCGCCTCCAGCCGGGCCAGCCGCCGGCTGACGATCGACTTGGACACATTCAGCCGGCGCGCGGCGGGGGAAACGCCGCCTGCGTTGGCCACTTCCACGAACGTGCGCAGCGCTTCGATATCCACCGTGACCTCCCGGATGCACTCCCTAGCCTGACACATGCCGGGCTGGTCCTGCGTTCCCCTTTGCGCGACACAGCTTGGCAGGAAAGGGTTCTACCGCCCCGGGCGGGGGGATGACAAGGTTCGGGTTCGTTCCCCCCCCCTCGACAACAAGGATGACTCCATGACCTTCCGCAACGGCCTTTCCTCGCTGCTCCGCCCTGAAGATTCCGTGCTGGTCCTTATCGACCACCAACCCTACCAGCTGGCAAACCTCAACAGCCACGACCCGCATGCGGTGGTGAACAACGCAACGGCGCTGGCAAAGGCGGCCAAGGCCTTCAAGGTGCCGACCATCCTCACCAGCGTGATCGCTGACCGCGGCGGGCTGATCTTCCCGCACATCACCGACGTGTTCCCCGGACAGGAGGTCATCGACCGTACCTTCATCAATACCTGGGAAGACCCGAAGGTGGTCGACGCAGTAAAGGCCACCGGCCGCAAGCAGCTGATCATCGCCGGCCTGTGGACCGAGATCTGCGTGGCGATGCCGGTGATCCAGGCGCTGGGCGAAGGCTGGGATGTCACCGTGATCACCGATGCCTCCGGCGCGGTCTCGGTCGAAGCCCACCAGGTGGCGATCCAGCGCATGATCGCGGCCGGCGCCAACGTGATGACCTGGATGGCATTGGCCGCCGAATGGCAGCGCGACTGGGCGCGCACCGAGCACGCAGCTGAGCTGACCGAAGTACTGAAGCAGCACGCTACCGGCAGCGGCATTGCCTACCTGTGGGAGCAGCAGCTGCTCAACACACCGGTGCCGCCGAGCGCAGGCTGATACTGCGCGTTGCCGGTGATGCCTGCAGGCTGGCGACGGCTTGCGGGTAGCGGGTAGCGGGGCTCAGGGCTACAGCCCTGCCCTGACCAAGGCATGCTGCAGTTCCAGCTGGTCACCGCTGCGCTCGGGCAGGATGCCGTCTTCGCCCGCAACACCGACCTCGAAGCCCTCTTCGACGTCATCGAAGTACAGAAAGCCATCCGAAAGATGGGCCACCACCAGCGCCGCTTCCACCGTGCCGAAGCGCCGCAGCGGCACAGGGTGGAACGGCACGCGACAGGAGCGAACAGCGCCTGTCGGGGCTGCAATGATGAACGCAGAATCTTTTCGCGCAATTTCGGCATCAATAAAAATCAACCCTTCCATCAATTGTAGGAATTCGATGATGGGGTGGCCACCAAACAGGTTCTTAGAAAATTCCTTTATTGAGCAGCCACTGCAGGGTCTGAACGAGCAATTCGAAACACACGTAAATCAGACCGAAAAATGCAAGGTAGATCCACACACTGCCCACGCCGGGGCCGCAGTAAGAGTTTGTGAAGCAAGCAACGATGGAAGAGATGACGTCATAGCCAGCCCACGCAACCCAAGCCACTACAAAGGCAATTGCAGAAATCATTTTCCCTCTATTTCGTTTAGCCGGGCAGGAGAGAGCAGACCACAGAAGCTGACCACAGCGAATTGGAAGCAGAAAGACTGCGATCGCGCCTAAGGCCCCGAGCCCGTAAATCAGCACGTTCACGGCTTTCTCCTCACCTGTCGCCGAAGATTTCCAGGGAAAAACGTTCCGGCCTCTACATAGCGAAATGAGGGCTTTCCGCTCAGCGCGGACGAGGCCATGATCGCGCATTGGAAAGGCCCGGCAGCGGATAGCTCCATGGCACTCTCCATGACGTCTCCCTCTTCTTCCCTGGTTGTTCACCAAGCTCTCGCTGCTGCGTTTTTGGCAGGAAGTGAGCCGCCGTCGAGTCCGCCACCCCAATACATTCGAAGGGCGGACCGTAGTAGATTTCAAGGGCAAAACAAGGTGTGACTGGAAAAACCATTATGAGCAGGCCTAACGCTGCTCCAAGAGAAGTGATCCTTACGATTTTGTCCGATTTTTCCCACATAAATCACCTCCTCCGTCTACCCTCAGGCAGTAGAGTCGAAAGTGATGAGACCAGGTATCGGGTTGACCCGCTCTGTCGATAAGGCATTTTTTCCGTAATTGCATTACGCAACTTGGTGTCGGGGCGGATCAGCCGATTGAGGTCGGCTTTACCTTGCCGCGGAAAAAAAAATGCCCGGCATTGCCGGGCATTTTGTGCAGAGCGTGACGACCAACGGTCGTCACCCACCGGGGTGTCGGATCATCATCACCTTGATTACTTGATCAGGCGCAGGGTGAACGGGTAGCGGTAGGCTTCGCCGTTGTTGGACTTCACTGCGGCGATGATGCAGAACACCACGTTCAACACGCCGACCACCGGCATCAGCAGGGCGCCGATGAAGACGATCATCAGCACCACGCAGATCGCCATGGCGATGGCGATGGTGATCTGGAAGTTCAGCGCTTCCTTGGCCTGGTCAGTGACGAAGGCCTTGCTGGCGTCGTCCTTGTTGACCAGCCAGATCACCAGCGCGCCGATGAACCAGGTGAAGATGCCGAGCAGGTGCGCGGCCAGTGCCATGGTGCGCTGGTCGGCCGGGGCCGGCTCCACGCTGGACGGCGGCGGCGGCGGCGCGGTGACGTTGTCGAATTCGCTCACGGTAAACTCCTTTTAGATTGTAGGGTCGGCGCGACCCACTCCCCGTGGGCCGTCGCAGCCCGGCAAGAGTACGCCAATAACGTCGTCAGTCGTTACCGGCGACCGTCATTTTTCCGATCAACAACGAGCCGATGGCGACGTGCGAGCGGGGATCCACGTCGCTGCCGATCGCCTCGATGGACTGGAACATGTCGCGCAGGTTGCCGGCGATGGTGATGCCGTCCACCGGGTACAGGATCTCGCCGTTCTCCACGCGGAAGCCGCCGGCGCCGCGCGAGTAATCACCCGTCACGCCGTTCACGCCCTGCCCCATCAGCTCGGTCACCAGCAGGCCGGTGCCCATCTGCCGGGCGATGGCATGCAGGTCCAGCCCCGGTGCGCTGGCGGCTACCTGCAGGTTGTGCACGCCACCAGCGTTGCCGGTGGTCTGCAGGCCCAGTTTGCGCGCCGAGTAGCTGCCCAGGATGTAGCGCTGCAGCACGCCATCGCGCACGATCGCCGAGGTACGGGTCGCCACGCCGTCACCATCGAAGGCGGCCGAACGGCGGCCACGGCGCAGGTGCGGCAGTTCGTCGATCTGCATCCAGGCCGGGAACAGGGAGGTGCCCAGGCTGTCCAGCAGGAAGCTGGACTGACGGTACAGCGCGCCGCCGGAAATCGCCGACAGCAGGTGGCCGACCAGGCTGCGCGCCACTTCCGGGGCGAACAGCACCGGCATGCTGCTGGTGGCCATCGAACGCGGCTGCAGCCGGGCGATGGTGCGCTCGGCGGCCTTGCGGCCTACCGCGGCCGGGTCTTCCAGGTCCTCGCGGGCCAGCGCGCTGGTATACCAGCCATCGCGCTGCATGCCGTCGCCCTGCCCGGCAATCAGCGCCACGCTGATCGAATGATGGGTGCCGCGCTCGCGGCCGAAGAAGCCGTGCGAGTTGGCATACACCGACAGGCTCTGTCCGGTCGATGCCGAGGCGCCATCGGTATTGCTGATGCGCGCATCGCTGTCGCGGCCGGCCGCTTCGCAGGCCAGCGCCAGGTCGATCGCCTGGTCGGCCTGCAGCGCCCACGGGTGCCAGCTGTCCAGTTCCGGGAACTCACGCGCCATCAGATCGGCGTCGGCCAGGCCGGCGGCGGCATCGTCTTCGGTATGCCGGGCGATGGCGCAGGCCTGCTCCACCGTGGCCACCAGGCTGGACGGCTGCAGGTCGGCGGTGCTGGCACTGCCCTTGCGCTTGCCAAAGTACACGGTGACCGCGATCCCCCGGTCGGCGGTGGATTCGACCGTCTCCACCTCGCCCAGGCGAACGTTCACATCCAGCCCGCGGTCCTCGCTGCAGGACACTTCGGCCTGGCTGGCGCCCAGCCGCCGGGCGTGGTCCAGCAACTGCTGGGAGATGTCGGCCAGCTGTTCCAGCCGGGCCTCGGGACCTGCGGCAACGGCCGCTTCAGGGGCGATGACGTTCAATGCTTTATCCTGTACAGGTTGGGCCCGGCACTGCGCCGGGCGACGTATTTACGAAAGTAGGAAAGACGATGCGCGGACGCGACGAAGAAACCGGTGAATTCCACGATAAAAGCCGCAAGCAGAAGCGCAATGAAGCGCTGGACGTGCTTGCGCTGGGCGAAAAGCTGGTTTCGCTGACGCCTGCGCAGCTGGCGCGCCTGCCGGTGCCGGAAGACCTGCTGCCGCACATCGCCGAATGCAAGCGGATCACCGCCCACATCGCGCACAAGCGGCAGCTGGCGTTCCTGGCCAAGCATATGCGCCGCGAGGAAGAATCCGCGCTGGATGCCATCCGCGAGGCGCTGGACGCCAACAGCGATACCGGCCGCCGCGAAGTGGCGATGATGCACCGGGTCGAAGACTGGCGCGAAAAGCTGATGAGCGATGGCGACGCCGCGCTGTCCAAGCTGCTGGTGGAATACCCGCAGGCCGACCGCCAGGAACTGCGCACGCTGGTGCGCAATGCCCAGGCCGAAAAGGCCAAGAACAAGCCGCCGCGCGCCTACCGGGAAATCTTCCAGGTGCTGCGTGCGCTGATGCTGCCGGCCGCGCTGGGGCTGATCGTGGCCGACAGCGGCGAAGACGCCGACGCGGTTGATGACGACGCGGACGACAGCCAGGACTGAGGCCCGCGCTGCCGGAAAAGCCGCCGGGCATGGCTCGGCGCTACCGGTCAGGGATGCCGCCGGGCAGCGCGCGGCGCCACCGGGCAGGAGCACCGCTGGCATCACGCCTGGGTGCCACCTACGGTGAGTCCATCGATCAGCAGCGACGGCTGGCCTACGCCGACCGGCACGCTCTGGCCATCCTTGCCACAGATGCCGACGCCCTGGTCCAGTGCCAGGTCGTTGCCGATCATGCGCACTTTCTGCATGGTTTCCGGTCCGTTGCCGATGATCGTGGCGCCCTTCACCGGCGCGGTGATGCGACCGTCTTCGATCAGGTAGGCCTCGGTGGCCGAAAACACGTATTTGCCGCTGGTGATATCGACCTGGCCGCCGCCGAAGTTCACCGCGTACAGGCCCTTCTTCACCGAGCGGATCATTTCCTGCGGATCATGGTCACCAGCACGCATGTAGGTGTTGGTCATGCGCGGCATGGTCAGGTGCGCGAACGATTCGCGGCGGCCGTTGCCGGTCGGCGCCATGCCCATCAGGCGGGCGTTGAGTGAATCCTGCATGTAGCCGACCAGGATGCCGTCTTCGATCAGCGTGGTGCACTGGGTGCGCTGGCCTTCGTCATCGATGTTGAGCGAACCGCGCAGGCCTTCCAGCGTGCCGTCATCGACGATGGTCACGCCCGGCGAAGCCACCCGTTCGCCCAGGCGACCGGCATACACGCTGGTGCCCTTGCGGTTGAAGTCGCCTTCCAGGCCATGGCCGACCGCTTCGTGCAGCAGCACGCCCGGCCAGCCCGGGCCGAGCACCACCGGCATCACGCCGGCTGGTGCGGGTACCGCGTCCAGGTTCACCAGGGCCTGCCGCAGTGCTTCGCGGGCGAACGCTTCCGGCCGCCCGCTGCTGAACAGTTCGGTGTAGTCATAGCGGCCGCCGCCACCGGAATAACCGGATTCGCGACGGCCGTTCTGCTCCACGATCACCTGCACGTTCAAGCGCACCAGCGGGCGGATGTCCGCGCCCAGCACGCCGTCGCTGCGGGCGATCAGGATCGTGTCCACGCCGCCGGAGAGGCTCACCATCACCTGCTTCACGCGCGGGTCGGCCGCGCGCAGGTAGGCGTCCAGCCGCTTGAGCACTTCCACCTTGGCTTCGTTGCCCATGCTGTCCACCGGATCCAGCGCCGGGTACAGCGCGCGCGCATCACCGCGCAGCAGGGACTTGCCGGTCTGCGCCCCACCCTCGCGCGAAATCGCACGGGCCGACTGTGCGGCGTTGGACAGCGCATCGTGGTGGATGTCATCGGAGTAGGCGAAGCCGGTCTTCTCACCGGAAATCGCGCGCACGCCGACGCCCTGTTCGATGGAATGCGCACCGTCCTTGACGATGCCGTCTTCCACGCTCCAGCTTTCGCGGCGGGCGTGCTGGAAGTACAGGTCACCGAAGTCGATGCCCGGGCCCAGCAGGTGGCCGAAGGTGTTTTCCAGGGTGCCGGCGTCCAGCCCGGCGGGCTGCAGCAGGCGGTCGGTGGCGAGGGTCAGGGCGTTATCGGTCATGGTGTTCAATCTGGGGGCGAAACGCGGCCATGGCAAGCCGCGTCACGCAGGGGGGAGAGCCGGCGCGCTCAGCGCGCGGTCGGCTTGGGCGGTGGCGGCACGGACGCATCGCGCTCCACCACCTCCACTTTCGGGTCTTTCCAGGGGCCGGTGACGCGGTAGGTCTTGGCCCCGATTTCGCCCAGCGGCTTGGACAGCACCGCATTGGTGGCCGCGCCCAATGCCGCACCCACCGGGCCGCCGGCCACTGCGCCAACGACCGTCAGCAGGTTGCCCGAGCGCGGGTTGACGTCGATGGTCTGGTCGAACTGCTGCGCGCGCAGGTCGGTACGGCCGCGGATGCGGATGTTGGCGGCCGGACCTTCGATCATCACCTTGTCGGTGGTTGCCGAGCCGTCGGCGAAGGCCAGCGTGCCGCCGATCTGGTTGAACGCAAAGCCCTTGGAGAAGAAATCACGGAAGTCCAGCATCAGCCGGCGCGGCAGCTGGGTGATGCTCAGCAGGCCCAGCACGCGTCCGGCGCCCGGCTCCAGTTCCAGCAGCTGGCCGTTGCGCGCATCGACTTTCATGCTGCCCTGCAGGTTGCCCAGCTGGAAGTCCGACGGCCCGCCGGCCCAAGCGGCCTGCAGGTCGATGCTGCCCTGCCCGCCACGCAGCTGGCCACCGTAATCCAGGTCGCGCAGCAGGTCGCCAAGGTCTTCACTGCGCACCTGCGCGGTGAGGTCCGTGCGCGCCGCAGGCCCCTTGCCCAGCCAGCTGCCACGCACGTCGATGGCCTGTTTCGGCGAACGGAAATCAAGCTGCTGCACGCGCAGTCCGTTGGCGACCGGCTGGGTGCGCACCACCGCTTGGCCAAGACTGATCTTGCCGAACTGCAGGTCGGCGATGCCCAGCGACAGCGGCGGAATGGCGGCAGGGTCGGTGTCGTTGGCGCTGGCCTGCACGCGCGCGGCCATCACCTGGCCATCGGGCATCACGATCGGTGCACCATCGCGCGGACGCGGCTGCACCGGGCCCGGCAGCGATTTCCAGTGCACGCGCTGCAGGGTGCCGCTGATGGTACCGCCACTGGCGTTGGGTACCTGCAGCTGGCCGGCCAGCGAAGGGCCGTCCAGGCGCACGTCAAGGTACTGGGCGGTCGGCCGCAGCTGCAGGCGGGTCTGTTCGAACACCCCGCCGATCAGCAGCAGCTGGGCCACCTGCACATCCACCGAGCGCAGCGGCATCGGGTCGCTTGGCGTGCCGTCGTCCTTGCCATCGCCGGCCGAACCACGCGCCAGCGATATCCATTCCAGTGCATCCAGCGAGCCGCTGCGGCCGTCGACCGCCAGCCCGCTGGCCGGCGGATCGCGGTCCACCCGCGCACTGCCCAGCGTGACCTGCACGCCGGTCTGGCCCTGCTGGGTGCGCGCGGCCAGTGCCAGGCGCTCGCCGAAGGCCACGTCGATGCGCCCATCGCCCATCGGCAGCTGCGCCGCCACGCAGGTATCCAGCGCCTCGGCGGCCGGCTTGTCCAGCGGCGCCGGCAGGCTCAGCGTGGTGCCCACCAGGTTGGACTGCAGGTGCAGGCGCGCCGGCGGCGTCGCCGCCGCCGTACCGCCCGCTGACGGCGCCGCAGCCACCGCCTTGGGCATGTCCACGCCGATCTTCCAGTCCGAACGGCCTTCGATATAGGGCTTCAGCCAAGCCATGTCCGGGGCGCGGTCCAGCAGCGTGCCGGCGTCCAGGTTGGCGTCCAGTTCCGATTCGAAGGCCAGCTGCGGATCGCGCACGAAGCCGCCGGCGCGCAGGCTCAACGTGCCCGGCGCGCCGAGGTGGCGCACGCTGAGGTTGTCGGCCCCGAAGCCGCCACCGGCGTACTTCGCGCTGCCGCGCACGTCCTCGAAATCCAGCGCATAGCGCTTGTCGGACAGCTTCACGCCATCCAGCGCCACGCTGCCCTGCAGGTGCCCGGGCTGGCCGGGATGCAGCGGCTGCAGCAGGTCGAAATCCACGTTCGCCGGGCCGCTGGCGCTGAGCGCATCCAGGGTGTCGCCATACTGCCCGTGCAGCGGACTGCGCCGCAGCATCGCCAGCAGCCGGCTGGCTTCGCTGCGGCTCTGCGCACGCACGTACAGCGGGGTCTCACCGAAATCCTCGATGCCCGCTTCCATCGCATCCACGTTGACGCCGGCCAGGTCGCCGCGGCCCTTCAGCGAGAAGCCCGGGCCGATGAAGGCGATGTCCGCGTCCACCTGGGTCATGTCCGGCCAGGTCTTCTGGAAACGGATGGTGCCGTCCTCGATATGCCCGGTGGCCTCGAAGCGGCCGTTGTTGCGGTCGAACGGCCAGTCGTCCAGGTCGCCGGTGACCAGCCCGATGCCGTTGCGCACGCGGCCGGACTGCAGCGCGGTGTCCAGCCAGTCGCGCGCGTTGGCGCTCATCTTCGAACGGATCCAGAAGCGCTTGGCGGCGGTCATCGGCACATCGTCGATCTTCGCCGCCAGCTGCATCCACGGCCGCGTGCCGTCGCCCTGGAACCACAACCCGCCGCGCACGTCGGCCGCATAGTCCGTGCCCTGCACGCGCAGCGCCGGGGTGCCGATCCGCCAGCCACCGGCCTCGTCATGCCAGCCCACCACCTCACCGGCCAGGCGCACGTCATGGCGCACGCCGAAGCCCTTCGGCCAGTCGAACTGCAGTTGCTTCTGCGGCTGCAACTGCAGCGAGAATCCTTCGGCATCGCCCTGGAAGCGGCCGCCCACGCCGGCCAGTCCCGGCCCGCCATCCACGCTGGAAAACGCCAGCGTTTCCAGATCACCCTGCACCCACAGCGCACCGTTGCGTTCGCCGCGCGCCTGCAGCGAACGCACGCGCACCTGCGGGTGGGCGCGGTACAGCCAGTCACGCAGACCGGCATCGACCCGATCGGTCAGTGCCAGTCCGCGCAGCAGCACATTGCCATCCACGTTGTCGGCGACCAGCGCCATGTGCTGCCCGGCACCGACCAGCAGGCCGTCCAGCACCTGTTCGCGGCCATCGGCACGCACCCGCAGCAGCGGCGCCTGTGCACGCCAGCCGCCTTCGCTGTAACGCCAGCGCGCGCGCATCTGCAGGCGCTCCACTTCCAGCGTCGGCCGCGCCACATGGGCGGTGGGTGCGCCGGACAGGTGCAGCGCGGCCAGGTCGGAATCGGTGGTGACCATCACCGGGCGGAAGTCACGCAGGGCCACCCAGGCATTGAGTTCACCGCGGCCCTGCAGCACCTGCACGCCGGCCCCGGACAGCAGCGACGACCACGCCTGCAGGTCCACCGGATCGCCGCCCAGCCAGGCCTCGCCGTTGCCGTGGCGGCGGTCCACGTCCAGCACCGCCGACAGCGGCAGCGCCTCTTCGTCGGCCCATGCCCGCACGCCGACGCGCAGGCGATCGCCGTTGACCCGCAGCCGCACGTCCAGCCGCGGCAGGGTCGCCTGCAGCCCGATCGAAGGCGCATCGACGGTCAGCCGGCCACGTTCGACCTGCAGCTCACCGAGCCGCCGCAGCGCATCCAGCGGATCACCGCCCGGCCGGCTCGGCAGGCCGCGCACGCTCCAGCGTCCGTCGTCGGCACGCTGCAGGGTCAGCGCCAGCCCACGCAGGCGCAGTTCGGTCAACGAACGCCCCGGCAGCAGGCCGGCATACATCGCCACCTGCACTTCGGCCTGGCCCACGCGCAGTCCCTCGCCGGCGCCGATGCGCAGGCCATCGAGCTGCAGCAGCGGGCCACGCCGGGTCCACTGCGCCTTCAGGTCATCAAAGCGCACCGGCTGGCCGGCACGTGCGGTCAGCCAGGCGGCAATCTGTTCCGGGTGGCGCTCAGCCAGCGGCAGCAGCTGGCTGAAGGTGCCGACCAGCAGCGCCACCGCCACCAGGGTGATCGCGCAGGCGTACAGGGCAAGACGGCGGATCCTTCGCAGTCGCAGGCGCGGCGGCGCGCTCATCGGCCCTGGCCGGCAACCGGCCGGTAAAGATCAGAGCAGGACCACATCGAATTGTTCCTGCAGGTACTGGTCGTCCGCCTGGAAGCGGATGCTCTTGCCGAGGAATTCCTCCAGCTCCGCAACGGCGGTGGATTCCTCGTCGGTGATGCGAGCCACCACCTTCGACGAGGCGATCACCAGCAGGCGCGCCGCCTCGAACTGGCGCACCGCCCGGGTGATCTCGCGGAAGATTTCGTAGGTGACCGTTTCGGTGGTCTTGATGCTGCCGCGGCCGCTGCATTGTGGGCAGGTTTCCGACAGCTGGCGCTCCAGGCTTTCCACCGTGCGCTTGCGCGTCATCTCCACCAGGCCCAGCGGCGAGAAGTCGTACACCGTGGTCTTGGCATGGTCGCGGGCCAGCGCTTTTTCCAGCGTGCGCAGCACCTGGCGGCGGTGCTCGGCGTCCACCATGTCGATGAAGTCGATGATGATGATGCCGCCCAGGTTGCGCAGCCGCAGCTGCCTGGCCACGGCCTGCGCCGCTTCCAGGTTGGTCCGGTAGACGGTTTCTTCCAGGTTGCGCTGGCCGACGAACGAACCGGTGTTGACGTCGATGGTGGTCATCGCTTCGGTCTGGTCGATCACCAGGTAGCCGCCGGATTTCAGCGGCACCTGCTTGTCCAGCGCGCGGCCGATCTCGTCCTCCACCCCGAACATGTCGAAGATCGGGCGGTCGCCGGCGTACAGTTCCAGCTTCTCGGCCAGCACCGGCATGTACTTGGCCACGAAGGCCTGCAGCTGCACGAAGGTTTCCTTGGAATCGACCTTCACCTTGTCCACGTCCTTGCGGATCAGGTCGCGCACCGAACGCAGCGGCAGGCTCAGGTCTTCATAGATCACGCTGCACGAAGCGGCTTCGCGGCCACGCCGCTCCACCACGTTCCATACCCGCGACAGGTAGGCCACGTCCTCGGCGATCGCTTCGGCCGGCTGGCCTTCGGCATTGGTGCGCACGATGTAGCCGTAGCCGCCGTGCTGGGCCGACAGTTCGGTCACCAGCGCCTTCAGCCGTGCGCGCTCGCCTTCGTCTTCGATGCGCGCCGAAACGCCGACCACCTTGGACTGCGGCAGCAGCACCATGTAACGCGAGGGGATGCTGATCTGCGTGGTCAGGCGTGCGCCCTTGGTGCCGATGGGGTCCTTGACCACCTGCACCACGATGTCCTGGCCGTCACGCAGCAGCTCCACGATGGGCACGCTGGACGGCGGCGGCAACGTGGTGCCGTCGGTGTCCGGACTGGCCACCGGGGCGGGCCGCACCACGTCGTTGGCGTGCAGGAAGGCGGCGCGCTCCAGCCCCACTTCAACGAAGGCGGCCTGCATGCCGGGCATCACCCGCTGCACCTTTCCCTTGTAGATGTTGCCGACCACGCCGCGGCGCCAGCCACGTTCGATGTGCAGCTCCTGCAACATGCCGTTCTCGATCACCGCTACCCGGGTTTCGCGGGGGGTTACGTTGACCAGTATTTCTTCAGACATGTACGGCAGCCTCCGTGGCGGCAACAGGGTGGGAAGGCAAGCCGGCGCCGGCCAGCAGCCGGTCGGTCTGGTACAGCGGCAATCCCATCACGCCGGAATAGCTTCCGGCCAGGTGGGTGATGAAGCGCTCTGCTTCTCCCTGGATGGCATACGCACCGGCCTTGCCGAACGGCTCGCCGGTGGCCACGTAAGCGGTGATACGGGCATCGTCCAGCGCCGCGAAGGTGACCTCGGACACCACCACGTCCACCGACAGGCCGCCGGCAGCGGCCAGCACCACCGCGGTCATCACCTGGTGGGTGCGCCCGGACAGCGCGGCCAGCATGGCGGCGGCATCGACGGCGTCGACGGGCTTGCCGAACACGCGCTCGCCCAGCACCACTTCGGTATCCGACCCGACCACCACGGCATCCGGATCGCTGGCCAGCACCTCGGCCAGGCCGGCGCGGGCCTTGTCGGCGGCCACCCGCTGCACGTAATCACGCGGACTTTCGCCGGCAGCGCGCACTTCGGCGACGTCCAGGTCCAGGGTCTGGAACGGACGGCCAAGGCGGGCAAGCAATTCACTGCGGCGGGGGGAGCGGGAGGCAAGATAGAGCATCGACACAGCATACCCTGCGCGCAGGGCCTGAATCGCAGGCAACGCGACGCGGTTTCCGGCAACCCCGTTCCGGCTCACAACGCGTTCATCCCTTCGCCAGCAACCTCGATGGCCTTCAAGGAGATCTCCATGCGTCGCCCCGTCCTTTCGCCCCTGCTGCTCGCCCTGTCCCTCGCCCTGGGAGCTTCCGTGACCGCTCAAGCCGCCGTACCGGCCCCCGCCATCGCCCCGGTGGAAGGCACCCTGCTCAACGTATCGGCCAACGCCGAAGCCAGCCGCGTGCCGGATATCGCCACGCTGTCCGCTGGCGTGGTCACCCAGGCCGTGGATGGCAACACCGCCATGCGCGAGAACGCGCAGAAGATGGACACGGTGCTGGCCGCGATCAAGGCCGCCGGCATTGCCGAGCGCGACGTGCAGACCAGCGGGGTGAACCTGAGCCCGCAGTACCGCTACGCGGAAAACGAGGCGCCGAAGATCACCGGCTACCAGGCCAGCAACACCGTCAGCCTGAAGGTGCGTGACATCGCCAAGCTGGGCAAGGTGCTGGACGCGCTGGCCGCGCAGGGTGCCAACCAGATCAACGGACCCAGCTTCGAGATCGACCAGCCGGAACCGGTGTATGACGAGGCGCGCCTGGCCGCGCTGAAGAAGGCCCAGGCCCGTGCGCAGACCTACGCCAGGTCGCTCGGCCTGCAGGTCCGCCGCATCGTCAGTATTTCCGAAAGCAGCGGCGGCGGCTTCCGCCCGGTGATGATGCGCGCAGCCGCCGCGCCGATGGCCGCCGACATGGCCAGCACCCCGGTGGCCGCCGGTGAGACCACCGTGTCGGTGAACCTGGACGTGGTGTTCGAACTCGGCCGCTGAGGCCATCGCGGTTGGGCGACGACCGCCCTTGGTGGGTGACGACCGTTGGTCGTCACTGCTTTCCAGTCGCCCTCGGCTCTACCTGACTCGTAACCAAACGAACGCGCCTGCCCGGCTGGGCAGGCCGCGCTTGCCGCGCTATTGCTGATCCACCGGCACCCACCGGCCCCGATGACGTCCCCCTGCTGGCTTGCATGGAGGTGAACCATGGTTCGTACGTACCCGGTAGTCCCGCTCCGCTTCGACCCCGCCCGCATTGCTGCATGGAGCACCGCGATCGCGCTGCACGTGCTGGCCTTCATGCTGCTGGTCATCCCCGCCGCCTACGTGGCCGCCCCGCTGCCACGTGAAGCCCCGCAGGTCCGCTGGATCACCCCGGACAAGCCGCTGCCGCCCACCCCGGTGCCACCGGAAGTCGTGCAGAAGGTCGCGCCGCCGCAGACCGTTGTGAAACCCCAGCCGACACCCCTGCCCACCCCCACCACCGTCACCGAACAGGTCCCGGCCTACGCCGTGCCCGCCGCCGAACCCCAGCCCGCCCCGGTTCCCAGCGTTCCTCTGCTGACCGGTACGCCCACCAGCAGCGGCCCCGGCGCACAACTGCGTTATCGTTCGGCCCCGCCGCCGGCGTACCCGATCGCCGCCCTGCGCGGCCGTGAACAAGGCACTGTCCTGTTGCGGGTGGAGGTCAGTGCCGAGGGCCGCCCCACGGCGGTTTCCATCGAACGCAGCAGCGGTTCGCGTGCGCTGGACCTTGCTGCGCGCCAGCAGGTACTGCGCCAGTGGCGATTCGAACCGTCCATGCAGGACGGCGTGGCGACATCATCGGTGGGCCTGGTGCCGATCGAGTTCTCCTTGCCAGAGTAAGGCGCGACCGGGGGCGACGGCGGTCGCCCCCGGTCCCGCTTCCTGACGCACGTCACAAAGCGGTCCCGATTAAGCAAAATTTCACTCTTGCGTCACCTGAAAGAAACCTAGATTGGCGACATCGCGGGGCAAGGGGGCCTGCGGTAGGACACGCCACTACGTATTCCCAGTCAGGAGAGAGCTGTGAAATACCCGACCCTTCCACGTGCAAGCCGCCGCACGTCGCTTGCCACGTCCATCACCCACATCCTTGCCGGCAGCGCGCTGCTGCTGGCGGCCGCCGGATCCACCACTGCCTTCGCGCAGGACCCGGCCACCAACCTGGACCGGATCACCGTCACCGGTTCCAACATCCCGCGCACCAATACCGAAACCCCGTCGCCGGTCCAGGTGGTCACCCGCCAGGAAATCGACCGTACCGGCAAGACCACGGTCGCCGAATACCTGCAGACCCTGACCTCGGACGGCTCCGGCTCCATCCCCAAGACCTTCGGCAACGGCTTCGCCGGCGGCGGCGCGGGCATTTCGCTACGCGGCCTGGGCGCCGGCTCCACCCTGGTGCTGCTGAACGGACGACGCATGGCCACCTACGGCTTGGCCGATGACGGACAGAAGGTCTTCACCGACCTCAGCACCATCCCGCTCGATGCCGTGGAGCGCGTGGAAGTCCTGAAGGACGGCGCGTCGGCCACCTATGGTTCGGACGCCATCGCCGGTGTGGTCAACATCATCCTGCGCAGCGACTTCGAAGGCGTGATCCTGCGCGGTTCCTACGGCCTGTCCGGTGACAGTGACGGCGATGCGCGCAAGGCGACGCTGACTGCCGGTACCGGCAACCTGTCCGAAGACGGTTGGAATGCCTTCGCCAGCATCGACGTGGGCAAGTCCGATGGCATCCGGGTCAGCGACCGCCGCAACCGCGACTGGATCGGCACCGGCGACCTGCGTCGCTGGGGCTACAGCGCCGGCGGCAGCCAGTTCCTCGGCGGTTCGATCACCGGCAACGGCAGTGGCGGCGGCAACTCGCCGACCGGCAGCATCTTCAACCCGACCACCGGCCTGCTGGAATCGCTGCCGGGCTGTTCGGGGCTTTCCAGCGTCGCCCCGCAGGATCCCGGCGGTGGCTGCCTGTGGGACATGGCCGACTACCGTGACCTGAGCCCGGAAGAAAAGTACGTCAATGTGTTCGGACGTGCGACCTTCGCCTTCAACGACAGCGCTGAAGCGTACGTTGAGATGGGCTACTCCAAGAAGGAAACGACCTTCAACAACACCCCGTCCAACGTGTCCGGTGCATGGGGTTATCCCGGTGGTCCGGTCAACGCCAACAGCGGCCCCGGCGCCACCGTGCTGGCGGTCGGGCATCCCGACAATCCGTACGGCGAACCGGTGCGCGTGCGTTACAACGCCTTCGATGTCGGCCCGCGCGTGACCAACAACGACAATGAGTTCATCCGCTTCCTGGCCGGGGTCAAGGGCACCTGGGGCGAATGGAGCTACGACACCGGCTACCTGCATTCGTCCACCAACCTGGTCAACAAGCGCGATGGCTTCCTGCGTTACAGCGCAGTGCAGTGCGTGCTCGGAAACCTGGCCTGCCCGGCCGGCGTATGGAACATCGGTGCCGGTTCGGAAGGCAATCCGCAGAGCCTGTACGACTATATTTCCCCGACCATCCAGGCCACCGCCAAGAGCAGCCTGGACATGTTCGACTTCAAGGTGAACCGCTCGCTGATGGACCTGGCCGGTGGCCCGCTGGGCCTGGCGCTGGGCACCGAATGGCGTCGTACCACCAACAGCCTGTCGCCGCAGACCTACACCGATACCGGCGACATCATCGGGCTGGGCTTCTCGTCCTATGACGGCACCCAGAACGTCTACGCCGCGTATGCCGAACTTGCCGCACCGGTGCTGGAATCGTTGGAACTGACCGCCGCCGCCCGCTATGACAAGTACGAAAGCGGCGATGATTCGGTGACTCCGAAGGTCGGCTTCAAGTGGACCCCGATCGACTGGATCGCCGTGCGCGGTACGTATGCCGAAGGCTTCCGTGCGCCGAACCCGGCCGAGAACGGCGACGGTGGCCTGGCCGCCTTCTCCAATGCGCTCGATCCGGTCCGCTGCCCTGGCGGCACCCCCGCCCCGGGCGGCACCCAGGATGATTGCGGGCAACAGCCGGTGGCGATCATCACCCGTCCCAATCCGCTGCTGGAAGCGGAAGAGTCCAAGAGCTACTCACTCGGCATCGTGCTGCAGCCGACCCGCACCACGTCGATCACGGTGGACGCATGGCGGATCAAGCGCAGCAATGAAATCGCGCAGGGCTCGACGGCCGATGCCATCGCTTCGGGCAACGTGCTGCGCGATACCGACCTGCTCAATGGGGTGCCGGGCACCGGCTCGATCCTGGCCATCAACACGAACTACGTGAATGCCAGTGCTTCGAAGGTTGAAGGTATCGATACCGATATCCGCCAGGACATCCCGCTGGGCACTGCCGGCGACCTGCGGCTGGACCTGCAGTGGAGCCACACCAGCAAGTTCGAGCGTACCGAGGGTGACACCACCCACGAATACGCCGGCACCCACGGCAACTGCGATGTCACCAACTGCATCGGCACGCCGAAGGACCGCATCAACTTCGGCGCCACCTGGAATTACCACGACTGGTCGGTCAGTGGCATCGTCAACTACATCAGTTCGATGGACAACCTGGCCGAAACCGGCGGCACCAAGGAAGACGACTGCCTGAACTTCCGCGCCGATGGCAGCCCGGCCCCGGGCAACTGCGAGGTCGCTTCGTTCACCACCTTCGATCTGTCGGCCAACTGGAAGGCGATGGATGGACTGGAGATCTTCGGCTCGGTGGCCAACGTCTTCGACCGCACCGCACCGCTGGATCCGGCGACCTACGGCGGCATCAACTACAACCCGCTGCACTTCAGCGGCGCCATCGGCCGTTACTTCACCGTCGGCGCGAAGTACACGTTCAACTGATCGGCTTCACTGTGTGATGTGACCAAGCCCGGGCCTCGTGCCCGGGCTTTTTTTTCCTGGACGGTGACGCGCTCCGCCGAGCACGGCTCGGCGCTGCCGGGGCACTACGGGTCAGGGCTGGATTTCAGCCAGCGCGCGGCGCAGCGGTGCGTCGGACACCTGGATCGGTCCATGGAAGGGGATGCTCATGTCCAGGACGAAATACACCGATGTGGCGATCAGCGCGGCGGACACCAGGAACATGCCGACCACCATCGGATTGTGCGGCGCGCGATAACCGAAGCTGCCGTAGATCAGCGTCAACCATGCCATCAGCATCCAGATGATCAAGCGCGGCACGCTGGCTTCGGACTGCTCGACGATGCTCCAGCGCTGGCGTACCACGGTCTGGTACTGCTGCCGCGCATCGGCGAGCAGGCCTTCGTGGAAACGATCGGCCGGCGCGATGCGGTCCAGCGCTCCGCCGACCTGGTCCAG
Source organism: Stenotrophomonas chelatiphaga (assembly GCF_032054965.1). Classification (NCBI taxonomy): domain Bacteria; kingdom Pseudomonadati; phylum Pseudomonadota; class Gammaproteobacteria; order Lysobacterales; family Lysobacteraceae; genus Stenotrophomonas; species Stenotrophomonas chelatiphaga. Next base: position 35,824 of record NZ_DAMBRS010000014.1, on the reverse strand, counting down.
TGCGTTGGCCGCGGGGCTGCGCTGGTGGGCCAGCGCATCGTTGCCGCGTGCGGGATGGGCGATCGCCACCTCGATGTACTCGACCAGCCGCCGGCGCGTCTCGTCGGTCTCCGCGCCGTAGGTGCGCAGCGAGCGGTCGAACATGATCAGGCTGGTCGAGAACGCGTGCACGTTCGAATCGATGGTTTCGAAGGTGTTCTTCGACGAATTGATCAGCAGGCCGAACACCAGTGAGGTCATCACCACGAAGATGTTGGCGACCAGCCGCAGCACGGTATTGGTCTCGTCATCACGGTGCCGCGCCGACAAGCGCGGATACACGAACATCATGCCGATCGATGCCGCACTCAGGCAGGCAAAAACGACCACCGCTGTCATGATCTCGCCCATCGTGACGCTCCAGCCATCAGATGGAGGGCAGCATGCCACATAAAAAAAACCCGCATCTCGCGATGCGGGTTTTCAAAGTGGCGCCCGAAGTTGGACTCGAACCAACGACCCCCTGATTAACAGTCAAGTGCTCTAACCGGCTGAGCTATTCGGGCAGACGACCAGTATAACGACTCTTCACGCGCGATGGTAGGGGTGGTTGGCCAACATCGCCGCGGCGCGATACAGCTGTTCGGCAACGACCAGGCGCACCAGCATGTGCGGCAGGGTCAATGGGCCGATCGACCATTTTTCATCAGCCAGCGCAGACACTTCCGACGAATGCCCTTCCGGGCCGCCGATCAGGAACGCCAGGTCCCTGCCCTGCCCGCGCCAGTGCTCCAGCCGCTGCGCCAACTGTTCCGAGCTCAGCTGTCGCCCGGGAACGTCCAGCGCCACCACGTAGGCATTCTTCGGCAGCGCGGCAATCACCCGCTTGCCTTCGTCATCGGTCGCGCGGCGCGCATCGCGGCCCTTTCCACGCAGGCCCGGTTCGATCTCCACCAGTTCGAACGGCAACCAGTGCGACAACCGCTTCTGGTATTCGGCAAAGCCCTGCGCCACCCAGCTGGGGGCGCGTTCACCGGTGGCGATCAGTCGCGCTTTCATCAGGCATCCTCATAACGTCCAACGGCGCCATCGGCGCCGTCGGGGGTACAGCACAGGCAGCAGGTCGATCAGACCTCGTCGTCCTGGCCTTCTTCTTCTTCGTGCTGGCGACGCTGGTCACCGACCGTCCACAGGCGCTCCAGCGCATACAGTTCGCGCACGCGCGGCAGCATGACGTGGACCACGACATCGCCCAGGTCGACCAGCACCCATTCGGCTTCGCGCTCGCCTTCAACGCCCAGCGGCATCATGTCCAGCTTCTTGGCGAAGCGGACCACTTCCTCGGCGATGGACTTCACGTGACGCGACGAAGTGCCCGAGGCGATCACGAAGTAATCGGCAACGCTGGACTTGCCGCGTACGTCGATGGTGACCACGTCCTTGGCCTTCAGCTCTTCGGTGGCGTCGGTCACACAGGCCAGCAGCTGCTCCACGGAGGGCGGCGGGTTGGGCAGTTCGACCTTGATGGTCTGGGGTTGGGGCTGGTTGCTCAAAGCGGGTCGACTCGATAAACGTAGGGGGGATTATACGTGGGACCGGCGCCGGAGGCATTCACCGGGTTCAGCCCCCATGCGGACAGGCGCTGGCCCTACCTGGAGCTCCCCCGATCCCTGATGACGGCCCGCCGGTGGCCGAGCCGATGATGGTGGCGCGCTCGTTGCGCGCGCCCTTTCCATGACTGGAGCATCACCATGAGCCTGCTTGCCACCTTCGTCGTCGCTTCGGGAATCGCGCTTGGCAGCGCTGCGGCCCCGGCCCAGGGGCCGGCGGCACCTGGTGGGGATCCCTGCCCTGGTTGCCTCACCTGGCGGTGCGATACGCGCGGAAGCTTCCACCTACCCTTGGCAGTGAAGGAACCCGATCACAAACAGGCCGTCCTGCGCGCCCTGTATGAGCATACCCGCGCCAACTCAAGCGGCGAGGTTCCCGCGTGGGTGACGTGCACCACAACGGGCGGATGACAGCCGCCCGATCGCGGGATCACACCCCGTAAAGTCGATGTTCGGCGATGTAGTCAGCCACCGCCGGGGGTACCAGGGATTGCCACGGCCCGCCGGCGGCGATGCGGGCGCGGACCTCGCTGGCCGACTCGCTGCGCAGCGGCTGGCGCAGCCGCAGCACGCGTCCTGCCGGTACCTCGTGCAGATCCTGCGGCCGGTCGGTCCAGCGCCCCTGCAAGGCCTCGCCCAGCGTGCCCTCCACCACCTCGGGCAAGCTGCTGCCCGGGCGCTCGGCGACGATGAAATGGGCCAGCCCGAACAGGGCCTGCCAGCGATGCCAGGCGGCCAGCGACAGCAGGCTGTCTGCCCCCACCAGCCACGCCAGCGGCGTATCCGCGCCGAACGCCTGGCGCAGTTCGGTCAGGGTGTCCACGGTATAGGACGGCCGCCCGGACTGGCGGGCCGCGCGCTCCAGTTCGAGGCGGTCCAGCTGCAATCCGGTCTCATCGGCCAGCGCCAACCGCAGCATCTGGCAACGCTGTTCGGCACTGGCACCGGGCGCGGGACGATGCGGGGGGTCGGCGGCCGGCATCAGGTGTACCGGCGCGGCAAGCACATCACGTGCCGCGCGGGCAATGGCAAGGTGCCCGCTGTGCACCGGATCGAACGTACCGCCGTAATAGACGCGAAGGCCCATGGCCAGCGCTCAGGCACGCGCCAGCAGGCGTACCGCGCGTGCTTCGGACACCGCCACCAGCAGGCGCTCCAGCGCCAGCCACGGATCGCCATCGGCGCGCCCCTTGGCAATGCGATCCACCAGCCCGGCTTCGGCAACGAAGCGCTCCCAGCGTTTGGCTTCCGGGTGCCGCTGCAGCGCGCGCTTGTAAGGCGCCTGGCGGGACTCCCAGATGCCGCGTGATTTCATTTCCGCAGCCAGATTGCCGCCCCGCGCCTGCACCTGGGCCAGCGCGGCGCCGGCCAGCAGTTCGCGGATGACGATCGGCATCAGGGCCGCCACCGCTTCGCCTTCGGCGCGCAGCCCGGCGACCATCCGCAACACTGCGGTCGGCTGGCCGGAGAAGGTCGACTCGACCAGCCGGAACACGTCATAGCGGGCCGCATCGGCCACCAGCGCGTCCATTTTTTCCACGTCCAGCACCTGGCCGGCTTCAACCAGCAGGGCCAGCTTGTCGATTTCCTGGGCGGCCGCCAGCAGGTTGCCTTCCACCCGCTCGGCCAGCCGCTGCACCGCGTGCGGATCGGCACGCAGGCCCTTGCCGCGCAGGCGGCGTTCGATCCACTCAGGCAGCTCGTGCGGTTTGATCGCCCATGCCACCGACGTCACCCCGGCACGGCCAACCGCATCGGCCCATTTGCCCTGGTGCGACTTGCTCCATTCGTTGGCGGTGATCAGCAGCACGACATCCGGCGGCGGCGAGGCGCAGAAGTCACTGATGACCTCGGCGCCTTCCTTGCCCGGCTTGCCGTTCGGCAGTCGCACTTCGATCAGGCGGCGCGCACTGAACAGGCTGGGTGCGTTGAACCCTGCCTGCAGGCGTCCCCAGTCGAAATCGCGCCCATCGGCATCGAATACTTCGCGTTCGCTGATGCCCTCGGCGCGCGCTTTCGCCCGCACCGCATCGGCCGCTTCCAGCACGCGCAGGGTTTCAGGCCCGGCGATCAGATAGACAGGGGCCAGCGGCTGGCCGCCACTGGTGCTGGCCAACTGCTCCGGGCGCAGTTCCATCCGGGTGCCGGCTCAGTCCTGGACCGGCGGGCTGGCCGGTTCGGGGACAGGCTTGGCGGTCGGGAGGGTGGTCTGGATGGCGGGCACGCCGGCCGGCGCCGGACCGGCCGGAATCACCTGGCCATCGACCGCTTCGACCGGGGCGGAAATGCTGCGGCCTTCGCGCAGTTCATTGCGCACCACGCTGTCGATGCGGCGGATGATCGAGGCCGACATGTCGCGGCGCAGCTCATCGGCGAGGATCTCGCGCTCGGTGGTGGTACCGGTGGCGTCGGTCGGCGGGGACACGTAATCGCGCGACAGCTCGATCACCTGCTGCGGCACCAGTTCGCTGCCGTCTTCGCGGCGGAAGATGAAGATAACCGCGTAACGCAGGCTGTATTCCTGCGCACGGCCCTGTGCGTCGATGGCGATCGGCAGGTCACCCCAGCGCTCGGACAGCACCTGCAACTGCGCGGCCGGCGCGGTCGAGTCGTCATCGGCCAGGGTCGCCCCGGACGCCAGCAGGCTGCGCCGCAGCAGCTTGGCCAGCTCGCTGTAAGGCGCGGTGGAGACCACTTTCACTGCTGCCGTATCGGCCGGCAGCATCAGCTTGTTGCGCATGTGGAAGCCGCAACCGGCCAGGCCGAGGGCGAAGAGAAGGGCAAGCAGGATTCGGGTCATGGACACAGTCTGTAGTAGCCGGGCGGCTGCGGCAATACAGCCTGCCCGATGAGGCGTGAATGACGGTTGATCATCGGGGTCCCGGGAAGGCGCTGGCGACCCACGGTCGCCAGCCACCCGGCGCTGGCTTACCCAGCGCCGCTGGCGCGACCGACCGGCCGGCCGGGATCAGCCGACCACGATGTTCACGATCTTGCCGGGCACGATGATGATCTTGCGCACCGCCAGGCCCTCCATGAACTTGGCCGCGTTCGGTTCGGCCACCGCCAGGGCTTCGATCTGCTCGCGCGCCGCATCGGCGGCGACCTCGATCGTGCCACGCAGCTTGCCGTTGACCTGCACCGCCAGGGTCAGCGCATCGCGCACCAGCGCGTTTGGATCGGCCTGCGGGAAGACCTGGTCTTCCAGCAGGGTCTGGCCATGGCCCAGCACCTGCCACAGCGCGTGGCTGGCATGCGGAGTGATCGGGTTGAGCATCAGCACGATCGCCTGCAGGGCTTCGTGGCGCACCGCGCGGCCCTGCGCGCTGGCGTCATCGAACTTGGCCAGCGCGTTCATCAGCTCCATCACCGCGGCAATGGCGGTATTGAAGCTGTGGCGGCGGCCGTAGTCGTCGCCGACCTTGCCGATGGTTTCGTGGGTCTTGCGGCGCAGCGCCTTCTGGCCGGCATCCAGCGCGGAGGCATCCAGTGCCGGGGCGGTGCCGTCGGCGGCGTGCTTGTGCACCTGCGCCCACAACCGGCGCAGGAAGCGCGCCATGCCGTCCACGCCGGCTTCGTTCCACTCCAGCGACTGTTCCGGCGGTGCGGCGAACATCGAGAACAGGCGCACGGTATCGGCGCCGTACTTGCCGACCATGGTCTGCGGGTCCACGCCGTTGTTCTTCGACTTGGACATCTTCTCCGTACCGCCGACCACGACCGGCTGGCCGTCGGCCACCAGGGTGGCGCCGGTGATGCGGCCACGCTCGTCGCGCTGTACGTCCACGTCGGCCGGGTTGATCCAGTCCTTGGACCCGTCCGGGTTGGCGCGGTAGTACGTTTCGGCGATCACCATGCCCTGGCACAACAGGTTGCGGGCCGGTTCGTTGCTGTCCACCATCCGCGCGTCACGCAGCAGCTTGTGATAGAAGCGGAAATACATCAGGTGCAGGATCGCGTGTTCGATGCCACCGATGTACTGGTCCACGGGCAGCCAGTAGTTGCCGCGCTTGTCCACCGCATCGCGTGCACCCGGGGAGGTGTAGCGGGCGTAGTACCAGCTCGATTCCATGAAGGTATCGAAGGTGTCGGTCTCGCGCTCGGCCGCGCCGCCGCAGTCCGGGCACGTGGTCTTGCGCCATTCCGGATCGGTCTTGATCGGCGAACCGGTGCCCGAGAAGGCCACGTTCTCCGGCAGCACCACCGGCAGTTGTTCTTCCGGCACCGGCACCGCGCCACACTTGTCGCAGTAGATCACCGGGATCGGGCAGCCCCAGTAACGCTGGCGGCTGACGCCCCAGTCGCGCAGGCGGTAATTGACCCGGCGCTGGCCCTGGGCCTTGCGCTCGAAACGTTCGGCCAGCGCTTCAAAGGCGCCCTGGAAATCCAGGCCGTCGAACTCGCCCGAATTGACCAGCTCGCTTTCACGGGTCTTGTCGCTGTACCAGTCCTGCCAGCGGCTGGCGTCGTACGCGGTTTCGTCCTTGCGCAGCGCCTTCAGCGCGATGACCTGGCGGATCGGCAGGCCGTATTTGTTGGCGAATTCATTGTCGCGCTGGTCGTGGCCGGGCACGGCCATGACCGCACCGGTCCCGTAGCCCATCAGCACGAAGTTGGCCACCCATACCGGCACCTGTTCGCCGGTCACCGGATGGATCGCCTTCAGGCCGGTATCCATGCCGCGCTTTTCCTGGGTTTCCAGTTCCGCTTCGGACACGCCGCCCTGCTTCAGGCCGCCCAGCAGCTCGGCCAGTTGCGGATTGGTCCTGGCCGCATGCAGCGCCAGCGGATGTTCACCGGCGATGGAAACGAAGGTCACGCCCATCACCGTATCCGGGCGGGTGGTGAACACGCGCAGCGGATCCAGCGTATTGCCTTCGGCATCGCGTACGGCGAACTGGATCTCCAGCCCTTCCGAGCGGCCGATCCAGTTGCGCTGCATGGTCTTGACCGATTCCGGCCAGCCGTCCAGCTCGTCCAGTCCGTCCAGCAGTTCCTGGGCGTAATCGGTGATGCGCAGGAACCACTGCGGAATCTCGCGCTTTTCCACCAGCGCACCGGAGCGCCAGCCGCGGCCATCGATGACCTGCTCGTTGGCCAGCACGGTCTGGTCGATCGGGTCCCAGTTGACCACCGCGTTGCGCCGATAGGCCAGGCCCTTGCGCATCAAGCGGGTGAACATGCGCTGCTCGTGGACGTAATAGTCCGGATTGCAGGTGGCGAACTCGCGCGACCAGTCGATGGCATAGCCCAGCGACTTCAGCTGGCTGCGCATGTGGTCGATGTTCTTGTAGGTCCACTTGGCCGGCGCGGTCTTGTTCTTGATCGCAGCGTTTTCAGCCGGCAGGCCGAAAGCGTCCCAGCCCATCGGCTGCAGCACGTTGTGCCCGGTCATCCGCTTGTAGCGGCTGATCACGTCACCGATGGTGTAGTTGCGCACATGGCCCATGTGCAGCGCGCCCGACGGGTACGGAAGCATCGACAGGCAGAAGTACTTCGGCTTGTCCGAGGTCTCGTTGACTTCGAAGGCACGGGTACCGTCCCAGTACTGCTGGGCGGCGGATTCAACCTGCTGCGGGTCGTAGGCGTTGGGTTCGACGCTGGTCATGGAACACACAAGTGCGGCGGCAAAGCGGCACAGGGTACCGCAGTGCGGCAAAAGCCTCCAATCCATCCGACTGGCGGGCCTGGGCCCGGCGGCAGGGGCTCAGCGGCGGGGCTCGGCCGGCACCACCCACGGCAGGCCCGCTGCCAGCCACAATGCCCACGCCGCAAAGGTCAGCCGCTGCGCCAGCGGTGCCGGCACCAGCCCGTGCAGGGCAAACGCGGTGACCGCCGCGACCAGCCCGCAGCCCAGCGCCAGCCGCGCCAACGGCGGCGATCTGCGCCAGCTGCCGATGCCCAGCATCAGCGTGCCGGCGATGAACGCCAGCGCCCACACCATCCATGCGCTGGCATGCGCCTGGCTGGCCGGGCCGTCCAGGTCCTGCACATCCAGCGGGAACAGCCCCATGCCGGCGAAGGCCAACCCCGCCAGCACCAGCAACTGGCCGGCCACCCGCAGCAGCCAGCTGCTGCCGGCGGGCAGGCGCGCCAGCAGGCACAGCGCCATCGCCGTGGCCAGCAGGCCCGGCAGCACCCAGCCCAGCAGGTTGAAGCCGAGTGCATGGGCGATGCCGCCGGCCCCCAGCAACGCCACGGGGTGGCGCCCCTGCTCGAAGCCGTCCAGCGCCACGCCGAAACCGGCCACGGACAGCACGAACACCGCCGCCGCGGCGGGACCGAGCAGGTTCTCGACAGGGCGTGGAAGCAGGGTCGGCATGGTGACGCACTCGATCGTTGGCAGGCCCTATTGTGGAACATCACACCGGCAGCGGGTTGAAGCCACAAGCGTCCGCCACCATAGAATCGGTCTCCCGCCGTAGATCCAGAGTTTCCATGAGCGAACTGCCGAACGTATTCGACGCTGTCACCGAAACCTTCGAAGCCGAGGTGCTGCAGAAATCCCTGCAGACCCCCGTACTGGTCGATTTCTGGGCGACGTGGTGCGAGCCCTGCAAAACCCTGGGACCGCTGCTGGAAAAGCTGGCCGGCGAGTACAACGGCGCCTTCCAGCTGGCCAAGGTGGACGTGGACAAGGAGCAGCAGATCGCGGCGGCCTTCCAGATCCGCTCGGTGCCGACGGTGTTCCTGGTCAAGGGTGGCCAGCTGGTGGACGGCTTCCCCGGCGCGGTGACCGAAGGCCAGTTGCGAGAGTTCCTGGCCCAGCACGGCATCGCCCCGGCCGAACCGGTGGCCGAGGCCGAACCCGAGCCGCTGGATGCGCAGGCGCAGGTCGACGTGCTGCGTGCGCAGATCGCCGCCGAACCGGCCAAGGACGAGCTGCGCCTGGATCTGGCGGTGGCACTGCTGCAGATCGGCGGGGTGGACGAAGCCGGTGCCTTGATCGACGGCCTGCCGGCCAACCTGGCCACCGATGACCGCGCCGTGCGTGCCCGCGCGCGGCTGGCATTTGCTTCGGCGCTGAAGGATGCACCGGCACCGGACGCACTGGACGCGCGCATCGCGGCCGATGCAGGCGACCTGGCGGCCCGCCACCTGCGCGGAGTGCAGTTGCTGCTGGCCGGCGAAGACGAGGCGGCACTGCAACAGTTCCTGGAAATGCTGCGCGTGGATCGCAGCTTCAATGACGGACTTCCCCGCAAGGTGCTGATCGATGCCTTCAACGTGATCGCTGACCCCGCACTGGTGAGCCAGTACCGCCGGAAGATGGCGTCGCTGCTTTTCTGAATGTAAATCCGTTCAGAACGGGCCCTCGGAGGGCACGCGATACTGAGCCGGTGGCGTCGTCGGACGCCACGGTTCATTCGGGGGAATGACACCCGGCCCACGGGCCGAGGGGATCGCTCCGCCGATCTTTCCGGGGGGAGGATCGCGTGATGTGTGAAGGTGCACCCCAAGGCAGTCGGGGCCGGCGTTGATGCGGCGGCCGCTGCCGTGGCGTTACCGCCTGCTGCTGGCCATCCTGGCCGGACTGGTCGCCGCTGCCGCCAGCCATGGCCGATGGCTGGGGCCACTGGACGACGCGGTTTTCGACCGTTACACGCGCCGCTGGACCTACCCGCCCGACCCCAGCCTGCTGATCATTGCCATCGACGATGCCAGCCTGCGGCAGATCGGGCCATGGCCCTGGCCCCGCAGCGTGCATGCGCGCCTGCTGGACCGACTGACCGACGCCGGCAGCGGCCGGGTGCTGCTGGACCTTCCGTTTTCCGGACCGGACCGTCACCCGGGTGCCGATGCGCAACTGGCGGCCGCCATCGCGCGCAATGGCCAGGTGGTATTGCCGGTGCTGGCGGTGCCGGCCCGCGCCGACCGGCTGGCCGAAGAACGGCTCCCCATCGCGCTGGTCACGGCCAGTGCGGCCGCACTGGGCCACGCGGAAATACACCTGGATGCCGACGGCGTGGCGCGCGGCATGTTCCTGCATGCCGGAACCGGATCAGCGCACTGGCCGGCGCTGGGGCTGGCACTGGCCGACCCGTCCGCGCGGGTCCAGGGACTGCCCACCGCCGAAGATCACCCAGCGCCTGAACAATGGGTGCGCGACGGCTACCTCCGCCTTCGCTACGCGGGCCCGCCGGGCCGCGTGCCGCAGGTCGCCTATGTGGACGTACTGGAAGGCCGGGTCGCGCCTGCGCGGTTGCACGGCCAACGCGTGGTGGTGGGTCCCACCGCGCCAGGTCTCGCCCCGCCACTGCTGACACCGACCCGCCGCGACGCCCCCATGAGCAGCACCGAATACCACGCCAACGTGGCCTCGATGCTGCTGCAGTCGCTCACGCTGCGGGTGATGGCGCCGATAGGGCAGCACGCGCTGGGCGCGCTGCTGGTGATGCTGTGCGTTTCCGGGCTGTGCGGTGGGCGGGCCGCCACGATGCTGGCCATCGGTGTGGGACTGCCCCTCCCGCTGTTGCTCTCCTGGTCCCTGCTGCGCGGGGCCAACCTGTGGTGGGCGCCCTGCGCCACGCTGGTGACAGCGCTGCTCGCCACCGCCCTCTGGGCCGTGTGGCGGATCGTCAGCGGGCGACGCGGGGCCGACGTGGACGCCGTAACCGGGCTGGCCAACCGGCCGCGCTTCGAGCTTGCGCTGCAGCAGGAGACCTGCGTCGCGGACCGCGACTGCCGCCCGTTGTCGCTGGTGCGGGTGGAGGTGGATCACGGCAGCGGTCACGAAGACCGACGCGGTTTGCAGCCAGGCGACTCCCTGCCGATGGCGGTCGCCCGGCTGATTGCCGCACATGCCCGACGACCGCGCGATACTGCCGCCCGCCTTGGCCACCTCGGGTTTGCGATGCTCCTGCCCGATACGCCGCCCGGCGGCGCGCGCCAGGTGGTCGAAGACCTGATCGCCGATGTGCGTCGGCTGCCGTGGGTGGACGCCGCCGGAAACGCCCGCACCACCGTCAGCATCGGGGTGTACTGCCGGGTGCCAGGGCCGGAAGTGCCGGCTGATGCATTTCTCTCCGGAGCCGAGGCGGCACTGCGCCAGGCCAAAGCGAACGGCGGCGACGGCTACGTCCTGGAAACGGGCTGAGCCGTCCGCTCCCCAGGCGCCGCACATACCGCCGCGTCAGCCGCTCATCGGGCTGGGCGAGATCCGCTCGAACGTGACGGATCTGCCACTTGCCCTGGGTCATCGCAGCCAACAGTGTGAATGGCCCATCCCTCGAGCGCGCCGCCATGGCTTCCATCCCCGCCTTGTTCGTCCTCACCTCGCTCGCTGCGACCTCCTTTCTGCCGAACGTCGCCGTTGCCGGCGCACCGGCCCCGATCACCGTCCAACCTGCCGCACCGGTGGCGACCTATCACCTCCACTATCGGAAACTCTACGACGCCAAGCCTTTCCCGAACGCGACCCTGACGCACTACGCCAACGGCGTTTATCGGATCACCTCGGAGGGCGAGGATCATTACGGCGTTTTCGTCGCCCAAGGCAACGTCGGGGACCAGAGCAGCACGATCCATTACGTCTCACTGCCGTCGCCGGACTGGGGCAATCGCACCGCCTACCATCAGCTGACCTTCGTCACAGGCAACGCGGAGGGCAGCGGCCTGTTCGTGCAGAACGCGATCACCGACACCGGCGAAGCCATTGCGCAGCAGAACGGTACTTTTTCCCTGACGATCCCGCAGGGGTCGCCGTGAGAGATCGACCCTGCCCGCAAGCCTTCTCCATACGCACCCGCATGGTTACACTGGCGTCCCCATCCCCGGCGCCGGTCCACCATGAAAGCCAGCCTGTTCCGCCACGGCATCAACCTGTGGCCGCCCTTCCTGTTCGCCGGCATCCACGTAACCGGGATATCGCCGGATTACCGTGACATCGACGTTGAACTGCGCATGCGCCCGTGGAACCGCAACTATGTCGGCACCCATTTCGGCGGCAGCCTGTTCGCGATGACCGACCCGTTCTGGATGCTGGGGCTGATGCACAACCTGGGCCGCGACTACTTCGTGTGGGATCGCGCTGGCGAAATCGAATTCCTGAAACCCGGCCGCGGGACGGTACGCGCGGCGTTCCGGATCGATGACGCAATGCTCGCGGAAATCCGCGCGTCCGCTGCTGATGGCAGCAAGCAACTGCGCTGGTACAGCAACGACGTGCTGGACGCCTCGGGTGAGGTCGTGGCCCGTGTACGCAAGCAGGTCTACATCCGGCTCAAGCCGCAGGCGCGCGGCGGCGCCATGGCCGGTTGACGCGAATCGTGCCGGATCGATTGCTTGACCTGATACTGAGATGCACCACACGGCGCAGTCTCCCTGCATGCCGATGATGATTCCGGCGCGCGACTGGCGCGCCGTGAACTCATCGGAGAACTGTCATGTCAGCAACGATCAGCAGACGCCAGGCCCTGCAGGCCGCTGGGTGGGCGGCCACGGCCCTGTTCACCACTACAACCGCCGCGCAGCAGCAAAGCCGGATCACCGTGGAAGACATCATGGGGCCGTATTACCCCATCCAGAGACCGCTGGACGAGGACGCCGACCTGACCCGCGTCGACGGACAGCCGGGGGTTGCCCAGGGGACCCGGATCAACCTGCACGGCCGCGTCGTCGACACGCTGGGCGAGCCGGTAGCAGGCGCCTGGATCGAGATGTGGCAGGCCAATACCCACGGCCGCTACGCGCATGCCACCGACCCCAACACGGCCTTGCCGCTGGATCCTGCGTTCCAGGGGTTTGGCCGGCAGGAGACCGACGAGGAGGGGCGGTTCCGCTTCCTGACCATCGTCCCCGGACCGTATCCCGTCGGGACCGGCCTGCGCACGCCGCACATCCACTTCGACATCCGTGGCCAGCATGATCGTCTGGTGACGCAGATCTATTTCAGTGGCCAGCCACTCAACGACAGCGACCTGCTCTACCAGGCACTGTCTCCCGAGGATCGCCAGACCGTTACCCTGATGCCGCGCAACGTGGGGGACGATGAACCGTTGGAAGCGGAGTGGACGGTAGTGCTGGCCACTGGCTGATGCAGGGAACGGGCCTGCGTCACCTGCAGGCTGCCGTGATGGTCGTGTATCCGGCGCAGCGGCACCTTCAACCGGCGATCAGCGGGCCCACGCGAGGTGTCATGCCACGTCCTGTGACCCGGAGAGCCTGACCGGCCCCACGCGACCGCTACAATGCGCCGATGTCACTCCAAGCCCCCACCCTCACCCCCCGCCCTTCCCTGCAGCGGCTGTTCCTGACCGGCCTGCTGACCCTGCTGCCGATCTGGCTGACCTGGGTCGTGGTGAAGTTCGTCTTCGTGCTGCTGTCCGGCATCTCCAGCCCGCTGGTGGTGCCGATGTCCGAACGCATCGCCACCTGGTTCCCGCACTATCTGGGCTGGGTCCATGCCGAGTGGATCCAGAACGTGGTGGCGCTGCTGGCCACCCTGCTGGTCATCCTGGCGGTGGGCGTGCTGAGCCGGCGCGTGGTCGGCCAGCGGCTGCTGCGCTGGGTCGGGGCGGTGATCAAGCGGATACCGCTGGCCAGCATCATCTATGACAGCGCCAAGAAGCTGCTGGACATGCTGCAGACCGAGCCGGGCACCACCCAGCGCGTGGTGCTGATCGACTTCCCGCACCGGGACATGAAGGCGGTGGGCCTGGTGACGCGGGTCATCCGCGAACAGGGCACCGGCCGCGAACTGGCGGCGGTGTACGTGCCGACCACGCCCAACCCGACCTCCGGCTACCTGGAAATCGTGCCGGTGGAGCTGCTGACGCCGACCGACTGGACCGTGGACCAGGCGATGAGCTTCATCATCTCCGGCGGTGCCGTCGCACCGGAAACCGTGCCGTTCACCCGCGCTGGCGAACGCGGCTGATGAGCGCGCGGCCGCTGCAGGACCGTGCGGTCCTGCTGTTCATCGGGCTGGCCGCGTTCTTCTGCGCCAACGCGGTGCTGGCCGAGCTGATCGGGGTCAAGATCTTCGCCCTGGAAGACACCCTCGGCATCGCACCGCTGAACTGGAATCTGTTCGGCCAGACCGGCTCGCTCAGCTTCACCGCCGGCACCCTGCTGTGGCCGGTGGTGTTCGTCATGACCGATACCATCAACGAGTTCTTCGGCAAGCGCGGCGTGCGTTTCATTTCGTGGCTGGCGGCGGCCCTGATCTGCTACGGCTTCCTGTTCGCCTACGCGGCGATCTCGCTGGCCCCGGCCAGCTGGTGGGTCGGCTCGATGAGCGCGCAGGGCGTGCCGGACTACCAGGCCGCGTTTGCCGTGGTGTTCGGCCAGGGCATGTGGACCATCGCCGGCTCGCTGGTCGCGTTCATCGTCGGCCAACTGATCGATGTCTCGGTGTTCCATCGCATCCGCCGCGCCACCGGCGAACGCCATGTGTGGCTGCGGGCCACCGGATCGACCGCGGTGTCCCAGCTGATCGACAGCTTCGTGGTGATCTGGATCGCCTTCGTGCTGGGGCCGCAGCAATGGCCGACGTCGCTGTTCCTGGCCGTGAGCAGCCTTAATTACGCCTACAAGATGGGCTTCGCCATCGCGCTGATCCCCTTGCTGTACCTGATGCGGCATGCGATCACGCGCTATCTGGGCGCAGCGCGTGCGGCACAGCTGCGGGCCGACGCCGCAGCTGACTGAGCGACAACGCCGCATTTGCTGACTGCGCCGTGGATGCTGGCCGTATGCGTCTGGATCGTGCAAGCTCCACGGTCTGTGTTCCACGGAAATGTCCGATGCCCCAGCTTGCCCGCGCCCTGGCGGTCGCACTCGCCTCGCTGATGTTGTTCAGCGCCGCGCCGCCGGCCGAAGCCGCGAAGAAGAAAGCCACCCGCCCTGCGGCCGCGCAGACCCGCCAGGCGACCAAGCCCAAGGCCAAGCCGCGCGCCCGCCCGGCGGCCGCCGCAGGCCGACAGGCCGCTGCCGCGCCGGCCAGCAAAGCGACCCAGCTGGAGCGCCTGTACGACGAGTACTGGGACGCTTCGATGCGGCTCAATCCGCTGCAGGCCACCTTCCAGGGCGACGCGCGCTACAACGGTGAACTGCCGAACATCCTGTCCGCGGCCTGGCGCCAGCAGTCGCATGATTTCACCACGCAGTGGCTGGGCAAGGTGGAAAAGATCGGGAGCAGCGGCCTGCAGGGCCAGGATCTGCTGAGCTACGAGATCTTCGTCCGCGACGCCAAGGCATCGCTGGCCGCCGAACAGAACCCGGCGTGGATGCTGCCGATCAGCCAGTACTACAACCTGGGCAGCATCATGGCCATCCTCGGCGCCGGTGCCGGGGCGCAGCCGTTCAACACGGCGAAGGACTACGACGACTGGTCCCGGCGTTCGCTGGGCATCCCGGCCCTGTTCGAACAGGCTACCGCGAACATGCGCCAAGGCATGGCGGCCGGCGTGGTGCAGCCGCGCGACCTGATGGAAAAAGTGCTGCCGCAGCTGGATGCGGTGATCAAACCAACAGCCGAAGAAAGCATTTTCTGGACGCCGATCCGGACCATGCCCGATACCATCCCGGCCGAAGAAAAGACGCGGATCAGCGCTGAATACAAGCGCATGATCGAATTCCGGATCATGCCGGCCTACCGCGCGCTGCGCGGCTTCATCGCCACCGAATACCTGCCGGCCACGCGCGATACCGCCGGGCTGGGTGCCCTGCCGAACGGCGCGGCATGGTATGCCGGCACGCTGCGCCAGGCGACCGCCACCGCGCAGGACCCTGCCCAGCTGCATGCCTGGGGCGAGCAACGCGTCCAGGCCCTGCATGCGCAGATCGCCGCGGTGATGAAGGACAACAAACTGCGCGGCGGCGAAGCCAAGCTGCTGCAGCGCATGCGTACCGACAAGCAGTTCCAGTACACCGATGCCACTGCACTGCTGGCCCGCTACCAGCAGGTGCAGCAGCAGGTGGCGGCACGACTGCCCAGCGTGCTGCAGACCCTGCCCAAGGCTGCACTGGAGATACAGCCGGTCGAAGCCGACCGCGCCGCCGCTTCGGCAGCAGCGTCCTATCAGCCCGGCATCAACGGCAGCCGCCCGGCGGTGCTGTCGGTGAACACCAGCAACCTGCCGGCGCGCAAGCGCTGGAGCGTGCCCATGCTGTACCTGCATGAAGCGGTGCCCGGGCATCACGTGCAGTTGGGACTGCAGCAGGAGATTGAGAAGCTGCCGCGCTTCCGTCGCCTCGGCGGCGACCTGGCCTTTGTCGAAGGCTGGGGCCTGTACGCCGAATCACTGGGCGAGCCGCTGGGCCTGTATGCCGATCCGTACGACCATATCGGCTACCTGCAGGCGGCACTGACCCGCGCCGTGCGCGTGGTGGCCGATACCGGAATCCATGCGCAGGGCTGGAACAAGAAGCGCGCGGTGGACTACCTGCAGCAGAACACCGGCATGCCGGTCGACGATGCCAACGCCGAAGTGGAACGGATGATGGCCCAGCCCGGCCAGGCGCTGTCCAACGTGCTGGGCGAGGCGAAGATCGTCGAACTGCGCGACCGTGCGCGGCAGGCGCAGGGCGCTGCCTTCGACCTGCGCGCCTTCCATGCCGAACTGTTGAAAGACGGCTCGATGCCGCTGGACATCCTGGAACAGCGGATGACCCGCTGGCAGGCGCAGCCCGACCGTTGATGCGGCCGGATCCCGTTGCCGCAGGGCACGGGATCCGGCACGGGCCACGGATCAGAAGTAGACGCCGATGTCCTCGTTCAATTCCCGGTTGCGGCTCAGGGCGGCATCCAGCTCGCGCTCGATCTGTTGCAGCCGCTGCAGCTGACGCAACACCGGGCCTACGGGCAGCTCAGCCCGCTCGTCATCCCGGCCCAGGTCCGCCCAGAGAACGCTACCGATCTCGGCATGGGTCGCCTGGCGATCCCGGTCTTCGTGGAACGCAGAGTGCACCACGAACCCGCTGCCGTCGTCAGCCGTGGGCGCATGCGGCGCGGCCGCAGCAGCAGGCCTCGAGCGCTCGGCTGGCTGCGGATCGATGGCGTTCAGCGATGGCGGCTGCTGCGCGTTGCGCGTACTCCATTTTCCATCGTGCTCTTTGGTCTGGAAGTACTGGTCGCTCACCGAGATCGTCTCTCCGGATTCGGCGTCGACTTCCAGCACCCGGCTGTGTACGAGAGGGTTGAAGCCCACCCTCTGCGGGCGCCGCTGCACGACATCGTTCTGCTGCGGGTCGTTGAGCGCGGCATTGCCCCGCTGGATGGCTTCCCTGCGCGGCCTGGCCTGCGTCCTGCGCGGCGTGGTGCCGGACCGCTCGGACGGGCGGAACGGATCCTCGTCGTGCTCCTCGTGGAACATCGGCAGCGCGGCGCCGTGCGCACGCGGCGCTTCAGCCGGCGCGCCGGGTTGCCCATCCATTGCGCGATCCACTTCCAGCAACGGCGCGTCGATCACCCCGGCCCCTGCTTCGGCGCCACGCCGCTGATGCTCCATCTGGTCCAGCAGCGCAGCCACCTTGCACGGATCATCGGCGGCTACCGGTTGGTCTTTCTGCAGCAGCGGTACCGATGGCACGTTTGCCGGCTGCAGGACGGCTGCAACGCACACGGCCGCGGCCGCTGCGGGCACGGGCGGCCGCACTCCCTGCGCCCTACCGGAAGACGTTGTCGGTGCGTGGTTGCGAAGATGAGCCAGCATCTGCTTGACGCTGATGTTGGACGGCGTCACCACGCCCTGATCCGGGTCCGCGCGTCCCGCGCCGGGTACCGTGCCCTGCTGCTGCAGACGACCGACGACCACCTTCCAGTCACTGGCCTCGACTGCGGTAGTGGTCGACAACCCGGCCGCGGGTGAACCCGGACCCGCGCCAGCGCGCGCAGCCGCCGTCGCGGTCACGCGGCGCACCATCTGGCCGACACCAGCAGGCGTCGCCGGCGGTCGGTTGCGAAGATACGCGAGCATCTGCTTCACGCTGACGTTCGACGTGGTCATGACGCCCTGGTCAGGATCCGCGCGTTCCGCGCCGGGTACCGTGCCCCGTTGTTGCAGATGACCCACGAAGTTCTTCCACTCGCTGGCATCGGCGGCTGCATGGATCGACAACCCGGCCGTTGGCGAGGCCGGACCTGATCGGTGCGGCGCAGTCATCGCAGGGCGGCAAAGGCTCGATGGATGCGCATCGCGCGCGGGATTGCTGACCGTTCGCATGGCCGGCAGCGCACGCGGCACGGGGGCCTTTGATTGAAGCCGTATGGAAATGAACGACCGGTAGGTGACAGGAGATTCGCTGATGGTTGTGGTCACGATCGGCACTCTCTGCATGCGGAGGAAGCCCAAGGCTGCACGCGGCATGGCCCAGGCGCTTTCGCATTTCGTCCAGGCGGCGCCGAAAATCGACCGCGCTCGGCGGCGTGATCTGCGATCATGGCCTGCCCCGACCCGGCGCACGCCCATGTCCCTTGGCCTGCAAGGCATCCACCATGTCGCCCTGATCTGCGCCGACTATGCGCGCTCGCGGGCGTTCTACGTCGACGTGCTCGGTTTGGCGGTCATCGCCGAGCATCATCGGGCCGCCCGCGACTCCTGGAAACTGGACCTGGCCCTGCCCGATGGCGGCCAGTTGGAGCTGTTTTCGTTCCCCCACCCGCCGCCGCGCCCCAGCCGGCCGGAGGCGCAGGGGCTGCGCCACCTGGCCTTCCGGGTAGACGCGCTGGAGCCCTTCATTGCCCACCTGGCGCAGCATGGCGTGGCCTGCGAACCGATCCGCGTGGACGAATACACCGGGCGCCGCTTCACCTTCTTCGCCGACCCCGACGACCTGCCGCTTGAACTGTACGAAACCCGGTAGTGACGGCCGCTGGCCGTCAGCCTCTTCGGATTGATGGCCTGCGGCGGTCACTACCGGGGCCTTGCACCATACCGCCCCGGATGGGTATACAGTCGGCACAGGCCGGCACCTGCGCCGGCATCGAACCAACGCCCTGGGAGGGGACCATGCGCAACACCTTCAAGACCCTGCTGCTGGCACTGCCGCTGTGCGTGGCCGCGCTTTCGGCAAACGCCGCCGATTCGGCGGTGGGCCGCTGGAAGACCATCGATGACAAGACCGGCAAGGTGAAGTCGATCGTGGAGATCACCCAGGCCGGCAACGGCACGCTGAGCGGCAAGGTGGTCGACATCCTGCACTCGGACAAGGGTCCGAACCCGGTGTGCAGCGACTGCAGCGGCACCAACAAGGACAAGCCGGTGCGTGGCATGACCATCCTGTGGAACCTGAAGTCCGACGGCACCGCCAGCTGGTCCGGCGGCACCATCCTGGACCCGGCCAACGGCAAGACCTACAAGTCCAAGATGAAGCTGCAGCCGGGCGGCACCCGACTGGACGTGTCCGGCTGCGTGGCCTTCATCTGCCGCGCCCAGACCTGGCAGCGCGAGTAAGCGCAGGCGGTCACGGAGGTCGGATCGCCCTTTTCTGGAAGGGCATCCGACCCCCTTGTGCGATAATCAGGGATTCCCCTCGCTGCACGCTGTGACCATGACCCGTACCGCGCTCGTCACCACCGCCCTGCCCTACGCCAACGGCCCGCTGCACCTGGGTCACCTGGTGGGCTACATCCAGGCTGATATCTGGGTGCGCGCGCGGCGAATGAGCGGCGGCACCACCTGGTTCGTCTGTGCCGACGACACCCATGGCACCCCGATCATGCTGGCCGCCGAAAAGGCCGGACTGACCCCGGAAGTGTTCATCGCCGGCATCCAGGCCAGCCACGAGCGCGACTTCGCCGCCTTCGGGGTCGACTTCGACCACTACGATTCGACCAACTCGGCCGCCAACAAGGCGCTGACCGAATCGTTCTACCTGAAGCTGGAATCGGAAGGCCACGTCAGCCGCCGCTCGGTGGCGCAGTTCTACGACCCGGCCAAGGGTATGTTCCTGCCGGACCGTTACATCAAGGGCATCTGCCCGAACTGTGGCAGCGCCGACCAGTACGGCGACAACTGCGAAGTCTGCGGCGCAACCTACAACCCGACCGACCTGAAGGACCCGAAATCGGTGATCTCCGGGGCGACCCCGGAAGTGCGCGATTCCGAGCACTTCTTCTTCGAGGTGGGCAAGTTCGAAGGCTTCCTGCGCGAGTGGCTGGGTGGCGATGTCGCCCTGCCCGGCGTCAAGGCCAAGCTGATGGAGTGGATGAACGCCGATGGTGGCCTGCGCGCGTGGGACATCTCGCGCGATGCGCCGTACTTCGGCTTCGAGATCCCCGGCCATCCGGGCAAGTTCCTGTATGTCTGGCTGGATGCCCCGATCGGCTACCTGTCCAGCTTCCAGACGCTGTGCGCGAAGACCGGCGTGGATTTCGAATCCCACCTGCGCGCCGGCACGTCCACCGAACTGCACCACTTCATCGGCAAGGACATCGTCAATTTCCACGGCCTGTTCTGGCCGGCGGTGCTGCATGCCACCGGCCACCGCGCGCCGACCCGCCTGCACGTCAACGGCTACCTGACCGTGGACGGGGCGAAGATGAGCAAGTCGCGCGGCACCTTCGTGATGGCGCGGACGTTCCTCGATGCCGGGCTGGAACCGGAGGCGCTGCGCTATTACTACGCCGCCAAGTCCTCCGGCGGGGTGGACGACCTTGACCTGAACCTGGGCGACTTCATTGCCCGCGTCAACGCCGACCTGGTCGGCAAGTTCGTCAACCTGGCCAGCCGCTGCGCCGGCTTCATCAGCAAGCGCTTCGACGGCCAGCTGGCCGCGGCGCTGCCCGATCCGGCGCAGTACCAGCGCTTCGTCGAAGCACTGGCGCCGATCCGCGAAGCCTACGAGCGCAACGATCCGGCCGCCGCCATCCGCCAGACGATGGCGCTGGCCGACGAAGCCAACCGCTACATCGATGACGTCAAGCCGTGGGTGATCGCCAAGCAGGAAGGCGCCGATGCGCAGTTGCAGTCGGTGTGCAGCCAGGGCCTGAACCTGTTCCGCGTGCTGGTCACCGCGCTCAAGCCGGTGCTGCCGGCGACCTCGGCGCAGGCAGAGGCCTTCCTGGCCGCACCGGTCAGCGACTGGACCGCACTGGCGCAGCCGCTGCTGGCGCATCGCATCAACGACTACGTTCCGCTGTTCACCCGAATCGACCCGAAGAAAATCGACGCCATGACCGACGCCTCCAAGGACACCCTGCAGCCGACCGCCGCTGCCCCCGTTGCCGCTGTGGCCCCTGCCGCAAAGGCCGAAGCCAGGCCGGCAGCTGCCGCGAGCGCGCCGCAGGGCGACGCCGCGCCGGCGTACATCGGCATCGACGACTTCGCCAAGCTGGACCTGCGTATCGGCAAGGTCCTGTCCTGCGGATTCGTGGAGGGTTCGGACAAGCTGCTGCGCTTCGAACTGGACGCCGGCGAGCTGGGCACCCGGCAGATCTTCTCCGGCATCCGCGCCAGCTACGGCGAGCCGGAAAAGCTGGTCGGGCGCAGCGTGGTGTTCATCGCCAACCTGGCCCCGCGCAAGATGCGCTTCGGCCTGAGCGAAGGGATGATCCTGTCGGCCGGCTTCGACGGCGGCGCGCTGGCGCTGCTGGACGCCGACAGTGCCGCGCTGCCGGGCATGCCGGTCCGCTGACCGGCGGCTGGCCAGCACGGAGGGTGCGATGGAGCTGGCGCTGTTCGACTTCGACCACACCATCACCAATGCCGACAGCTACAGCCGCTTCCTGCGGCGCGTCGCCACACCGGAACAACGCGCGCGTGCGTGGTGGCTGGTGGGTCCCTGGCTGGCCGCCTACCGGCTGCGGCTGATCACCGCGGCGCGGATCCGCGCGCGGGTCACCGCGCTGGTGTTCAACGGCCGCCATGCCGATGACGTCGCTCTGCTGGCATCCGGCTACGCACGCGATGCGTTGCCGGCGATGGTGCGCCCGGAAATGCTCGAACAGATCCGCTGGCACCAGGCGCAGGGCCACACGGTGGCCGTGGTGTCGGCGTCGATCGATCTGTACCTGCGCCCCTGGTGCGAGCAGCACGGGCTGCAGTTGATCTGCAACCAGCTGGAGGCACGCGAGGGCCGCCTGACCGGACACTACGCCGGCGGTGACTGCGGCCCCGGCAAGGTGGCGCGCATCCGGCAGCGCTTCGATCTGTCCCGTTACACGCGCATCCATGCCTACGGTGACAGCCGCGAGGACAAGCCGATGCTCGCCCTTGCCCACGACCGCTGGTACCGCGGAAAACCCGTGGAACGATGAATCCCCTGCACCGCCACCGCCCCGCATGAGCCTGATGCCTCCCCCGTTGGTGGAGCGGCTGGACCGCCTGTTGCCGCAGACCCAATGCGGCCAGTGCGGCTTCGATGGCTGCCGCCCCTACGCTGCGGCGATGGCCCGCCGCGAAGCCGGCGTGGAGCGCTGCCCACCGGGCGGTGATGCCGGTGCACGGGCGTTGGCGCAGGTGCTGGGCGTGCCGGCGCTGCCGTATGACCGCCGCCGCGGCGAGCACAAGCCGCCGCAGGTGGCACTGATCATCGAGGCCGACTGCATCGGCTGCACCAAGTGCATCCAGGCCTGCCCGGTGGATGCGATCATCGGCGGGGCCAAATACATGCACACGGTGATTGCCGATCTCTGCACCGGGTGTGAGTTGTGTATTCCGCCGTGTCCGGTGGACTGCATCGATCTGGTGGGTCGGACGTCGAGCGGGTGAGACCCCCTCGCGGGTGGGGTGAAAGCCGCAGCTGGAAGTGGGCCGGGCGGTGGGGCTGGGCGGGGGACGGCAAAAGCCGCATCCATGCGGGCCTCGTTTCGCGCCATCCATGGCGCTCAACGCCCCCGCCCAGCCCCACCGCCCGACCCTCTGACAGGTTCCGGTGGCCGCCACCCGCGCAATGAAAATAAAAAAAAAGCAAAGGCAGGGGTCAGAGTCCTTTCGCTGCGCGAAAGGACTCTGACCCCATCTTTCTCCCCACGCCAAATCCGCCGACCATGGGTCGGCGCTACCAAAAGCCGCCATGGACCTGTCGAAGGTGGGGCGGGGTGGGGTTGCGGGGCCTTGAGCGGCAGGAGCCGCGAAGAGCTACATGGATGTACTTGCGCGTGCCCCGCAACCCCACCCCGCCCCGCCAACCCAACAGCCCTGCAGCTTTTGACGTTGACGTTGACGTTGCTCCTGCTTGAACAAGCAGGCCGCCGGGCCGCAGGCCCGGCATCATCCCCCCTGCAGCATCACGGCACCGCGGCGGTCACCACGATCTCGACCTTCCACTCTGCATGCGCCAGCTTCGCTTCCACCGTCGCACGCGCCGGCGTCATGCCCGGCACCACCCATTCGTCCCACGCCGCGTTCATGCCGTCGAAATCGGCCATGTCGGCCAGGAAGATCTCCGCTCGCAGCACGTGCTGTTTATCGCTGGCCACCTGCACCAGCAGCTTGTCGATCTCCTCCAGCACCTGCCGGGTCTGCCCGGTGATGTCCTGGCTGGTGTCCTCCGGGATCTGTCCCGACAGGTAGGCAACCTTGTTGTGGACGGTCATCTCGGACATGCGCGGACCAACATCGAAACGCTCCAACACGGGCGTGCTCCTCTTTCTGTGGACAGACCCCATTCTGGCCCACCGCGGCCGGCTTGTGGTAACGGCCAACGGCACTGCAACAGCACGACCGCCCACCTCTAGCCAAACCTCCAGCACGGGCGCACGATGCGCAGCTTCGCGCCGTTGACGCGCCCATCGCCCGTGCGGGTCCACTTTCCTTCCATGACCGAATCCGCCCTTCCCGCTTCCCCTGCCCGCCAACGCATCAAGCGGCTGCTGACCCTGGTGTTTCCACTGCTGGTGCTGGCACTGGCGCTGCACGGACTGGCCGGCGCCTTCGACGAACATGGCTACCGCGCGGTGCGCCAGGCGTTCCGCGACCTGGGCACCGGACAGTTGCTGCTGGCCGTGTTGCTGGCCCTGGCCAGCTATGCCTGCCTGGTGGGCTTTGATGCCATCGGCCTGCGCCGCAGTGGCGTGCGCGTGCATCCGGCGCGGATCGGCATCACCGCCTTCCTGGCGCATGCGCTGGGGCAGACGGTGGGCTTTGCCGCACTGACCGGCGGCGCAGTACGACTGCGCGGCTATCGCAGCGCCGGGCTGGACCTGGCGCAGATCGGCCAGGTGGTGCTGATGAGCACGCTCGGCTTCGTGTTCGGTGCCTGGGTGCTGCTGGGCGCCGCGCTGTGCCTGGAACCGGCCGCCGCCGCACTGGCCCTGCCGCTGCGTACCGGGGTGCTGCAGGCCGGTGGTGCAGCGCTGTTGCTGGGCTATGCGGCGGCCATCGCCGCGGTAGGCCGCCAAGGGTGCACGTTCTCGTTCTTCGGCCATGCGTTGTGGTTGCCCGACCGCCGCACCATGCTGGCGGTGACCGCGCTCAGCGTGGTCGAACTGGTGCTGGCCGCCGCCGCGCTGTACGTGCTGCTGCCCGATTCCACGCCTACCGGCCTGCCCGGTTTCGTCGGCATGTATCTGGTGGCGGTGCTGGCCGGGCTGGTCTCTACCGTGCCCGCCGGATTGGGCGTGTTCGAATGGAGCCTGCTCAAGCTGCTGCCGCAGGTCGCGCCCGGGGCGGTGCTGGCCGCCGCACTGGTCTACCGCGTCACCTACTACGTGCTGCCGTTGCTGCTGGCCACGCTGTTGGCCACCGCGCCGGCACTGCGTCGTCCGCTCCGTGCCAGTGCCGGTGCCACCCGCGCCGGTTGGAAAGCATTGCGCCCGTGGCTGCCGCACATCGTCGCGCTGGCGGTGTTCAGTGTCGGCGCCGCGCTGATCGTGGACGGCACGCTGCCGGCACCGCATCGGCACCTGCACACCGCCTCGCTGCCGTTGCTGGAAACCTCGCACCTGCTCGGCAGCCTGGCCGGCGTGGTGCTGCTGCTGATCGGCCAGGGACTGTCGCGCCGCAGCCACGCCGCGTGGGTGCTGGCGCTGGTGATCTGCCTGGCCGCACCGCTGCCGATCTGGTTGCGCGGCGGGCAGGTACTGATCGCGGTCGCCGCGCTGCTGGTGGCCGTGGCGCTGTGGACGGCACGGCGCGAGTTCTACCGCGAAGGCGCGCTGCTGGACCAGGCGTGGTCGTGGCCATGGCTGCGCAACCTCGGGCTGGTGCTGGTGGCGGTGGTGTGGCTGCTGTTCTTCGTCTACAGCCATGTGGAATACCAGAACGAGCTGTGGTGGCAGTTCGCGCTGTCCGGCAACGCACCGCGTGCGTTGCGTGCGCTGCTGGTGGTGGCGATGGCGGTGGCGGTCTTCGGCATCGGCCGGCTGCTGCACAGCACGCGCGGACCGCTGCCGGTGGCCGACGAAGCCACGCTGCAGGCCCTGGCGCCGGTGTTGGCGGCCGCGCGCGATACCCAGGCCTGCCTGGTGCTCACCGCCGACAAGGCGGTGCTGCGCGACGAGGCCGGGCTGGGTTTTGTGATGATGCAGCGGCATGGCGGTTCGCTGATCGCGATGGGCGATCCGGTCGGGCCGCCGGACGTAGCCCGCACCCTGATCTGGCGCTTCCGCGAAGAAGCGGACCGCCTTGGCCTGCGGCCGGTGTTCTACCAGGTGGGCGAAGCCTACTGGCAGACCTATCTGGACCTGGGACTGGGCCTGGTCAAACTCGGCGAAGAGGCGATGGTGCCGCTGCAGGAGTTCACCCTGGAAGGGCGCGACCGCGCCGACCTGCGACAAGCCTGGAACCGCGGCAAACGCAGCGGACTGCGCTTCCGCGTGGCGGCAGCCGACGAGGTACCGGCACTGATCCCGGAACTGTCAGCGGTTTCCAGCGCCTGGCTGGACGACAAGGCCGGCGAGGAAAAAGGCTTCTCGCTGGGCAGCTTCGATCCAGCCTACCTGGCACGTTTCCCGGTGGCGCTGGTGGAAGCGGAAGGCCGCATCGTGGCCTTCGCCAACCTGTGGCAGGCACCGGCGGGCCATGAGCTGTCGGTCGACCTGATGCGACACCTGCCCGATGCGCCGAAGGGCACGATGGACTTCCTGTTCATCGAACTGTTCCTGTGGGGACGCGAGCGCGGCGATACCCGGTTCTCGCTGGGCATGGCGCCGTTGTCCGGGCTGGCCAGCCATCGCCTGGCCAGCCGCTGGTCACGCGTGGCCTCGCTGGTGGCACGCCATGGCGAACGCTTCTATGGCTTCAGCGGCCTGCGCCGCTTCAAATCCAAATTCGCCCCGCAGTGGCGGCCGCGCTACCTCGCCGCGCCCGGTGGCGTGCACCTGCCGGCCGCGTTGCTCGATGCCACCCGCCTGATCTCACTCGAGCCGCGCCACTAGCGGGCAGCGGCGTTGAGGATCTCCCGGGCAAGGCGGTCGTGGTCACCGTTGAAATGGTGGTCACCCGGCAACTGCAGCACGCGCACGCCCGGCGGCAGCTCCGGGCACAGGGCGTCGGCGTCTTTCTGCCCGTAAACACACAGGGTCCTGTCCGCAGGCAGGCGCGCGATCTCCGGCGCGATCGGCAGGCCGTCATCGTTGCTGCCCAACCAGTTGCTGACATGGAATTCGAAATCGGCGGTGCGCCCCACCGACAGCAGCGCGATCAGTTCCACCTGCGATCGCAGCGCCGGTGCCAGCTGGTTGATGCTGGCTGGCAGTACGTCGGCACCTTGGGAAAAGCCGATCAGCAGCAGCTTCGGACGCTGCCAGCGCTGGCGGTAATAGTCGGCGATGCGGGTCAGGTCGGCGGCAAAGCCGGCCGGCGTACGGGCGCTCCAGAAATACCGCAGCGAGTCCACGCCGACCACCGACACGCCCTGCGCGGCCAACGCCGCGGCAACGTCCTTGTCCAGCCCCGCCCAGCCGCCATCGCCGGACACGAAGATCGCAACGGTGTCTCCGGCGACGCTCGACGGCACCTCGACCACGGGCAGGCCACCGAGGTCCTTCGGGGCGGGTGCCACGTTGACGCCGGGGGCTTCGCCGAGCACCCGCGCCGCAGCCAGCAGGCCAGGCAGCGCATCGCCGCCAGCGGTACGGCGGAAGCTGCGTGCTGAAGCGATTGTCTGCTGGAAGGCACGCGCCTGCGCACCGCTGTCGGCCGCCAGCCACGGCACGGTGAGGGCGTCCGGTTCCAGCACGCCATCGACGATGCCGGCGCCACAGGCCATGCGCTGACTGACCGCGCCCGGCTGGAAGCCGGTGGTCAACACGCCGGCGAACACGCCCTCGCCCGCCTGCGCGGCCAGCACATAGGCGAACCGGGCGCCGTCGCCGTCACCGGCCAGCAAGGGCAGGCGATAGCCCGGCAGGTGCAGCCACGCCTGCAGCCAGCGCGAGAAATTCTCCACGTCGCCTGCACCGAACGCGCAGGCAGCACTGCCTTCGCGCTTCAGGGCGTCCTGCAGCTGTCCCATATCGACCGGCACCACCAGTGCGCCGGACGCGCGCAGGGCCTCGCGTTCGCGCTGCGCCGCTGCGGCCTTGCCAGGTGCATGGAACCACAGCACCACGCGCTGCACCGGGCCTTGCGGCTGCTGCACCGGTACCTGCTGGAACCTGCCATGGCTGGCCGGTTGCACCGGCTGTGCGGCGGCCACGCAGGGCGCCAGCACACACCACGCCAACAGCGCCCGCGCGTATTTCCCACCTGACCGCATGCAGCACTCCCCTCGCCTTTGATGTGCGCCCACGATACGCCCGGCAGCTGCCAAGGTGGTGTGCCGGGACGGGCGTGCGATCAGCGCGCGTGGCGCCAGCCGGACCACGCCAGCCACAGCAGCCAACCGACGATCACCACGATCACCAGTTTCTGGCCTGCCCCGCGCGGCGGATCGCGCCACAACACGTGCAGCCACAACAGCACGAAGGCCAGCCACGCCCACCACCACAGCACCGTCGCCGCGCGCATCCAGCCGGGTTCGCGACGCAGGTACCAGGACTGCAGCAGCATCGCCACGCTGGCGCACAGGAAGGCGGTCATCGCCGAAAGGCCGTGCACCAGCGGCCACGCAAGCGGGGCCCGCTCGGGAAGCCAGCTGTCGCCGACCGCGACGCCGGCCAGCCCCAGCCCCGCACACGCGAACAGCAGTGCTGCGGCGCCACTGCGGCGCGGACCGCGAAGGTGCCGGTACATCGAAAGCCCGAGTACCACGATGGCCACCGCCAGCAGGCAGTATGCCGTGCGCAGCGCCAGCCCCCAGGGCCCGTGCAGGTACAGGCTCAGCGTAGCGGTGACCCAATCAAGGTCAGCGCGTGCGAACTGGGTCCACAGGGCGGTCGCCAGGAACAGCAGCAACGCCACCATCGCAACGCCACTGGCCCTGCGCAGGCCGCGTGCGCGGTTCATCGCCCGCCTGCCTCCGGATGCCGCAGCAACCATGCCGCCAGCGCCTGCCGATAGCGCTGCAGCTCTTCGCTGTACAGGTCGAGCACGCACAGCGGGCAACCACTGCCACAGCATTCGTTGGGACCGGGCGCTTCCGGCGGTATCGGACGGGGATCGGGATCAGTCACGCAATCAGGCCAACAGGACAGACCGCCAGTGTAGCGGCCGCTGTCAGGGCCCGGCCACCCGCAGCAGGTTGGCCCGTGCCGGTGCGTCGAAATGCTGGTGGAACAGATCGCTGAGGTAGATGCGTGGCTGCCGCGCCAGGTTGCGCAGGAAGCGGCGACGGCCGGCACGGTACAGGAAAGCCGGCACGCTGCCGGCGTACTCTTCGGCCACGCCGCGGTCATAGGCATCGAACACCGCTTCCGGCGCGCCGAGGATGGCCATGTCGCAGTCCAGGAACAGCGCCGCCTCGTGGTCGACGTCGCCGGGCTGCAGGCTGCCGTGGCGTGCGGTCAACAGGATCAGTTCGCGCACCCGCGCCACGTCGATGCCCGCATCAGGCAGCCAGTGCGCGATGGCTTCGCCGGCCAGGTCGGCAGAGCGCGCTTCGTTGTCCTTGCGCCCGCTTTCGTAGATCGCATCGTGGTACAGCACCGCCAGATAGACCTCGCGCGGCTGCTGCCACGGCGCCTGCGCGGCAACCCACTGCGCGTGCTGCAGCAAGGCGCGCACATGGCCGAAGTGGTGGTAGGCACGCGGCGGTGTCGCGTAGCTGTCCTGCACGGCGTCCCACTGCCCGGCAGGCAGGATGATCGGCTGGAATTCCATGCGCTCAGGATGGGCCAGCGAGCCGCCGCGACGCAAGCACTGGTCAATCTTTCACCACCTGTTCACGGCGCCTGCAACGAAAGGGCCGCTGCCACTTATGCACAGCTTTCTCCGCGCATGGTCCACACCCGCTGTGGATGACCGGCCGGCATCCGACCAGCGGTGCGGCGGCAGGCAGGCGCGGCGCTATGCTCATGGCCGTGGCGCATGCCGCGCCCGCGGAGAATGGCGATGACCCGCCCGTTGCTGTCCGTGTTGGTGGCGTTGGCCACGCTTGCACTGGCCGCCGCGCCGGTGATGGCGCAGGCATCGCTGCAGGCGCCTGACGCTGCGTCGCAGGGCGCGCCGCCGATGGATGCCCCGCCCCCCTCCCCTGCGGAGGTACTGGCCATCCCGCCGGCATTGTCCGCGCTGCTGCAGGCCCGCGTCATCGATCCCGGCGGCGGCCGCGGACCGCAGTTGCATCGACTGGCGGAGATGATCTTCGACCGCGATGGCATGGACCTGCAGTACGACGCCGCGGCGACCTACACCATCGGGGAGACGTGGCAGCATCGTCGCGCCAACTGCCTGTCCTTCACCCTGCTGTTCGTCACCCTGGCGCGCCATATCGGCATCCAGGCGCAGGTCCAGGAAGTGGCCCAGGTGGTGTCCTGGTACCAGGATGCCGGTGTGCTCTACAACGTCGGCCACGTCAACGCGGGCATCGAATTCAACGGCCGCCGCGGCACCGTCGACCTGGACCGCAACGTGCTGTACGACCGCGACGGCCCGCGCCCGATCAGTGATGCGCGGGCGCTTGCCCACTTCTACAACAACCGCGGTGCCGAACGGATGGAAGCCGGCGACGTGGCAGGCGCGCGCGCCTGGTATGCCGCGGCCCTGCAGCAGGCCGCGGATTTCCCGTCTGCGCTGAACAACCTCGGGGTACTGGAAACACGCCAGGGCAACCTTGCGCTTGCGCGCCAGCATTACGCTGAAGCCCTGCGCATCGCACCACGCAATCCCGCCAGCCTGGCCAATGCCAGCAACCTGCTGCTGCGGCTCGGTGAGCCCACGGCGGCGGCACGCCTGCAGGCCCGCCTGCGCAGCGTGCGGCAGAGCGATCCGTTCTTCCAGTATGTGCTGGGCACCCAGGCCGAACGTGCCGGTGATGCCAACGGGGCCATCACCTCTTACCGGCGTGCGCTGCGCCTGTATGACAGCGCCCACCAGTTCCACTTCGCACTCGCACGTGCCTACCTGATGGCCGGCCAGCTCGAACGCGCCGATGGTGAACTGGCACGCGCCCAGGCGCTGGGCGGTGCGGCCCTGCAATCGCGTTACCAGGACAAGCTGGACAGCCTCCAGCGCTGGCGCCGGCAACAGGCCAGCGCACGGCTGGGCCGCTGAGCCATCAGGCCTTCTTGAGGAAGCAGGTCTTCAGCACCAGGCCCTTGATCTTGTCCGAGTTGCCTTCGATGTGCTCGGCATCGTCTTCCACCAGGCGGATGTTGCGGATCACCGTGCCCTGCTTGAGCGGGATCGACGAACCCTTGACCTTCAGGTCCTTGATCACCGTGACCGTGTCACCGGCGGCCAGCACGTTGCCGTTGCTGTCCCGCACCACCACGCCGGAACCGTCACCTTCCTCGGCCGTCCACTCGAAGCCGCAGTCGGCGCAGATCATCAGGGCGCCATCGGCATAGGTGTTTTCAAGCGTGCATTGCGGGCAGGCGGGGGCGGTGGACATCGGGGACAACCTGGCTGTAGTTCAACAGCGGCCATTGTAACCGCCCGCCCCTGCGGACCGGCCCTACCGCTGGGCCGGCCGGCGCGCTACAGTGCGCGGCCCTCGAAACAGCGGAACCCCACCATGCGCCTGGGCATCGACTTCGGCACCAGCAACTCCGCCGCAGCCATCGTCCGCGATGGCCAGGTACAGCCGATCCGTTTCGGCGATGCCGACCAGTTCCGTACGTCGGTGTACTTCCCCGGCATCATGCAGGACCCCGGTGAATTCAAGCTGGAGCCGGGGCAGGAACATGAGCTGCAGGCACTGATCGACGCCGCCGCCGCCCAGGCACGCGCCAACGGCCAGGCGCGTCCGCTGGAAGCGCTGCGCCGCGAAGCGCTGCTGTCGCTGCGCCGGCAATGGATGGAAAAGCGCATGGCCGAGCCGCGCAGTTCCAGCCAGCTGCTGCAGAACGCGGTGTATGGCGATGATGCGCTGGAAGCCTACTTCGAGGAAAACGAAGGCAACCTGGTGCAGAGCCCGAAATCGATGCTGGGCTACAACCTGCATCCGCGCGCTCGCCAGACCATCACCGGCATCGCCACCCACATCCTGGAACACATCCGGCTGACCGCCAGCGCCCAGCTGGGCGCACCGGTGCGCGAAGCCCTGCTTGGCCGCCCGGTGCAGTTCCGCAGCTCGATCGGCGATGCCGGCAACGAGCAGGCACTGGCGATCCTGCGCGAAGCCGCGCTGGCCGCCGGTTTCGACGAAGTGGCCTTCATGGAAGAGCCCGCTGCGGCGGCGATGCACTACCACGCCACCAGCGCGCAGCCGCACGAGGCGATCATCGTGGACATCGGCGGCGGCACCACCGACATCGCCCATGCCCGCGTGGGCGGGGGCGAGCCGCCGCGCATCCACCGCGCCTGGGGCATCGCCCGCGGCGGTACCGATATCGACCTGGCGCTCAGCCTGGCCGCCTACATGCCGCTGTTCGGCCGCGGCATCACCCGGGTGCCGACCCACCACTACGTGGAAGCAGCGATGGTGCAGGACATGACCCGCCAGCGTGACTTCCGCCAGCACAGCTACGATCACGTCGAAGACCCGTATGGCAGCCGCCTGCAGGCGCTGCAGGACACCGGCAACACCGCCCGCCTGTACCGCGAAGTGGAGCGTGCCAAGATCAGTCTCAGCGGCACCATCGAGCATGCCAGCCCGCTGCCGTTCATCGAAAAAGGCCTGCAGGCGGAAACCTCCGCAGAGGGCCTGGGCCAGGCCGCGCACGGCTACCTTGGCCAGCTGCGCGAGCTGCTCGACCAGGTCCGCCAGGACATCGGCCAGGCCCCGGATGCGGTGTTCATGACCGGCGGCATGTCCCGCGCGGGCTACCTGCGCCAGGCCGCCGCCGATGCCTTCCCGACCGCCCGCCAGGTCCATGGCGATGCCTCCTTCGGGGTCGTGCAAGGCCTCGCGCTGGCGGCAGCGGGCTCGCATTAACATATCTCCGCACGATCCGCGTTAAACTCGACCGGCTTGACATTCACCTGCGCTTTCAGCTTGCGCGCTGCCTTCGTGGCGCGCGCAGCGCGTCCCAGTGCGCAGCCGCCCGCCTGCGGGCCCTGTGGCCATGCTTTCCTTGGCTCTGCCATGACCACGTACCCGCTCCGAGCCGCGATCGAGACCATCTTTGGGCATTACGAAGGCCCACGAGGCCTTACAAACTGAGCAGCCCCCGGCCTCCATCGACTGCCGTCGCTGTGATGCGGTGTGCTGCCGGATGCCGGTGTGGTTGATGCCGGGCGATGACGTCCCCATCTGGTTCGTTGAAAGCGACGGCCACGGCGGCCGCCGCATGGCGCAGAACGAAGAAGGCTGGTGCGCAGCCATCGACCCGTACCACCTGCGTTGTTCCATCTACACGCAGCGTCCCGCCATCTGCCGCCAGTTCGAGATGGGCGGCGATGACTGCCAGCGTGAACGGCAGGATTATCAGCGCCAGGCCCTTGCCTGGAACCCTCCCCACCCTTCCACCTGACAGGAGCACCCATGCCCCGCAAGGCAAAGACCCCCGCGAAGGCCAGCAACACCATCCGCAACGAGCGTAAGGCCGGTTCATCGTCCACGCCCAGCAGCAACAGCATCGCCGCCGACCTGGCCGCGTTCCGCAAGGCTGGCGGCAAGATCGAAGTCCTCGGCAACACCTGGTCGCTGAAGAAAGCCAGCTGACCGCGTCGGCGACCGCGGCGGCATCACCGCCGCGGCCGGCCAAGCCTGGCCTCTGCCAACGGGTCAGCGATCCAGCCGGACCCGCACGCCACCGGAATGCGATTCCAGGCTGATGTCCCCATCGCCATTCCCCAACCGGGTATCCAGCGAGCTGCCAGGACCATAGCGCGGCCGTTCCACCTTGCCCGCGTCACTCTGGATGGAACCGCTGAAACTGTTGACCGACAGCTGCGCGGACACGTTGCGCGGCAGGTGCAGGGAGATCGGCGCACTGACCGATTCCACGCTGATCCGCCCGCCCGGCGCCAATGCCGCCGCGGACAGCTCCACCGTCCCCGATACGGTTTCCACCACCATGCGCTGCGTGCGGCCGGCCTCCACGCCAACACGGCCGGACACCGAGGTAGCGCCGATTTCACCGGACAGCCCACCACCGGCCCGGATGCTGCCACTCACCGTGCGCGCGTCGATCCGCGTGGTCTGCAACTGCGCATCGACATCACCACTGACGGTGTTGAGCGTGCTCTCGCCGCTGCGACCGGCAGCGCGCAGATCCCCGCTGACCGTGTTCGCCTGCAGGCGCTTGACGTCGATCGCGCTGATGTCCAGGTCGGCGCTCACCGTACCCAGCTGCAGCTCCACCGCACGCGGCACGCGCAGTTCCAGGGTGGCGCCGCCACTGTTGTTGCGCCGTGGGTACTGCACTTCCCAGCGCACCCGGTTCGCGCTTTTTTCCTGCTTCAGGGTCAGTCCGTCGGGGAGCGTGCCGGTGAGCTGCACCTCGTTGCGGTCCCAGCCGCGTACCACCACCTTGCCGGCGACATTGCTCAATTCGACCCGTCCACCACTGGCGATGGCGTGGCGCTCATCGACGCGGGTGTCCGCCCACGCCGGCAGGGACAGCAACGCCAGGGCGGCGAAAGGCAGCGCGCGGCGCGGGAAATAAACGTTCATGGTCATGGTTCTCCTGGTGGATCGGATCAGCTGGGCAGGCCGGTAGCGGACGTCGCCGCCTGCCGGGTCAGTTCAAGCCGCAGCGCGTACGTACGCTGCAGCTGTTCAAGCAGGTGGCGCGAACGCGGACTCTGCGCCAGCGCGGCATGGATCTGGTCGGCACTGTCGTCCAGCTCGCGCAGCGCCGGGCGCCACTCAGGCGCATCGACCCGCGGCAGCGCCGCGATGGCCTGCTGGTAGTCGGCGCTCATCGCGCTGGCCTGCTGCTGCAGCACGCTGGGCGCAACCGGCGCCTGCGATGGCAGCTGCACCGTCAGCGGCACCACCCAGTACAAGGCAATGCTCGCGGCCAATGCCGCGCCGGCCGGCAATGCCCAGCGCAGGCGGTGGCGCGCGGAGCGGCCGTGGGCCAGCGTGCGCGGCGGCGTGGCCACGATCGGCGGCCGCGGCGGCAGCGCAGCCTGCAATCGTGTCCAGCCATCACTTGGCGGCGCCAGTTCCGTTGGCAGCGCGCGCAGGCGCTGCTGCAGCGCATCGTCGGTGTCGTCGGTCCTGCGGGGGGTTTCGTGGTTCATGTCATGTCTCCCAGGCGCGCGCGCAACAGGCCGCGTGCTCGATGCAACTGTGCCTTCGAACTGCCGACCGCCATCTGCAGCTGTTCGGCGATCTCACTGTGTTTCCAGCCTTCGATGTCGTGCAGCACCAGCACCGCGCGGGCGCGCGGCGGCAGCGTGGCCAGCACCCGCTCCAGGTCGCGTTCGGTCCCGGCGCAGCGGTCATGTACCTGCATTTCCGGCAGATCCAGGTCCGCATCATCCAGGCTGTCGTGGGCCTGGTTGCCGCGCGCGCGCAGCTCCATCAATGCGGCGTTGACCGCAAGTCGATGCAGCCAGGTGGCAACGCTGCTGTCCATCCGGAACGCCGGCAGCGCTTTCCATGCCTGCAAAAACGCTTCCTGCAGCGCATCTTCGGCACGTGCCTGCTGGCCGCCGCACAACCGCCACACCACCGCGAACAGGCGCGGGGCATGCCGCCGGTACAGCTGCTCGTAGGCCGCGACGTCGCCCGCGGCCGCAGCACGCACCACCTCCGGCTCGTCATGGGCAGGCAGGGAGGTGTCCAGTGCTGGCGTGAGCGTGTCGAGCATGACCCTTGGATGCGGCGCCTGCAGGAAAGGTTTAAAGCGGTTGACCGTCGATTGCCCTTAAACCTTTCGGCAACCGCGTGCATCCAAGCCAGGTACCCAGCGGCCACCCGGCCACGGAGAAGCCCCATGTCCACCCCCGCCGCCAGCGGCCTGCTCGCCATCCTCGTCTGCGGCCTGCTGCAGGGCAATCCCCTGCAGCTGCAGGTGCGCCTGCACGGCAACCGCGCCTGCCTGCTGCAGCAGGGCGTGGTGGCGGCCTGCATGGGGCTGCCTGATGCGATGACGATGGTCGATCCCCGCACCGGGCGCAGGTAACATCGACCTCCCCCTGCGTTACCGGATGTCTGTTTGATGGAAAAGTACCTGCCGCCGTGGGCCCATGCCTGGCTGGAACAAGCCGAGACCGCCCTGCTGGTGCTGGCCACCCTGCTGGCCGCCTGGCTGGTGAAGCTGGTCGTGCGCCGGCTGATCCGCCGCTTCGCCGCGCACTACACGCTTCCCCCAGAAATGGTGATGGGCGCGCGCCGGATCACCACCTTCGTCATCTACTTCGCTTCGCTGCTGGTGATCCTGCACATCCTCGGCACGTCGGGCGCGGTGCTGTGGACGGCGTTCACCGGCTTTGCGGCGGTGGGCGCGGTGGCGTTCTTCGCGGCCTGGAGCGTGCTGTCGAACATCTTCTGCACGCTGCTGATCTTCACCACGCGGCCGTTCCGCCTGCACGATTACATCGAAGTGCTGGAGAACGGCGAGAAGCCGGGGCTGAAGGGTCGGGTGATCGATGTGAACCTGATCTACACCACGCTGCAGGAAACCGGTGAGGGACACGAAGGGACGGTGCTGCAGTTGCCGAACAATCTGTTTTTCCAGCGCACCGTGCGGCGGTGGCGGGATCCGTCTACGGCGCCGGGTGGGATACAGGGCGACGGTTGAGGGTTGGCGAACGGGTGAGACCCCCTCGCGGGTGAGCTGAAAGCCGCAGCTGGAAGTGGGCCGGGCGGTGGGGCTGGGCGGGGGACGGCAAAAGCTGCCCCTTCGGGGTCCGGCCCAGCCGCTGGGCGGCTGTGCGTTCGGGCGCTTGCGAAGCGGTGCTTCGCAAGCA
>NZ_DAMBRS010000013.1:0-127140 GCF_032054965.1 Stenotrophomonas chelatiphaga | reverse complement strand
ATTCATGTAACCCTCGGAGGTTGGATCAGCTGTCCAACTCCCGGGGGTCACTTCATGGACGGGTTTACGGCGTGTCCTGCATGGCCCACCCGTCCGGCGCCACCCCGGCTGTCGCACTCCAGCCACCCGCGAGGGGGTTCCACCCGTTCGACCAGCCCCACGGCAACCCATTCACCTGGAACATGCGATGCTCCGGCTTCCAACACCCCGTGGAGCCCGGCCATGCGCCTGCTGACCCGCCTCATCCCCTTGCTCCTGCTGGCTTCCCTGTTGTCCGGCTGCGGCTACAACGCCATCCAGCAGAAGGACGAATCGGTCAAGGCCAGCTGGGCCGAAGTGCTCAACCAGTACAAGCGCCGCGCCGACCTGGTGCCCAACCTGGTCAATACCGTGCAGGGCTTCGCCACCCAGGAACGCCAGGTGCTGACCGAAGTCACCGAAGCCCGTTCGCGGGTCGGCCAGATCAACGTGAACGCCGATGACGAAGCCTCGCTGCGCCAGTTCCAGCAGGCCCAGGGCGAACTCGGCAGTGCGCTGTCGCGGCTGCTGGTGGTTACCGAGAACTACCCGGTGCTGAAGTCCGATGCCAATTTCCGCGACCTGCAGGCGCAGCTGGAAGGCACCGAGAACCGCATCACCGTGGCCCGTGGCCGCTACATCCAGCAGGTGCAGGACTACAACACCTACATCCGCTCGTTCCCGCAGGTAGTGACCGCCAAGATCTTCGGTTACCAGGTCAAGCCGAACTTCACGGTGGAAAACGAAGCGCAGATTTCCAACGCTCCGGAAGTGAAGTTCAACACCGGTGCGCCGGCCCCGCAGCAGCCGGCGCCGCAGCCGGCCCAGCAGCCGGGCAGCTGATCGATGCACCTGCGCCTGCTTGGCTGGTTGCTGCTGCTGTGCCTGCCGCTGGGTAGCCTGCACGCGCAGGAACTGGCGGCGATCCCGCAGCTGGATTCACCGGTGGTCGATACCACCGGCACCCTGGATGCCGCGCAGGTCCGCCAGCTGCAGCAGCAGGCGGTGGCGCTGCAGCAGCGCAAGGGCAGCCAGCTGCAGGTACTGATCGTGCCCAGCACGCAGCCGGAAGACATCGCCCAGTACACCACCCGGGTTTTCGACCAGTGGCAGGTGGGCCGCAAGGGCGTGGATGACGGGGTGCTGCTGGTGGTGGCCAAGGATGACCGGCGGGTGCGCATCGAACCGGGCTACGGCCTGGAAGGCGCGATCCCCGATGCGATCGCCAACCGCGTGATCCAGGAATACCTGGTGCCGTCGTTCCGCGCCGGTGACTATGCCGGTGGCATCACCGAGGCGTCCGGCGTGCTGGTCAAGCTGATCGACGGCG
This sequence comes from Stenotrophomonas chelatiphaga, assembly GCF_032054965.1. Taxonomy (NCBI): domain Bacteria; kingdom Pseudomonadati; phylum Pseudomonadota; class Gammaproteobacteria; order Lysobacterales; family Lysobacteraceae; genus Stenotrophomonas; species Stenotrophomonas chelatiphaga. The sequence continues at coordinate 125,792 of NZ_DAMBRS010000013.1, read as the reverse complement.
AGCCGCTGCCGGCACCGGTCAGCGCGCACCGCACCCAGCAGGGCGAGGGTGGGGGCGATGGGTGGATCGTAGCGGTGGTCATCGGCTTCTTCGTCGGTTCTCTCCTGCGCGCCGTGCTCGGCCGCCTGCCGCGGCCGGTGCGTGGGCTGATCGCGGGGGGCGGCGCGGCCGTGGTGGCCTTCCTGTTCACTTCGTTGCTGCTGGCCAGCGGTATTGCCGGCTTCGTCGGGCTGCTGATGGCGGTCACCTCCGGGCACCCGGGCCGGTTCGCCGGCGGCGGCGGCTGGGGGGGCGGCAGCTGGGGCGGGGGCGGCGGATTCGGGGGCGGCGGTGGATTCGGCGGCGGCGGTGGCTGGGGCGGCGGTGGTGGCCGCTCCGGTGGCGGCGGCGCATCGGGAGGCTGGTGATGATCCAACGCGCACTGCGCCATATCGTGTCCCCGTCGGTGCGGCGGACCTTTCCGCCCGCCACCCTGCAGGCGATTACCCAGGCCATTGCCGCCGGTGAGCAGCGCCACGGCGGACAGGTCATGTTCGCGGTGGAAGCCGACCTGCCGCTGGATGCGCTGTGGCGCGGGGTGACCGCGCGCCAGGCCGCTGAACGTGCCTTCGCGCACCTGCGTACCTGGGATACCGCACAGAACAATGGCGTGCTGATCTACCTGCTGCTGGCGGACCATGCCATCGAAATCGTCGCCGATCGCGGACTGCACGGCAGGGTCGCCGAAGCCGATTGGCAGCGGATCTGCGCCGCGCTGCGCGAAGGGCTGCGCGGAGGTAATCCCGCGGCGGCGCTGGTGATGGCGATCAATGACGTATCGACGCTGCTGGCCGGGCACTTTCCGCCGGGCGCGCGGTCAGACCAGGACGCCTTGCCGGATTGGCCGCAGATTCTCGGTTGAGCTGGGTGGAGTCCCGCTGGCGGCGCTAAAATAACCCGATCCCCGCAAGGCACCGTCCATGATCTATTTCCACGATATCGATCCCATCGCCATCTCGCTGGGGCCGATCCAGGTGCACTGGTACGGCATCATGTACCTGCTTGGCTTTGCCTCGGCCTGGTGGCTGGGCAAGCGCCGCATCGCCGCAGGGCGCCTGCCGGGCGTCAATGCCGACGGTTTTTCCGACCTGCTGTTCTACGCCATGCTCGGCGTGGTGGTGGGCGGCCGCGTGGGCTACATGCTGTTCTATGCGATGGGCGATTTCCTGTACAACCCGCTGCTGCTGTTCAAGGTGTGGGACGGCGGCATGAGCTTCCACGGCGGCCTGCTGGGCGTGCTCGCGGCCAGCTGGTGGTGGTCGCGCCGGCACCGCCTGCACTTCTTCGACACCATGGATTTCGTCGCGCCGCTGGTGCCGCTGGGGCTGGGCTTCGGCCGCGTGGGCAACTTCATCGGCGATGAGCTGTGGGGCAAGTTCACCGACGGCAGCTGGGGCGTGGTGTTCCCGTCGGGGCTGCCCGCGCCGCTGGCGCAGCTCGACACCGCCACGCTGAAGGCGGAGTTCGCCACCGGTGCGCTGAACCAGTACGCACGCCATCCTTCGCAGTTGTATGAGGCCTTCCTGGAAGGCCTGGTGATGTTCGCGGTGCTGTGGGTGGTGTCGGCCAAGCCGCGCAACCGTTACCTGGTGTCCGGCCTGTTCGCGCTGATGTACGGCCTGTTCCGCTTCGCGGTGGAGTTCGTGCGGATGCCGGACAACGGCGTCTACGTGGCCTTCGACTGGCTGACCCGTGGGCAGATCCTGAGCCTGCCGCTGGTGGCGCTGGGCCTGGTGCTGTTGTGGATGTCCCATCGCGCGCCGGTGCTGCAGCCGGTGCTGCCGGTTGCCCCGGCCGGAGCCAAGCCATGAAGCCCTACCTGGACCTGCTGCGGCACGTGCTGGAACACGGCGCGGAGAAGAGCGACCGTACCGGTACCGGCACGCGCAGCGTGTTTGGTTGGCAGATGCGCTACAACCTGGCCGACGGCTTCCCGCTGGTCACCACCAAGAAGCTGCACCTGCGTTCGATCATCCACGAACTGCTGTGGTTCCTGCAGGGCGACACCAACATCGCCTACCTGAAGGACAACCAGGTGCGGATCTGGGACGAGTGGGCCGATGAGAACGGCGATCTCGGCCCGGTCTACGGCAAGCAGTGGCGCAGCTGGGCGGCTGCCGATGGCCGGCAGATCGACCAGATGCAGTGGCTGGTGGAGGAGATCAAGCGCAATCCGGATTCGCGCCGGCTGGTGATCAGTGCCTGGAATGTCGGCGAGCTGCCGCAGATGGCGTTGATGCCCTGCCACAGCCTGTTCCAGTTCTACGTGGTGGACGGCAAGCTCAGCTGCCAGCTGTACCAGCGCAGTGGCGACATCTTCCTCGGCGTACCGTTCAACATCGCCAGCTATGCGCTGCTGACCCACATGGTGGCGCAGGCCACCGGGCTGGGGGTGGGTGATTTCGTGCATACGCTGGGCGATGCCCACCTGTACTCGAACCATTTCGAGCAGGCCCGCGAGCAGCTGGCGCGCGAACCGCGCGTGCTGCCAACGCTGTGGTTGAACCCGGAGGTCACCGATCTGTTCGGCTTCCGCTTCGATGACATCCGCATCGACGGCTACGATCCGCACCCGGCGATCAAGGCCCCGGTGGCGGTGTGAGTTCCCCGCGCCTTTCGATGATCGCCGCGCTTGACCGCAGCCGCGGTATCGGCCACGGCAACCAGCTGCCCTGGCACCTGCCGGACGACCTGAAGCATTTCAAGGCGCTGACACTGGGCAAGCCGGTGCTGATGGGGCGCAGGACCGCCGAATCGCTGGGTCGCGCGCTGCCCGGACGGACCAACCTGGTGCTGACCCGTCGTGGCCAGGTGCCGTTCGACGGCATGCGCGCGGTGGCATCGCTGGACCAGGCGCTGGCGATCTGCCGCGCGGAAGCCGCAGAAGAACTGTGCGTGATCGGCGGCGGCGAGATCTACCGCCTGCTGATGGAGCATGCCAGCGACCTGTACCTGACCTGGGTGGACACCGAGGTACCGGCCGATACGCATTTCCCGGCCGTCGATGAAGCCCTGTGGCAGCAGGTGGACAGCCAGCCGCATGCGGCCGATGCGCGGCACCCGTTCGCGTTCCGCTTCGTGCACTACACCCGCCGCTGACGGCGGGTGCGGCGGTCATTCCGCCGTGGGCGGACTGCCTGCACCACCGCCGCCGTTGCCGCGGCCACGACCGCGCCGACGGCGGGGCCCACGCGTACGCGTCTCGCCGCCTGCCGGCTGCCCGCCGGGTTGTGCCTGTGCCTGCGGCTTGGGCTGTGCGGCCTGCTGGCCTTCCGGGCGTGGCTTCGGCGCACGCGGCGCGGGCCGTGCACCGGCAACCGGCGCCGGCACGTCGCGGCCGGGCACCTGCACCACGCGCAGTTCATCGGTATCCAGCTGCAGGGCGGTCAACTTGCCGCCCCACACCGCCCCGGTATCGATGGCATGCACGCCCTGGGTGATGGTCAGCCCGAGCGCTGACCAGTGGCCGCACACGACCTTGAGGTCACGCTCGACCCGGCCCGGCACTTCGAACCAGGGGTAGAGCCCCTGTTCCTGGGTGCCCGGCGTGCCTTTGTCTTCGATGCCGATGCGCCCGCGCGCGGTGCAATAGCGCATGCGGGTGAAGAAGTTGATGATCGCCCGCGAGCGGTCGTAGCCGGTCAGGTTCGGCGCCCAGATCGGCTTGTCGCCGTACATGTTGCGCAGCAGCTTGCGATAGCCGTTGCCGTGCAGCTGCTGCTCGACTTCGCGCGCGTGCTTTTCGGCCATCTGGGTGGTCCACTTGGGCGCCATGCCGGCATGCACCATCATCCAGCCCAGTTCGCGGTCGGCATGCACCAGCTTCTGCATGCGCAGCCAGTCCAGCAGCACGTCGCGGTCTTCGGCGGTGACCACGCGCAGCAGGTCCGGGTTGACCTTGCGCTGTTCTTCTTCGCTGCGCGAACCCACCGCGAGCAGCGACAGGTCGTGGTTGCCCAGCACCACCACACTGTGGTCGCGCAGCGAATGCACCAGCCGCAGCGTTTCCAGTGACTGGCCGCCGCGGTTCACCAGGTCGCCGGCAAACCACAGGGTGTCCTGCGCCGGATCGAAACGGATCTTTTCCAGCAACCGCTGGGTCACGTCGTAGCAACCCTGCAGGTCGCCGATAGCCCACACGCTCATGGCCTGGCCTCCGTGTCAGTGCAGGGTTCGGGGAATGGTCAGCACGAACGGCGCGATGTCGGCGGCGAACTCGGTGCCGTCGTCGGCCACCATGTCGTAGTGCCCCTGCATCGTGCCGTGCTCCGTACCGAGCATGACACCGGAGGTGTAACGGAAGTCTTCACCGGGACGCAGCCGCGGCTGCTCGCCGACCACCCCATCGCCGTCGACATGCTCCACCCGGCCTTCGGCATCGGTGATCCGCCAGTGGCGTGCCACCAGGCGGGCCGCGACCCGGCCGCTGTTGCGGATGCGGATGGTATAGGCGAAGGCGAAGCGTCCGTCTTCGGGAGCGGACTGGTCATCGAGGAAGCGCGGAGCCACTTCCACGTCCATGGCGTACTGGTCGTCGTGCATCTTGGCAGTGTAATCAGCTTGCATTGGCCAAGGCGACGAATTCCGCCACCTCCAGCTGTTCGGCACGGGCATCCGGACGCACGCCGGCAGCGGCGAACTGTTCGGCGCTGACCACGTTGTTCAGTGCATTGCGCAGGGTCTTGCGGCGCTGGCCGAAGGCGGCCTTGACCACTTCGGCGAAGCGCCTGGCATCGTGGATGCCGACCGTGGACGGATCACGCGGCACCAGCCGCACCACGGCCGAATCGACCTTCGGCGGCGGCCGGAACGCACCCGGCGGCACCACGAACAGCGAGGTCACTTCGCAGTACGCCTGCAGCATCACGCTGAGGCGGCCGAAGACCTTGCTGCCGGGGCCGGCGGCCATGCGGTCGACGACTTCCTTCTGCAGCATGAAGTGCATGTCGCGGACCACGGCGGCATGGTCCAGCGCATGGAACAGGATCGGCGAGGAGATGTTGTAGGGCAGGTTGCCGACCAGCCGGATCTGTCCGCTACCCCCTTCGGCCTGCGCCAGCGCGGTGAAATCCACCCGCAGCACGTCGCTCTGGATGATGGTCAGTGCGCCCAGGGGCGCGGCGGCGGCGGTCAGCGGTGCGATCAGGTCGCGGTCGAACTCGATGACGGTCAACTCGGGATGCTGGCGCAGCAGCGGCAGGGTGATCGCGCCCTGCCCGGGGCCGATCTCCACCAGGCGGTCGCCGGGCTTGGGATTGACCGCGCGCACGATGCTGTCGATGTAGTGGCGGTCGGCCAGGAAGTGCTGGCCCAACTGCTTCTTGGCCGGGGCGGTGAATGCCGTGCCGGAGGGGGAATACTGGTTCATGCGCTAAGTCTACGTTGCCAGGCCAGTTGCGCACACAGGGTAGCGGCAGCCTGCAGGCTGGAAGGATCGGCGATGCCCCGTCCGGCCAGCTCCAGCGCGGTGCCGTGGTCGACCGCCACGCGCGGATAGGGCAGGCCCAGGGTGAGATTGACCGCCTGTTCGAAGCCGGAATACTTCAGCACCGGCAGGCCCTGGTCGTGGTACATCGCCAGCACGCTGTCGAAGCCGGCCAGCTTGGCTGGCAGGAAGGCGGTGTCGGCGGGCAGCGGGCCGATCAGCTGCATGCCTTCGGCGCGCAGCCGCTGCAGCAGCGGGATGATGAGATCGAGCTCTTCGCGGCCCAGGTGGCCGTCTTCCCCGGCATGCGGGTTCAGGCCCAGCACCGCGATGCGCGGATCGGCGAGGCCGAACTCGCGCCGAAGTGCGGCATGCAGGGTGCGCACGGTATGTTCCAGGCCATCGGCGGTGATCGCATCGGCGACCTCGCGCAGCGGCAGGTGGGTGGTCGCCAGCGCAACGCGCATGATGGGGTTGGCCAGCATCATCACCACCTTGACCCCGGCCTGGTCGGCCAGCAGTTCGGTGGTGCCGCTGTAGGCGATGCCGCCCTGGTTGATCACCGCCTTGTGCACCGGGCCGGTGACCACGCCATCCAGGTGGCCGTCCAGGCACGCTTGGCCGGCCGCCTGCAGCGCGCCGATCACGGCCGCAGCGTTGCGCGGGTCGGCATGGCCGAACCGGCTGGGCACCGCATTGGGAAGGGGGTGCAGGCGCAGATCGCCCGGCACGCGGGCATCGGCATCGGCCGGCAACAACTGCAGTGGCAGCGACAGCGCGGCGGCGGCTGCCTGCAGGGTAGCGGGGTCTGCAAAAGCCAGCAGCCGGCAATCAGTGCGCGGCTGCTGGATCAGGCGGATACACAGTTCCGGACCGATCCCGGCGGGCTCGCCCGGTACCAGGGCGAGCTCGGGGAGCACCGCTCCTGCGAGCTTCGCGCCTGGGAGCATGGCTCAGGACTGCGGCGGGGTGGCGGTGTTTTCCGCCCGGTCACCGCTGCGGAAGCTGACGTAGGCTTCGCCACGCAGTTCGGACAGGAAGCGGTTGTACTCTTCTTCCAGCTTGCGGCGGCCGATGGTTTCACGGACCTGCGCGCGCTGGTTGTCCACGCCGACGTCGGTCTGGCGGGTAGCCACGCGCTGCACCACGTGCCAGCCGGCATCGGTGCGGAACGGCTGGCTGATGTTGCCGTCGGTCACGCCTTCGACCTGGCGGCCGAAGTCCGGACCGAACGCATCGACCGGGAACCAGCCCAGGTCGCCGCCCTGGCCACGGCTGTTGGTGTCTTCGGACGCATCACGGGCCACGGCCTGGAAATCAGCACCACCGGCAATGCGGGCACGCAGGGTGTCGATCTTCGCCTTGGCGGCGTCATCGTTCTGCTGCTCGGTCACGCGCACCAGGATGTGGCGGGCGTGGTATTCGGTGATCGTCTGGCCGGTGGACGCGGCAGCATTGGCATCACGCACTTCCACCAGCTTCAGCAGCTGGAAGCCGCTGGGGCCACGCAGCGGACCGACCACGTCGCCGGCCTTCATGTCCTGCATCACCTGCAGGAAGGCCTGCGGGATCTCGTCCATGGAACGCCAGCCGAGGTCGCCGCCTTCCAGCGCGTTGGGGCTGTCCGAATAGCGCACGGCCGCCGCGTTGAAGTCCAGTTCGCCCTTGTCCAGCAGCGCCTTGACGCCGTCGGCCTTCTGCTTGCCGGTGGCGATCTGGTTGGCATCGGCGCCATCGGGGGTGGCGATCAGGATGTGCGCGAGGTGGTACTGGGTACCGGTGACGGCCTGCTGCTTGATGGCCGCATCCACTTCGCCTTCGCTGACGCTGACGCGGCTCTGCGCATAGCTCTGGCGCAGGCGCTGGACGATGATCTCGTCACGCACCGAACGGCGGAACTCATCGAAATCGATGCCATCCTGGGCCAGGCGGCCACGCAGCGTGTCCAGGTTGCTGCCGTTCTGCTGGGCGATCGAGTTGATCGCCTGGTTCAGTTCCTGGTCCGAAACCCGGATGCCGCTGCCTTCGGCGCGGGTGACCTGCAGCTTGACCAGCACCAGCCGCTCCAGCACCTGCCGGCTCAGCACATCGTCCGGCGGCAGCTGGTTTTCGCGACCGGCGTACTGGGTCTTGATGTTCGCCAGCGCGCGGTCCAGTTCGCTCTGCAGGATGACGTCTTCGTCGACGACGGCGGCGATGCGATCCAGCGGCTGGGTCTGCTGGGCCAGTACCTGCAAGGGTACGGACGCAGTGGACACCGCCAGCAGGGAGGCGAGTAGGACGGGGAAGGTCTTGGTCATGGGATCAGGTTCGGATCGTAGTCGTCGCGGGTCGCGCCGGTGGTGCTGGGGGGCACGAGATAGAGGTCGTCGCGGTTGTAACCGAGGATAGCACGGCGCAGGGTACGGTCCGTGTTCTGGCCGATGGAGCTCAGGCCCTTCAGCACGAACTCCAGCTGGAAGGAAGTATTCAGCTCGCCTTCGCGGTTGCGTACGTAGCGGCGGGCCAGGGCGCGCACCGCCAGGCAGCAGCTGTCCCACTGCACGCCACCGATGATTTCCAGCGGCTTGCTGTCTTCGATGGAGTAGTAGTAACGGCCGACCACGCTCCAGCGCGGGTTGATCGGGTACAGGAAGGACAGGTCGCCCTGCTTGAGCAGGTTGGTGCCATCGGGGTTGATCCGGTGGCGGTAGGTCAGGTTGACGATGCCGTCGTTGGACATCAGGTAGCGCGCACGCACGCTGGCCAGGTCTTCGCGCTTGTTCTTGGGATCCCACTGGTAGGTGGCGCCCAGGTTCCAGCGGTCGTTGATCATGTAATTGGTATCGGCGATCCAGGCCGACTTGCCCTGTTCCACCGGGCTGGGATTGCTCGGCAGGGTGACGCGGGAATCGTCGAAGTACAGGATCTGGCCGATGCTGGCCGAGAACCGCTCGCGGCCGCTGGTCTGGTCGATGAAGCGGGTGCTCAGTGCCATCGTCAGCTGGTTGGCATCGTTCTGGCGGTCGGCGCCGGTGTAGCGCGAATCGCGGAACAGCTGGCCCCAGCTGAAGGTGAAGTCACGGGTGTCGAAGACCGGCAGCTCGCTCTGGTCGCGGTACGGGGTGCGCAGGTAGAACAGGCGCGGTTCCAGCGTATGCAGGTAGGGCTTGTCGCCGATGGTGGTCTCGCGGTCGAAGAACATGCCCGCGTCCAGGCTGGCGATCGGCACGCTTCGGTTGGGCGAGGTGTTGCCGCGCAGCTGGTCCGGGGTCGGATTGGTGATGCCCGCCGCGGCCAGATTGTTGGCGCGGATGCTGTCGGCCAGGCCCTGTTCCAGGTCGTAGCCGGTGTAGCGCCAGGCCAGCGTCGGGGTGACATACCAGGCCGCGCCACTGAAGGGCATGGTCACGTAGGGCTTGATGTCCAGGCGCGAGCCGCCGAGCACTTCGCGTTCCACGCCGTTGCGCACGTACTCGCCGTCGTCATCGATGATCTTGTCGTGGATGTCGTCGTGCACGAAGCGCACCGCTTCGGCATACACGCCTACTTCCAGCCACGGCAGGATCGGCTGGTCCCAGGTGCCGAACAGGCGCGGCTGCCGGTTGTAGGGCAGTGCCTCTTCGGTCAGGGTGTAATCGGTCAGCTGCCAGTAGTCGGCCATCAGGCCGGCGGTCCAGGTTTCCCCGGTGCCGTAGATGCCGGCCTGGCTCTGCAGGTTGGACGCGGTCACGCCCAGCAGCCGGTTGGCGAAGTCTTCCAGGTAACGTTCGTCGCTGACCCAGGCCAGCCCGGCACGGGCCTGCCAGTTCGCGTTGAAGTTGTGGTAGCCGGTGTATTCGACGCGGCCACGGTCCTTGTCGCGCAGCTTGTCGTTGGGCAGGTAGGCGGTACGCAGCTCACCGCGGCCACCGTCGTACAGGTAGCGGAATTCATTGTCCAGCATGAAGCCGCGCTTGCTCATGTAGCGCGGGGTCAGCGTGTCGTCGTAGTTCGGCGCCAGGTTGAAGTAGATCGGCTGCGCATAATCGAACCCGTTGCGCCCGGACACGCCCAGCTCCGGATACAGCAGGCCGGTCTGGCGCCGGTCGTCGATCGGGAACTTGAAGTACGGCGCCCACAGCACCGGCACCTTGCCGATGCGCAGCACGGCGTTGCGCGCGGTGCCGAAGCCTTCGTCGTTGTCCACTTCGATCTGCGGGGCAGACAGCTTCCAGACCGGTTGGGACGGGTCGCAGGTGGTGTAGGTCGAGCGGTGCATCTGCCCGACCGCACCCTGCAGGTCCACCGATTCGGCGCCACCGTTGCCGCGACGCGACACCAGCTGGTACTGGATGTCGGAGATCTTGTGGGTGTCCGCCTCCTGGTTGCCCTCGGCGCGCTTGGCCACCATCCGGATCGACGAATCGGAGTAACGGACATTGCCCTCGGCGGTGTAATTGCCGGTTTCCGTATCGAAGCTCAGGTGATCGGTACCGAGGAACTGGTCACCGCGCTTGAGCGCGACGTTGCCTTGGTACTGCGGCACCGTGGAGGTGCCATACAGCTGGTCGCCCTCGATGTCGGTGGGCTGCTGGGTGCGCGTTTCGGCGGCAGCCTTGTCCGCCGGCGGTGCCTCGCCAAAGGCGGGCAGGACGTCGGTGGCAGGGCACAGACCCCAGTTCGGCGCTTTGTCTTCGGCGAACGCCGGCAGGCAGAGGGCGATACCCAGGGGGAGAGGCAACAGGCGGAGGGCTTTGCGCACGCGTGATGGTTCAGGCGAAAACGATCCGTAGCTTGCCCCATCCATTGCATAGGGGCAATGAAGGCCGCTCACCGGTGGCGGTCGGGGTTCATCAGGCAGCCCCGGCCCGGCCGTCCAGCAGGGCCCCTACATGCGCCACGCTGGACTCGGCCAGGGCCTGCAGGTCGTAGCCGCCTTCCAGCATCGACACCACCCGGCCGCCGCCATGGCGGCGGGCCAGCGCGTGCAGTTCGGTGGTGATCCAGGCGAAGTCCTCTGCTTCCAGCATCAGGTCGGCCTGCGGATCGCGCAGGTGGGCGTCGAAGCCAGCCGACACCAGCAGCAGCTGCGGGCGGAAGTCGTCGATGGCCGGCAGCATCTCGTCGGCCCAGACATTGCGGAAGCGCAGGCTGCCGCTGCCCGGGGGCAGCAGGATGTTCAACAGGTTGCCTGCGCCACGGTCGCGGCGCAGCCCGGAGTTCGGGAACAGGCCGGCCTGGTGGGTGCTGTAGTACGCCACCCGGGGATCCAGCTGGAAGATGTCCTGGGTGCCGTTGCCATGGTGGACGTCGAAGTCGACCACGGCGATCCGCTCCAGCCCGTAGCGGTCGCGCGCATGTGCGGCGGCCACCGCGATGTTGTTGAGCAGGCAGAACCCCATGGCGGTGCTGGCGGTGGCGTGGTGGCCGGGCGGGCGCACCGCGCAGAACGCCAGCGGGTCCTCGCCCAGCATCACCGCATCCACCGCGGCGATACCGGCACCGGCGGCATGCAGGGCGGCGGTGGCCGAACCCGGCGACGTGCGGGTGTCCATGTCGATCTGCCGCAGGTCGGCGGTCTGCGGCTGCAGCACCAGGTCGATCAGTTCGGCATCGTGCACGCGGGCCAGGTCGCCGCGCTTGGCCGAAGGCGCCTGGCGCCAGTCCAGCCGTGCCGGGAACGCTGCCTGCAGCGCGTCGAGCACGGCCTGCAGCCGCTTCGGGGATTCGGGGTGGTCCGGACCGGGATCGTGCTGCAGGCAGGAAGGATGGGTGTAGACCAGCATGGGCGCGGGGGATCCGGAAAGGTCAGCCGTGGCGGCGCGAATGCTGCCAGAGTACTTCGCCGGCACCGTTGGCGCGGGCCAGCACGCGGGCCAGCACGAACAGCAGGTCGGAGAGGCGGTTGAGGTAGTGCAGTGCCTGCGGCCGCACCGTTTCAACGCGCGAAAGGGCGACCGTCTCGCGCTCTGCCCGGCGCACGATGGTGCGGGCCAGGTGGCAGCGTGCGGCGGCCTCGCCACCGGCCGGCAGGATGAATTCCTTCAGCGTGGGCAGGTCGGCGTTGTAGTGGTCCAGCTGCTGTTCCAGCGCGGTGACATCGGCATCGGTGATGGCCGCATGGCCGGGAATGCACAGCTCGCCGCCGAGGTCGAACAACTGGTGCTGGAGCCTGGTCAGCAGCGCCTGCACATCGGTGGGCAGGGGCACGGCCAGCAGCACGCCGAGCGCCGAATTGGCCTCGTCGACCGTGCCGAACGCGGCAACCCGCGCATCGTCCTTGCCGACCCGGCTGCCGTCGCCCAGCCCCGTGCTGCCGTCATCGCCGGTACGGGTATAGATGCGTGAAAGCCGGTTGCCCATCCCTGCGCGCCTCAGCCGCGCACGTCGCGCTGGGCCTGGCGCAGCTTGCCGACCTGTTCGACGGCCAGCTGCAGCGCGGCGGCCAGGCCGACGTACAGGGCGGTGGTGCCCAGGTAGGGCATGAACCAATCCGCGTAGTTCTTCAACCAACCGCCCACGGTGGGGTCGGCCACGTTGCGCGTGGTCCAGTAGAACCCGCCCTGTGCGAACAGGTGGCAGACCGCCACGGCAGCGAACACCAGCGCCACCGCCTTGGCCAGGGTGGACCACTGCGCGCCGTGGTAGCCGTGGCCCAGCGCCATGCCGCCGGCCCACATCGCGAAGTAGGCGGGCAGCAGCATCCAGTAACCCGGCGACACGCAGTAGTGCTGCCAGAAATCCAGCCCCAGGTTGTGGATCACGATCCAGTCCACCAGCACCGCCAGCGCCATCAGCAGCGGGAACGCCCAGCGGGTCCAGCTGCGCAGGTAGAAGCCGCCGATGAAGAACACCGCGCAGGACGCATCGGGGATGGCGGCGAAATGGTTCACCCGCGTGGCGGCCATCAACAGCACCAGGCAGGTCAGCACGAAGGCACGTTGCAGGGAGGTCGTCATCGGGGTGCACACGGGAGGGTGAACAAACCCCATTCTAGACCGCCTGCAGGCCAGCGCGCAGGGGCGGCAGCCCGGCAGGGGCGGCGGGCGAGCGCGTATCATGGCGACATGAGCGAACGAGTTGATGTCCTGATCATCGGCGGCGGGCTGGTCGGCGCCAGCCTGGCCATAGCGCTGCAGCGCATCGGCCGCAGCGCGTGCCTGCTGGAAGCCACCGCAGGTGGCGCGCTGCCGGCGGTGTTCGACCAGCGCAACCTCAGCTTTGCGGCAGCCACGGTCAACGCACTGACCGCGCTGGGCGTGATGCAGAAGCTGTCCAGTGCGCCGGGACCGATCACCCGCATCCATGTCAGTCGTGCCGGTGACTTCGGCCGCGTGCAGTTGGCGGCAGCCGACTACGGTCGCCCGTGGTTCGGCCAGGTGGTGGTGGCGCGTGACTTCGGCATGGCGCTGGAGGCGCGGCTGCAGGAGCTGCCGCAGCTGCAGCGGCGGCGTCCGGCGCGCTTCATCGGGCTGGGCGCGGTCATCGATGGGTATCGCCAGGTCCACGTACAGGATGACCAGGGCGAGCACACGCTGCAGGCGCGGCTGGTGGTGGGTGCCGATGGTACCGCCAGCGGGCTGCGCGGCGCGCTGGGGATCGGCGTGGATGAGCATGATTTCCAGCAGACGTTGTTCGTGGCGCGGGTACGCAGCCAACGCGCACCGGATGGCACCGCATGGGAGCGCCTGACCGATACCGGCCCGACCGCGCTGCTGCCGCGCGGCGACCGCCATTTCGGCGTGGTGCACGGGGTGGCCCGCGATGAGGCCGATGCGGTCATGGCGCTGGACGATGCGGCCTGGCTGGCGCGGCTGCAGGCGGCGGTGGGCTGGCGCGCCGGGCGCCTGCTGGAGTCTGGTCCGCGCGCGGCGTATCCGCTGCGCCAGGTGCTGTCGCGTGCGCTGGTGGCCGAGCGTGCGGTGCTGCTCGGCAATGCCGCGCAGACCATCCATCCACTGGGTGCGCAGGGCTTCAACCTGGGCCTGCGCGATGCGCTGACTCTGGCCGAGCTGCTGGAAACCGAGGGCGATGCCGGTGCCGATGCGCTGCTGCACGCCTACGCGGCGCGGCGCGGGGATGACCGTGCGCAGACCATTGCGTTCTCCGGTGGACTGGCGCGCCTGACAAGCAATGACGCACCGTTGTTGCGGCCACTGCGCAGCCTCGGCCTGCTGGCCACTCAGGCCACGTCGCTGCAGTCGCTGCTGGTCGGCGGTTCGATGGGCTTCCGCGGCGACGTACCGAAATTGTGCCGCGGAGAAGCCGCATGAGCCGCCGCGCACGTACCGATGTGGTGATCGTCGGCGGCGGCGTGGTGGGCGCCACCTGCGCGCTGGCGCTGGCCGATGCCGGCCTGTCGGTGGCCGTGGTCGAAGGCCACGAGCCGGCACCGTGGCAGGCCGCGCAGCCGGACCTGCGGGTGTTCGCCTTCGCCACGGACAATGTGCAGCTGCTGCAGCGGCTCGGGGTGTGGGAATCGATCACGCGCGGTCGCGCGCATCCCTATCGGCGCATGCAGGTGTGGGATGCCGCCGGGGGCGATGACCTGCTGTTCGACGCGGACCGCTTCGGCCGCAGCGAACTGGGCTGGATCATCGAAAACGGCCTGCTGGTGGATCGGCTGTGGGCGGCCCTGCCGGGCGCCGGGGTCGAGGTGCATTGCCCGGCCCGCGTCGAAGGCATGGAACAGGACGAGCACGGCGTGCGCCTGCGGCTGCAGGACGGGCGCCGCATCGAGGCGGGCCTGGCCATCGCCGCCGATGGCGCCGAATCCACGCTGCGCCAGCTGGCCGGGATCGCCGTGGACCGCCACGATTACCATCAGCGTGGCGTGGTGGCCTACGTGGACAGCGAGCTGCCCAACCAGGCCACGGCATGGCAGCGTTTCCTGCCGGGCGGGCCATTGGCGCTGCTGCCGGTGGCCGAACGACGCAGCTCAATCGTGTGGACCTTGCCGGAAGACGAGGCCGCGCGCGTGCTGCAGCTGGACGAAGCCGCGTTCAACCGCGAACTGACCCGCGCCTTCGGCGGGCGGCTGGGCGCGCTGCAGCTGGCGTCCAGCCGCGCCGCTTTCCCGCTGCGCCGCCAGCTGGCCCGCCATTACGTTGCCGGCCGCGTGCTGGCGCTGGGCGATGCGGCGCACGTGGTGCATCCGCTGGCCGGCCAGGGGGTCAACCTCGGCCTGCGCGACGTGGCCGCGCTGCAGCGCTGGCTGGCGCCGTCGGCGCAGCGGCGTGGCCAGCCGCAGCTGTCACCGCAGCGGCTGCAGCGCTGGGCGCGTGAGCGCCGCAGCGACAACACGATCGCCGCCTACAGCTTCGATGGCATCAACCGGCTGTTCTCCAATGACGAACTGCACCTGACCCTGGCACGCGGCCGCGTGCTGGGTTGCACCGGCAAGCTGTCACCGCTGCTGCAGGTGTTCTGGAAGCGCGCGGCGGGGGTCTGATCGCCGCCTTCGAGGTGGGTGACGACCGTTGGTCGTCACAGCTCAACCCTCAATCCAGCAACCACCCGGCCAGGTCATCACGATCCAGCTTGCCGCGGCGTTTCACGTCCAGCGAAATGAACTCATCAGCCAGCGATGGATTGGCCTGCGCCTCGTCGCGACTGATGTAGCCGTCAGCGTCGACATCCAGTTCGGCGAAGTGGATCCGGTACTGGCCGGCAGCGCTGGACGGCGTCAGCGAACGCACCGTCACCGGCGTCTCGCCCAGCGGCACCACGATGTCCACGCTGCCGGTCACCCGGCCGGCGGACAGCTCCTGCGCACGCACCACGCCGCCGTCATCGCGCAGCGGCTGGCTCTGCGCGGGGGCAGGACGCGGCTGTTGCGCGACTGCGGCCGCGCTGGCGAGCAGCAGGAGGAAAAAGTAGAGGCGGCGGGGTGACGACGACATCAGCGAACTCCGGACAGTCCAGGCAGCATGCGCGCCGAATCTGAAAGCTGCCATTGCGCGCAGCCGCCATAGTCTCACGAACGCCAATCAGCAGGAATTATTGAAGATGTACGTGAGCGATTGGGCCACGAATGCGAGCAACGCGCTTTGGAGGTTGTTCCACCCCGCTCGGGCGGACCGGGTGGACACGGCCCTTCGCATCGCGAACGGAAAAGACCTGGAGCGCAAGCCGCTGGCCGTCCTGCTCCGCGCGGTCAGCAACGCTGCCAGTCAGCGCAATGATGCCGGGTGCAGCTCGCCCGCGTACTGGCTTTGGGCGCATGCGAGCGGGAAAACGCAATTGTCACCGTTGATGGTGGTTGACGCGGTACAAGCGCTCAAGCAGGACGAGAGCGGGAGGTTGGAGTCCCTGCTACGGAACAGCGGAGGTACGCGGCCGGGGAGTACCCATGCAGGACAGATCAACGCGACCCGCGAGGTGATCGCTGCGGCGCGACAGTTCAGCAGGCACGTGCGCGTGGCGGCGTCTTCCGCGCAGGGCGGCACGCCGTGAGCTTTGCGGTAAAGGGCTGCCTGGCCCCTCTGCGTGCGCTGCAGCGCCATTGGCCCGGCATGAGCAGCCGAACCGCCGACCCGCTGGATGCGGGAACCTGCAAGGCGGTGGAGAGCGTGCTGATCACGGTGGCCAATGCCAGCGACGCCGGCCTGGTGCCCTCCAGCCGAGCACAGAAACTGCACGATCGGGTGCAGCGCGAGCAGCTGCAGGAAACGGCGCGGCCGATGAGCCGGCGCAAGCTGGCGTGCAACCTGCGGCGCCTGCAGGGAGAGTATGAAGCCAAGCGCAGCGAGCTGCGGGCATCGGGACTGCGCTGGTCGAAGGACTGGATGATGGGCGTGGAAGACTACGATGCCGACGCGCTCGCCCGGGTGTACGCGCGTATCGAGGCGGCGTCGGCCGTCATCAACAGTGCGGAAGCGGCGCGGGCCGAAATGGAGCTGCCACGCGCGCGTCCCGCGACCTGGTGACGCAGGTGCCAAGCCCGCGCCGGCCTGCGAGGACCCGGTGGCGCGCCACGTGCACGCCACCCGGCGTCACCGGGTGGCTCAGCGCAGTGGCGATGCCAGCACGGTGATCTCTTCGCGGTCGTGGTAGAGCTGCTTGGCGCGCACGGTCAGCGACTTGCCGGCCTGTTCCTCGAACAGTTCCAGGCACAGGCGGGTTTCATCCCAGCGCTTCTTCATCGGCAGTTTCAGGTTGAAGATCGCGTGCTTGCACCAGCCTTCGCGGAACCAGGTCGCCATGCGCTCGGCCACCCGGCGCGGCTGCTCCACCATGTCGCAGACCATCCAGTCCAGCGACTGTTCGGGCGACCAGTGGAAGCCATCGGCACGCAGGTGTTCGACCAGGCCGGTGTCCAGCACGTGCTGGCGCAGCGGACCGTTGTCGATGCTCAGCACCCGCAGGTGCTGGCGGGTCAGTACCCAGGTCCAGCCGCCCGGTGCGGCGCCGAGATCGGCCGCGCGCATGCCGGGTTTCATCAGCGCTTCGCGTTCTTCGGCGGTGAGCAGCGTCAGCAGGGCCTCTTCCAGCTTCAGTGCGGAGCGCGAAGGCGCGTCCGGCAGCAGCTTCAGGCGCGGTATTCCCAGCGCCCACGGGGCACTGTCGGCGGGTGCAGCGACGCAGACGAAGGCATGGGTGCCGTCGACGAACACCACGTGCAGGCGCGGCAGCTTCTCGTTCGGCTTGTCGGTCAGCTTGCCGGCCTTGCGCAACGCCGGACGCAGCGCGTTGCCGAACGCGCGCGACAGCCCGGACAGCGGCTTGCCGGCGTCCGAATCGGGATGTTCCACCCACAGGTCGCCAAAGCGCGGTGCATCGCGCAGTACCGCCAGCATCGGGGTGATGCGGTCGGCCGGATCCAGCTGCGGCAGTTCAGCCAGTACCACCAGCTTCTGCCGCGCGAAGATCAGCTCGCGCCAGGACAGCATGCGGCTGAGCGCGGCGGCTTCGTCGCACATGAAAAGCACGTAGCCATCATTGCGCTGGGTACGCGCATAGCCGGCGAAACCGAACTCGCCCGCGCGCGCGGTCAGTTCGCCCGCCAGTTCCGGTTCGAAGCCCTGGCGGCACAGGCACAGCAGGCCTATCCCTGCCGTGGCAGCAGACGTATCAGTAGCGGGCGCCATCGGCTTCTCCATAAGCGCGCAGCACGGCGCGCGCGTCGTCGCGGTTGAGGCCCTGCACCACCTCGATACCGCGCTTGTTGAGTTCACCCACCCAGTCCGCCGGCAGCGGGCCTTCGTCGAACGGGGTCAGTTCTTCCACGTCGGCCGCACTGGCGCCGATCAGCAGCCGATCGATGCCAGCCCAGACGGTGGCGCCGTAGCACTGGCAGCAGGGCTGGGACGACGTCGCCAGCGTGATCGGGGACAGCACATCGTTCAGTCGCGGGGTCTGCAGGCGCTGCTGGGCCAGCATGTAGGCCATGTTCTCGGCGTGCGCCAGCGACGTGTTGTGGGGCATCACGCGGTTCACGCCCACGGCGATGACCTGGTCATCCGGGCCGAACACCACCGCGCCGAACGGGCCGCCGCTGGCATGCTCGACGTTCGACCTGGACAGCGCGATGGCCAGCGCGACCTTGGCCTCGTCGCCGGGATAGCGCTGATCCAGGTCGATCTGGTCATGGATCCAGGCGGGAAGGGTCAGGTGGACTTGCGCATACAGCATCGCGGGGTGCCTCTCATCGGGTTACGGGGGTGGAACACAACAGCAGCCGCGCGCAGTGTAGCCCGCGTCCGATGAAGCGGACGGGCAGGGGCGGCAGGCGGCGATGGCGCGCGGGGGTGGCCGCGCGCGCAGGATGTCGGGGTCAGGCCGACCAGGTATCGCGCAGGGTGACGCTGCGGTTGAACACCGGGCGGGTCGCGGTGTGGTCGCGGCGATCGGCCACGAAGTAGCCGGTGCGCTCGAACTGGAAGGACAGCTCCGGCGGCGCGATGGCGGCGGCGGGCTCGACGTAACCTGTCACGGTGCGGCGCGATTCCGGATTCAGGTAGTCGCGGTAGGTCTTGCCTTCCGATTCGTCGTCCGGGTCGGCGACCGAGAACAGGCGGTCGTACAGGCGCACTTCGGCCGGCACCGCATGCACGGCGCTGACCCAATGGATGGTGCCCTTGACCTTGCGGTTGGCGCCTTCCATGCCCGGGCGCGATTCCGGATCCAGCCAGCCGCGCAGTTCGGTGATGGTGCCGTCGGCATCCTTGATCACCTCATCGCAGCGGATGATGCCGGCACCGCGCAGGCGCACTTCGCCACCCGGCAGCAGGCGTTTGAAGCCCTTCGGCGGCACTTCGGCGAAGTCTTCGCGCTCGATCCACAGTTCGCGCGAGAACGGCACGTTGCGGGTGCCGAACGACTCGTCCTTCGGGTGGTTGCTGAAGGTCAGCGATTCTTCATGGCCTTCCGGCAGGTTGACCAGCACCAGCTTGACCGGGTCGATCACCGCCATGCGGCGCGCCGCAGCGCTGTCCAGGTCTTCGCGCAGCGCGCCTTCCAGCACGCTGAAATCGATCTGCGAATTCTGCTTGCTGATGCCCACGCGTTCGGCGAACAGGCGCATCGCCGCCGGCGTGTAACCACGACGACGCAGGCCCTGCAGGGTCGGCATGCGCGGGTCATCCCAGCCGTCCACCAGCTGTTCGGTGACCAGCGCCATCAGCTTGCGCTTGCTCATTACCGTGTAGTTGATGTTCAGGCGCGAGAACTCGATCTGGCGCGGCTTGGCCGCTTCACGCGGCAGCCCGGCATCGACCAGCGGCGCGGTCAGCGCATCGTCATGCGCGAAGTCCACGTTGTCCACGCACCAGTCATACAGCGGCCGGTGGTCTTCGAATTCCAGCGTGCACAGCGAATGGGTGATGCCTTCCAGCGAATCGCCGAGCGCATGGGCGAAGTCGTACATGGGGTAGATCGGCCAGTCCGAACCGGTGTTCTGGTGCTCGACGTGCTTGATGCGGTACAGCGCCGGATCGCGCAGGTTGATGTTGCCGCTGGCCATGTCGATCTTCGCGCGCACGGTGCGTGCACCGTCCGGGAACTCGCCGGCGCGCATGCGCGCGAACAGGTCCAGGTTTTCTTCCACGCTGCGCTCGCGGTAGGGCGAGGGGCGGCCGGGTTCGGTCAGGGTGCCGCGGTAGGCGCGCACTTCTTCGGCCGACAGGTCGCACACGTAGGCCTTGCCGTCGCGGATCAGCTTCTGCGCGGCCAGGTAATAGGCCTGGAAGTAGTCCGAGGCATGCCGCAGCTCGTTCCATTCAAAGCCCAGCCAGCGCACGTCGTCCTGGATGGCGGCCACGTACTCGGGGTCTTCCTTGGCCGGATTGGTGTCGTCGAAGCGCAGGTTGCAGACGCCGCCGAACTCGCCGGCGATGCCGAAGTTCAGGCAGATCGACTTGGCATGGCCGATGTGCAGGTAGCCGTTGGGTTCGGGCGGGAAGCGGGTCTTGATCGCCTGGTGCTTGCCGCTGGCCAGGTCCTCGCGCACGATCTGGCGGATGAAATCGCGCTTCTCGGGGCTGTCGACGGGGGTCTCGGGGCTGGCAGGGGTGTGCTCGGACATGATGCGGCAATCAAGGGCAGAAAGACCGCCAGTCTAGCGTGTCGGGGGCTGGCTTGCCCGGTGCGGCTGCAGGCAGCGGTCCGTACATCGGGGCGGGCGTATGCTGGCAGCCAGCCGCCGAGGAGATGCCATGCACATCGTATACAAGGCCGACAACCTGTTTGACGCGCATCTGGTCAAGCACGCGCTGGAGGAAGCGGGCATTCCTGCCTTCGTGTTCGGCGAATCGCTGCTGGGCGGGATGGGTGAACTGC
Organism: Stenotrophomonas chelatiphaga; assembly: GCF_032054965.1. Lineage (NCBI taxonomy): Bacteria > Pseudomonadati > Pseudomonadota > Gammaproteobacteria > Lysobacterales > Lysobacteraceae > Stenotrophomonas > Stenotrophomonas chelatiphaga. The sequence continues at coordinate 105,589 of NZ_DAMBRS010000013.1, read as the reverse complement.
CGCTGTTCGGCGTGCTGCGGGTGGCCATCCCCGAGGCGGCACGGCCGGAAGCTGAAGCGATCGTTGCCGGACTGGACTTGGGCCCTGCCCCTGGCGACCCCATTTCAGACACAGACGATCTTGCCGGACAGCCGGCCTAGGAGCACCACATGTTGGGACTTGGTAACGGCATCCTCGGCATCGGGGCCTTCAAGCAGCGCCTGCCGCGTCCGGAAGAGGCCCTGCCGGGCCGCGACCAGCCGCTGCCGCTGCACAGCAACCAGCACTTCGTGAACAGCCATCCGCTGAAGGACCGGTTCGCCGGATTCGAGCGGATCCGCTTCGCGCTGGGCTGCTTCTGGGGCGCCGAGCGAAAGTTCTGGACGCTGCCGGGGGTGTACAGCACCTCGGTCGGTTATGCCGGTGGCGTGACGCCGAATCCGACCTACGAAGAGGTGTGTTCCGGGCTCACCGGCCACACCGAGGTGGTGGAGGTGGTGTTCGACCCGAAGCTGGTCAGCGTGGCGCAGCTGCTGCAGGTGTTCTGGGAAAGCCACGACCCGACCCAGGGCATGCGCCAGGGCAACGACACCGGCACCCAGTACCGTTCGGCGATCCACTGCCTGACCGAGGCCGAGTACGCCGCGGCGGTGGCCAGCCGGGATGCGTATGCGGTGCAGTTGGAGGCGGCCGGCTATGGGCCGATCACCACCGAGATCGTGTATCCGGCACCGGAGTACTACTACGCCGAGGACTATCACCAGCAGTATCTGGCGAAGAATCCGAATGGTTACTGCGGGATCGGCGGCACCGGTGTGAGCTGCCCGATCGGGTTGCCGCCTGCGGCGGGCTGAGGCTTTTCAGTCAACGTCAACGTCTACGTCAACGTCAAAAGCGGGCAGGGCTGCGGGTTGGTGGGGCGGGGTGGCTGTGCAGGACACGCCGTGAATCCGTCCATGGAGGCTCGCTTTTCGCATCCATGCGAAAAGACGGTCCTGCACAGCCACCCCGCCCCACCTTCGACAGGTCCATGGTGGCCATGGACAAGGCGGTGGGCGGGAAGGTTAGGAGGAAGAAGGGGTCAGGATCCTTTCGCGCAGCGAAAGGACCCTGACCCCTTCCTTTGCTTTTTTTTTATTTTCATTGCGCGGGTGGCGGCCACCGGAACCTGTCAGAGGGTCGGGCGGTGGGGCTGGGCGGGGGCGTTGAGCGCCATGGATGGCGCGAAACGAGGCCCGCATGGATGCAGCTTCTGCCGTCCCCCGCATAGCCTCCCCGCCCGGCCCACCCCCAGCTTCAGCCTGAAAGCCACCCGCGAGGGGGTCTCACCCGTTCGACCACCCCAACCCCATCACAGCTCCGCGCGGATCCGCGCCCGCAGGCTTTCCAGATCCTTGGCGAACGCCTCGATCCCGGTCGCCAGCTTCTCCGTCGCCATCGGATCGGCAGCAAGGTCGGCGGCAAAGCGTGCCCCATCGATCGGTGCAGTTGCCACCGCTTCAGCGGAACCTGCTACCAGCACGCGCGGCAGGTCGCCGTGCTCGGCATCCAGCTTTTCCAGCAGATCCGGCGAAATCGTCAGGCGATCGCAGCCGGCCAGTGCTTCGATCTGCGCAGTGGAACGGAACGAAGCGCCCATCACCACGGTCGGCGAACCGCGGCGCTTGAACTCGGCATATACGCCGCGCACGAACACCACGCCGGGGTCTTCATCGATGCTGGCCGGCGCCTGGCCGTTGGCCACGTACCAGTCCAGGATGCGGCCGACGAAGGGCGAGATCAGGAACGCACCGGCTTCGCTGCAGGCCAGTGCCTGGGTGGGATTGAAGATCAACGTCAGGTTGCAGTCGATGCCTTCGTCCTGCAGCACGCGTGCCGCTTCGATGCCTTCCCAGGTCGCGGCGATCTTGATCAGGATCTTCTCGCGCGGCACGCCGGCGTCGGCGTACATCTGCACGAAGCGGCGCGCCTTGGCGATGGTGGCCTCGGTGTCATGCGACTTGTCCGCATCCACTTCGGTGGACACGCGGCCCGGCACCAGCGTGCTCAACAGCGTGCCGACACCGACGGTCAGGCGGTCCGCAACAGCGTTGACCACGCTTTCGCGGTCACCGCCCTGTGCGCGGCCCCAGGCCAGTTCGCGGGCGATCAGGTCCGCATAGACCGGCAGGTCCAGCGCCTTCTTCACCAGGGTCGGATTGGTCGTGCAATCGACCGGCTGCAGCCGCTTGATGGCGTCGTAATCACCAGTATCGGCGACCACCACGGAGAGGTCGCGCAGCTGGGCCAGTTTGGACGGGGTAGTGCTCATTGCAGCTCCATCAGTGCGGGCGCGCGTGGGGCGCAGCCGGGTAACAGGAATTCTTCAGAGGGCGTCGTCGTGCACCGCGGTGACGCGCAGCTTGAGCTTGCGTCCGCCGGGGGCATCCCAGTCGATGCTCTGGCCGATGGACAGGCCCAGCAACGCGGTACCGACCGGCGCCAGCACCGACACCTTGTGTTCGTCGACGTTCGCTTCGCGCGGGTAGACCAGGGTCAGGACGTGCTTCTCACCGGAGGTGGCATCTTCGCATTCAACGCGCGAGTGCATCTTGACGACGCCTTCGGGCATCTCGCCGGGCGCCTTCACGGTGGCGCGGGTCAGTTCGTCGGACAGCGCAGCAGCAGCCGGCAAGGCGCTTGCGGCGGGGGAATCCAGCAGGGCCTCCAGACGGGCCAGATCATGGGAAGAAACGGTAATGGACGGCGGCAGGCCGCTTGCGGTGGTCATGGGACTACTCCTTGAAAGGGACCATACAAAAGGCGGCACCAGTTGGCGCCGCCTGATTCTATTGTGGGGACAAACGGGGCAGGAATCGACCCACCCGCGCGCGCCGCCGTCTTCATTGTTCGGCTGCGGCTCAGCCCGGCAGGGCGTTGATGTCGCTTTCGGCTTGTCGTGAGGGCAGCAACGGCCCGCCCGACAACGTGAACAGGGAGGCGGGAAGGTGCTTGAACTGGTCCGCCAGCTGCTCCAGGAACCCGTTCATCGCCGAGCTGCGTCGCCACGCCATCGCGATCCGGCGACTTGGCGGATTGTCACCGACCAGGTCGAGCAGCCGGATGTTGTCCGAACGCGGAACCGGCGGCTTCACCGACAGCGTCGGCATCAAGGTGATGCCCACGTCGGCAGCGACCATCTGGCGCAGTGTCTCCAGGCTGGTGGCGCGGAACTCGGATTTCTCGTTGGCGCCGAACAACCGGCAGACTTCCAGCGCCTGGTCGCGCAGGCAGTGGCCATCTTCCAGCAGCAGCAGGCGCTGTGCGGACAGCTCCTGCACATCCAGCTGGCGGCGGTTGGCCAGCGGATGCTGGGCCGACACGGCGAGCAGGAACGGCTCCTCGAACAGGAACTCGGTGTGCAGCTGCTCATCCAGCACCGGCAGCGCCAGCAGTGCGGCATCCAGCTTGCCTTCGCGCAGCCGGGCCAGCAGCACGTCGCTCTTTTCTTCAACCAGCAGCAGCTCCAGGTGCGGGAAGCGCTCGCGGATGCGTGGAATCACATGGGGCAGCAGGTAGGGCCCCAACGTCGGGAAGATCCCCAGCCGGACCGCGCCTGCTTCCGGGTCGCGGCTGCGGCGCGCGGCTTCCTTCATCTGTTCCACTTCAGCCACGATGACGCGGGCCCGCGCGGCCGCATCCACGCCGGCGGGCGTCAGCATCACTTTGCGCGGCGCGCGTTCCACCAGCGGCAACCCCAGCTCTTCTTCCAGCTTGCGGATCTGGGTGGAAAGGGTGGGTTGGCTGACGAAACACGCCGCGGCGGCCTTGCCGAAATGGCGATGGTCGGCCAACGCCACCAGGTACTTCAGATCACGTAGGTTCATCCTGAGACCTCATTGGGTAGGGACCGGGACGGCGTGGCTTACCCAGCGGACATGCGGTGATCCCGGTGACCTGGGACCCTGTGTCAGGCAGCTTCGGCGACGGCACCGCTGCTCTTGGTCATGGACGAACGGATCAGGTGATCGAAGGCACTCAAGGCAGCCGTCGATCCAGCGCCCATGGCGATGATGATCTGCTTGTACGGTACGGTCGTGCAATCTCCGGCGGCAAACACTCCGGGAAGATTGGTCTGGCCGCGATCATCGATGACGATTTCACCTCGCGGCGAAAGGGTGATGACGTCAGTCAGGAATTCGGTATTGGGCAGCAGTCCTATTTGCACGAAGATGCCTTCCAGTTCCACCCGGTGCGAATCGCCGCCGATGCGGTCCTTGTAGACAAGCCCGGTCACCTTCTGCCCGTCACCCAGGACTTCCGTGGTCTGTGCGCTGGTCAGCACGGTCACGTTGCCCAGGCTGTGCAGCTTGCGCTGCAGGACCTCGTCGGCGCGCAGCCTGTCGTCGAATTCCAGCAGGGTGACGTGGGACACCAGGCCGGCCAGGTCGATCGCCGCTTCCACGCCGGAATTGCCGCCGCCCACCACCGCCACGCGCTTGCCCTTGAACAGCGGGCCATCGCAGTGCGGGCAGTACGCCACGCCCTTGTTGCGGTACTGGTCTTCACCGGGCACGTTCATCTGCCTCCAGCGCGCGCCGGTGGACAGGATCACGGTGCGCGACTTGAGCACCGCGCCGTTTTCCAGCTGCACCTGGACCAGCCCGTCGTCGCCGGCCGGCACCAGGCCGGTGGCACGCTGCAGGTTCATGATGTCCACGTCGTACTCGCGCACGTGCTGTTCCAGCGCCATGGCCATCTTCGGGCCTTCGGTTTCCTTCACCGAAACGAAGTTCTCGATCGCCATCGTGTCCAGCACCTGGCCGCCAAAACGCTCGGCAGCCACGCCGGTCCGGATGCCCTTGCGTGCGGCATAGATCGCCGCGGCCGCGCCGGCCGGACCGCCGCCCACCACCAGCACGTCGTAGGCCTCCTTGGTCGCCAGCTTGGCGGCGTCGCGCTTGGCTGCACCGGTATCGAGCTTGGCCACCACCTGTTCCAGCGTCATCCGGCCCTGGTCGAACAGCTCACCGTTGAGGTAGACCGTCGGCACCGACATGATCTGGCGCTGCTCCACTTCGTCCTGGAACAGGGCGCCGTCGATGGCCACGTGCTGGATGCGCGGGTTCAGTACGGCCGCCAGGTTCAGCGCCTGCACCACGTCCGGGCAGTTCTGGCAGGACAGCGAGAAATAGGTCTCGAACTTGTACTCGCCTTCCAGGTTCTGCACGGCCTCGATGACCTCGGCAGTGGCCTTGGACGGGTGGCCGCCGACCTGCAGCAGGGCCAGCACCAGCGAAGTGAACTCATGGCCCATCGGCAGGCCGGCGAAGGTCAGGTGGATGTCCTGGCCCGGGCTGCCCAGGTCGAAGGAGGGCACCCGGCCGACGCCGTCGCGCAGCACGGTCAGGCTGATCTGGTCGGACAGGACGTCAAGGGTGGTCAGCAGCTCCAGCATCTCCTGCGCCTTGGCGCCGTCATCGGCACGCGCGGTGATCTGGATGGGGCGCGTCACGCGCTCCAGGTAGGTTTTCAGCTGCGACTGCAGGTTGGCGTCCAACATGGTCTTCTCCTGGCTTCAGGCAAAACGGGGGCGTGGCACCGCGACAGAGCGTAGCGGACCAGCAGGGGGTAGGGGTGAACCGAAGACAGCCGCAGGGGAAGGGGCTGGCGGCTGCTGGCATCAGCGGCTGGCTTCGGTTCACCCCCACGCCCGCGTGGGGCGGGCATGGGAGCAACGTGCAGCGTTTAGATCTTGCCGACCAGGTCCAGCGACGGGGTCAGGGTCTTCTCGCCTTCCTTCCACTTGGCCGGGCAGACCTGGTTCGGGTTGGCGGCGGTGAACTGGGCAGCCTTCAGCTTGCGCAGGGTCTCGGACACGTCACGGGCGATCTCGTTGGAGTGGATCTCCAGGGTCTTGATCACGCCTTCCGGGTTGATGACGAAGGTGCCACGCAGGGCCATGCCATCTTCCTGGATGTGCACGCCGAAGGCGTTGGTCAGCTGGTGGGTCGGATCGCCGACCAGCGGGAACTGCGCCTTGCCGACGGCCGGCGAGGTTTCGTGCCAGATCTTGTGGGCGAAGTGCGAGTCGGTGGTGACGATGTAGACCTCGGCACCGGCCTTCTGGAACTCGGCGTAATGGTCAGCCGCGTCTTCGATTTCGGTCGGGCAGTTGAAGGTGAAAGCGGCCGGCATGAAGATCAGGACGGACCACTGGCCCTTCAGGGTACGGTCGGAAACCTTGATGAACTCGCCATTCAGGTACGCATTGGCTTCGAACGGCTGGATCTGGGTGTTGATCAGGGACATGGATATTCCTCTTGGGTGAAGGGGAGTGGGTCTAGCGACAGGACCTAGAGTACCGGCTTCAATTCAATAAGGACAATGCATTGATCGCATCTATCCAATAGGCTGTAACTATTAATAAGGAGGTGCGTCGTGAAGTCTGTCGGCGGGTGTTCGCGCTTTAAATAAATAGATTCAATGCCTTGCGTGCGTGATCGGATCGGGCTCCTGATAGCCTCAGCCAATGCTGGGTGACGCTGCAGCTGAACGAAGCGCATCGGCTCCGGTCCCGTGATGTCGCCGCGTGCCGGGTTCGTTGCGACGCCTTGGGCTAAGCTGCCGCCCCCACGCAAGGTCCTGACCATGAGCGCGCGACCCGACATGCTGATACGCGACCTGCTGGCTGACGCCTCAGCCCGGCTGGGCGGTGCGCAGGCCCGGCACGAGGCCGAGCTGTTGCTGCTGCATGCACTGCAGCGCCCCCGCAGCTGGCTGTTCGCGCATGCCACGGATCCGGTCGGCCTGGCCGAGCGCGACAGCTTCCACGCACTGCTGACGCGTCGCGTGGCAGGCGAGCCGGTGGCCTACATCACCGGCCAATGGGGCTTCTGGACGCTGCAGCTGGAGGTCACCCCGGCCACCCTGATCCCGCGGCCGGAAACCGAGTTGCTGGTCGAACAGGCGCTGGCCCGGTTGCCTGCGGAACAGCCATGCACGATCGCCGATCTCGGCACCGGCAGCGGCGCCATCGCACTGGCGCTGGCCAGTGAGCGTCCCCTCGCACAGGTGCTGGCGACCGATTTCAGTGCCGAGGCGCTGGCGGTGGCCACGCGCAATGCCGCGCGCAACACGGTGACCAACGTGGCGTTCGCGCAGGGCGCCTGGTATGCGCCGCTGCAGGGACGCCGCTTTGACCTGATCGCCAGCAATCCGCCCTACATCGCCAGCGACGATCCGCACCTTGCGCGCGGTGACCTGCGCTTCGAACCTGCGACCGCGCTCGCCTCCGGACACGACGGGCTGGATGACATCCGGCTGATCGCCGATGGGGCGACCGCCCACCTGCTGCCCGGTGGCTGGCTGCTGCTGGAACATGGCTGGGATCAGGGCGCGGCGATCCGCGCGCTGCTGCAGCAGGCGGGATTGAATGAAGTGGAAACGGTGCACGACCTGGAGCAGCGCGACCGGGTCACGCTGGGCCGGCGACCGGCCTAGAATGAGGGCTCTGTCCTGCCGCGCGCGGGGCATCACCACGGAGCTGCAAGCATGCGTACGCTGTACCCCGCCATCACCCCCTACGACGTCGGCACCCTGAAAGTCGATGACCGCCACACGCTGTACTTCGAACAGTGCGGCAACCCGGACGGCAAGCCGGTGGTGATGTTGCACGGTGGGCCGGGCGGCGGCTGCAGCGACAAGATGCGCCAGTTCCACGATCCGGCCAGGTACCGCATCATCCTGTTCGACCAGCGCGGTGCCGGGCGGTCCACCCCGCATGCGGACCTGGGGGACAACACCACCTGGGACCTGGTGGCCGATATCGAAAAACTGCGCGAGCACCTGTCGGTGGATCGCTGGCAGGTGTTCGGCGGCAGCTGGGGTTCCACGCTGGCGCTGGCGTATGCCGAAACCCATCCGCAGCGGGTGACCGAACTGGTGCTGCGCGGCATCTTCATGCTGCGCCGCTGGGAACTGGAATGGTTCTACCAGGAAGGCGCCAATCGCCTGTTCCCGGATGCGTGGGAGCATTACCTCAAGCCGATCCCGACCGTCGAGCGCCACGACCTGATTTCCGCCTTCCATCGTCGCCTGACCAGCGAAGACGAAGCCACCCGGCTGGCCGCGGCCAAGGCCTGGAGCGTGTGGGAAGGGGCCACCAGCTTCCTGCATGTGGACGATGACTTCGTCAACAGCCATGAAGACCCGCAGTTCGCGCTCGCCTTCGCGCGTATCGAAAACCACTACTTCGTCAACGGTGGCTTCTTCGAGGTGGAAGACCAGCTGCTGCGTGATGCGCACCGCATCGCCGACATCCCCGGGGTGATCGTGCACGGCCGCTACGACGTGGTGTGCCCGCTGGCCAACGCGTGGGAGCTGAGCAAGGCCTGGCCGAAGGCGAAGCTGGAGATCAGTCCGGCCTCCGGCCATTCCGCGTTCGAAGCCGAGAACGTGGACGCGCTGGTGCGCGCGACCGATTCGTTCGCCTGAACCCGCCCCGGTAGTGACGGCCGCTGGCCGTCGACAGCAACGGTAGTGACGGCCGCTGGCCGTCAGCTGCACCCGGTGGGTGACCGTCCCCGACCCGGTGGGTGACGACCGTTGGTCGTCACCGCGTGCAAATCCCAACCGACGCAATCGATCCGGAACCAGTAGATAACTGCCCCCTACTTTCGCGTTTCCCTGAGCGATGCAGTTCAATAAAAAACGATTGAACACTGCCCAAGTGCGGAACCGCGCACAGTGTTGAACGAATTGATCGACTGACAGCGCTGCGCGAGCCGCAGCATCACCTCCTCAGCTTCGCGCAGATAAGCGCTCGGGGAGGTTGTCATGGGTACACCGGAACGTTGCTCGGTTCGGATGGCGCTTGCACTCGCGCTGTGTATAGCCGCTGGCCCGGCAGATGCCATCGAGCACTATCTGGAGTACAGGAAGCAGGTCGAGACAGCGCAGAAGCTGTCCACGCTCAAGGACGATCTCTTCGGCGAGAACGTAAGCCTCTACAATGGTAAAACCGAGTTCGCCAACGTCGATATCGACGTTCCGGGTAATAGCGCGCTGCCGGTGCAACTGAGAAGACGCTTCAGCATAGAGCTGGACCTGATAGGCAGCACCAGCTTCAACGCCAATATCGACGGCGTAGGCGGATGGGAGATTGACGTACCCAGCATCTCTGGAACTTTTCCCAATTCCGGCTGGCCCGATGACCGCTGTACGGGAACGATGGTGCCCGGTCACCCTCCCATCTTCCAGCTGACCGAGATATGGCAAGGCAATGTCGTCCATATCCCGGGCGACGGCGACCGGGCGCTGCTGGGTGCGCTTCCATCCACTCCTGTGCCGACAGATGGTGTCCAACGCAAATGGACGACGTCCCAACGCGACGCCATCGATTGCATCCCCATGAAAAGCGGCCTCACGGGGGAAGGCTTCAGGCTGAAGACGACCAAGGGAATCGTCTATCACTTTGATACCGCGACCAGTCGCCTGGCGGGCACCATGGAGAAGTCGACTGGCGTGGGCCACCGTGCACGCGTAAGTCGCGTACGACGCTACCTGCTGGCCAGCCGGGTAGAGGATCGCTTCGGAAACTGGGTTCAGTACGAATACAACAGCCGGGGCCGGCCCGTTCGGATATGGTCCAACGATGGCCGCGATATCGTGCTTGTGTACGACGGCGAGCACCTGGCATACGCATCGTCGTCAGGACGGACGTGGCGATACCGGTACGGCACCGTGGAAGAGTCCGTCAGGCTTACCGAAGTCGTCCTGCCCGACAACTCGAAATGGACCTATTCCTACTCCACAGCCCTGAGGGTGCAAGTAGGGCAGTGGGACGGACATTCAAGGCCGGATTGCAGGGAGCAGCCGCCCGAGGCGGCAGGGGAGCTCACGCTGCAGATTGGCCATCCCTCAGGTGCGACAGGCACGTTCTATCTGAAGAATCTGCGTCACGGGCGCAGCGGGCTGCACATAAGCGAATGCGCCCAGCGCATCATCTCCGACGATGCAGGAACCCGGATTTACCACGAACTGCGCACACCCTTTTTCTTCGACGTCGTTTCGTTGCTCAACAAGACGATTACCGGTCCCGGCATTCGAGCGCCATTGGTCTGGAGCTATCGGTACGGCGCGGGCCTGGAGAAACTGTGGGGCTCAATCGGACAACCCGCAGAATACCCTTGCACCACGTGCAAACAGCACAAGACCGCCATAGTCACCAATCCAGATGGAACATCGACCCACTACATCTACGGCGCCCAATATGCATTGAACGAAGGGCGGCTGCTGGGAACTCGCGTCGTGGCTGCCGATGGCACGACCCTGCAGTCCCGTAACTCGCTGTACATGACCAATGAAGAGGCGGCCGCGCAGGCCTTTGCACCTGTCTACGGACTCATCCTTCATGGCGATGACCCCAGCACGGCCCAGGTCAGGCCCATTGTCGCCGAAGGAATCGAGCAGGAATCGACGCTATACCAACGTAGCCTGTTGGAGTTTGACGCCTTGGCGCGGCCGACTCGCAGTAATCACAAGGGGCCAAGCGGTGACCGCAGTGATCGGGTTCTCTACCACGATGACCGGGTTGCGTGGGTGCTGGGTCAGACGGCGTCCGTCACCAATGAGGACACAGGCAGTCTCGTCGAACGGACAGTCTTTGATTCACTGAGTCGACCGATTGAGGAGTGGGCCCACGAGCGGTTGGTCCAGCGGATGGCGTACCACGCAGATGGAATGCCAGCCTCGGCCACCGATGCGAGGGGCAACGCGACCCATCTCTCTGCGTGGAAGCGAGGTACCCCTGGCCTGATCGGATTCGCAGACGGCGCCTCGCAATCGGCGGTGATCGATGACAACGGCTGGCTCAAGGAAGTCATCAATGAACTCGGTGCGATCACACGCTATGAGCATGACGCTCTGGGTCGAATCACGCGCATCGGGTGGTCAGGAGACGAGGATGTCGAATGGACGCCCAGCACACTTCGATTCGAGCAGATCCATGCCGAGGAGCACGGCATCGCAGCCGGACACTGGCGCAGCACGGTAGTCCAGGGAAACTCAGTGCATGCCACCTACTACGATGCCTTGTGGCGCCCGCTGCTGACCGAGGCTTACGACGCCGCTGCACAGACCGAAACGCAACGTTGGCAGCGCTTCGACTACGATGAGGCAGGTCGTCAGATATTTGCTTCCTATCTGGCAGCTTCACCCTCGGTCAGCACCGGGGTGTGGACGAGCCACGACCCCCTTGGCCGCGCCCGCTCCGTTTCAAATGACTCCGAACAGGGAGTGCTGACCACCACCACCGACTATCTGCCGGGGGGAAGAACGCGCGTGACCTCGCCGCGCGGCTTCAGCACAGTGACGACTTTCATGGCCTTCAGTGAGCCCACTTACGATGCTCCGCTGCGGATAGAGCAGCCGGAAGGTGTCGTCACCGAGATCGCACGGGATGTCTTTGGCCAACCGAGCAGCATTGTCCGCAGAAACCTCGACGGCAGCACCCAGTTACGAAGAAGCTACGTCCAGAATCGCGAACGTCAGGTCTGCAAAATCATCGAGCCCGAAACCGGCGCAACGCTGTTCGCCTACGATGCGGCAGGTAATGTCGCATGGGGCGCGCAGGGGCTCGATCTGCCTTCAACGGACTCCTGCAACGAGGACTCGGATCAGCTTCAGGGAAAGAGGATTTTCAGAACGTGGGACGCGAGAAACCGACTGAGCAGCGTGAGGTTCCCCGACGGATCGGGTGATCAGGACTGGGTATACACAGCCGACGGGCTGGTGGAACGCGTGGTTACACGCAGTGCCAATGACGAAGGGTTGGTCACCAACACGTTTGCTTACAACACGCGTGGCCTGCTTGTGCACGAAACCGCGACCGATGCCGCTGTCGGTTTGCAATCGCTTGGTTATCGCTACAACGCGTTGGGCGCGCTCGCGGGGATCACCTACCCCAGTGGAGCAGAAGTCGATTACGCACCGAATGCCCTTGGCCAGCCTACGCGAGCGGGCATGTACGTATCGGGCGTCCGCTATCACCCTGGCGGAGGCATGAAAGATTTTACATACGGTAACGGCATCGTGCATTCAATGGAAACCAATGCACGGCAGATGCCTTCGCGCGTGGTCGATTCCCACGGTGCGATTGATGTGCAATACGAATACGACGTCGACGGCAACCCGTCTGCCATCCTCGATATCCGCGACGCGACCAGAACACGTACCCTGACGTACGACGGCCGTGGCCGTCTCATCACTGCAGCATCCCCTTCATTTGGCGGGGCAGGTGTATTCAACTACGGGTATGACGCGCTGGACAATCTTCGCGCCGCCAGGTTGGACGGTGGCAGGCACTACGACTATGACTACGACGCGCGTAATCGCCTGACGAACATTCGAAATCAACGTGGCGAAACCATCATTGGTCTGAATTACGACGCGCGCGGGAATTTGAGAAGACGAAATGCCGTCGGTTACATGTTCGATACCGGAAACCGGCTGCGCGGGACAGAGCGGGCGGAGCAGTACCGCTACGATGCGCACGGCCGCCGGATACTGTCATGGCAGCCGGAGACCGGAGCTTGGGTCCGGTCACTCTATGGAAACGATGGTGTGCTGCGCCGCAGGGACGACTGGAGTACAGGTAGCAGTACCGAGTACGTAACGCTCAATGGGAGTCTGGTCGCAGAAGTGACACGGGTTGTGGTGCCATTGACGCCGCAGCTCTCGCTGCCGGACTACAGTGCCGACGGCAATTATGAAGCGACATGGACGGCGCCTGCAGGGGCCACGCGCTATCAGTTGCGGGAACAGATCGGCGGCGGTGCCTGGAATACCGTGCTGGACGGGGCGGATCGCCGTTGGGCGGTGGTCAGTCGGCCAACCGCCGTCTATGGCTACGAAGTGCGCGCCTGCAGTCCGGGGGGGCTGCAGTCCATGGAGTCCTACGGCCTCGGTTGTGGTGCAGTTGGCGCCAACAGATGCGACGAGCATCAGCCTGCGAAGCGAGGCGGCCAACGGAATCTATGTAGTCAGCTGGACGGGCGTAGCGGGCGCCACTACCTACACGCTGGAGGAGCGCAGCGGGGCTTTTGACCCTTGGCGTGTAGTCCTGTCGTCGGCCGACACGGCCAAGGCATATAGCGGAAAGCCGGCTGGCAGGTATGACTATCGGGTCCAGGGCTGCAATCGTTCGGGGTGCGGGCCTTGGTCCCACGTTGCGACGACCGTGGTTCTCTACCCTCCGGCTGGCGCACCCACGCTGGCAGCCATTCCAAAAAATCTGACCGGTACGTTTGCAGTCACTTGGAGTGAAGCCCGCGGCGCTGACAGCTACGCGCTGGAGGAGAGCGTAGCCGGCGGTCCATGGGCGCAGGTGGCTTCGGGGGCGATACATCGACAAACCTTCCACGACAAGCCGAGCGGCCGCTACGCCTATCGGGCGCGTGGGAACAATAAAGCGGGCTGGGGCCCCTACTCGGCGCCGATTGAAGTGTCGGTCGTCCGACCGCCCGCAGCGCCGACGATCAGTGCGCCAGGGCATAGCGGGGACGGAAGTTACGTCATCAGCTGGTCAGCCGTACCGTTCGCGGTTACTTACGAGGTGCTCGAACGTCGCGATGGCGGCCCTTGGTCGCGCGTGTATACCACCGTCTCTACCCAGGCGCCCCGCAGCGGGATGGGCTTCGGGACCTATGACTATCAGGTGCGCTCCTGCAATGAGGCCGGTTGTGGGGCGTTCTCCAATGTCCTGCAGGTCAGGTCGGTACCGCCGCCGCGCACGCCGACAATCCAGAAATCACTGCAGACGCGGTGGACGTGTGCCGGCAAGGTCAAGGTCGCCTGCCAGATCGAATGGAAAGCGGAATTGGGCGCATCACGCTATGAAGTGCGCTCCACTCCTGAGCGGGTCGTCTATTCCGGGCCGGATACCAGCGTCTCCAAGGCGCACTCCAGCATCTATTGCGCGCCGACACACATCATCAGGGCCTGCAATGAGACTGGCTGCTCCGCAGACAGTGCACCCTTTGCGCAGGGGCTGCTGGACTTGGGCGAGGCGGGGATTCCGCGGCGCATCCCGGCACCAGGCGTCGTCGATTCCGATCAACCGGGCTTGGAAGGCCGCGGTGCGGCCGCTTGGCCTTCGTGTCCTGCCGGATGAGCTTGGCGAGGCATGTGAGTTCCTGTTGCAGGTAAACGCGGGGGAGGTAGGGCGATGAAGATCTTCAAGTGGCTGGTGTCAGCAGCGCTGATGGCGGCATCTGCCGTCGGGGGGGCGCAGACCCACGAAACCGTGCGGTACATCCATACCGATGCGCTGGGTTCGCCGGTCGCGATCAGTGACTCAGCCGGCACGGTCGTCGAGCGGTTCGATTACGAGCCCTACGGCGCGGCGATCGGCCAAGGCAGGACCGAACAGCCTTCCTATACCGGTCACGTAGCAGACAGCGCGACCGGGCTGCTCTACATGCAGCAGCGTTACTACGATCCGGAGCTGGGTGTCTTCATCAGCACCGACCCGATCGGCGTTGACGGAGCCGCGGCGCGGCCTCGCATTGATTTCGTTTTGGAAGGGACACCTCCCACGCCGTTGGATTCAAAAGCGGGCAATGCGAGGCTATCGCCCGCACAGCGCTCGCTGCAAGCTGATATCACTGCTGGAAGAGCTGTCACACCTGTCGGAAAGAATGCTGCTAAGGCAGGGTATGAGCCTGGTGAAAAAGTAACCCCGAGATTCTTTACCATAGAGAGATGGAAATGAGCAGCAAGTTCAAACGTCGCGTACTTGATGCATGCGAGGCGGCGCTGGTGAGGCATGGATTCAGGCGGGTGCGGTTGCATACCATCGCTCTGGATATATCGCCAGATTTTCAGGGCTGGGTTGGCCTGAACACTGGCGTCTATGGCGATAGAGTGTGCGTCACGCCAGCTGTAGGCATACATTGCGTGCCGCTGATGCGGCTGATCTGCAGTCTAAAAAAGCGGCATTACAAAGTCTCGGAGATTACAACATTTGCGTTTTCGTTGAACACCATCAAGAAAGGTATCGATCCGTTCAATTTCTTGTCGGAAGCAGACCTGGAGCATGAATCGGAGCGTCTTGCATCGTTCGTCGAGCAGTACGTCCCATTGATGCGCGATTTCTCAAGCTACGAGGCCGTTGTTGCAGTCTCCAAGTGGCGAAGCGATATGCTTGGCGGGTACCCCGAGAAGGTCGCTACTGCCCTGTACCTGATGGGTCGATCAGAGGAGGCAAGGGCATGGCTGGCTATCCAGTTGGAACATTTTCGCCTGAAGGAGCGTTCAACCTTCGAGCCTTTTGAGGAATTTGCTTCGAGGCTGCTGCACCTTATCGAGACGGAGGAGGTCAGTGCTCCGGCAGCGGCAGCGTCTTCGAGTGCTCATCTTGATGCGCGGTGGGACCATCTTCGCGGTTCATACCTCTGAGAGGTTCGGATGGCTATGGAGCTGCAGGCACGGCGAATGGCGGGTGTGCCGTTGCGATGTAGCTTCTAATGGCCTTCGCACACCGGTAGGCGGCGCGTCTACAGGGGCTTCTGATATGTATGAGCTCACCGCCTCGCGGCTGACGGCCAGCGGCCGTCACTGCCGGCGCCTACCAGTCGCCGGCCAGCAGCGCGTCGGCCAGCACCTTCATCTTCGGCGAGGCCTGCCGCGACGGTGGATACACCAGCGACAAGGCGCGTTCGCGGCCTTCAAACGGCTGCAGCACGCGCTGCAGCCGGCCATCGGCCAGTGCATCGGCCACCGCGAAATCCATCACCTGCACGATGCCGATCCCGGCCAACGCCGCATCCACCAGCGGATCGCCACTGTCGAACACCATCGGCGCCGCGGCGGTGAACTCGCGCAGCTGCCCATCGTGCAGGCGGAACTGCCAGTCCACCAGCCGCCCGCTGCGCAGGTTGCGCACCGCCAGGCAGGTGTGGTCCTGCAGCGCATCCACCGACGCCGGAGCGCCGTGCCGGGCGATGTAGCCAGGCGAGGCGACGGTCACCCAGCGCAGCGGCCGCAGCGGCCGCGCGACCATCCGCACATCACTGATCGGGCCGGTGCGCAGCGCGGCATCGAAGCCTTCTTCGACCAGGTCGACCAGCCGATCATTGAGCACCAGCTCGAACTGCAGCTGCGGGTGCTCGGCCATCAGCTTTCCCGCCATCGGCACCAGCACCTTGCGCCCGAACATCGACGGCGCGGTGAGCTTGAGCACCCCCGATGGCGTGCACGGCCGATCGCCGAGCTTGCGCTCGGCATCTTCCAGGCCACACAGCAGGGGCGTGCAGTGCTCCACGAACTGGCGCCCGTCCGGGGTCAGGCTGACGTTGCGCGTGTTGCGATGGAGCAGGCGCACGCCCAGCGCGCTTTCCAGCCGCCCGATCGCCCGCGACAGGCCGGACTGGCTGATGCCCAGCTGTCCTGCAGCGGTGGTGAAGCTGCGTGCCTCGGCGACCTGTACCAGCATGCGCACGGCATTGAGATCCATCGCTGATCCTTGATTGATGCGCTGATGCATTACAGAAATCGAAGTATCCCGCTTTCAATGTCGGCCGTCATCAATGAGACTGCCCGCCTTCCCCGCACGACCTTCGGCATGAGCGCTCCCACTTCCCCGTTTCCCCCGCGCCTGGCGCTGACCCTGCTGGCGATGGCGCAGCTGATCATCGCCCTGGACGCCACCATCATCTTCGTGGCCCTGCATGAGATGGGCGTGCAGCTGCGGATCAACGCACAGCAGCTGCAATGGATCGTCAGTGCGTACACCGTGGCCTTCGGGGGCTGCCTGCTGCTGGGCGGGCGCGCCGCCGACCTGCTCGGCCGTCGCCGCATGTATCGGCTGGGCATGGCGCTGTTCGCGCTGGCCTCGCTGGTCGGTGGCCTGAGCAGCAGCGCGGGGACGTTGATCGCCGCGCGCGCTGCGCAGGGCATCGGCGCGGCGCTGCTGTTCCCGGCCACGCTGTCGCTGATCAATACCATCTACGCCGAAGGTGCGACGCGCAATCGTGCGCTGGCGATCTGGAGCATGGCCAGCGCCGGTGGACTGGCGTTGGGCACGCTGCTGGGCGGGGTGCTGACCCAGGCCTTCGGCTGGTCGTCGGTGCTGCTGGTGATCGTGCCTTTCGCCGCTGCCTGCGCGGTGCTGGGCGGTTGCTGGCTGCCGCGTGACGCGGCGCCGCAGCGTGGTCGATCGTTCGATCTGGCCGGCTGTCTGACCGTGACGCTGGGCGGCAGCCTGCTGGTGACCTCGCTGGTGCAGGGGCCGGAATGGGGCTGGTCGGCACCCGCCACGCTCGGCTGCCTGCTGGTGGCGGTGGTGCTGCTCGGGGTGTTCGTGCTGATTGAACAGCGCAGCCGTGATCCGTTGATGCAGTTCTCGCTGCTGCGGCTGCGCAGCCTGCGCGCGGCGATGCTGCTGACCCTGCTGTTCATGAGCAGCTTCGGGGTGCAGTACTACTTCCTGGCGCTGTACTTCCAGGATGGTTACGGCTGGAGTCCGCTGCAGGCCGGACTGGCTTTCCTGCTGCCCACGCTGGTATGCACCTATGGCATCACCGTGGCTGAAAAGATGCTGGCGCGGCGCTCGCCGCGGCAGGTGCTGGCGTGGGGCATGGGGGCCGGTGCGCTGGGTATCGCGGCGGTGGCGCTGGCGCTTCCGCATGGCGCCAGCTACTGGGCGCTGTTGCCGGGCGTGGTGGTGTTGAGCCTGGGGCAGGGCATGACCTGGACGGCGATGTGGATCGTGGCCGGGCAGGGTGTGCCGGCGGCGCAGCAGGGCGTGGCATCGGGCATGGCCGCCACCGCACAGCAGATTGGCGGGGCGCTGGGATTGGCGGTGCTGGTGATGCTGGCCAATGCCGGGCGCCATGCCGATGCATCCGGCAGCAGCGTCGAGGCGCTGCAGGGGCTGGTCAACGCGCAGTACGGCGCGGCGGCGTTTGCGCTGCTGGGCGTGGGGGTTGCGTTGTGGCTGCGCCCGCCGCGCTGACGGGCTGCTTTGGTGGGGCACTGCCATGGAGCATTGGTGGGTGACGACCGTTGGTCGTCACGCTTCACGGGCAGCAGAGCGTGACGACCAACGATCGTCACCCACCAACGGGCGTCACGACCCAGGGCATTACCGGTGCAGCAGCTCCGCCTGCAGGCGGCTGAAAATCCGCGCCAGCCGTTCCGCCCAGGCCTGCTGGCCGGCTTCGTCGGCGATCAGGTCCTGGCGGATCTCCAGTTCCACATGCACCAGGCCACGGCCTTCACCGTGCACGGGCACCGCGTAATCACTGGTCGGGGTCACCGAGTACGGCTGGTTGTCACCGACCACCAGGTCGCCCTCTGCGCCCAGCGCGCGCAGCAGCGGCTGCGCGAAACGCGTGTCCTGGTGATACAGCACGCCGGCATGCCAGGGGCGCTGCACGCCGTTCATCACCGGGGTGAAGCTGTGCATCATCACCAGCAGGGTCGGGCGCGCGGCATCGCGGCGTGCATCCAGTTCCGCGTTGATGCGTGCGTGGTACGGCGCATGGATGGCATCGATGCGTTGCTGCCGCTGCGCCGCCGTCAGCGCCATGTTGCCCGGCACCACCGTGCCATCGCTGGTTTCGGGGATCAGCGTGGGCGATGCCAACGGGCGGTTGCAGTCGATCAACAGCCGCGAATAGGTCTGTTCAATGGCCCAGGCATCCAGCCGCCGCGCGAGTGCGCGGGTGGTGCCGGCAATGCCGATGTCCCAGCCGATATGCCGGTCCAGCTCCGCCTGCGGCAGGCCCAGTGCCGCCAGCGAGCACGGTATCTGCTGCCCCGCATGGTCGGCCAGCAGCAGGAAGTCGGAGCTGCCCTGTGGCTGGTGGATCGTGTACACCGTAGGGTCATGCGCGTCCAGCAACGCGGGCAGTGCGTGCGCTCTGGTGTCAGCCACGCGGGGTGCCGTCCAGATGGTGGTCGATCATCCACAGCCCGGCCCACAGCTTGGCGTCCAGCTCGTAGCCTTCGGCGATCTTCTGCACCAGCCAGGCAGCGGCCTGCGCACGCGGTATCTCGTGCACGGTGATGTCTTCGCTGTCATCACCGCCACCGGCCCCAACCCGGGTCAGCCCGGTGGCGCGCACGAAGGCGATTTTCTCGCTGCTGGCACCGGAAGACGTCGGGCCGATCATCAAGACCTCGGCGTGTTCGGCGGTCCAGCCGGTTTCTTCTTCCAGTTCGCGCACGGCGGAAATTTCGATGGATTCACCGGCGTCGATGTCACCGACCAGCCCGGCCGGCATTTCGATGGTCCGTGCCTGCAGCGGCACGCGGAACTGTTCTACGAACAGCACGTTGTCCTGCGGGGTGACCGCGATGATGATCGCCGCCAGTCCACCGGCATGGGTGCGTTCGCTGTACTCCCAGCTGCCGCGCACCACCATGCGCTGGAACTTGCCTTCGAAGACGACGCGCGGGGGTTCGTTGTTGCGCTGGCTCATGCGAACTCGCTTGATGGAGGATAAGGGGGTGGTGCGGAGGCGTCGGCCAGGCCGGCGGCGGCGAACAGCCGGCGGCGGGTCAGCGGGCCGAAGCGCAGGGTGCTGCACAGGCCTTCCAGCAGTTCGCCGTCGGCCTGGCCGCGCGGCATGCCGGCGACGGTGCCATCCAGCGGCGCGTTCAACGCGATGGTGGTCAGCTCGCGCCACAGCAATGCGTGTTCGCGCTGTTCGCGCAGCCGCACCGCCATCTGGCTCGCGCCGCGCAGGCGCAGGAACGGTACTTCGTCCAGACGCTCGTACAGCGCGTCCAGGCTGCCGAAATGGGCCAGCAGCACGGCGGCGGACTTGCTGCCCACGCCGGTGATGCCGGGGATGTTGTCCACCGCGTCACCGCACAGCGCGAGGAAATCGGCGACCTGGTGCGCGTGCACGCCGAGCCGGCCCTTCACCCCGTGCATGTCCCAGCGCACGTTGCGGGCGAAATCCCACTGTTCGTCATGCTGCAGCAGCAGCTGCGACAGGTCCTTGTCGGCGGAAATGATGATGCCGCGGTGGCTGGCCCGGTGCGCATGCAGCGCGCTGCCGATCAGGTCATCGGCCTCATAGTCAGCGTGGCCCATCACCGCCAGCCCGAGCGCGGCGCACAGCGCCTTGCAGTGCACGAACTGGCGCCGCAGTTCCTCCGGTGCCGGATCGCGGTTGGCCTTGTAGGCCGGGTAAAGGCGGTTGCGGTAGCAGCTGTCCAGCGCCTCGTCGAACGCGATGGCGATGTGCTGCGGGCGCTGGCGCTCCAGCAGTTCCAGCAGGAAGCGGGCAAAGCCATGCACCGCGTTGGTCGGCCAGCCCTGCGCGTCCTGGAACTGGTCGGGCAGCGAATGCCACGCGCGGAAGATGTAGATGCTGGCATCCACCAGGTACAACGGCGGGCGGGCACCGGCCTCAGCGGCAAGCGCCTGCGCGATGCCTTCGGCGATCGGATCCAGCGAATCCAGCGGGTCCACCCTCGCGCTCACGCCACGCCCGTCCAGTCCTGCAGCAGGGCGGCGGCATCGGGGCGCTCGCGCTCCGGGACGGCGGTCTTCGGGGTGCCGATGTGGATGAAGCCGGCAATCTGCTCGCCGTCGGCCAGCCCCAGGTGGGCGTGCACGGCCGGGTCGAAGGCCATCCAGGCGGTCAGCCACTGCGCACCGAAACCAAAGGCCTGGGCGGCCTGCAGCAACGCGAAGCAGACACAGCCGGCGGTCATCAGCTGTTCCTGCTCGGGCACCTTGGCGTCCGGCTTGGGGCTGGCCACCACGGTGATCACCAGCGGGGCATGCGCGAAGCGCTGGCGATCCTTGTCCAGCTGCGCGGCGGAAATGTCCGGGTCGCGCTGCAGCGCGCGCTCGGCCAGGAAGGCGCCCAGCGTCTGACGGGCATCACCGCTGATCTTCAGGAAGCGGAACGGCACGCGCTTGCCGTGGTCGGGAACGCGCACCGCCGACTGCAGCATGCGCAGCAGGGTGGCGGCGTCCGGGCCGGCCTCGCCCAGCTGCCGCGAAGGCACGGAACGGCGGGCGTCGAGGGCAAGCAGGGCAGCGGGTTCAGACATGCGGGAAAGCCATCCGTTTGGAGCGGAACGTCAGTATAGCGAGCGCCATCTGGCGCCCCGCTGAGTCCCTGACCCGCACGTCGTCGCGAACCGCCAAAGTGCGAACTCTCTTCACGTCATAGATGAACGGTTCATCACCTTGGCGGCGGTATAGTTCGAGGCCGGACGGGCCGCCGGCCCGTTTACCTCCCCCCAGTGACAACTGTGATGTCCATCTTGCCCCCGCCGTGCGCCGAGCGCGTTGCAGTGCTCGCGCTGCAGGCCCCGCAGCGCTTACGATACGTACCTTGCCGGTCGTCTGGTCATGAGGTACGGAAGTGAGGACTGTTTCACTGTCCGCGGTGGCTTGGACGGCCTACCATCGATCTGCTGGCGCTGGGGAGGCGCGGGCAGTCATGTCATCGTTGTCGTATCGAGATTCTGCGAAGGTGGGGAGCCTTCTCGCATGGTGACGCCCAGTCCGATGGGAGCGCCGGGACGCGACGTGTCCCAGCTCATGCTGGTCCGTGAGGCGGCATTGCCGGCCATCACGCTTGCGTTCACGACCGTGCTTGCGCGGTTTGACGACGTGCTGTTCGATCGCGCCGCTACTGCTGGCGCATCCCAGTTGTTGTTCCTGGACGGCATGCGTGAACTGCGTCGTCGGCGCCAGGAGATCAGCGACGGTTTCTCCGCCCACCTGCAGCGCAGCTGGGACGCGTTTGAAAGCGGCGCGCCGTTGTCGGCCGAAGCGACGCTGTCCGGGCACCGCGACGATGGCCTGAGCCTGGTCGGCGAACACGAGCTGGAATCGCGGCTGGCGGTGCGTCAGTTCGCGATGCTGCTGCTGCGCGATTTCAAATCCGTGCTCGGTCGGCTCGACCTGCGCCTGGGCTGGATCGGCGGTGGCCTGGAGCTGGACGCCGACACCAACCCGATCAGCCCTGAACAACTGGGCGTAGCCATCCACGAAGCCTTCGCCGGCTGCGAACTGGCCCCCGAAGTGCGGCTGGTGCTGATCAAGCTGTGCGAGCGCGACCTGCACGCCCCGATCGGCAAGATCTACGAAAAAATCGACGACCACCTGGCCAAGGCCGGGGTGCTGCCGAATGTCTCCGCGCCGCGCCGTGCGGCCCCGCAACGGGCGCCCAGCCCGCCGCCGCAGGGCATGCTCGACGATCTGGTGGAACAGCGTCATCGACCCGGCGCCGACGGTGCTGATGGCAGCCAGGGCGCACCGGCGTGGGCGCAGCGCTTCACGGACCGCTGGGCCCAGCAGCGCGGCAACCTGCAGGGCCACGCCGGCGATGTCGACGGTGGCCAGGGCGGTCCCGGCGGTGAGCAGGGCATGCTGCTGGATGCGCTGCACGAACTGCTGCGGCAGACCCGCCATGTGCGCGAGGACGCCACGTCCGCCGCGCAGGTCGCGGTGGGCCAGCAGCGACCGCTGAGCCAGCGCGAAATGATGTCGGTGCTGTCGCTGCTGCAGGCCACGCCGAGTGCCACGCTGCGTGCGGCGATCGGCGAAGACGGGGAATCGCTGGCGCAGCGCCTGAAAAGCGAAGTGCTGTCCAACGCCACCCAGCTGGGTGTGGATCCCAGCCAGGCCCGGCTGGACCCGCAGGACGAAGATGCCATCGACCTGGTCGGCATGCTGTTCGACGTGATGCTGGACGAGCGCGAACTGGAAGGGCGTTCGCGCGAGTTGATCGGCCGGCTGGTGGTGCCGTTCGTCAAGGTCGCCATGCTGGACCGCCGCATGTTCGTGCAGAAGACCCATCCGGCGCGCAAGCTGCTCAATTCGCTGGCCGAAGCGTGCGAAGGCAACACCGGCGAAAGCCAGGCCGAGCGCGTGCTGATGGGCAAGGTCGAAGAGATCATCGAACGGCTGGTGGCCGAGTTCAATGAGAACCTCGCCATCTTCCTGACCCTGGAAGAAGAGTTCCGCGATTTCCTGGCCCAGCACCGGCGCCGGATCGAGATCGCCGAGCGCCGCGCCGCGGAAACCCAGCGCGGCCAGGAAAAACTGGAGATGGCCCGTGCCCGCGCCAGTGCGGAACTGGATCGCCGCATCGCCGACGCCACGCTGCCGCAGGCGATCGCCGAGTTCCTGCGCCAGCCGTGGCAGCACCACCTGACCCTGGCGCTGCTGCGCGAAGGCGAAGAGGGTGCATCGGTGGCCGAAGCCCTGACCCTGGCCGACGGCCTGCTGGATGAAGTGGCTGAAGCGCGCCGCAAGATCGTCGGCAAGCCGTGGCTGCAGGCCTGGCAGCCGGCATTGGGGCGCGTGTTCGCCAGCGTCGGTGTGCACGGTGATGGCGCCGCACGCGCCGTGGATGCGTTGCACGACACCCTGCAGAGCATCGCCGAGTCGCGCCCGGAACTGGAGCGCGCGCTGCCCGAGCTGCCGCAGGTGGTGCTGCCCGCGCCGCCCGCATCGGATACCGCATCGGTGGACGTCACCGCATCGGTGGAAGACGACAATTTCGACAATGCCGACGCGGATCGATTCCGTCGCATGGAAGTCGGCATCTGGCTGGACTTCATCGACAAGGACGGCAAGGTGCAGGCCGGCAAGCTGTCGTGGATCAGCCCGATCTCGCAACGGCTGCTGTTCGTCAATCGCCGCGGCGTTCGCTTCTGCGTCGCATCGCCGGAAGAACTGGCGGTGATGGTGCGCCTGGGCCGCCTGCGCCCGCACGTGGACGACGGCGCCTTCGACAGCGCCATGCAAGGCGTGATCGACCGCCTGGATCCGCGCGGAAACACCACCGTCCACTGATTGATTGGGTAGCGCCGAGCCATCCTCGGCGGGCGCAGGGGCGGCAGCCGGTACCCGGTTGTCTCAAACCTGCAATGCGCTAACCGAGACGCTGGGCACAAACGTTCACGTCCTTTCTGCGTTCTGATGGCGCACGGGCTGCCGCGTTGGTTGCGGCTGCCACAACGTTCTCAACGGATGGAGACAAGGATGTTGACGTTTTCAATGGCAGTGCCGCGCATGTGCGCGGTAACTGTGCTTATGCTCATTCTGGCGCCTGGTCTGGCCCGCGCGCAGGAAGTCACCAAGGGCTGGCACACCTACGCCACCACCGGTGGGCAGCCTTTGCCGACCGAACGTGACGCCCAGCGCGTGATTGAAGCCTCCTTCGAAATGTATCAACAGTTTGGTGCCTTCTCGTGGGAGGTACGCGACCAGACCATTCTTGACGAAAAAAACAATCTACGCCTATCGGGTGAAGCCGCAGGCCATGAACCGGTCGCCTTGGAAGTACACGTCGGGATCGCGGAATTTTGATAGTGAAGAGCAGCTCCTGAGCTACCTGGTGTCTTTGGGTGATCCCCAGTGCCCCGCAGCCACCATCTCCGCACCCGACTGGAAGCGCATTTCAGCAGGCCCCGGCGGCGACGAGGTCAACAATACCGCCGAAGAATCCGAGTTTCAGCGGGTGTCGTACCATCAGGAAAGCGACGGCACCTGTAGCGCGATGGCGGGGAGGGCGTATGCGCAACGCCATCGCACGGTCGCCTGCCCGAACAGCATCGTGCTGAAGTGGAACTCCGGGCTCGCTGCGTGCGGCATGTCACCTGATTTTGAAGGGGCTGGTGCTATAGGTCTCGCCTATTGGAGCAGCCCGGTCACGAACGAGTGTCAGGTCGGCAACCCCTGCGATCGCACGACAGGTGACAAGTTCGAGACCGAGGAAGATCTCGCCCTCAGCTGGCTGACCTTCAATCGTTACTACCACTCTCAAAGCAGTACGGCCGGTGGTGCCTTCGGTCCGGGTTGGACACACTCGCACAATATCCGGCTCGCCATGGGGTTCGATACGACCACGATGCCTGCCGGGACAGAACTGAAGGTCGGCCTGGTCGAGGCGGACGGCAGCCACGTCGCATTCGTCAAACAGGGCACGGAGTACGAGGCAAACGATGGCAGCGGTGACCGCGTGTCGCAGCAGGACACCGACTGGACGCTGCGGCGCCGTGACGAAGTCATGGTGTTCAATGCAGCAGGGCGGCTGCAATGGCGTGAATTCGAAGACGGAACCTGGTTGCAGTATGTCCATGACGCACGCGGGCGCCTGTTGTCCATCACGCATTCGACGGGCCGCCAACTGACGCTGCAGTATCAGCTGCCCTCCGACGACGCGGTCATCTCCTCGCTTTCAATCGGCGACTCCGTCGTGGCTTCGTACCTGTACGCCAGCGACGGTAAATTGCTTTCGGCAACCTACCCCGACAGTGGTACGCGGACGTACCACTATGAGGACAGCCGCTTACCCCAGCACCTGACCGGCATCACTGCCGAAGATGCGCAGCGATTCAGTTGGTTCGGCTACGACGAAAAAGGCCGGGTCACCTGCAGCCGGCATTCGGGCGACTGCACGCAGAGCGACGTCGGTGTGGACGGCGTCAAACTGGCCTATACCGCGACGGGCACCGTTGTGACCGATGCACTCGGGCGGCAGTCGAACTTTGGTCTTACGGCCTCAGGCACCAGCGGCCTGCCGCGCAAGGTCAATGGCATTACCGATTCCCAAGGCAGCCTCAGCCGAATTTACCTTCCGGAATCCACGGATTTCCGCAGACGCGTGCAGAGCGTCACGGACCGTCGCGGCACGACGACCAGCCACCTGTATGCAGACATCAATGATCCCGCTGCGGGTGCCGTGCAGAGCCACACGGTGACCGAAGCAGTGGGCCTGCCCGAGCAGCGCGTATCGACCACCCACGTGGCGGTCGGCAGCAATCGCGTCGTACTGCAGCGCGAAGCCGAACGCGAAACCCGCATCACGCGCAATGCGAGGATGCAGCCGGTCTCGATCACCGTGCAGGACCTTGTCAGCGGGCATACACGCGTGACCATGTTTGCCTACTGCGAAACGGTGGGCGCTGATTGTCCGGAGGTTGGTCTGCTGCGCAGCGTGGACGGCCCGCGCAGCGGCGTGGCCGACACCGTCACCTACGCGTACTACACCGCAGACGACGCCGGCTGCAGCAGCGCTGGTGCGTGCATGTTCCGCAAAGGCGATCTACGCAGTACCACCAACGGTCTCGGACACAGGGTCGATGTGCTGGCCTATGACATGGCCGCACGCGTGCTTTCCACGCGGGACGCCAACAATGTAATTACCGATTATCGCTACCATGCGCGAGGCTGGCCGACGCAGGTCATCGTCCGTGGCGCTACCACGGCGTCCGACCGGATCACTTCGATTGCGTACTGGCCGACCGGCCAGGTCAAGCAGGTGATCCAGCCGGACGGCAGTGCGATCACCTACGAGTACGACGCCGCGCAGCGCCTCACCGACATCGCCGACACTGCCGGAAATTCCCTGCACTACGTGCTGGATGACGCGGGAAACCGTCTGCAGGAGAAGGTGCTCGATGATGCGGGCACGCTTCGCCGCACGTTGGCGCGGGTGTATGACGTACTGGGTCAGCTGGCTACCCTCAAGGATGCCGGAAACCACGCTACAAGCTATGGCTATGACGCCAACAGCAATCCAACGCTCGTAACAGATGCCTTGCTCCGCCCCAGCAAACAGGCATTCGATAAGCTGAATCGCCTGACGCGTTCGCTGCAGGACAGTGCCGGCATCGCGGCCGAAACGCGGATGCAGTACGACGCATTGGACAACGTAACGCGTGTCACCGATCCCAAGGGCCTGCACACCAACTACCAGTACAACGGGTTCGGTGACCTGCTGCTACTTGCCAGCCCGGACACGGGTAGCACGACGATGACCGTCGATGCAGCGGGCAACATGGCCACGCGTACGGACGCCCGCAGCGTCACCGCCACCTATGGCTATGACGCGCTGAACCGTGTGACGTCCATCGCCTACCCCGATCCCACCCAGGACGTGACGGTGCAGTACGACATTGCGCCGGCGGCATGCGCAACGACAGAGCGCTTCCCCATCGGCCGGGTGGGGCGTGTCGTCCATCCAGGCGGCACCACGCAGTACTGCCATGACCGCTTCGGTCAGGTGACCCGCAAGATCCAGACGATCAACAACGTCGCGACGACCTTGCGGTACACCTACACCAAGGCGGGGCGGCTTGCCTCTGTGATCTACCCCGGTGGCGCGGTGGCCGACTACGTGCGCGACGCGCAGGGTCGCATCACCCAGATAGGGCTGAAGCGAGGAACCCTGGCGCGACAGGTTCTGGTCAAGCAGGTAGCCCATGCGCCGTTCGGCCCGATCACCGGCTGGACCTATGGAAACGAACGTCGCCTGGACCGTCCGCATGATCAGGACTACAGGGTGGCCAGCGTCAGCGATGCGTCGGCCGGTGGGCTCAAGCTGGGATTCGGGTATGACGCGGTGGGAGCGCTTACCCAGCTGCATGCTGGTGCATCCGGAAGCGTGCTCGCGAACTACGGCTACGACGGAATGGGACGCCTGCTGCAGGCATCGGATGCTGCGGGGATGCCGACGCATACCTACGGCTGGGACGCGACCGGCAACCGGTTGCAGGCCGGCAGCGATGCCGGAACGCTGGCCTATCACTACCCGGCCACCAGCCATCGTCTGACCAGTGTGGGCGGGCAGGCGCGGAGCTATGACGCCGCGGGCAACACAACGCAGATGAATGGTCTGACTTACGCCTACAGCAGCGCTGGACGACACCGCGGGTGATCATTGATGCGGCGCGTAATGTGCCTGTGTGGGAGTGGGTGCTGACGGGTGAGGCGTTCGGCGCGGATGCTGCGAATGAGGATCCGGATGGGGATGGGATTGCGTTCGGGTTTGCACTGCGGTTTCCGGGGCAGCAGGCAACACCGGAAAGTGGGCTGAACTACAACTACCAGCGGGATTATGATGCTGGGGTGGGGCGGTATGTGCAGAGTGATCCGATTGGGTTGATAGGTGGGCCCAGTACGTACAGCTATGTGGAAGGAAATCCATTGAGATCCGTTGATGCACTCGGGCTACAGGTCGTGGGGAGTCCAAACGAGATGAGGCTATGGAGCCAGGGTCACAACATTCGCTCCCCTGACTTTGTCAAGGTGAGTGTGTCATTCTATGTTTTTGGCGCGTCGCGCTCGTTTTCTCGGAGCGGGAACACATTTGTGACTGGCGGACTAAGTCGACCTTATCCTTCTCCCAATGGGCGCTTGCAGGCTTCGCTGAGCCTTGGGTGGCTCAATCAATGCGAAGTTCCGACAGG
The DNA here is from genome assembly GCF_032054965.1 of Stenotrophomonas chelatiphaga. Lineage (NCBI taxonomy): Bacteria > Pseudomonadati > Pseudomonadota > Gammaproteobacteria > Lysobacterales > Lysobacteraceae > Stenotrophomonas > Stenotrophomonas chelatiphaga. Next base: position 77,392 of record NZ_DAMBRS010000013.1, on the reverse strand, counting down.
CGCAAAGGTCGATGATCATCTCGGGGGGTTCGGCATCTCAGGTGCGGGTGGGTATCGCGGCGTGGGAGGCGGACTCAATTATTCTCCAAACGCCGGTACCTCGACTGAGTTGGGCATCGGGTTAGGTGGTGGGTTATCGCCTGGCGAGATCTCTCGTAGTGACGGAAGCTGGGGAGGTTCATGGTGAAATATAAACTCGTCTTTACGGCATTGGTCTGCATTTTTATTCTCATGAGTTGGCTATCTGTCACGCGAAGTCTCGTTAGAGGTGATTGGTCTGGTCGACCAAACGACACCGAACTGCAAGCCGCTAACGATGATTTGAGGTTTCCGCAGAATAGTGATGTACGAGCAAAGAGGACGTTGTCCCGCGGAACATTCATCGGCGTGACAACTGAGGCCGAGACGGCGTTGACGGTAGAGGTGGCCTCCAGACATTTTCTTGTCTTGGCAAGGCGCAATCACTGGGCGTTGCGATCTGACCGATTCGTCGCCACGGGGCGCAGGATGACCTTTTGCAAGGGAAGGTTTGCGTACGATATCGAGCTGTCAGAACGGGGGCGCGAAACACTTATATACGCGGGGACCTACTGGGAAACTGATGTAAATAGTCTTCGTTACTGTAAGGCGAAAACCGCGGCATAAGCCTGGATGCGTGGCTTCCAATGTGAACATCAGCTCAAAGGTGGCGGCTATAGGAACAAATATCCCGGCGGGAGGGAGCGATGACAGGGCCTGGCTTCGTTGTACTGGAAATTTATAGTTTGACTTTCTTCTCGCCTCGCGATGAAGAAAACCTGTTCTCCTGGCTTGGATCCGTTCCTGCCGTTGAAGAGATTAAAGGGGTGGGCGATTCGATATACTTGAGCGTGGCAACGACCCTTGGGGATAGTGACCTGTCTGAGCTAATTTCAGTTTTTACTCGTTACGGCATCGACATGGCGCAGCTCTCGGTTTTCGGTGATGGAAGGTTCCCGTGGCTGAGGAGAAAGGGGATGTTTTGGCACGAGCCAATATTCGGGTAACCATATTTCTCCAATGATTATGCGAACATGCCGGTGGCTCGGGCCAGAAAGGACTCCTCCCCAGTCCAGCTGGGAACGCCCTATCGTGGCTGAATATCTGGGGCAACTGAGGTGGATCGAAAAAATGTAGTTGATGCAACGGATTGCGATTGCGACTGTGTAGCTTCGCAATGAAGCCTCGTGGGTGGTCCTCTGTTTTGTTTGCAGTTTGTCTACTCGGTCCCGCCTGCGCGAGTAATGCTTCGCGCGGCTCGTCGGCGTCTTCTCTAGATATCCTGGTTGAAAAACTGCTTGACTCACCTCGAGCCCAGCAGGATACATTTGAATCGCTGGTTGAATTGGGGTCTGAGTCAATTCCTGCACTGGTTGGGCGTCTCGACGATGACCGGGAACTGTTGGGTCAACAGCTATCAGTAAGTAGCTCTAGATTTCCGAGTTACGAGAATGTTGCGCATTACGGTCCCCAGACAGTTCATGATGCATTGAGCCTTGTTCTGAATGGAATTTCTCATCAAAGTTTTATATTCGTCTATAACGGATCGAATCGATTGGAGAGATCTGAGAACTCTCGCGCCTGGCGTGTTTGGTGCAGGGAAAAGTTCCCGGTACCAGCTGATGAGTGTGGCTATTAGAACCGATGTTTATCCTGGCTATGAAAGGGGGGGCAAGGAAGGTCTGTGCTAAATAGAGATGGTAACCGTTCGTTTCTATTCCGCTCCGGACGAGTTGTGCTTGGTTGAACAGTATTGGATCAGTGTCCGATGTCTTCGGTCAGAGGGTGCTCTGGATCGAAACGCTCAGGTTGGAATGGTTCGTTCAGTTGTTGCAGGAATAGTTGCAGCTTTGACGTTGTCGAGCTACCTGAGCCCATAGAACCGCGTCCCCTAGCTAAGACTGATACGCAGGAAACTGGCGCGTTAGGTACTGGTCCAAGAGGTAGGCCATGCGCCGTTGGCCCGGTTGCCGGTTGGACCTATGGCAACGAACGTCGCTTGAACCGTCCGCATGATGAGGACTTCAGTGTGACCGGCGTCAGCGATGCGTCGGCCGGTGGGCTCAAGCTGGGATTAGGGTATGACGCGGTTGGAGCGCTTACCCAGCTGCGTGTCGGTGCATCCGGAAGCGTGCTCGCGAACTACGGCTACGACGTAATGGGACGCCTGCTGCAGGCATCGGATGCTGCGGGGTGCCGGCGCATATACCAGCGGGATTATGATGCTGGGGTGGGGCGGTATGTGCAGAGTGATCCGATTGGGTTGATGGGTGGGAGCGGGACTTTTCTCTACAGCCTCGGTCGCCCGCTGGACCGAGTGGATTATGATGGGCTGGAAACGGTAGTAATAAAGTCAGGATCTGTTGAAGGTAATCCTTTCGGGCATATCGCGATTGCTACGACGGGTCATGGGGTATACAGCTATGGAACAAAGCATCCATATGGCAGTAGTACCGTCGACTATATTGGTTCCCAGCTCACGGAAAGGTTCGTGGAGGTTGTCCGGTTGAAGACCTCGCCCACGCAGGAAGCAGCTATCAGGAATTCGATGGAAGCTAGCCGCAGGCAACCTTACTCAGTCACATCAAATAACTGCGCCACGGCCGTGCAAGGTGCATTATCTTCCGCTGGCGTGGTTGGAGATCACGGCCACTTGCTGCCTGGGCAGGTCTACACTGACGCTCTTCTGAGTCCATCGAGAGTTGATTCTGATGTCATGATGAAGGGTGCGCCGGTCCCCGTAAAATATTCAAATTTCTGAGAGTTGGTGTAATGAGGCCTGTGATTGCATGTATTGCGTTGGCGCTTGCGGCTGTTGTGGTTTCTATTTATCTCCTTTCAAATAGCGGGATCAAGGAGAAGTCTATCTATGCAGATCTTCAGTTCGCTGAGGCCGATGGGCTTCGGTCCGCAGGAGAGGTGGTGGATAGAAGTCGCAACGGACATCAACTGGCCGGTATTGAGACGCGCGCTGGCGGCAGAGTATGGGTGTACCTTGGCGGAGTCGATAGGAGCGGGGGCATCTATTCAGTGCCCGGAATGGAGCAGGTTGGGGTGGAATGCAGGCTCGTCGAACGGCTGATAGCCAGTCGATCGGTATTTCCGGCCGTTTCTTCTGCGCTGAGAAAAACATGCATCAAATGATTGCGCGCGTGACGTCTTTGCCGCTTGATCTTGATGCGCACAACGCGCGGAATCGGCGAGATTCCATGGAACTGCCACTGGCTGCGGGAACAGACAATGAAGTCCATCCTGAGATCGCTGTTCTCACGTCGAAACGCCTTGTCTGACCTGGAGCAACTGATCCTCGACGAAGCGAAAACCTGTATGAGCCCGGAAACGGCCGTGCTGTGGCAGCGCCAAGTGGACGGTATCAACGACGTCCAGCGCGCGGTGGGAGGCGGTACCGTGGCACTGCGCCGCACGGTACGGGGCCGGCCGGCAGTCGATGACGCCATCGCGTTTCCGAACAGGGAGCCGGTCCTTGAAGTGGCAACAGTGGTGTTGGTGGTCGACGGCGGATTTGCGCCGATGAAGGCGCTGGTCAGCAGCTCTGGCGGGTTTCTTTCCTGCATCAGCTACGAAGGCAATGCCGCCTGGCTGGAGCAGTTGTCGCGAATGAAGCAGGCGTTTGATGTGCGCCTTGAGGCGCAGTTGATGACCGATCCGGGAGTGGGGTGAGGGAACCCGGTTTGCCGCTTCGCTCGCCGAGCGTGGCTCGGCGCTACCCCCACCCCCAAGCGCGCGCTACCATCGGCGCATCACTCGTTGGCGGGGAAGCGCATGGCCGTAGCGTTGCTGGGAGTAAAGGAAACTGCACCAGGAGAGCGCCGTGTGGCGCTCACCCCGGAAACCGCGAAGAAACTGGCCGCGCGCGGTGCCACGGTCTGGTTCGAGGCCGGTGCGGGCACATCGGCGGGCTTCCCCGATCAGGCCTATCTGGATACCGGCGCACTGCTGGTCGATGACAGCCGCTGGGCGGATATCGATGCGCTGCTCTGCGTGCAGTCACCCGATCCGGCGCGGCTGGCACGGTTGAAGCCCGGTGCCAGCGTGGTGGGGCTGCTGCAGCCGGCGCGCGATGCAGGGCTGGCTGCACTGGCCACGCAGCCGGGGCTGCAGCTGTTTCCGCTGCAACTGCTGCCGCGTACCACCCGCGCGCAATCGATGGATGTACTGAGTTCCCAGGCCGGCATGGCCGGTTACAAGGCCACACTGATCGCCGCCCAACGGGCGCCGCGCTTCTTCCCGATGCTGACCACCGCTGCCGGTACGGTGCGGCCGGCCAAGGTGCTTGTGGTGGGTGCCGGCGTGGCCGGTCTGCAGGCTATTGCCACGGCACGGCGGCTCGGCGCGCAGGTGGAAGGTTTCGATGTGCGACCGGAAACCCGTGAGCAGATCCAGTCGCTGGGCGCGCGCTTCCTTGACCTGGGGGTGAGTGCGGCCGGCGAGGGCGGCTATGCGCGTGCGCTGACCGATGAAGAGCGCGCGCTGCAGCAGCAGCGGCTGGCCGACCATCTGCGCGGCGTGGACGTGGTGATCTGCACGGCGGCAGTGCCGGGGCGGACTGCGCCGGTGATCCTGAGCCAGGCGATGGTGGAAGGCATGGCGCCGGGCAGCGTGATCGTCGACCTTGCGGCGGAGAGCGGTGGCAACTGTGCGGTGACCGTGCCGGGCGACTGCATCGAGCACGCCGGGGTGGTGGTGGATGGCCCGCTGAACCTGGCCAGCCTGGGCGCGGCGCAGGCCAGCGAGATGTATGCGCGCAACGTGTTGAACTTCGTCAGCCTGTTCGTGCAGGACGGGGAAGTGCGGTTTGACTGGGACGATGAGTTGTTGGCCAAAACGCGCTGGATGGCGGGTGGCTGAGCGGTAGTGACGGCCGCTGGCCGTCAAGTAGGGAGTGCGTGGTTGACGGCCAGCGGCCGTCACTACCGGAGCAACAGCGTGACGACCAACGGTCGTCACCTACCGAAGCAGCAGCAGGACGGCCAGCGGCCGTCACTACCGGGAGCAACAGCGTGACGACCAACGGTCGTCACCTACCGAAACAGCAACAGGACGGCCAGCGGCCGTCCCTACCGGTCAATCGCGGTTGCGCGGGGGTGGGGGATTGTCGCGCACCCACTGCCGGCGCTGGTCGTTGGTCATCGTGCCCCAGCGTGCGCGCAGTTCATTGCGCTGTTCCGGGCTCATGCCGCGCATCTTGCCGAACAGTGCGCGGGCCTGTTCGCGCTGCTCCGGACTCATGCCATCGAAACGGCGCATGCCTTTACGCGCCTGGTCGCGCTGCTCCGGTGTCATCGATTGCCAGCGCTGGCCGTGCTGCAGCATGCGCTGGCGTTGCGCAGGTGGGGCACTGTTCCAGCGGTCGCGCAGCGGCGCGACCAGTGCATCGCGCTGGGCCGGACTCAACTGTTCCCACGCCGGCGGCGCGGCATCCTGCGCGAGTGCCGCCGGCGCGAATGCCGCGCCACCAGCGCTCAGCAACACCAGCAGCACAGGCAGCAGGCGGGAAGGGAGATAGGCGTTCATCAGGTCACTCCATCGCCAGGTCGGTGCTGGCCAGCCACAGGTAAAGATCGGGGTTTTCATCCAGTGCGGTGCCATCGCTTTCCAGCGCGGCCACCATCGGCGCCACCGCAGGCACCGACGAAGGCGGCGAGCGCAGCTGCAGGCTGAGGCCGATGCCCAGCGCCGCTACCCCTGCGAAGGCGGTGGCCATCCACCACGCCGGGCGCCGCGGTGATGCTGCCGTGGCATGCCGCGCGCTGCGCAGGCGCGCCAAGGTGGCGGGCGACAGCGCCTGCACGGCCTGCTGGTGCAGGGCCTGCAGCTGGTCGTCGGGGGGCAGGGTGCGGCTCACGTCGGATTCTCCATCAGGGTTCTCAGCGCGTCGCGGGCACGCGCCAGGTGGGTCTTTACCGCGCCTTCGCTGCAGCCCATGGCGCGTGCGGTGGTGGCGCCGTCCAGGTCCTGCAGCACGCGCAGGGTGAAGGCTTCGCGCTGTCGCGGCGGCAGCGCGCGCAGCGCCTGCACCAGCGCATCGTACTGTTCGCGCTCGGCATGGACCTCGGCCGGGCCCGGGCCGTCATCGGCCCAGTCCACCGGCTCACCGTCGCTGTCCACGTTGTCGCGCCAGAACGGCAGGCGGAAGCGGCGACGGCGCTGCAGGTCGATCACCCGCCGGCGCAGGATGCTCCAGAACAGCGGCGGCCACTCGGCGGCCGGCTTGTCCCGGTAGTCCAGCATCCGGATCAGGCTGTCCTGCACTGCGTCCAGTGCATCTTCGCGATGGCGCAGGCCGGCCTCGGCGAAGCGGAACGCACGCGGTCCCACCCCGGCCAGGAACTGGTCCAGCGATGCGGGCGGTGCGTCGGCGGTCGGGGCCAGGGGGCTGCTCACCAGCACAGGGTACGGATCCTTCGTCGGGCTCACCATGGACAACGCGTGCAGGCAGCCGGCGTTGACAGCACAGCGCGCACGGTTCAGCGCGTGGTTATGATGGGGCCTACATCCAGAGCGGGAGTCGTGCCGGTGAGTGACGGATTCGTGGCGCTGTACATCTTCATGCTGGCGGCCATCGCCGGCCATGTGATCATCTCGCGGGTGCCGGTGATCCTGCATACCCCGCTGATGTCCGGTTCGAACTTCATCCACGGCATCGTGCTGATCGGCGCGATGGTAGTGCTGGGCCACGCGCAGACGCCGCTGGAAAAGATCCTCGGGTTCATCGCGGTGGTGCTGGGCGCGGGCAATGCCGCCGGCGGCTACGTGGTCACCGCGCGCATGCTGGAAATGTTCAAGCCCAGCATCAAGCCGGCGCCCACCGATGCCGCCAAGGAGCCGCAGCCTTGAACGTCAGCACGCCTGAACTGCTGGATTGGCTGGTCAAGACCAGTTACCTCGTCGCTGCCACGCTGTTCCTGCTCGGCCTGCAGCGCATGGCCTCCCCACTCACCGCCCGCAGCGGCATCCGCTGGGCCGGCCTCGGCATGCTGGTGGCCACCGTGGCCACTTTCTTCCTGCCCGAACTGCACAACATCCCGCTGATCCTGGTCGCGCTGGCGTTGGGCGGCGGGTTGGCGTGGTGGTCGGCCGGCAAGGTCGCCATCACCGACATGCCGCAGATGGTGGCGCTGTACAACGGCATGGGCGGTGGTTCGGCCGCGGCCATCGGTGCGGTGGAACTGCTGCGCTGGTCCGCGCTGGCCAACCGCGATACCAGTCATTGGAGCGCGCAGGCACTGGCCGACCTGGCCGCACGCCAGCCCTCGGCGATGGTGCTGACGCTGGCAGTGACCGGTGCGGCCATCGGCGCGGTGTCGCTGTCCGGTTCGGTAATCGCCTGGGCCAAGCTGGACGGCCGCCTGGACCGGCGCATCACCTGGCCGGGGCAGCAGGCGCTGAACATGATCGTCGCGGTGGCTGTGGTGGTGCTGGGCATCATCGCCGCCAGCAGCTTGGCGCCGTGGGCGATCATCGCCTTCTTCGTGCTGGCGCTCGCGCTGGGCGTGCTGATGACCCTGCCGATCGGCGGGGCGGACATGCCGGTGGTGATCTCGCTGTACAACGCGTTCACCGGCCTGGCGGTGTCCTTCGAAGGCTATGTGCTGGGCAACGAGGCGCTGATCATCGCCGGCATGATGGTCGGTGCGGCCGGCATCCTGCTGACCCGGCTGATGGCCAAGGCGATGAACCGGCCGATCAGCAACGTGCTGTTCTCCAACTTCGGCGGCGGTGCAGGCGGCGAGGCGCAGGAAATCACCGGCGCGCAGAAGCCGATCGATGCCTCCGACGTGGCGGCGATGATGGCCTTCGCCGAACGCGTGGTGATCGTGCCGGGCTACGGCATGGCCGTGGCGCAGGCGCAGCACAAGATCTGGGAGCTGGCGCAGCGGCTGATCGCGCGCGGGGTGAAGGTGAAGTTCGCCATCCATCCGGTGGCCGGTCGCATGCCCGGGCACATGAACGTGCTGCTGGCCGAAGCGGGGGTGCCGTACGACCTGATCGCCGACATGGACGACATCAATCCCGAGTTCCCCAGCACCGACGTGGTGCTGGTGATCGGGGCCAACGACGTGGTCAATCCGGTGGCCCGCACCGATCCGGCCAGCGTGATCTACGGCATGCCGATCCTGGACGTGGTGAATGCGCGCAACGTGGTGGTGATCAAGCGCGGGCGCGGGACCGGCTTTGCGGGGATTGAAAACGCGCTGTTCTATGCGGACAACACCCGCATGCTGTACGGCGATGGAGCGGCCGCGGCGGGTTCGCTGGTGAGTGAACTGAAAGGGCTGGATGGGGGGCACTGAAGCCCCCCGCAACGGCATGACGGCCAGCGGCCGTCACTACCGGGGCAACAGCGGCATGACGGCCAGCGGCCGTCACTACCGGGAGCAGCAGCGTGACGACCAACGGTCGTCACCGACCGGACAACGGTCGTCACCCACCGGAGCCATCGGGTTCGCGTCAGACGCGCTTCTGCCAGCCCAGCCAGATGGCGAACACCAGCGCCACCGGCAGCCACAGCCAGTCGGCGGTGACGTTGGCCAACCCCACCAGCGTCCACGCCAGGTGCGGGCCCATGCGCAGCGCGGACTCCCAGGGCGTCAGCCCCATCGACCCGCCCAGCCAGGCGCTGGCGATGCTCCACCAGGCCAGCGCGGTCACCAGCAGCGTACCGCCGGCGACCAGCAGCGCGCGCAGCACGCCGCCGCGCAGGGTGCCCAGGCGCAGCATGAACAGCAGTTCCAGCGCCACCACGATCGCCATCCAGCCCAGCTGGCGGCCGGTCATCAATGCGAAGAACACCCAGGCCAGCAGGGCCGTGCCGGCGCCGATCAGGTACATCACGGGCCAGAGCCAGGACACGGTCCTGGTGCGTACAGCAGGAGAGGGCATGCGGATTTCCCTTTGGATGCCAACAGGATACTGGGTTTGCCGCAGTGCACGGGCGGGCGCCGGGCCGCTGGGCTAAAATGTCGCCTTGCGCGGCGCGTCCGCAGCCCCCAGATCGAGCCTCATGTACTCCCGTAGCAGTGAACCAGTCCACTTCGAGCGCGACTGCGAGGCCGTCATGGTCCCGCAGGGCGAAACGGTGACCCTGCCCGCCGGCAGCTATGGCTACATCACCCAGGCGCTGGGTGGCAGCTATACGGTGTTCGTCGAAGGCAACCTGTTCCGCATCGCGGGGCGGGACGGCGATGCCATCGGCAAGGAGGCCCCGGCGCCGCTGGAGCTGGCCGACGACGCCAGTGACGAGCAGGTCGAACAGCTGGTGTGGCAGCAGCTGCGCACCTGCTTCGACCCGGAGATCCCATTCAACATCGTCGATCTGGGCCTGGTCTATGAAGTGGACCTCAAGCACCTGGACGACGGCCGCCGCGAGGTGGACGTCAAGATGACCCTGACCGCCCCTGGCTGCGGGATGGGCGACATCCTGGTCGATGACGTGCGCAGCAAGCTGGAAATCATCCCCACCGTGGCCCAGGCCGACGTGGAACTGGTGTTCGACCCACCGTGGGGCCGCCACATGATGTCCGAGTCGGCGCGGCTGGAAACCGGCATGCTCTGACCCGACCGTACGCCGCCCGCGTGGTGGAATCCCGGTAACAACCGCAACCAGAACAGGAAACATCCGGTGTCCCAGTCCAACATCAGCTTCGACGTCACCCGCTCGGCCCATCCGCGCAGCGCCGATGAGCGCGCCGCCATCCTGGAAAAGCCGGGCTTCGGCCTGCACTTCACCGACCACATGGTGGAAGTGCGCTGGGACAAGGACACCGGCTGGCACAACGCCAACGTGCGCCCCTACGGTCCGCTGCTGCTGGATCCGGCCGCCGCGGTGCTGCATTACGGCCAGGAAATCTTCGAGGGCATCAAGGCCTACCGCCACGCCGACGGGTCGGTGTGGACCTTCCGCCCGGATGCCAACGGCCGTCGCCTGCAGCGTTCGGCGCAGCGCCTGGCGCTGCCGGAACTGCCGGTGGACATCTTCGTTGAATCGTTGAAGCAGCTGGTCGCGCTGGACAAGGACTGGGTGCCGTCGGCCGACGAATCCAGCCTGTACTTCCGTCCGTTCATGATCGGCGATGAAGCCTTCCTCGGCGTGCGCGGCGCGCACAAGGCCGGTTACTACGTGATCGCCAGCCCGGCCGGCCCTTACTTCGCCAAGGGCGTGGCGCCGGTGTCGATCTGGCTGTCCACCGAATACGCGCGCGCGGCCAAGGGCGGCACCGGTGCGGCCAAGTGCGGCGGCAACTATGCGGCTTCGCTGCTGCCGCAGCAGAAGGCGCAGGCGCAGGGCTGCTCGCAGGTGCTGTTCCTGGACCCCACCGAAGGCAAGTACCTGGAAGAGCTGGGCGGCATGAACGTCTTCCTGGTCTACAAGGACGGCACGCTGGTGACCCCGCAGCTGTCGGGCAGCATCCTGGAAGGCATCACCCGCGAAAGCATCCTGCAGTTGGCCCGCGACCGTGGCATGAAGGTGGAAGAGCGCAAGGTCAGCATCGACGAATGGAAGCAGGGCGTGGCCTCCGGTGAGATCACCGAAGTGTTCGCCTGCGGTACCGCCGCGGTGGTGACCCCGATCGGCCAGCTGAAGGGCGAAGGCTTCGAAGTCGGCGACATCAACGCGCCGGCCGGTGAAGTGACCCTGTCGCTGCGCAAGGAACTAACCGACATCCAGTACGGTCGCGTGCCAGACCGTCATGGCTGGCTGGTCAAGCTGGGTTGATCGGCTGACGGTGTGCCGCCGAGCCACGCTCGGCCGAAGCCCCTGGAAAGCCCGTCCCCGTGACGGGCTTTTTAGTGCCCGGCCGATGTCGGCACAGTCATGCCAGGACAGGCCAGGGACAGCCGAAGACCGTGAAGGGTGTGTGAAAGTTCCTTCACCTTTACAAATTTTAGACACCAGAAGTCTCACTTCCGACATTTCATGTCCCTGAAGTGGGGCTGAAATGTTGTCGTCATCGGCTCGAAGCGACTAGTTTCAGTCCTGTGGACAGCGCACGGGGGACTGTCCGCCCCGGCCACCGATTCCTGCCAATGCAGCGCAGCCTGCGAATCGCGACCGGCGCCATCTGCCGAATCCGGCATCCATGCCAGAACCCAGAAAAGGAAATCCGATGTCCCAGGTTTCGCAACCGCGTTTGCGTCAGCGTGCATTGGTCGTCATGGGGGGCTCCGTGCTCACCTCGTTGCTGCTGGTGGCCCCGGCTTTCGCCGGCGATGTCCACCTCAGCGGCCTGTCGTCAGCGCCGACCCACAAGCAGTTCATCGTCAAATTCCGCGACAACAGCCCGCCGCTGGCCACCCCGTCCGCGCTGGCGAGCTCGCTCAAGACCGCTGCATCGGGCCTCTCGGCTGCGCAGGGACGCGCGCTGGGCCTGCAGCAGGTGCGCCGGCTGGCGCTGGGCCCGACCGTGGTCCGCGCCGACCAGGCCCTGGACGCTGCGCAGGCCGAACTGCTGATGCGCAAGCTCGCCGCCGACCCGAACGTGGAATACGTCGAGGTCGACCAGATCATGCGACCGACCCTGGTGCCCAACGACGCCCGCCTGGGCGAGCAGTGGGGCTTCGGCACGTCCAATGCGTCCATCAACGTGCGTCCGGCCTGGGACAAGTCGACCGGCACCGGCGTGGTGGTGGCGGTCATCGATACCGGCATCACCAGCCATCCCGACCTGAACGCCAACATCCTGCCCGGCTATGACTTCATCAGCGACGCGGCGATGGCGCGCGATGGCGGTGGCCGCGACAACAATCCCAACGATGAGGGCGACTGGTACGCAGCCAACGAATGTGGCGCGGGCTATCCGGCGTCCAACTCCAGCTGGCATGGCACCCACGTCGCCGGCACCGTCGCCGCAGTGACCAACAACAGCACCGGCGTGGCCGGCACGGCCTACAACGCCAAGGTGGTTCCGGTGCGCGTGCTCGGCAAGTGCGGCGGCTACACCTCCGACATTGCCGATGCGATCGTCTGGGCCTCCGGCGGCACCGTCAGCGGCGTGCCGGCCAATGCCAACCCGGCCGAAGTGATCAACATGTCCCTTGGCGGGGGCGGCAGCTGCTCGGCCACCTACCAGAACGCGATCAACGGCGCGGTGGGACGCGGCACCACCGTGGTGGTGGCGGCCGGCAATGAAGCCAGCAACGTCTCCACGTCGGTCCCGGCCAACTGCGCCAACGTGATCGCGGTGGCTGCAACCACCAACACCGGCGCGAAGGCCAGCTTCTCCAACTTCGGTGCCGGCATCGACATTTCCGCACCGGGCCAGGCCATCCTGTCCACCCTCAATACCGGCACCACCGTGCCGGGCTCGGCGACCTACGCGTCCTACAACGGCACCTCGATGGCAGCCCCGCACGTGGCCGGCGTGGTCGCGCTGATGCAGTCGGTGGCGCCCACCGCGCTGACCCCGGCGCAGGTGGAAACCATCATCAAGAACACCGCGCGCGCGCTGCCGGGTGCCTGCTCCGGTGGCTGCGGCGCGGGCATCGTCAACGCCGATGCGGCGGTGGTGGCTGCGCAGGGCGGTGGCGGTGGCAACCCGGATCCGGGCACCGGCACGGTGCTGCAGAACAATGTGGCGGTGAGTGGACTCGGTGCGGCATCCGGTGCGGCGCTGAGCTACACCGTCAGCGTGCCCAGCGGGGCCACCCAGCTGCGCGTGGCGATCAGCGGCGGGAGCGGGGATGCCGACCTGTACCTGCGCCAGGGCAGCGCGCCGACCGACACCACGTACACCTGCCGTCCCTACCTGAGCGGCAACAACGAGACCTGCACGATCAGCAACCCGGCTGCGGGGACCTGGCACGTGCGGATCAAGGCCTACAGCACGTTCTCCGGGGTGACCGTGCGCGCGCAGTACTGACCGAAGCCCTTCCAGTGTGTCCCTCGACGCCCCGGCCATGCCGGGGCGTCGTCGTATCGGCCTGCCCGGCGGTTGCCTGCCGTCGGGCGTTATGGCGAGTCCATCAACAGAAACTGCCTCGGTGTGGCTCCGGCATTTCCCGATGATGGGCGGCGTCGCAGGCGCGCAGCATGAGCATGCCGGTTACGCCGTGATGGTGTCGAACGCCGATCATCGCGTCGCCAGTGACAGCACCTGCTGCGGCGTTCTCGCTCTCCGCAGTGACGGGTGCCGTCCCACTGCGAGGAGTCAGCGAACATGTCCATCCATTGCCGTGTGCTTACCCGGTCCCATCCCGTTGCTGCAGCCGTTGCCTTGGTGATGGCGGGTCTCTGCGCGAGCCCGGTCGCCCGTGCCGGCAGCGTCGAGCTGCAAGGGCTCGACGGCAACGCCATGCATCAGCAGTTCATCGTCACCTACCGGCCGGGTAGTACGCCGGCATCGTCACTGGCAGGCGCGGCGCGAAGCCTGCAGCGCGCCGCCGATACACTCCCGCGCAAGGCCGGCACGGCGCTGCAGGTGCGCGCACTGCGGCGCATGGCGATCGGCAGCACGGTCGTGCGTACCAACGTCGCCCTGGATGCCGCCGAGGCCGAGCAGCTGATCCGCGCGCTGGCACTGCAGGAAGAAGTGGACGCCGTGCAGCTGGACGCGGTCCTGCGCCCTTCATGGGTTCCCGATGATCCCCGGCTGGGCGAGCAATGGGGCCTGGGCACCGGCAACGCCGCGCTGGGTGTCCGCCCCGCGTGGGACATCGCCAGCGGCAAGGGCGTGGTCGTGGCGGTCATCGACACCGGCATCACCCGCCATCCCGACCTCGACGCCAACATGCTTCCGGGCTATGACTTCATCAGCGATCCGGCAATGTCCCGCGATGGTGATGGGCGCGATGGCGATGCCGCCGACGAGGGCGATGGCTATCCGCCCGGTGCATGCAATTCCGCCGGGGGTTCGCGCTCGAGCTGGCACGGCACCCATGTTGCGGGGATCGTTGCCGCGTCCACGAACAATGGCATCGGGGTCGCCGGCACGGCGTTCAATGCCCGGATGGTGCCGGTGCGTGTGCTGGGCCGGTGTGGCGGCTTCCAGTCGGACATCGCCGATGGCATCGTCTGGGCAGCGGGCGGGCGGGTGCCGGGCGTGCCGGACAATCCCCATCCGGCGCAGGTGCTGAACCTGTCACTGGGCGGTTTTGGCAGCTGCGACAGGGCCACCCAGCAAGCGGTCGATACGGCCATCGCGCATGGCGCGTCGGTGGTCGTGGCAGCGGGCAATTCCAACGACGATGTCGCGCGTTACCGCCCGGCGAACTGCCGCGGCGTGGTGGCCGTGGCAGCCAGCAACGCCGCTGGCAACCGTGCAGCGTTCTCCAATCATGGCGCGGGCATCGCCGTCGCCGCGCCGGGCGAGAGGATCCTGTCCACGCTCAATGAGGGTCAGCAGGATCCGGCGCAGCCCAGCTACGTTGCCTACGATGGCACCTCGATGGCGGCACCGCATGTGGCCGGCGTGGTTGCGCTGATGCAATCGGTGGCGCCCAAAGCGTTGCTGCCAGGCCAGGTGGACGCTTTGCTGCGAAGCACCGCGCGGCCGTTACCCGGGACCTGTCCGGGCGGCTGCGGCGCGGGACTTGTCGATGCGGGCGTCGTAGTTGCCAGGGCAGCGGCAGGCGATACCGGTCCGGGCCCCGATCCGGGTTCGGCGGAACTGCAGAACGATGTACCAGTCCGCGGGCTGAGTGGTCGCGCCGGGAGCGAGCGCTGGTACACCTTCGACGTGCCGGCGGGCAGCAACCTGCTGGTGGCGCAGATCGGCGAAGGATCCGGCGATGTTGATCTGTACACCCGCCACGCGCTCCGGCCCACCGACACCGAATACAACTGCCATCCTCTGGGCACCGGCAACAGCAAGACCTGCGTGCGTGTCTGGCCAGGCTCTGGAACCTGGCACATACGGATCAAGGCGGTCAGCGATTACAGCGGGCTGATGGTCAAGGCCAAGGCCGAATAGCGCAACGCTCCAGCACCTACGCCTGCAGACCGGGCTGAGGAGATTTCCTCCATGCCTGCGCGATGTGCGGGAGGGTCCAGGTGGGTAAATGGCCGATATCTGCCGTAGCCGGACAAGCACACGATCGACTGGCCACAAAACCAGAGGAGTCTCCAGATGAAAATGTCCTGCCAGAAAACGTTCCTGTCACCTGCCATTGCCTGCGTGCTGATGGCGATGTGCAACGCACCGGCCCACGCCGGCGACGTAGATCTTTCCGGCCTGCTGCCGTCGGACACCCATCAGCAGTTCATCGTCCACCTGCGTGAGGGCAGTGCACTGCGCGAGAATGAAGCCGCGATGCAGGCGGCACTGGGCCGTGCCGGAAGCGGTATGCGCATGGCAACCGGCGGCATGCAGGTGCTGCGCCAGATGGCCACCGGGCCGATGGTGGTGCGCGCCGCGCAGGCGCTGGACCGTGCGCAGGCCGGTGCCTGGATGGCGGCCATGGCGAGTGATCCCGACGTGGACCATGTGCAGGTGGATCGCATCCTGAAACCGGCGCTGAATCCCGACGATCCCCGGTTGAACGAGCAGTGGGGCTTCTCCAGCAGCGCTGCATCACTCAATGTGCGACCGGCTTGGGACAAGGCCACCGGCGCCGGACAGGTGGTGGCGATCATCGACACAGGCCGTACCCGTCATCCGGAGCTGGATGCCAACACGCTTCCGGGTTACGACTTCATCAGCAGCGGCAGCATGGCCGGCGACGGCAACGGTCGGGATGACAACCCCGATGACACCGGCGACAGCCAATGGGGCCAACCGTCCAGCTGGCATGGCACCCATGTCGCCGGTACGGTAGCGGCAGCCACCAACAACAGACTCGGCGTCGCCGGCACGGCCTTCGACGCCAAACTGGTGCATGTCCGCGTCCTCGGCAAGGGCGGCGGTTACACCTCCGACATCGCCGATGGCATGGTCTGGGCTGCGGGCGGAATGGTCAATGGCGTCCCGCGCAATGCGAATCCCGCCAAGGTGCTGAACCTGTCGCTGGGCGGCCAGGGAGCCTGCGATCGCGCGTCCCAGGCTGCCGTGGACGGCGCGATCCGCAACGGTGCGACGGTGGTCGTCGCGGCGGGAAACAGCAACGCCGATGTCTCACGGTTCAGCCCGGCGAACTGCCGTGGGGTGGTGGCGGTAGCGGCCACGACCTCGCGTGGCGCACGCGCCGGCTTCTCCAACTACGGCAGGGCAATCACCCTGGCGGCGCCCGGCGAGAACATCCTTTCCACGCTCAACAGCGGCCGCACCACGCCGGGTGCGCCTGCCTATGCCGCCTACAACGGCACCTCGATGGCGGCCCCGCACGTTGCCGGCGTGGTCGCGTTGATGCAGTCGGCTGTCGATGGCCGCCTCACCCCGGCCCAGGTCACCGAGATCCTGAAACAGACCGCGCGACCGTTGCTGGTCGGTTGCCCGCAGGGCTGCGGCGCAGGCATGGCAGACGCCGATGCCGCGGTGGTCCGGTCCATCGAAGTGGCGGCATCGCAGTGAGGTGATGTCGCGCAGGAGCCGCCCGGGAGGGGTGGCTCCTGATCGGTCTCAGGCCGCTTCGAAGCGGTTTTCGGCCACGTTCTTGCGCACGCTCTGCGGGTCCCAGATGCGTCCGTTCATCGCGATGTACACACCGGCCGGCAACGACTGCACCGCGCCGATGGCGCAGCCGATGTTGAACTCCGCATCGGATCCGCGGAAGCGGGCCGGGCTCAACGCGCCGGTCATCACGATGGTCTTGTCGGGGATGGTCGACAGCACCTTGCCGGTGGCCACCATCGAGTCGGTGCCGTGGGTGACCAGCACGTGGCGGGTCGGCTGGGCGGCGATGGTGGCACGGATCAGCTCGCGGTCGTCATCGCTGATATGCAGCGAATCCTTGCGCAGGATCGGAATGACGTTGAAGCGGAAGGTCACGCCGAGTTCGCGCAGGATCATGCCGATCTGCGGGTCGCCGATCTGGTAGTCCGATTTGTCGTCGAAGTAGATCTTGTCGATCGTGCCACCGGTGGTGACGATCAGGAGGTCTTCCATCATGGGCATGTCTTCGGAGCCTGGAACGGCGCTGCAGGAACAGGAACGCAGATGATACCGGCCCCCGGTGGGGGCGTCAGCGTTGCTTTCGGCTGAAACGGGCGCGCAGGCCGGGCAGGCTGCCGGCAAAGATCACCACCAGCGACAGGCCGATCGCCAGCCAGGCCAGCAGGCGCGTCCCGGCATCGCTCCAGGCGCTCATCACGCCATGGCTGAACCAGCCCAGCGCCAGCACGCAGGCCCAGAACCCGGCCTTGCGCCAGCCCATCCGCAGTGCAATCGCCAGCGCCAGCGGCGGGGCCGTGAACACCAGCTGGGTGGCCAGCCAATGACGGTCATTGAAGAACCAGCACGCGTACAGTGCGGCCAGCCCCAGCAGGGCGAGCAGCAGCACGCTGCGCGCGCCCGGGGCCATCAGGCCAGCCGCCGTGCGATATCGGCGACCCGACGGCCGAGCGCGCGCGCCAGCGTGGCTTCGTCTTCGCTGGGCTGTGGATCATCGCTGGCACCGGCGACATGGCTGGCACCGTACGGTGTGCCGCCGCTGGTGGTATGGCTCAGCGCGGCTTCGGTGAAGGGAATGCCGACGATCAGGCAGCCGTGGTGCAGCAGCGGCAGCTGCATGGACAGCAGGGTGGATTCCTGGCCGCCATGCATCGAGGCGGTGGAGGTGAACACTGCGGCCGGCTTGCCGGCCAGGGTGCCATTGACCCATTCCGCGCCCAGGCCATCCAGGAAGTGCTTCATCGGGGCGGCCATATTGCCGAAACGCGTAGGGCTGCCGAGCAACAGCCCGTCGCACTCGGCCAGGTCTTCCACGCTGACATACGGCGCGCCTTCATCGGGGACAGGCGGGCGCGCGGTCTGGGTGACGGCGGCCACGGCGGGCACGCTGCGCAGGCGCGCGCCCATGCCGGGGACCTCGCCGATGCCCCGCGCGATCTGCCGCGCCAGCCGTGCCACCGAACCGCCGCGGCTGTAGTAGAGCACCAGGATTTCGCCCATCACCAACCCGCTTTCTCGTCCAGGAGACGCCAGTATGGCTATCCTGCGGCCATCCTGCATCGGGTACCCTTGCGCCGATGGAACCGTTGAACACGATCAATCTATGGATGGAGCGCGCGCGCGACCGTCCGCGCGCGGCAAGCTTCGGCCGTTTCCTGTGGCGGCGCTTTCTTGATGACCGCCTGTTCCAGGCCGCTGCCGCCCTGGCCTACACCACCGTGTTCGCGCTGGTACCGCTGGCGATCGTGGTGTTCGGCGTGCTGTCCGCCTTCCCGGTGTTCGACCGCTGGAGCGACCAGCTCAGCGACTACGTGTTCTCCAACTTCGTGCCCAGCGCGGCGCGCGCGGCCGAAGGCTACCTGCGGCAGTTCAGCGCCAGTGCCGGGCAGCTCACCGCTGCGGGCTTCATCGCGCTGGTGATCTCGCTGTTGATCACGCTCAACAGCGTGGAAGAGACCTTCAACCAGATCTGGCGGGTGGGATCGTCGCGGCCCAAGCTGACCCGTTTCCTGGTCTACTGGACCGTGCTGACCCTGGGCGCGATGCTGGCCGCCGCCTCGCTGGCGGTGTCGGCGCGGGTCTTCGCGCTGCCCTTGTTCGGTACCCAGGAAGGGCAGTGGCTGGCGGACTTTTCGCTGCGGCTGGCGCCGGTGCTGATCGAGTTCGTCTGCATCACGCTGGTGTACCGCGTGGTGCCGCACCACACGGTCAAATGGAAGCATGCCGTGCCCGGTGCGATCCTGGCGGCGATCCTGCTGGAACTGGTGAAGTGGGGCATTGGTGCCTACCTGGGCAGCTTCCAGTCGTACCAGAAGCTGTATGGCACCGTGGCGTTCGTGCCGATCCTGCTGCTGTGGATCTACCTGTGCTGGGTGGCGGTGCTGCTGGGGGCCTCGCTGGCTTCTTCGATGGCCGCCTTCCGCTACCAGCCGGTGGAACTGCGACTGCCGCAGGGCTACGAGTTCTATGCGCTGCTGCGGCTGCTCGGGCGCTTCCAGCAGGCGCGCGCGCTGGGCAAGGCACTGGACGAAGACGAAATCCTGCAGCACGAGCCGATGATGACCGACTCGCTGCTGCAGCAGCTGCTGTGCGACATGGAGCGCATCGCGCTGGTGCGTCGCGTGGAGAGCGGCGAGTGGATGCTGGCACGGGACCTGGATCAGCTGACCCTGGGCGACCTGTACGAATCGACCCAGCTGCGCATCCCGGTGGCCGAACAGCACCTGCCGTATCGCCAGGACAGCCTGGGCCAGGCCGCGCTGGCGGCGCTGGACGAACTGCGCCTGCCACTGCGTGAGAAACTCAAGCGTCGCGTCAGCGACATCTATCCCCCCGGAGATACGCCCCGATGAGATGCACGTTGTTGGTCGTCACCCTGTCCGTGCTGCTGGCCGCCTGCAAGCCGGCCGCCGAGCCTGCTGCGAATGCGCCGGCCGCCACCCCGCCGGCGACCGATGCGACCCCGCCGGCGCCTGCCGCCGATCCGGATGCCGCGCTGGGCGCAGCCGATGGTGCCGCCGCCGCCGAGCGGGTCACCGCCGAGTTCCCGACGCTGAAGGTCAAGACCGTCGACGGCGCCGACTATGACCTGGCCGCGCACCGCGGCAAGTGGGTGGTGGTGAACTTCTGGGCCACCTGGTGCGCCCCGTGCCGCAAGGAGATGCCGGAACTGTCGGCGCTGCACGCGATGCGCAGCGAGATCGAGGTGGTCGGCCTGGCCTATGAAGAGATCGAACCGGCCGACATGCAGGCGTTCCTGAAGGAGCGGCCGGTGACCTATCCGATCGCCATCGTCGACCCGTACGATCCGCCGGCCGACTTCGCCACCCCGCGCGGCTTGCCGCTGACCCACCTGGTGGACCCGCAGGGCAAGGTGGTGCACTCGTTCGTCGGCCCGGTGACGGCGGCGGACATCGAAGCGCGTATCGCCAGCAGCAAGTCCTGAGACCCGCCGGCAGGCCGGGGGCCAGGTTTCTTCTGCAGCGCAGAAGGCACCTAGCCCCGAAGCGCTGGCTCAGTCGATCGGGAACGCCTCGATCGGTTCCAGCAGCGCGTAGTGCTCGCGGTGCAGCTTGCCTTTCAGCTTCGGCAGCTTCGGCAGCGCCTCGTCGACATGGGTATCGGGCAGCCGGTCGAGCAGGTTGCGCACCAGGGTCAGCCGTCCCGTGCGCTGGTCGTTGAAGTCCACCAGCGTCCACGGCGCACCGGGACGGTGGGTGGCCTCCAGCATGGCTTCGCGGGCCTGGGTGTAGGCCTCGTACTTGTCGCGCGACTGCAGGTCCACCGGTGACAGCTTCCAGCCCTTCAACGGATCGGCATGGCGCTCTGCGAAACGTTCCTCCTGCTGCGCCTGGTCAACCGCCAGCCAGTACTTGAACAGCAGGATGCCGTCGTCCACCAGCAGCTGTTCGAACACCGGTGCCTGCTGCAGGAACTGCCGGTACTGCGCATCGCTGCAGTAGCCCATCACCTGTTCCACGCCGGCGCGGTTGTACCAGCTGCGGTCCATCAGCACGATCTCGCCGGCGGCGGGCAGGTGGCTGGCGTAGCGCTGGAAGTACCACTGGGTGGCTTCACGGTCGGTCGGCTTGGGCAGTGCGACCACCCGGCATTGGCGTGGGTTGAGGTGCTGGCTGATGGCCTGGATGGCACCGCCCTTGCCCGCGGTATCGCGCCCTTCGAACAGCACCAGCACGCGCTGGCCGGTCAGCTGCACCCAGCGCGCCATGGTGGCCAGTTCCAGCTGCATCGGTTCCAGCAAGGCCTCGTAGGCCTTGCGCTTGAGCTTTGCCATCGGCGACTCCGGTCAGGGGGAAGCCGCAGTGTGCCGCGTGCGCGGTTCAGGCGGTGTGCGCGCCCTGCCAGCCGTGTTCGCCGGCCAGCTGCTGCAGCAGCCGGGACAGGTCGGCGGCGAAGCCGCCCATGTCGAACAGGCCGCTGCCGGCGCGTGCCTCGGCCAGCTGCGCGCGCAGCAGCGCCAGCGCGGCGGGGTCATTGCCCAGTGCCGTGGCGCGGGCGATGAAAGCGGCATCGTCGGCCACGTTCATCGCATGCAGGCCGAGGTGGTGGTTCAAGCTGCCGGCCACGCGCGCGGCGAAGGTGTCGCAGGGGCAGGTCAGGACCGGGCAGCCGGCCCACAGCGCATCCGATGCAGTGGTGTGCGCGTTGTACGGATGGGTATCCAGGAACAGGTCGGCCAGTGCATAGCGGGCCAGGTACTGCGCATGCGGCAGCTTGGCCATGAACACCAGCCGCGCCGGATCCACCCCGGCCGCGCGTGCCGCATCGCGCAGGCGGGCATCGGCGCGGCCCGGCCCGGACAGCAGCCACAGCACGCTGCCGGGCACGCCCTGCAGCACCTGCAAGGCACGCGCCACGCTGCGCGGATTCAATTTGTAGCTGTTGTTGAAACAGCAGAACACCACGCCGCGCTCCGGCAGGCCGCAGGCGGCGCGCGACGGTGCCGGCTGCAGCAGGCGGGTGTTGTCCGAAGGCTGGAAGGCACGCGGCAGGCGCAGCACGCGTTCGCTGAAGTGTGCGTCCAGCGCGGCCGGCAGCACGAACGCGTCGGCCAGCACCACGTCCATCCACGGCGCACCGGAGGTGCCCGGATACGCGAGCCAGTTGACCTGCAGCGGCGCCGGGCGCAGCGCCAGCACTTCCGGCGCACCGCCGCCGCCCCAGCCGCGCAGGTCGAACAGCACGTCGATGCCTTCGGCGCGGATCCGTGCCGCCACGTCGGCATGCCGCAGGCCGGCCACCTCATGCAGGCGGGTGGCGGCGGACAGGCGCTGCCGGATGGGGCTGCCATCGTCGCGGTTGAGCGCGAACAGATGGATATCCAGCGCCGGGTCCTGCCGCAGCTGTTCGAACACCGCCACGGTCAGCAGGCCGGTGGGGTGCGCGCCGAAGCCGTTGGAGAGCAGGCCGATCCGCAGCGGGCCGCGTTGCCGCACCGCGGTCGGCGGCAGCGGCCGCACGCCGCCGAACTGCGCCGCGCGCAGCCGCGCACAGGCCAGCTGTTCGGCGGCACTGGCGTCTTCGCTGAGGAAGGCGAACGGTTCCACCGCGCCGCGGCCGCTGGCCACGGCATCGCGGACCTGCCGCGACAGCGCATCGATGTCCTGCCAGTCGCACAGGCGGCGCTGCCAGGCCAGCCGCTGCGCGGCGATGTAGGGCTCGTCGGGCAACAGCGCGTGGGCGCGTCGGTACGCATCCGCCGCGCCTTCGGCATCGCCGGCATCTTCCAGCGCGTGGCCCAGCCACAATGCAATGCCAGGGTGCTGCGGCGCGCCGGCTGCGGCCTCGCCAAGCAGCTGGGCGGCATCGCCGTGCGCGCCGGCCATCCACGCCACCCGGCCCAGCCGGGCCAGCGCTTCGGGATGCCGCGGACGCAGCTGCAGGGCACGCCGCGCGGCCTGCTCACCGGCTGCCAGGTCGCCGGCTTCCAGTTCGGCATCGGCCAGCATCACCCAGGCGATGAAGTCCGCCGGCTGGCGGCGGACCGCCTGCTGCAGCTGCTGGCGCTGGCTGGCCGGCTGCATCAGGGGGACGCGGCCAGCTGGGCCAGGGCGTCGGCCTGGTGTTCCTGCGAAAGCCGCTGCAGCAAGGCATCCATGTCGCCGGCCATCACGTTGGGCAGGTCATACAGCGTCAGTCCCTCCACGCGGTGGTCGGTGATGCGGCCCTGCGGAAAACTGTAGGTGCGGATGCGCTGGCTGCGGTCGCCACTGCCGACCTGCAGGCGTCGCGATTCGGCCTGCGCTGCATCCTGGCGCGAACGCTCGGCATCCAGCAGCTGCGCTTTCAGGCGCTTCATCGCCTTGTCGCGGTTGGCATGCTGGCTGCGCTCGGTCTGGCATTCCACCACGACCCCGGTCGGGACATGGGTGATGCGGATGGCCGATTCGGTCTTGTTGACGTGCTGGCCACCGGCGCCGGAGGAGCGGAACGTATCCACCCGCAGGTCGGCCGGATTGATCTGTACCTCGTCGATTTCGTCGGCTTCGGGGATGATCGCCACCGTCGCCGCCGAGGTATGGATGCGGCCCTGCGATTCGGTCGCCGGCACCCGCTGCACGCGGTGCGTGCCGGATTCGAATTTCAGCCGCGAGAACGCGCCGCGCCCGACCACCCGGGCCACCACTTCCTTGTAGCCGCCGTGTTCGCCGGGGCTGTCCGATTCGACTTCCACCTTCCAGCCCTGGCGTTCGGCGTAGCGGGCATACATGCGGAACAGGTCGCCGGCGA
Organism: Stenotrophomonas chelatiphaga; assembly: GCF_032054965.1. Lineage (NCBI taxonomy): Bacteria > Pseudomonadati > Pseudomonadota > Gammaproteobacteria > Lysobacterales > Lysobacteraceae > Stenotrophomonas > Stenotrophomonas chelatiphaga. Next base: position 54,119 of record NZ_DAMBRS010000013.1, on the reverse strand, counting down.
AGATCGCCGCTTCGTCGCCGCCGGTGCCGGCACGTACTTCCAGGAACAGGTTGCCCTCATCACGCGGGTCGCGCGGGACCAGCAGCAGCGCCAGGTCATGGTCCAGCTGCGCCAGGCGGGCCTGCGCGGCGTCCACTTCCTCGTCGGCCAGCTCACGCAGGTCCGGGTCGGCGCGCATCGCCTCGGCGGCGGCAAGGTCGTCCTTGGCGCGGCGCTCTTCGGCCAGCGCGGTGGCGACCGGTTCCAGCTGCGCGAATTCGCGCGAAAGATCGCGGAAGCGCTTGTTGTCGGCCACCACGCTGGGGTCGGAAAGCAGGCGTTCGAGTTCTTCGCGGCGCTCGGCCAGCGCTTCAAGCTTACGGCGCAGGGTCGGCGTCATCAGGTCTCACGGCAGGATGGTGGTATCCCGGCTGCGCCGGGAACAGGCGCTCGGCGGCGCGGGTCAGGTCGGCATCGCCGGTCAGCGCGGCGGCGCGCAGGGCGGCGGTGGGCGGGTGCAGCAGGCGGTTGGTCAGGCCATGGGCGAGCAGTTCCAGTACTTCGTCGGCCGGCTTGCCGTTGGCCAGCTGCGCCCGCGCCCGTTCCAGCATTTCCGCGCGGGTGGTTTCGCCGAACGCGCGCAGCTGCTTCAGCGGCGCATGGTGCGCGCCCGCCTGCTGGGTTTCCACGAAACGGGCGACCTGCAGCTCGATGATGGCTTCGGCTTCAGCGGCGGCCTCGCGGCGCCCGCGGCGGTTGTCTTCCACCGCCCGTTCCAGGTCGTCCACGGTGTACAGGAAGGCATCGGCCAGGGCGGCCACGCTGGCTTCGATGTCACGCGGCACGGCCAGGTCGAACAGCAGCATCGGCTTGTGCCGGCGGGCACGCAGCGCCGCGGCCACCGCGTCGCGGTGGATCACCGGCTCGCGCGCGGCGGTGGCGGAGAACACGATGTCCGCTTCGGCAAGATGGCGGTCCAGCTCGGCCAGCGGCAAGGCCACCCCGCCGTGCCGGCTGGCCAGGTCCTGGGCGTGGGCCAGGGTGCGGTTGGCGATCAGCAGGCGGCGCACCTTGCCATCGCTGAGGTGGCGCGCGGCCAGTTCGATGGTTTCCCCGGCGCCGACCAGCAGCACGGTGGAATCGTCCAGCCGCGCGAACGAGTTCTGCGCCAGCCGCACGGCGGCAGAAGCCACCGAGACCGGATTGGCGCCGACCTGGGTATCGGTGCGGGCGCGCTTGGCCACCGAGAAGGTCTGCTGGAACAGCCGGTCCAGGCGCTGGCCGAGCAGGCCGTGTTCGCGCGCCACCGACCAGGCGTCCTTCACCTGGCCCAGGATCTGCGGTTCGCCCAGCACCATCGAATCCAGCCCGGTGGCGACCCGGAACAGGTGGCGCACCGCATCGGCGTCGGCATGCTGGTACAGGTAGCCCTGCAGGTCACCGGCCTGGCCCTGCAGCCACTGGTTCAGGGCGGCTTCGGAGTCGGCCACCGCATACAGTTCGGTGCGGTTGCAGGTGGACAGCAGCACTGCCTCGGCGATCTGCGGGGTGTCGCGCAGCGAACCGAGCGCGCGCGGCAACGCCTCACCGGCGAAGGCCGCGCGTTCGCGCAGGTCCACCGGTGCGGTCTGGTGATTCAGTCCGAGCACCCACAGGGTCATTGTTCAGTTGCTTGCGATAAGCTGCTGGCCATAGGCACACATTTTAAGGCCCCAATGCCGTCGATGCCCGCATTGATTCGCATCTCCAGTGTTCTGCTGCTCAGCCTGATGGCGGGCGAAGCGCTGGCAGCCCCCTCCATCGCCCGCGTGCTGGACCAGGCCGAACGTGCCCAGGAGCCTTCGCTGGAGCCTGCGCTGGTGGGCGAATTCGCCCTGCAGGCGGGCAAATTGCCCGACTCGGCGGCGCAGTACCTGCTGGCCGCGCAGGCCAGTGAAGGCGATGCCGGGCTGGCCGAACGTGCCACCCGGATCGCCATGCTGGCCAATGATGATGCGCGTGCCGCGCAGGCGCTGGCCCTGTGGCAGCAACGCGCACCGCGTTCGCTGGCGATGCGCAGCGCCGCCGCGGCGCTGGCGATGCGGCAGGGCAAGCCCGAGGTGGCGGAAGCCGAACTGAAGGCGCTGCTGGCCGCACCCGGCGAGGAAGGCTGGCGCTTCAGCCTGGCCGCGCTGGTCGGTGGTGGGCGCGACCCGGGAGTGCCGGCGCAGGTGCTGGAAGCCCTTGTCGAGGCCGATGCGATCCCCAACCGGATCGAGGTCTGGCAGGAGTTCGGCCGGCTGGCGATGCGCATGGACAAGCCGGAACTGGCCCAGCGCATGGTCGACCAGGTGGTGCGCCGCTTCCCGCAGGACCCGCGCGTGGCGCTGCTGCGGGCCAGCCAGCTGCAGCAGACCGGACACACCGCTGAAGCGGTGACCGTGCTGCAGGCACTGGAGCCGCAGACCCGCACCAGCGTCGACCTGCGCAATGCGGTGGCCATTGCCTACGACAGCATGAACGAGGCGGTGGCTGCCGAGCGCGTGCTGTCCAGCGGACCGCAGGACACCCAGACCTACGGCATGCGCGCATCGCTGTTGGCCAAGCAGGATGACGCCACCGCGCTGACCGCGCTGTACACCGAGCTGTCGCGTGCGGCCAGCAAGCCTGATCCGGCTCAGCGCCTGCTGCTGGGCAAGATCGCCGAATACCTCAAGCGCTACCAGGAGGCGGTGGACTGGTACCACAGCGTGCCCGGGGGCGAGGAACTGAGCGAAGCCCGGCTGCGCGCGGCCAACGCACAGGGCCTGCTCGGCAACCAGGCCAAGGCGCTGGAAGAGGTGCGCGCCGTGCAGTCCGACGCGGTGCTGGCCGAGGAAGCCCGCCGCGACGCCTACCTGCTGGAAGCCGAGCTGCGCCTGCGGGCCGGCGACGAGGCCGGCGAGCTGGACGCGCTGGCCCGTGGGCTGGCCGCGTATCCCGATGAAAACGCGCTGCTGTACGCCCGCGCGCTGGCCTGGGAGCGCCGCGATGACATCCCGCGTGCGGAGGCCGACCTGCGCAAGGTGCTGGTCACCGAACCTGAAAACGTCGCCGCGTTGAATGCCTTGGGCTACACCCTGGCCGACCGCACCCACCGCTACCAGGAGGCGCTGGAGCTGATCGACCGCGCCCGCGTGGCCGAGCCGGACAACCCGGCCATCATCGACAGCCATGGCTGGGTGCTGTATCGGCTGGGGCGCAACGAAGAGGCGCTGGTGCAGCTGCGTCGTGCCTACGGACTGGCCAAGGATGCCGAGATCGCCGTGCACCTGGGCGAAGTGCTGTGGGTGAGCGGCCGGCAGGACGAGGCGCGCCGTTACTTCGACGAGGCCGCCAGGCTGGACCCCGACAACCGCGCGCTGCAGCGCGTCCGCGAGACCCTGAAACCATGATGCATTCAATGACCCGGCCGCTGCTGTTGGCCGCGGCCACGGTGGCGCTGGCCGCCTGTACGTCGGTCGGCTCGCAGAAGACGCCGGTGCCGGACGTGGCCTATACCGTTTCGCCGGCCGCCGAACGTGCCGAAGCGGCACGCGTGCAGGCACTGCGGGCACAGCCGGACTGGTCGTTCCAGGGGCGGGTGGCGGTCAGCAAGGGAAAAAACGGCGGCAGCGGCCGGATCGACTGGGGGCAGCAGGGCAGTGCCTACCAGGTGCAGCTGAGCGCCCCGGTGACCCGGCAGAGCTGGCGCCTGCAGGGCGACGCCCTGCAGGGCAGCGGCCGGCTGGAAGGCCTGGACGGTGGGCCGCGCGAGGGTGCGGATGCGCAGGCCGTGCTGCTCGAGGCGACCGGCTGGGACATCCCGGTCAACCAGCTGCCCGACTGGACCCGCGGACTGGTGCTGGAAGGCAGCGGCGAAGCCGCCCTGCAGCGTGACGCCGAAGGGCGCCCGCGCCAGCTGCGGCAGGCCGGATGGCAGGTGGATTACCTGGACTGGTACCCCGCGCAGGACGGCCGGCAGTCGCTGCCGCGGCGCATCGAAGCCAGCAAGGGCGACGCCAAGGTGCGGCTGGTGGTCGACCAGTGGGGCGCGGCCAACCCATGAATCCGTCGTGTGATGACGCCGATGGCTGGTCCTGGTGGCCGGCGCCGGCGAAGCTGAACCTGTTCCTTCATATCACCGGCCGCCGCGCCGACGGCTATCACCAGCTGCAGACCGTGTTCCGGCTGCTGGACTGGGGTGACCGGATCGGCCTGCGGCTGCGCCAGGATGGGCAGATACGTCGCCAAGGGGCGTCGCTTCCCGGTGTCGCCGAGGCTGATGACTTGGCGGTAAGGGCGGCAGTTGCGCTCAAAAAAGCCGCGAAAACCGACCAAGGCGTGGATATCGTCGTCGAAAAGCACGTCCCAGCCGGTGGCGGCTTTGGCGGCGGATCGTCCGATGCGGCGACCGTGCTGGTGGCCTTGAACCGGCTGTGGCGCACCGGGCTGGACCCGGATGCGCTGGCCGCGCTGGGCCTGCAGCTGGGGGCGGACGTGCCGGTTTTCGTGCGCGGACACAACGCCTGGGCCGAAGGCATCGGCGAGCAGCTGACCCCCATCGACCTGCCACCGGCGTGGTATGTGATCGCCGATCCGGGGGTCCACGTGCCCACGCCGGCCCTTTTTGCAGATCCGGATTTGACGCGCGACAGTCCAATGGCGAAAATAGAGGACTTCGTTTCCGGATACCTGTCCGGCAATGCGTTCGAGCCGGTGCTGCGCCGCCGCGAGCCTGCCGTTGAGGCCGTGCTTGCTGCGTTGAGCGACATCGGCACGGCGCGGCTGACAGGATCGGGAAGTGGGTGCTTCGTCGAGTTCCCTTCGCAGCAGGCTGCGCAGGCGGGCAGGGCGGAGTTGTCCAAGGAGTTGCGGGCGTGGGTGGTGGCGGGCGTTGGCCGGTCACCACTGCTGGATGCACTCGAGCGTAACTGATTCATTTGATGCAGGGGCGTCGCCAAGAGGCCCAAGGCACCAGGTTTTGATCCTGGCATTCGGAGGTTCGAATCCTCCCGCCCCTGCCACTTGCGGCTTGGTCCGCGCCAACCAGCGCAGCTGTCTGCGCGGGACGTGGAAATGCCGTGGTGCAATCAGCCGCAGGGGCCTTCGGGTGCCTGGGGTAACCCGATCTCCGCCACTCGCCCCCGCCCGAGACAATCATGATGCAAGATTCGCCCAACCTGCTGGTGTTTTCCGGCAACGCCAACAAACGCCTCGCACAGAACATCTGCAAGGAACTGGGCGTGCGTCCGGGCAAGGCACTGGTGTCGCACTTCTCCGATGGTGAAGTGCAGGTCGAAATCGAAGAGAACGTCCGCAAGCAGGACGTCTTCGTGATCCAGCCGACCAGCGCACCGAGCGCAGAGAACCTGATGGAACTGCTGGTGCTGATCGACGCGCTCAAGCGCGCATCGGTAGCCAGCGTCACCGCCGTGGTGCCGTACTTCGGCTACTCGCGCCAGGATCGCCGCATGCGGTCTTCGCGCGTGCCGATCACCGCCAAGCTGGCAGCGAAGATGTTCAGCACCGCCGGTGCCGATCGGGTGCTGACCGTGGACCTGCATGCCGACCAGATCCAGGGCTTCTTCGACATCCCGGTGGACAACGTATATGCGTCGCCGCTGCTGCTCGCCGATATCTGGCGCGCCTACGGCACCGAAAACCTGATCGTGGTGTCCCCGGACGTGGGTGGCGTGGTGCGTGCGCGCGCCGTGGCCAAGCGCCTGGACGACGCCGACCTGGCGATCATCGACAAGCGCCGTCCGCGCGCCAACGTCTCCACCGTGATGAACATCATCGGTGACGTCGAAGGCAAGACCTGCGTGATGGTCGATGACATCGTCGATACCGCCGGCACCCTGTGCGCCGCTGCTGCTGCCCTGAAGGCGCGCGGTGCGCTTAAGGTCGCCGCGTACTGCACCCACGCGGTGCTGTCCGGCCCGGCGGTGGACAACATCACCAATTCCCAGCTCGATGAGCTGGTGGTGACCGACACCATCCCGCTGAAGGACGCCGCGCGCGTGTGCAGCAAGATCCGCCAGCTGAGCGTGGCGGAGATGCTGGCCGAGACGATGCGCCGCATCGCCTTCGGTGAGTCGGTCAGCTCGTTGTACGTGGATTGATTTTTTTTTCGTCCCCGCCGGTAACGGCAGGGACCTCCAAGGGCACTTCTGGTCGCGGAAGTGCCTTCATCCGCCCCGCCACACGGCAGGGCACCCAACAGGTAGTAGAAAATGTCCAAGACCCATGAAATCAAGGTCACCAAGCGTGAACTGCAGCGCAAGGGTGCGAGCCGCCGCCTGCGTCACGCTGGCGTGATCCCGGCGATCGTCTACGGCGGCAACGCCGAGCCGGTGGCCATCAGCCTTGACCACAATGAAATCTGGCTGGCCCAGTACAACGATTGGTTCTACTCGTCCATCCTGGACCTGAACCTCGATGGCAAGGTCGAGCGCGTGCTGCTGCGTGACATGCAGCGCCACCCGTTCAAGCAGCTGATCCTGCACCTGGATTTCCTGCGCGTGAACGAGAACGAAGTCCTGACCGCTTCGGTGCCGCTGCACTTCATCAATGAAGAAACCTCGCCGGCCGGCAAGGCTTCGGACATCGTGGTCACCCACGAAGTGAAGGAAGTCACCGTGTCCTGCCTGCCGAAGGACCTGCCGGAGTCGATCGAAGTCGACCTGGGCGCCCTGGAGGCCGGTGGCGTGATCCATCTGTCCGACCTCAAGCTGCCGAAGGGCGTTGAGCTGCCGGCGCTGGCGCTGGGCAAGGATCACGACGATGCCGTGGTCACCGCCAAGCACGGCAAGGAAGATGCTGCCGACGCTGCTGAAGACGCAGAAGCCGCAGAGTAATGCCGTTGCGGCGCCTGTCCTCCGGGACGGGCGCCGTACCTGCCGGCAGCGCTGGCAGGCCGTGACAGGAAGAGACAATGGCAGGATTGCGACTGATCGTCGGCCTGGGGAACCCAGGTGCCGAGCACGCCCGGACCCGGCACAACGCTGGGTTTCATTTTGTGGAGGCCCTGGCCGAAAAGGCGGGCGCACGCTGGAGCGTGGACAGCAAGCTGTTCGGCGAGACCGCCAAGGTCGATATCGCAGGCCAGCCGGTCTGGCTGCTGAAGCCGGCCACGTACATGAACCTCAGTGGCAAGTCGGTGACTGCCGCGCAGCGGTTCTGGAAGATCGAGCCCGAAGAAACCCTGCTGGCCCACGACGAACTGGACCTGCCGCCGGGTGCGGCGCGCTTGAAGTTCGATGGTGGCCACGGCGGGCAGAATGGCCTTCGCGATACCATCCGCCTGCTCGGGCATGGTCGCTTCCATCGCCTGCGCGTGGGCATCGGCCATCCCGGCCACAAGGATCGCGTGGTGCCGTGGGTACTGGGACGTGCATCGAAGGACGACGACGTGCTGATCGCGCGCGCCATCGATGATGCGATCGACGTGCTGCCGTTGGCGGTGCAGGGCGATTTCAGCGAGGCGATGAAGCGCCTGCACACCCCGAAGTAACCCAGAAGCGTGATGGCGCCGAGCCGTGCTCGGCGGCGGTACGACGAAAATGATTTGCCAAACAGCGCGTGCGCTTTTTCGCCAATCACTTTCACCCCAAAGGTTGTCGAACATGGGTATCAAATGCGGAATCGTCGGCCTGCCCAACGTGGGCAAGTCGACGCTGTTCAATGCGCTGACCAAGGCGGGTATCGCCGCGGCCAACTTCCCGTTCTGCACGATCGAGCCGAACGTCGGCATCGTGCCGGTGCCGGATCCGCGGCTGAACGAACTGGCGGGCATCATCAATCCGCAGAAGGTCATCCCGACGGCGGTCGAGTTCGTCGACATCGCCGGCCTGGTGGCCGGTGCGGCCAGCGGTGAAGGGCTGGGCAACAAGTTCCTGGCGCACATCCGCGAAGTGGATGCGATCACCCACGTGGTGCGTTGCTTCGAGAATGCCGACGTCATCCACGTCAACAACAAGGTTGATCCGCTGTCGGACATCGACACCATCGATACCGAGCTGGCGCTGGCTGACCTGGACAGCGTGGAGAAGGCGCTGAACCGCGCCGAGCGTTCGGCCAAGGGCGGTGACAAGGAGGCAGCGGCACGCAAGCCGGTGCTGGCCAAGCTGCAGGCGGCGCTGGCCGACGGCAAGGCCGGTCGTGCGGCCGGCCTGGACGAAGAAGAAAAGGCGCTGGTGCGCGATCTGTTCCTGCTGACGCTGAAGCCGGTGATGTATATCGCCAACGTGCTGGAAGATGGCTTCGAGAACAATCCGCACCTGGATGCCGTGCGTGCGCGCGCTGCCGAAGAGGGGGCCAAGGTGGTGCCGGTCTCGGCGGCCATCGAAGAAGAGCTGTCGCAGCTGGATGACGAAGACCGTGACACCTTCCTGGCTGATCTCGGCCTGCAGGAGCCGGGCTTGAACCGCGTCATCAACGCGGCTTACCAGCTGCTGGGCCTGCAGACCTATTTCACCGCTGGCGTGAAGGAAGTCCGTGCCTGGACCGTGCGCAAGGGGGCCACCGCGCCGCAGGCCGCCGCGGTCATCCACACCGATTTCGAGAAGGGCTTCATCCGCGCCGAAACCATCGCCTATGACGACTTCATCAAGTTCAAGGGCGAAGCCGGTGCCAAGGAAGCCGGGCGGTTGCGCCTGGAAGGCAAGGAATACCGCGTGCAGGAAGGCGACGTGCTGCATTTCCGCTTCAACGTCTGATCCTGCAACGGGCGATCGGAAGTCCCGCCTGCGGGCGAACGGCGGAGCCCCTCGTGGTGGGTCTCTGTGAGCGGTTTACCAGGGTGGGCCGGGCGCGAGGGGTTGGTGGGGGACGGCAAAAACCGCATCCATGCGGGCCTCGTTTCGCGCCATCCTTGGCGCTCAACGCCCCCATCAACCCCTCCCGCCCGGCCCTGACAATCCGCGCGCGCGCGTCCCGCCACGTTGAAGAAAAAAGCTTAAAGGATGGGTGGAGGGAGCCCCTGAGTCAGGGGCGGCCGCGAAGCGGCGGGGTGTGGGTGCTGGTGAGATGGGGCCCACGGTTTGCGCAGCAAAGCGTGGGAGCGGCAGCGCGAATGCGGTGACGTGGACCCGTGCCATGGATGGCGCGAAACGAGGCCCGCATGGACGCAGTTCTTGCCGTCCCCCATCCAGCATCGCCGCCCGGCTCCAGCCTGAGAACCCGTACTGCGCGACCCCCACGAGGGGCTGTGCCGTTCGCTGCTGCGATACATCGCTCGCTTGAGTGAGCGGCAGCATGCCTGAGCGCGGCACTTTTTCTGTGTGGACAAATAATGACCAGCATCTGAAACGCTTGCGGCGTGTGGCTCAGTGGCACTTGTCCACACCAAACCCCCATCGCTCTCCACGCGGGGTGTGGAAAACCGCGGCGGTGCGTGGACAAATAATCGCCACCTTTGGAAACGCTTGCGGCGTGTGGCTCAGCGCTACTTGTCCACACCAAACCCCCATCGCTCTCCACGCCGCGTGTGGAGAACCCGGCGCCGGCAGCGAAAGGCACTTGCCAACGGCCACGCCGCCGCGCAGCGTGTCGGCAACGATGGGGATGGAGTTGCCGAATGAACCTGCGCCTGGGAATGCTGTGCGTGCTGTTGACGATCTCCGGCACCGCTGTGGCGGCCGCCGCTGCGAAGGAGCCGCAGCCATTGCTGGTGATCCACGGAGGTGCCGGCGTGCAGCGCGCAGGGCTTTCCGCTGAGGAGGAGCGCGCCGCGCGCGAAGCGCTGCGCAGTGCGTTGCTGCAGGGGCATGCCGAGCTGAAGGCGGGCCGCCCAGCGCTGGCCGCGGTGACCCGGGCGATCACCGTGCTGGAGGACGATCCGACCTTCAATGCGGGGCGCGGTGCGGTATTCACCCATGACGGCCGCAACGAACTGGACGCGGCGCTGATGGAGGGCGCGACGCGCCGCGCGGGTGCGGTGGCGGGCGTGCAGCGGGTGCGCAACCCGATCCTGCTGGCGCAGGCGGTGATGGCGCACTCCGCGCACGTGATGATGGTCGGCCAGGGCGCCGAGGCCTTCGCGGCCGAACAGGGCGTCGCCCTGGTCGATCCGTCGTACTTCCGCACCGAAAAGCGCTGGCAGCAGCTGCAGCGCGCCCTGCAGGAGGAGAGGGCAGGGCAGGCGCATGCCGAGCTGGAAACCGCCCGGCACTTCGGCACCGTCGGCGCGCTGGCGCTGGATGCTGCAGGCACGCTCGCGGCGGGCACGTCGACGGGCGGCATGACCAACAAGCGCTATGGGCGGGTCGGCGACTCGCCGATCCTCGGCGCGGGCACCTGGGCCGACGAGGGCTGTGCCGTTTCCGGCACGGGTTGGGGCGAGTACTACCTGCGCACCGCGGCCGCGCACGAGATCTGCGCGCGCGTGCGGCTGGCCGGCGCGTCCGCCGCGCAGGCCGGCCGCGAAGTGATCAACGAAATGATTCCCGCGCTGGGCGGCGACGGTGGGGCGATCGTGCTCACCGCGAAGGGCGAAATCGGGCTGCCGTTCAACACCGAGGGCATGTATCGGGGCTGGATCGGCGCGGACGGTGTGCCGCATGTCGCGATCTTTGCCGACGAAGCGCTGCAGCCGCCCGGCCAATAACCTTGCGTATCAACGGGTTTGCGACAGCGTGTGAAAAAAAAGAAAAAACGTGTTGACAGACCCCCGCCGGATCAGCAGAATTGCGGGCTCACCACCACACACCGCAACGCTTCGGCGCCACGGCATGGGGTGGTAAGGAGGGATACCCAAGCGGCCAACGGGGGCAGACTGTAAATCTGCTGGCTTACGCCTTCGGTGGTTCGAATCCACCTCCCTCCACCAGTTTCACGTAGTTTCACGTTGTGGCAATTCCCGGTGCGGGAGTAGTTCAATGGTAGAACTTCAGCCTTCCAAGCTGATTGTGCGGGTTCGATTCCCGTCTCCCGCTCCATTGAATGTTTAGAACTTTGAAGATATTTCAGTTCATGCCATAATGCAAAACTCGCTCACGTAGCTCAGTCGGTAGAGCACTTCCTTGGTAAGGAAGAGGTCGAAGGTTCGATTCCTTTCGTGAGCACCATCTTCAGCACCACCCCAAGACGAATTCGAGATAAGCAGCCATGGCCAAGGGTAAGTTCGAGCGCACCAAGCCGCACGTCAACGTCGGCACCATCGGTCACGTCGATCACGGCAAGACCACGCTGACCGCCGCACTGACCAAGATCGGTGCCGAGCGCTTCGGTGGCGAGTTCAAGGATTACTCCGCGATCGACGCCGCGCCGGAAGAAAAGGCACGTGGCATCACGATCTCGACCGCACACGTCGAATACGAATCCACCGTCCGTCACTACGCCCACGTCGATTGCCCGGGCCATGCTGACTACGTCAAGAACATGATCACCGGTGCTGCGCAGATGGACGGCGCGATCCTGGTCTGTTCCGCTGCTGACGGCCCGATGCCGCAGACCCGCGAGCACATCCTGCTGTCGCGCCAGGTCGGCGTGCCGTACATCGTCGTGTTCCTGAACAAGGCCGACATGGTCGACGACGCAGAGCTGCTTGAGCTGGTCGAAATGGAAGTGCGCGAGCTGCTGAGCAAGTACGACTTCCCGGGCGACGACACCCCGATCATCGCTGGTTCGGCCCGTCTGGCGCTGGAAGGCGACCAGAGCGACATCGGCGTGCCGGCCGTGATCAAGCTGGTCGAAGCCCTGGACAGCTGGATTCCGCTGCCGGAGCGTGACGTCGACAAGCCGTTCCTGATGCCGGTGGAAGACGTGTTCTCGATCTCGGGCCGCGGCACCGTGGTGACCGGTCGTATCGAGCGCGGCGTGATCAAGGTCGGCGAAGAAATCGAAATCGTCGGTATCCGTGACACCGTCAAGACCACCGTCACCGGTGTGGAAATGTTCCGCAAGCTGCTCGACCAGGGTCAGGCAGGCGACAACGCCGGTCTGCTGCTGCGCGGCACCAAGCGTGACGACGTGCAGCGCGGTCAGGTCCTGTGCAAGCCGGGTTCGATCAAGCCGCACACCGAGTTCGAAGGCGAAGTGTACGTGCTGTCGAAGGATGAGGGCGGCCGTCACACCCCATTCTTCAACGGCTACCGTCCGCAGTTCTACTTCCGCACCACCGACATCACCGGCGCAGCCAAGCTGCCGGAAGGTGTTGAAATGGTGATGCCGGGCGACAACGTGAAGATGGTTGTCACCCTGATCAACCCGGTCGCCATGGACGAAGGCCTGCGCTTCGCCATCCGTGAAGGCGGTCGTACCGTCGGCGCCGGCGTGGTCTCCAAGATCATCAAGTAATCTGCACTACCGGCGGTTTTTCTAAAGCTGCCGGTCGCGCGAGTGGCGGGCCGGGAACCTCGGTCCGCCTTCGCCGTCTAAGGCAAGGCAAAGTTTATAACGTACGCCAGTAGCTCAATTGGCAGAGCAGCGGTCTCCAAAACCGCAGGTTGGGGGTTCGAGTCCCTCCTGGCGTGCCATCTGCCTTCCTAACCAGCGGTCCGCCGCTAAAGCAGCCCGAGCCGGATGAACAGCAAGATCGAACACTCCAAGGATACGTCCACTTCTGGTGGAGACCTCGTCAAGTACGTCGCCGCAGCCCTGCTGGTGCTGGCCGGACTGTTCGTGTGGTTCTGGTTCTCCGCAGACTCCGGTCGTGCCGCCCAGCTGGGTGCCTGGACCGCTCAGATCCGCGCGCTTGCCGTCATTGCCGGCCTGGCGGGCGGTATTGCCGTTTTCATGCTGACCGGGAAGGGTCGCGATACCCGCGAGTTCCTGTCCGAGTCGCGTTTCGAACTGCGCAAAGTGGTCTGGCCGACGCGCCAGGAAGCCATCCGGATGACCTGGGTCGTCATCGTTGTTGTGATCATCCTCAGCCTGCTGCTGGGTGGGTTCGACTTCGTCATTCAGAAACTGACTCAGCTGTTCCTGAGCCGGTAAGGAGATACCCATGAAGCGCTGGTACGTTGTTCACGCCTATTCAGGCTTCGAGAAGTCGGTTGCGCAGGCCCTGCGCGATCGCATCGTTCGTGAAGAGAAGCAGGAGCTGTTTGGTGATGTGCTGGTCCCGACCGAAGAAGTGGTCGAGATGCGCGCTGGCCAGAAGCGCCGCTCCGAACGGAAGTTCTTCCCCGGCTACGTGCTGGTCCAGATCGAGACCCACGAAGAAGGCGGCATTCCGCGCATCGACAGCGAGAGCTGGCACTTGGTGAAGGACACCTCCCGCGTGCTGGGCTTCATCGGTGGCACCGCTGATCGTCCGCTGCCGATTGCCGATTCGGAGGCCGAGGCCATCCTGAACCGGGTCCAGGACGGTATCGAGAAGCCGCGTCCGAAGGTGCTGTTCGAGCCGGGCCAGATGGTCCGCGTCACCGACGGCCCGTTCAACGACTTCAATGGCGTCGTGGAAGAAGTCAATTACGAGAAGAGCCGCCTGCGCGTCTCGGTGCTGATCTTCGGTCGCGCCACCCCGGTCGAGCTCGAGTTCGGCCAGGTCGAGAAGGCCACGGGCTGATCGCCGCAGCGCCAGGCACCGCCTGGCGTTCATGTTGCCAGTGTGGACGCTTCGTCAAAGCGCTGGTATAGTGCCCGGCTTCCTGCCAGGAATCTGGCAAAAGTGAAGGCCGCCGAAAGGTGGCCTTCTGCATGTATTCAAAAACGCGATGCCGGGACGCGTGATTCCCGGTCCGATGGGGAGCCTGTTGTCGTAAGGCGCTAGCACCCGGAGAGCATACTCATGGCAAAGAAAGTTGTCGGTTACATCAAACTGCAGGTGAAGGCCGGTCAGGCCAACCCCTCGCCGCCGGTCGGTCCTGCGCTGGGTCAGCGCGGCCTGAACATCATGGAATTCTGCAAGGCCTTCAATGCCGCCACGCAGAAGCTCGAGCCGGGTCTGCCGGTTCCGGTGATCATCACGGCCTATTCGGACCGTACGTTCACCTTCATCACCAAGAGCACCCCGGCGACCACCCTGCTGAAGAAGGCTGCTGGCATCTCGTCGGGCTCCAAGCGCCCGAACACCGAGAAGGTCGGCAAGGTCACCCGCAAGCAGCTGGAAGAGATCGCCAAGGCGAAGGAACCCGACCTGACCGCCGCTGACCTGGACGCCGCCGTGCGTACCATCGCCGGCTCGGCCCGTTCTATCGGCATCGTGGTGGAGGGCTAATAACATGGCACTGAACAAGCGTGAGAAGGCCCTGAAGGCCGCCGTCGTCCCGGGCAAGTCGTATGGCTTCGAAGACGCGATCAAGATCCTGAAGACCACCGCCAGCGCCAAGTTCGTCGAGTCGATCGACGTGGCTGTGCGCCTGGGCGTGGACGCCAAGAAGTCCGACCAGCAGGTGCGCGGTTCCACCGTGCTGCCGGCCGGTACCGGCAAGTCGGTCCGCGTTGCGGTGTTCGCACCGGCCGGTGCCAAGGCTGACGAAGCCCTGGCCGCTGGCGCCGAAGCCGTCGGCATGGACGACCTGGCCGAAAAGATGCAGGCCGGTGATCTGAACTATGACGTCGTGATCGCGACCCCGGACGCCATGCGCGTCGTGGGTAAGCTGGGCACCGTGCTCGGCCCGCGCGGCCTGATGCCGAACCCGAAGGTCGGCACCGTCTCGGCCAACCCGGGTGAAGCCGTCAAGAACGCCAAGTCGGGCCAGGTGCGTTACCGCACCGACAAGGCCGGCATCATCCACTGCACCATCGGCAAGGCCAGCTTCGAAGACGAAGCGCTGAAGTCGAACCTGCAGGCGCTGCTGCTGGACCTGATCAAGGCCAAGCCGGCCACCTCGAAGGGCCTGTACCTGCAGAAGGTGTCGGTCAGCTCGACGATGGGCCCGGGCGTCACCGTCGACCAGTCGACCCTGACCCTGAAGTAAGTGTTTGAAGCGGATGTGGAGCCCCCGGGTTCCGCATCCGTCCCATTTGAAGGCAACCGCCGGCAGCGCATCGCCGGTGGCAGCCGTCAAAGACCGCAGGTGCGGTCGTGGCATGCCGGCGACGGGCACGGAAGCTCGATTTGGCAGGGAGTCGCCGCCGGAGCAGTCACGAACGCTTAATCGATCCGTCCGGATCACCCTGCGTAGATGGTGCCCTTCTGGAGTTTTTCTGGTTTACGCAATTCTGGTTTGATACCAGGTTGAGTCCAGGTCTGGAACGGCCCACCCCCCGGAACATCAACCCGATGTTCCCGGTGTCCAGGAAGGACGCCGCCCAGGACCGCAAACGGCAGGAGCCGTAAGCGGAGTTCAATCGGAGGAGTGCAATGGCTCTCAATCTGTCCCAGAAGCAAGAAGTAGTCGCGGAGCTGGCAGACGTCGCCGCCAAGGCCCACTCCTTGATCGCAGCCGAATACGCTGGCACCACGGTCTCCCAGATGACCGCGATGCGCAAGCAGGCTCGTGAAACCGGCGTTTTCTTGAAAGTCGTCAAGAACACCCTGGCCTCGCGTGCTGTTGAAGGCACCGAATTCGCATGTGCACAGGACAAGCTGGTCGGTCCGCTGCTGTATGCGTTCTCGCTCGAGGAGCCCGGCGCAGCCGGTCGCCTGATCAAGGAATTCGCCAAGGGCAACGATAAGCTGCAGCCCAAGGTCGTCGCCATTGGTGGCGAAGTGTTCCCGGCAAGCCACGTTGACGTGTTGGCCTCGCTGCCGACCCTCGACCAGGCCCTGGCAATGCTGGCACGCGTCCTGACCGAGCCGGTCACGATGTTCGCGCGCGCCAACAAGGCACTGGCGGATCAGCTGGGTGGTGGCGAAGCCGCTGCTGCTGCTGAGCCGGTCGCCGAGACCGCCTGAGTTTCGACCTACCGTGGTTCCTGACGGAACCTCAATCCAGAAAATCATTCAAAGGTAATCAAAATGTCCCTTTCCAACGAACAGATCGTCGAAGCCATCGCCTCGAAGTCCCTGATGGAAGTGATGGAGCTGGTCAAGGCCATCGAAGAGAAGTTCGGCGTTTCCGCCGCTGCTCCGGTCGCCGTGGCTGCTGCCGCTGGCCCGGCTGCCGCTGTTGAAGAGCAGACCGAATTCACCGTGACCCTGAAGTCGCCGGGCGACAAGAAGGTCGAAGTGATCAAGGCCGTCCGCGCCATCACCGGCCTGGGCCTGAAGGAAGCGAAGGACCTGACCGAAGCCGGCGGCGTCGTGAAGGAAGGCGCGTCGAAGGACGAAGCCGAGAAGATCAAGAAGGACCTGGAAGCTGCTGGCGCGACTGTCGAAGTCAAGTAAGCAGATCCCTTGCGTCGCCATCGATTTCCGGCGATGCAGCCAAGGCTGGGGGCGTAAAGCCCCCGGCCTTTGGTCGTTTCACGCGGTACCCCGAAACATCGTTTGAAAAAGCCCAACACGGGCTGCAGGAAAAGGCCCGTCCGGCCAGCGCCAAGCGCGCCGGCGGTCACGCAGATGCAGTCAAGTTGGCAGTTGGAAGTAGCAATAGAAGGCGTGCTGGTGCCGGCAATACCAGCGACTTCCAACTGACAATTTCAAGTTTCCTTTTGGGTCGTGGACGCACGCCCCGCACAACAAGGTGGAAGATCTCATGACGTCCTATTCGTTCACCGAGAAGAAGCGCATCCGCAAGGATTTCGCCAAGTCGCGCGCTATTCTCGAAGTGCCGTTCCTGCTCGCCATCCAGGTGGACTCCTACCGCGAGTTCCTGCAGGAAAACGTCGATCCGGCCAAGCGCACGGACCACGGCCTGCACGCCGCACTGAAGTCCGTCTTCCCCATCTCCAGCTACAGCGGCAATGCCGCGCTGGAATACGTCGGCTACAAGCTGGGCGAACCGGTGTTCGACGAACGCGAGTGCCGCCAGCGTGGCATGAGCTACGGCGCCCCGCTGCGCGTGACCGTGCGCCTGGTGATCTACGACCGTGAGTCGTCGACCAAGGCCATCAAGTACGTGAAGGAGCAGGAGGTCTATCTCGGCGAAATCCCGCTGATGACCGACAACGGCACCTTCATCGTCAACGGCACCGAGCGCGTCATCGTCTCGCAGCTGCACCGCTCGCCGGGTGTGTTCTTCGACCACGACCGTGGCAAGACCCACAGCTCGGGCAAGCTGCTGTACAGCGCCCGCATCATCCCGTACCGCGGTTCCTGGCTGGACTTCGAGTTCGACCCGAAGGACGCGCTGTTCACCCGTATCGATCGCCGTCGCAAGCTGCCGGTGTCGATCCTGCTGCGCGCGCTTGGCTACAGCAACGAAGAGATGCTGGCCGAGTTCTTCGAAATCAACACCTTCCACATCAACCCCGACGAAGGCGTGCAGCTGGAGCTGGTCGCCGAGCGTCTGCGCGGTGAAACCCTGGGCTTCGACCTGGCCGACGGTGACAAGGTCATCGTGGAAGCCGGCAAGCGCATCACCGCGCGCCACGTCAAGCAGCTGGAAGCCTCGGGCATCGCCGCCCTGGCCGTGCCGGACGATTACATCGTGGGCCGCATCCTGTCGCACGACGTGGTCGATTCGGCCACCGGCGAACTGCTGGCGCAGGCCAACGACGAGATCACCGACGACCAGCTGCAGGCCTTCCGCAAGGCCGGCGTGGACGCGGTGGGCACCCTGTGGGTGAACGACCTCGATCGTGGTCCGTACCTGAGCAACACCCTGCGCATCGATCCGACCAAGACCCAGCTGGAAGCGCTGGTCGAGATCTACCGCATGATGCGTCCGGGCGAGCCGCCGACCAAGGACGCCGCGCAGAACCTGTTCCACAACCTGTTCTTCACCTTCGAGCGTTACGACCTGTCCACGGTCGGCCGGATGAAGTTCAACCGTCGCGTGGGCCGCAAGGAAACCACCGGCGAAGCCGTGCTGTACGACCGCAAGTACTACGGCGAGCGCAATGACGAAGAGTCCAAGCGCCTGGTTGCCGCGCATGGCGAGTCGTCCGACATCCTGGACGTGATCAAGGTCCTGACCGAGATCCGCAACGGCCGTGGCGTCGTCGATGACATCGACCACCTGGGCAACCGTCGCGTGCGTTCGGTCGGTGAAATGGCCGAGAACGTGTTCCGCGTGGGCCTGGTCCGCGTCGAGCGCGCGGTCAAGGAACGCCTGTCGATGGCCGAATCCGAAGGCCTGACCCCGCAGGAACTGATCAACGCCAAGCCGGTGGCTGCGGCGATCAAGGAATTCTTCGGCTCCTCGCAGCTGTCGCAGTTCATGGATCAGAACAACCCGCTGTCGGAAGTCACGCACAAGCGTCGCGTCTCGGCCCTCGGCCCGGGCGGCCTGACCCGCGAACGCGCCGGTTTCGAAGTGCGCGACGTGCACCCGACCCATTACGGCCGCGTCTGCACCATCGAAACGCCGGAAGGCCCGAACATCGGCCTGATCAACTCGCTGGCCGTGTACGCCCGCACCAATGAGTACGGTTTCCTTGAAACCCCGTACCGCAAGGTCGTGGACGGCAAGGTGTTCGACGAAGTCGAATTCCTGTCGGCGATCGAAGAAAACGAGTACGTCATTGCCCAGGCCAACGCCCTGACCAATGCCGACAGCGTGCTGACCGAGCAGTTCGTGCCGTGCCGCTTCCAGGGCGAATCGCTGCTGAAGCCGCCGGCGGAAGTGCACTTCATGGACGTCTCGCCGATGCAGACCGTGTCGGTCGCCGCGGCGCTGGTTCCGTTCCTGGAACACGATGACGCCAACCGTGCACTGATGGGCGCCAACATGCAGCGCCAGGCCGTGCCGACCCTGCGTGCGCAGAAGCCGCTGGTGGGTACCGGTATCGAACGTGCCGTGGCACGCGACTCCGGCGTCACCGTCAACGCCCGTCGTGGTGGTGAAGTGGTGCAGGTCGATGCCGCACGCATCGTGGTCAAGATCGTCGAAGAAGAAATCATCGGCGCGACCGACGCCGGCGTGGACATCTACAACCTGGTCAAGTACACCCGTTCCAACCAGAACACCTGCATCAACCAGCGTCCGCTGGTGAACGTGGGTGACGTGGTGGCGCGTGGCGACGTGCTGGCTGATGGTCCGTCCACCGACATCGGCGAACTGGCCCTGGGCCAGAACATGCTGATCGCCTTCATGCCGTGGAACGGCTACAACTTCGAAGACTCCATCCTGCTCTCCGAGCGCGTGGTGGAAGAGGATCGCTACACCACGATCCACATCGAAGAGCTGACCTGCGTCGCGCGTGATACGAAGCTGGGGCCGGAGGAAATCTCCGCCGACATCCCGAACGTGTCCGAGCAGGCGCTGAACCGCCTGGACGAATCCGGCGTGGTGTACATCGGTGCCGAAGTGCGCGCCGGCGACATCCTGGTCGGCAAGGTCACCCCGAAGGGCGAAAGCCAGCTGACCCCGGAAGAAAAGCTGCTGCGCGCGATCTTCGGCGAGAAGGCTTCGGACGTGAAGGACAGCTCGCTGCGCGTGCCGCCGGGCATGGACGGCACCGTCATCGACGTGCAGGTCTTCACCCGCGACGGCATCGAGAAGGACAAGCGTGCGCGCCAGATCGAGGAATCCGAGATCAAGCGCGTCAAGAAGGACTTCGACGACCAGTACCGCATCCTGGAAGGTGCCATCTACGCCCGCCTGCGTTCGCAGATCGTCGGCAAGGTGGTCAACGGTGGTGCCAACCTGAAGAAGGGCGACACCATCACCGACGCCTACCTGGACGGCCTGAAGAAGGCTGACTGGTTCGTGCTGCGCATGAAGGACGAGGACGCTTCGGAAGCCATCGAACGCGCCCAGAAGCAGATCCAGGCGCACGAGAAGGAGTTCGAGCGTCGCTTCGCCGACAAGCGCGGCAAGATCACCGCCGGCGACGACCTCGCCCCGGGCGTGCTGAAGATGGTCAAGGTGTTCATGGCCGTGAAGCGCCGCATCCAGCCGGGCGACAAGATGGCAGGCCGCCACGGCAACAAGGGTGTGGTCTCCAACGTGGTGCCGGTCGAAGACATGCCGTACATGGCCTCGGGCGAGACCGTGGACATCGTGCTGAACCCGCTGGGCGTGCCGTCGCGCATGAACATCGGGCAGATCCTGGAAGTCCACCTGGGCTGGGCCGCCAAGGGCCTGGGGCGCAAGATCCAGGGCATGCTGGAAGCCCAGGCCGCCGTGGCGCAGCTGCGCGTGTTCCTGGACGAGGTGTACAACCACGACAGCGACAACGTGGCCACCCACGTCGACCTGACCCAGTTCAGCGATGAAGAGCTGCTGCGTCTGGCCGGCAACCTGACCGACGGCGTGCCGATGGCAACGCCGGTCTTCGACGGTGCCACCGAAGCGGAAATCAAGCGCATGCTGGAACTGGCAGACCTGCCGGCCAGCGGCCAGACCCAGCTGTATGACGGCCGTACCGGTGAGGCATTCGATCGCCACACCACCGTCGGCTACATGCACTACCTGAAGCTGAACCACCTGGTCGACGACAAGATGCACGCCCGTTCGACCGGTCCGTACTCGCTCGTCACCCAGCAGCCGCTGGGCGGCAAGGCGCAGTTCGGCGGCCAGCGCTTCGGTGAAATGGAAGTCTGGGCGCTGGAAGCCTACGGCGCGGCCTACACCCTGCAGGAAATGCTGACGGTGAAGTCCGATGACGTGCAGGGCCGCAACCAGATGTACAAGAACATCGTCGACGGCGAGCACGAGATGGTGGCCGGCATGCCGGAATCCTTCAACGTGCTGGTGAAGGAAATCCGCTCGCTGGCCATCAACATGGAACTGGAAGACAACTGATCGCGCAGGCGCTGCTGCTCCCGGGCAGCAGCGCCGCCGCTCCGTTCTGACAGCCCATCGACAACGCATTCCTCCTTCTGGAGAACACCATGAAAGACCTGCTCAACCTCTTCAACCAGCAGCGCCAGACGCTGGATTTCGACGCGATCAAGATCGCGCTGGCTTCGCCCGACCTGATCCGTTCGTGGTCGTTCGGCGAAGTGAAGAAGCCGGAAACCATCAACTACCGTACCTTCAAGCCGGAGCGTGACGGCCTGTTCTGCGCCGCCATCTTCGGACCGGTCAAGGACTACGAGTGCCTGTGCGGCAAGTACAAGCGCATGAAGCACCGCGGCGTGGTCTGCGAAAAGTGCGGCACCGAAGTGACCCTGGCCAAGGTGCGTCGCGAGCGCATGGGCCACATCGACCTGGCGTCGCCGGTCGCGCACATCTGGTTCCTCAAGTCGCTGCCGTCGCGCATCGGCCTGATGCTGGACATGACCCTGCGTGACATCGAGCGCGTGCTGTACTTCGAAGCCTACGTGGTGACCGAGCCGGGCCTTACCGCCCTGGAACGCCGCCAGCTGCTGACCGAAGAGCAGTACCTGACCGCACGCCAGGAACACGGCGACGACTTCGATGCCGCCATGGGCGCCGAGGCCGTGTACGAACTGCTGCGCACGATCGACCTGCAGTCGGAAATGACCCGCCTGCGCGAAGAAATCGCCAGCACCGGTTCGGAAACCAAGCTCAAGCGCCTCACCAAGCGCATCAAGCTGATCGAAGCCTTCCTGGAATCGGGCAACCGTCCGGAGTGGATGGTCATGACCGTGCTGCCGGTGCTGCCGCCGGACCTGCGTCCGCTGGTGCCGCTGGACGGTGGCCGCTTCGCCACCTCCGACCTGAACGACCTGTACCGCCGCGTCATCAACCGCAACAACCGCCTGCGTCGCCTGCTGGAACTGAGCGCGCCGGACATCATCGTGCGCAATGAAAAGCGCATGCTGCAGGAATCGGTCGATGCGCTGCTGGACAACGGCCGTCGCGGCCGTGCCATCACCGGCACCAACAAGCGCCCGCTGAAGTCGCTGGCCGACATGATCAAGGGCAAGCAGGGCCGCTTCCGCCAGAACCTGCTGGGCAAGCGCGTGGACTACTCGGGCCGTTCGGTCATCGTGGTCGGTCCGTACCTGCGCCTGCACCAGTGCGGCCTGCCGAAGAAGATGGCGCTCGAGCTGTTCAAGCCGTTCGTGTTCGCCAAGCTGCAGCGTCGTGGCCTGGCCACCACCATCAAGGCCGCCAAGAAGCTGGTCGAGCGCGAAGAAGCCGAAGTCTGGGACATCCTGGAAGAGGTCATCCGCGAACATCCGGTGATGCTGAACCGTGCGCCGACCCTGCACCGCCTGGGCATCCAGGCGTTCGAGCCGGTGCTGATCGAAGGCAAGGCCATCCAGCTGCACCCGCTGGTCTGCACCGCGTTCAACGCCGACTTCGACGGTGACCAGATGGCCGTCCACGTGCCGCTCTCGCTGGAAGCCCAGCTGGAAGCGCGTGCGCTGATGATGTCCACCAACAACATCCTGTCGCCGGCCAACGGCGAGCCGATCATCGTGCCGTCGCAGGACGTCGTGCTGGGTCTGTACTACATGACCCGCTCGCTGGAAAACAAGAAGGGCGAGGGCATGGCCTTCGCCAACATCGCCGAAGTCAAGCGCGCCTACGACAACCGCGTGGTGGAACTGCACGCACGCGTCAAGGTCCGCATCACCGAAGTGGTGACCGACGAAGACGGCAACAAGCAGAACAAGACCTCGATCGTGGACACCACGATCGGTCGCGCCCTGCTGGCTGAAATCCTGCCGGAAGGCCTGCCGTTCGCGCTGGCCAACACCGAGCTGACCAAGAAGAACATCAGCCGCCTGATCAACTCCAGCTACCGCCAGCTGGGTCTGAAGGACACGGTCGTGTTCGCCGACAAGCTGATGTACACCGGCTTCGCCTACGCGACCCGCGCCGGCGTGTCGATCGGCATCGACGACATGCTGATCCCGGACGAGAAGAAGGGCATCCTCACCGAGGCCGAAGCCGAAGTGCTGGAAATCCAGGAGCAGTACCAGTCGGGCCTGGTCACCGCCGGCGAGCGCTACAACAAGGTGGTCGACATCTGGTCGCGCACCAATGAGCGCATCGCCAAGGCGATGATGGACACCATCGGTACCGAGAAGGTCACCAATGCCAAGGGCGAGACCATCGACCAGAAGTCGATGAACTCCCTGTACATCATGGCCGACTCCGGTGCACGTGGTTCGCAGGCGCAGATCCGCCAGCTGGCCGGCATGCGTGGCCTGATGGCCCGTCCCGATGGCTCCATCATCGAAACGCCCATCAAGGCGAACTTCCGTGAAGGCCTGAACGTGCAGGAGTACTTCAACTCCACCCACGGTGCCCGTAAGGGTCTGGCCGATACCGCGCTGAAGACCGCCAACTCGGGTTACCTGACCCGTCGTCTGGTGGACGTGGCGCAGGACGTGGTGATCACCGAAGTGGATTGCGGTACCACCGACGGCCTGACCATGACCCCGATCGTGGAAGGCGGCGACGTCGTGGAGCCGTTGAAGGACCGCGTGCTGGGTCGTGTCGTGGCCGAGGACGTGTTCCTGCCGGGCAACGACGAAGATCCGATCGTGACCCGCAACACGCTGCTCGACGAAGCCTGGGTGGCCAAGCTGGAAGATGCCGGCGTGCAGACCATCAAGGTCCGTTCGACGATCTCCTGCGCCTCCGCGTTCGGCGTCTGCGGTCGCTGCTACGGCCGCGATCTGGCCCGTGGCCACATCGTCAACATCGGTGAAGCGGTCGGCGTCATCGCCGCACAGTCGATCGGTGAGCCGGGTACCCAGCTGACCATGCGTACGTTCCACATCGGTGGTGCGGCGTCGCGTGCGGCTGCGGTCGACAACATCACCGTCAAGACCACCGGTTCGGTTAAGTTCAACAACCTGAAGTCGGTCTCGCATGCCAACGGTTCGCTGGTGGCGGTGTCGCGTTCGGGCGAAATCTCGGTGCTCGATGCCCATGGCCGCGAGCGCGAGCGTTACAAGCTGCCGTACGGCTCGATGATCGCGTCCAAGGACGGCGATGCAGTGAAGGCTGGCCAGACCGTGGCCAACTGGGATCCGCATAACCACCCGATCGTGTCGGAAGTCGCTGGTTTCCTGCGCTTCATCGACTTCGTCGACGGCATCACCGTCATCGAGAAGACCGACGAACTGACCGGCCTGGCCTCGCGCGAGATCACCGATCCGAAGCGTCGTGGTTCGATGGGCAAGGACCTGCGTCCGCTGATCCGCATCGTCGATGCCAAGGGCAACGATCTGCTGATCCCGGGCACCGACATGCCGGCCCAGTACCTGCTGCCGCCGCGCTCCATCGTCAACCTGCAGGACGGCGCCGCCGTCGGCGTGGGTGACGTGGTCGCCAAGATCCCGCAGGAAGCGTCCAAGACCCGCGACATCACCGGTGGTCTGCCGCGCGTGGCCGATCTGTTCGAAGCGCGCAAGCCGAAGGATCCGGCGGTGCTGGCCGAGCGTTCGGGCATCATCAGCTTCGGCAAGGACACCAAGGGCAAGCAGCGCCTGATCATCAAGGACACCGATGGTTCCGAGCACGAAGAGCTGATTCCGAAGTACCGCCAGGTGATCGTGTTCGAAGGTGAGCACGTGACCAAGGGTGAAACCATCGTGGACGGCGAGCCGAGCCCGCAGGACATCCTGCGTCTGCTGGGTGTCGAACCGCTGGCGGCTTACCTGGTCAAGGAAATCCAGGACGTGTACCGCCTGCAGGGCGTGAAGATCAACGACAAGCACATCGAGGTGATCACCCGCCAGATGCTGCGCAAGGTCGAGATCACCGACCAGGGCAACAGCAAGTTCCTGAATGGCGAACAGGTGGAACGTCAGCGCGTTATCGAGGAGAATGCACGCCTCGGTGCCCGTACCGAACTGCCGGCCCAGTACGATCCGGTCCTGCTGGGCATCACCAAGGCCTCGCTGGCCACCGAGTCGTTCATCTCGGCGGCATCCTTCCAGGAAACCACCCGCGTGCTGACCGAAGCTGCCGTCCGCGGCACCAAGGACAACCTGCGCGGCCTGAAGGAAAACGTCATCGTCGGTCGCCTGATCCCGGCCGGTACCGGCCTGTCGTATCACGCCAACCGCCGCCGCAACGCGAGCGGGCTGACCGATTCGGAAATGCAGACGCTGGCCGGCACCCCGGTTGCCGCTGCCGCTGTGGTCGCCGAGCCGGTGATCGAAGCCGCTGCTGAAGCTGAACAGGCTCCGGGCAGCGACGAGTAAGCAAGGCGGTCCGGTCGAAAGGCCGGACCTGCCGGGTTGCAGCACCGGGCCCATCGCCCGGTGGTAGTGAAAGGGCAGGGGAGACTCCGGTCTCTCCCGCCAGTCTGAACGGGGTACACGGAGGCCCCCCCGTAACCTTCCAGGATAAGGAAGGGCTTGACAGAACCGCATTTGACTGCGTTTCTGGCAGGTTGCTACAATCGTCTGTCTCAGCAGGCCAGTAATGGTCTGCTTTAACATTTCCGCATCTCTGGCCGGCATCTGCCGGCCCCAATCAGAAGAACCTACTGATGGCGACGATCAACCAGCTGGTCCGCAAGCCGCGGCAAGCTACCACCTACAAGAGTGCCTCGCCGGCGCTCGAGAAGTGCCCGCAGCGCCGTGGCGTCTGCACGCGCGTCTACACCACCACCCCGAAGAAGCCGAACTCGGCCCTCCGCAAGGTTGCAAAGGTCCGCCTGACCAACCAGGAAGAGGTCATCAGCTACATCGGTGGTGAAGGCCACAACCTGCAGGAGCACTCCGTGGTCCTGATCCGCGGCGGTCGCGTCAAGGATCTGCCGGGTGTGCGTTACCACACTGTTCGCGGTTCGCTCGATGCCTCCGGTGTCGCCAAGCGTCGCCAGGCCCGTTCGAAGTACGGCGCCAAGCGTCCGAAGGCATAAGGAGAGAGCACATGTCGCGTAAAGGTAATACTCCCCAGCGTTCCGTCCTGCCCGATCCGAAGCACGGAAGTGAAACGATCGCCCGCTTCATCAACATGGTGATGCTGAGCGGCAAGAAGTCCGTGGCCGAAAAGATCGTCTACGGTGCGATGGACGTGATCAGCGAAAAGAACGCCAACTCGATCGAGCTGGTGCAGAAGGCGCTGGACAACGTTGCTCCGTCGGTCGAGGTCAAGTCCCGCCGTGTCGGTGGTGCCACCTACCAGGTGCCGGTCGAAGTGCGTTCGTCGCGCAAGATGGCGCTGGCCATGCGTTGGCTGATCGACTCCGCGCGCAAGCGTGGCGAAAACACCATGCCGAAGAAGCTGGCTGCTGAACTGATCGATGCCTCGGAAAACCGTGGCGGCGCCATCAAGAAGCGCGAAGAAACCCACCGTATGGCCGAAGCCAACAAGGCATTCGCCCACTACCGCTGGTGAGTTTGACGGCCTTGCAAAACAGGCAGGGCAGCACCATCTGAGTGCTGCCCCGCGACCCCGGAAGGGTCGCGCCAATCCGAAGGCCGCCGAAAGGCGGCGTTCGGCCATCCGAAATCCAAGAAATCGAGAGGCTCCCCGTGGCCCGCACCACTCCCATCGAGCGTTACCGCAATTTCGGCATCATGGCTCACATCGATGCCGGCAAGACCACCACGTCCGAGCGCATCCTGTTCTACACCGGCAAGAGCCACAAGATCGGTGAAGTGCATGACGGCGCCGCCACCATGGACTGGATGGAGCAGGAGCAGGAGCGTGGCATCACGATCCAGTCCGCTGCCACCACCGCGTTCTGGAAGGGCATGGACAAGTCCCTGCCGGAGCACCGTTTCAACATCATCGACACCCCCGGGCACGTCGACTTCACCATCGAAGTGGAGCGCTCGCTGCGCGTGCTCGACGGTGCGGTGTTCGTGCTGTGCGCCGTCGGTGGCGTCCAGCCGCAGTCCGAAACCGTGTGGCGCCAGGCCAACCGGTACAAGGTGCCGCGCATTGCCTTCGTCAACAAGATGGACCGTACCGGTGCCAACTTCACCAAGGTCGTTGGCCAGCTGAAGGCCAAGCTCGGTGCCGTTGCCGTGCCGATGCAGCTGCCGATCGGCGCTGAAGAAAACTTCAAGGGCGTGGTCGACCTCATCAAGATGAAGGCCATCCATTGGGATGAAGCCTCGCAGGGCATGAAGTTCGACTACCTGGAGATCCCGGCGGACATGCAGGCGGAGGCCGAAGAGGCCCGCACCTACATGATCGAAGCCGCGGCTGAAGCCAGCGAAGAGCTGATGGAAAAGTACCTGGGCGGCGAAGAGCTGACCGAGGCCGAAATCGTCGAAGCCCTGCGCGTGCGCACCCTGGCCACCGACATCGTGCCGATGTACTGCGGTTCGGCGTTCAAGAACAAGGGCGTGCAGGCCATGCTGGACGGCGTGGTGCAGCTGCTGCCGTCGCCGATCGACGTGCCGGACGTGACCGGTACCGACGTGGACGACGAAACCGTTGCCCTGAGCCGCAAGTCCGACGACAAGGCTCCGTTCTCGGCACTGGCCTTCAAGATCATCACCGATCCGTTCGTGGGCGCGCTGACCTTCTTCCGTGTCTACTCGGGCACCCTGAACGCCGGCGACCAGCTGCTGAACTCGGTCAAGGGCAAGAAGGAGCGCATCGGCCGCATCCTGCAGATGCATTCCAACGATCGCGAAGAGATCAAGGAAGTGCTGGCCGGTGACATCGCCGCGGCCGTGGGTCTGAAGGACACCACCACCGGTGACACCCTGTGCTCGCAGGAACACCCGATCATCCTGGAGCGCATGGTGTTCCCGGAGCCGGTCATCTCGATGGCCGTCGAACCGAAGACCAAGTCCGACCAGGAAAAGATGGGTCTGGCCCTCGGCCGTCTGGCCCAGGAAGATCCGTCGTTCCGCGTCAAGACCGACCAGGAATCCGGCCAGACGATCATCTCGGGCATGGGTGAGCTGCACCTGGACATCATCGTTGACCGCATGAAGCGCGAGTTCAACGTTGAAGCCAACGTCGGCAAGCCGCAGGTGGCTTACCGCGAAACCATCCAGATGTCGGACGTGAAGTCGGACTACAAGCACGCCAAGCAGTCCGGTGGTAAGGGTCAGTACGGTCACGTCGTGATCGAGCTGTCGCCGATCACCGCTGAAGACCGTGCCGATCCGAAGATCGGTCCGATGATCAAGGACGACTTCCTGTTCATCAACGACATCACCGGTGGCGTGATTCCGAAGGAATTCATTCCGTCGATCGAAAAGGGTCTGCGCGAAACCATCACCAGCGGTCCGCTGGCGGGCTTCCCGGTGGTCGACGTCAAGGTCAAGCTGGTGTTCGGCTCGTACCACGACGTGGACTCCTCGGAAATGGCGTTCAAGCTGGCCTCCTCGATGGCCTTCAAGCAGGGCTTCTCCAAGGCCAAGCCGGTCCTGCTGGAGCCGATCATGAAGGTCGAGATCGTGACCCCGAGCGACTATCAGGGTGACGTGATGGGCGACGTCAGCCGTCGTCGCGGCATGCTGCAGGGTTCGAGCGTGACCGGTGACGGTTCCGCCGAGATCATCAACGCGATGATCCCGCTGGGTGAAATGTTCGGCTACGCGACCTCGCTGCGTTCGCAGACCCAGGGCCGTGCCACGTTCACGATGGAATTCGACCACTACGAGCCGGCACCGAGCAACATCGCCGACGAAGTCATGAAGAAGGCCTGAGCCCAGCTCAGGTCCTCCACTCCACTTTAGAAACTAAAAGGTAGATAGAAATGGCAAAGGGTAAGTTCGAGCGCACCAAGCCGCACGTCAACGTCGGCACCATCGGTCACGTCGATCACGGCAAGACCACGCTGACCGCCGCACTGACCAAGATCGGTGCCGAGCGCTTCGGTGGCGAGTTCAAGGATTACTCCGCGATCGACGCCGCGCCGGAAGAAAAGGCACGTGGCATCACGATCTCGACCGCACACGTCGAATACGAATCCACCGTCCGTCACTACGCCCACGTCGATTGCCCGGGCCATGCTGACTACGTCAAGAACATGATCACCGGTGCTGCGCAGATGGACGGCGCGATCCTGGTCTGTTCCGCTGCTGACGGCCCGATGCCGCAGACCCGCGAGCACATCCTGCTGTCGCGCCAGGTCGGCGTGCCGTACATCGTCGTGTTCCTGAACAAGGCCGACATGGTCGACGACGCAGAGCTGCTTGAGCTGGTCGAAATGGAAGTGCGCGAGCTGCTGAGCAAGTACGACTTCCCGGGCGACGACACCCCGATCATCGCTGGTTCGGCCCGTCTGGCGCTGGAAGGCGACCAGAGCGACATCGGCGTGCCGGCCGTGATCAAGCTGGTCGAAGCCCTGGACAGCTGGATTCCGCTGCCGGAGCGTGACGTCGACAAGCCGTTCCTGATGCCGGTGGAAGACGTGTTCTCGATCTCGGGCCGCGGCACCGTGGTGACCGGTCGTATCGAGCGCGGCGTGATCAAGGTCGGCGAAGAAATCGAAATCGTCGGTATCCGTGACACCGTCAAGACCACCGTCACCGGTGTGGAAATGTTCCGCAAGCTGCTCGACCAGGGTCAGGCAGGCGACAACGCCGGTCTGCTGCTGCGCGGCACCAAGCGTGACGACGTGCAGCGCGGTCAGGTCCTGTGCAAGCCGGGTTCGATCAAGCCGCACACCGAGTTCGAAGGCGAAGTGTACGTGCTGTCGAAGGATGAGGGCGGCCGTCACACCCCATTCTTCAACGGCTACCGTCCGCAGTTCTACTTCCGCACCACCGACATCACCGGCGCAGCCAAGCTGCCGGAAGGTGTTGAAATGGTGATGCCGGGCGACAACGTGAAGATGGTTGTCACCCTGATCAACCCGGTCGCCATGGACGAAGGCCTGCGCTTCGCCATCCGCGAAGGCGGTCGTACCGTCGGCGCCGGCGTGGTCTCGAAGATCATCAAGTAATCTGTTAGAATCTGCACCCCGATGTTGCCTGGGTAGGGCATCGGGGTGCTTTAAAAGGGAAAAGAAACACAGGACGTGTTTCGTGTTCCCCGGACCAGGATCGGTCGCGCCATTCAGGCTTTGTCAACACACTGTGTTGACAGGCTTTTTGTATGTGCGCTATGCTTCTACGTCTGGGCAGGCCGGGAAACCGACCTGCCTACGTTTTTGAGGTTAATGGATTGACCTTGTCGGCCTGCAGGAGTGCGGGCCGTCTGTATGCAGGATATTCACGGGACATGGCAACCCAGAGGCCTTGTCCGTCGCTCTTTTAACGAAGGAACCCCCGTCATGGCGGACCAAAAGATCCGTATCCGGCTGAAGGCGTTCGATCATCGCTTGATCGACCGTTCGGCCAGCGAGATCGTAGAAACGGCAAAGCGGACCGGCGCGCAAGTGCGTGGCCCGATCCCGCTGCCGACCAAGATCGAACGCTACACCATCCTCGTCTCCCCGCACGTCGACAAAGACGCGCGTGACCAGTACGAGACCCGCACGCACAAGCGCGTGCTCGATATCGTTGATCCGAACGACAAGACCGTGGACGCGCTGATGAAGCTCGAACTGGCTGCCGGCGTCGACGTTCAGATCAAGCTGACCTGAGGACTACGACCATGACGAAGAAATATTCGTTGGGCTTCGTGGGCCGCAAGGCTGGCATGAGCCGCGTTTTCACTGAAGATGGCCAGTCCATCCCGGTGACCCTGATTGAAGCTTCCCCGAACCGCATCGCGCAGATCAAGACCGTCGAAACCGACGGCTACAGCGCCGTGCAGGTGACCGTCGGCGCACGTCGTGCTGCCCTGGTCAACAAGCCGGAAGCCGGCCACTTCGCCAAGGCGAAGGTCGAAGCCGGTCGGGGCCTGTGGGAATTCCGCGTTGAAGACGCGCAGCTCGGCGATTTCGCCGTCGGCGGCGAAGTCAAGGCGGACATCTTCGAAGTCGGCCAGATCGTCGACGTCCAGGGTGTCACCAAGGGCAAGGGCTTCCAGGGCACCATCAAGCGCTACAACTTCCGCATGGGTGACGCTACCCACGGCAACTCGCTGTCGCATCGCGCGCCGGGTTCGCTGGGTCAGCGCCAGACGCCCGGCCGCGTGTTCCCGGGCAAGAAGATGTCCGGTCACATGGGTTCGGTGCAGCAGAGCACCCAGAACCTGGAAGTTGTCAAGGTCGACGTCGAGCGCGGTCTGATCGCAGTTCGCGGCGCCGTTCCTGGCGCGGCGGGTGGCGACGTGATCGTCCGTCCGGCGAGCAAGGCATAAGGAGAGATGACGATGGAACTCGTTATCACGGGTAGCAACAACAAGGTCTCGGTCTCCGACGCCGTGTTCGGTCGCGATTTCAGCGAAGATCTGGTTCACCAGGTCGTCGTCGCCTATCGCAACGCCGGTCGCGCTGGTACCAAGGCTCAGAAGACTCGTTCTGAAGTGGCTGGCACCACCAAGAAGTCGAAGAAGCAGAAGGGCGGCGGTGCGCGTCATGGCGCGCTGACGGCTCCGATCTTCGTCGGCGGTGGCGTCACCTTCGCGGCCAAGCCGCGCAGCTTCGAGCAGAAGGTCAACCGTAAGCAGTACCGTGCCGCCATGTGCGCGATCCTGTCCGAGCTGAACCGTCAGGGCCGTTTGACGATCGTGGAGGCCTTCGATGTCGAAGCGACCAACACCAAGTCGTTGATCGCCAAGCTGGCCGGCCTGGAAGTGGGCAAGCGCCCGCTGATCGTCACTGAAGAAGCCTCCGAGCACCTGTACCTGTCGGCCCGCAACATTCCCTACGTGGAAGTGCGTGACGTGCAGGGTCTGGACCCGGTGTCGCTGGTCGGTGCCGATACGGTCATCATTACCGCTGACGCGGTCAAGAAGGTCGAGGAGTGGCTGGCATGAGCAGCAACGAGAAAATCTTCAGCGTGCTGCGCGCTCCGCGAGTCTCTGAAAAGACCGCGCGCCTGCAGGAACTTTCCAACCAGTATGTCTTCGAGATTTCGAACGAAGCCACCAAGGCCGATGTAAAGGCCGCGGTCGAGCAGCTGTTCGACGTCAAGGTCGAGGCCGTCAACGTGCTGAACGTCAAGGGCAAGAACAAGTCCTTCCGTAACCGCGCTGGCCGCCGTGGCGATTGGCGCAAGGCGTACGTGCGCCTGGCCGATGGCCAGTCCATCGATGTAACGGCCAAGGCCTGAGGTCCATCCCATGCCATTGATGAAATTCAAGCCCACTTCCCCCGGCCGCCGTTCGGCCGTGCGCGTGGTTACGCCCGATCTGCACAAGGGCGCACCGCACGCAGCGTTGCTGGAGCCGCAGAGCAAGTCCGGTGGTCGTAACCACCACGGTCGCATCACCACGCGTCACGTTGGTGGTGGTCACAAGCAGCACTACCGCGTCATCGATTTCAAGCGCAACAAGGAAGGCATTCCGGCGCGCGTGGAACGGATTGAATACGATCCGAACCGCACCGCCCATATCGCCCTGCTGTGCTACGTCGACGGTGAGCGTCGCTACATCATCGCACCGAAGGGCCTGAAGGCCGGTGACCAGGTGATCGCGGGCTCCGATGCGCCGATCAAGGCAGGCAACACGCTGCCGCTGCGCAACATCCCGGTCGGTACCACCATCCACGGCATCGAACTGAAGCCGGGCAAGGGTGCCCAGATCGCTCGTGCCGCCGGCGCCGCCGTGCAGCTCGTCGCTCGTGAAGGCATCTACGCCACCCTGCGCCTGCGCTCGGGTGAAATGCGCAAGGTGCCGGTCGAGTGCCGCGCCACCATCGGTGAAGTCGGTAACGACGAGCACAACCTGGAAAAGCTGGGCAAGGCTGGCGCCAAGCGCTGGCGCGGTGTCCGCCCGACCGTTCGTGGTGCTGCCATGAACCCGGTTGACCATCCGCACGGCGGTGGTGAGGCGAAGGCCGGCCAGGGTAACCCGCATCCGGTCACCCCGTGGGGTGTTCCGACCAAGGGTTACAAGACGCGCCATAACAAGCGCACTCAGCAGTTCATCGTCCGCGATCGTAGGGGCTAATCGACCATGGCACGTTCACTCAAGAAGGGCCCGTTTGTCGATCACCACCTGGTTGCTAAGGTGGCTGCCGCTGCGGGTAGCAAGCGTCCGATCAAGACCTGGTCGCGTCGTTCGATGATCCTGCCTGACATGGTAGGCGTCACCATTGCCGTGCATAACGGCAAGAACCACATCCCGGTTCTCATCAACGAGAACATGGTCGGCCACAAGCTCGGCGAATTTGCCATCACCCGGACCTTCAAGGGTCACGGTGGTGACAAGAAGTCCGGCAAGTAAGGAGAGATGACAATGGAAGCGAAAGCCATTTTGCGCTCCGCACGCATCTCTGCGCAGAAAGCCCGCCTGGTCGCTGACCAGGTGCGCGGCCTGCCTGCCGAGCGTGCGGTCAACCTGCTGAAGTTCTCGGACAAGAAGGCTGCCCACCTGATCAAGAAGGTGGTGGAGTCGGCTATTGCAAATGCCGAGAACAACCAGGGCGCTGACGTCGACGAGCTGAAGGTCCAGACCATCATGGTAGATGAAGGTCCGACCCTGAAGCGTTTCATGGCGCGGGCGAAAGGCCGCGGTACCCGCATCCTCAAGCGCACCAGCCACATCACTGTGGTTGTGGGCGCCGGCAAGTAAGCGGAAAGGAAAAGACCATGGGTCATAAAGTTCATCCGATTGGTATCCGCCTCGGTATTTCCAAGGATTGGAACTCCAAGTGGTACGCCAACAAGGCCGAGTTCGCTGGTTACCTGGCGGCCGACCTGAAGGTGCGGGAAATGCTGCGCAAGAAGCTTGCGCAGGCCGGCATCAGCAAGATCCTGATCGAGCGTCCGGCAAAGACCGCTCGCGTGACGATCCACACCGCCCGTCCGGGCGTGGTGATCGGCAAGCGCGGTGAGGACATCGAGAAGCTGCGCAAGGAAGTGAGCGAAATGATGGGCGTCCCGGCGCACATCAACGTCACCGAAGTGCGCAAGCCCGAGCTGGACGCCCAGCTGGTTGCCGAGTCCATCGCGCAGCAGCTTGAGCGTCGCATCATGTTCCGCCGCGCAATGAAGCGCTCGGTCGGCAACGCGATGCGCCTCGGTGCCCTGGGCATCAAGGTCAACGTCGGTGGCCGCTTGAACGGTGCTGAAATCGCCCGTTCGGAGTGGTACCGCGAAGGCCGCGTGCCGCTGCACACGCTGCGTGCCGACATCGACTATGGCTTCGCTGAAGCCAAGACGACCTACGGCATCATCGGCATCAAGGTCTGGATCTACAAGGGCGAGGTCTTCGATTTCTCCCAGGTTGGCCAGGAAAAGCAGGACGATTCCCCGCGCAACGATCGTAACGATCGCGGCGACCGCGGTGACCGTCAGCGCCCGGCTCGTGAAGCGAGGTAACGACAATGTTGCAACCCAAGCGAACCAAATACCGCAAGGTACATAAGGGTCGTAACGACGGCCTGAGCTGGAGCGCCAACGCTGTCAGCTTCGGCGAGTACGGCCTGAAGGCGACCGCCCACGGTCAGCTGACCGCGCGTCAGATCGAAGCGGCCCGCCGCTCGATCAGCCGCTATGTCAAGCGCGGTGGCAAGATGTGGATCCGTGTGTTCCCCGACAAGCCCATCACCAAGAAGCCCATCGAAGTTCGAATGGGTTCGGGTAAGGGCAACGTGGAATACTGGGTGGCCCAGATCCAGCCCGGCCGCATGATCTATGAAATCGAGGGTGTAACCGAAGACGTGGCACGCGAGGCGTTCCGCCTGGCCGCCGCCAAGCTCTCGGTCACCACCACTTTCGTAACCCGGACGGTGCGCTGATGGACCTCAAACAACTCCGTGAAAAGTCGGCTGACGAACTGAAGGCCCACCTGATCGACCTGCGTAAGGAACAGTTCTCTGTCCGTATGCAGCAGGTCACCGGCCAGCTGCCGAAGACTCACGATATCCGCCGGGTCCGGCGCGAGATTGCTCGCACCAAGACCCTGCTCGGCAGCATCAAGTAAGGATGGCCGCTATGAGCGACAATACTGAAAACAAAGCGCTGCGCACGGTCGAAGGCCGTGTCGTCAGCAACAAGATGGACAAGACGGTCACCATCCTGGTGGAACGCCAGGTCAAGCACCCGCTGTACGGCAAGTACATCAAGCGCTCGACCAAGCTGCACGCCCACGATGCCGACAATGCCTGCAACGAAGGCGATGTCGTCCGCGTGACCGAGATTGCTCCGATGTCCAAGACCAAGAACTGGCGCGTGGTGGAAGTCATCACGCGTGCGGCTGAATAAGGAGATCTGACTCATGATCCAGATGCAGAGCTACCTTGACGCCGCGGACAACTCCGGTGCCAAGGAACTGATGTGCATCAAGGTGCTTGGCGGTTCCAAGCGCCGTTATGCCCACATCGGTGACATCATCAAGGTCACCGTGAAGGATGCGATTCCGCGCGGCAAGGTCAAGAAGGGCGAAGTCTACGACGCCGTTGTTGTCCGTACCCGCAAGGGTGTTCGTCGTCCGGACGGTTCGCTGATCCGCTTCGACGGCAACGCAGCTGTCCTGCTGAACAACAAGCAGGAGCCGATCGGCACCCGTATCTTCGGACCGGTGACGCGTGAACTTCGTTCCGAGAAGTTCATGAAGATCGTCTCGCTCGCTCCCGAAGTGCTGTGAGCGACAGGAGATAATCATGGCTAACCGTATCAAGAAGGGCGACCAGGTTGTCGTCACCGCTGGCAAGGACAAGGGCAAGCAGGGCGAAATCGTCCGCGTCGACGGCGACCGTGTGGTCGTCGCCAACGTGAACATCGTCAAGCGCCACACCAAGCCGAATCCGCAGGCAGGCGTTGCCGGCGGCGTGGTCGAGCGTGAAGCGTCGATCCATATCTCCAACGTAAGCGTCGTCAACCCGGCAACGGGCAAGGGCGAGCGCGTTGGCTTCAAGGTGCTGGAGGATGGACGCAAACTGCGTGTGTTCCGCTCCAGCGGTGAGGCGCTCGACGCCTGAGGATGCGCTGATGAATACCCGTCTCGAAAAGTTTTACAAGGAAGAAGTAGTCCCGGCGCTGATGAAGCAGTTCGGCTACAAGAATCCGATGGAAGTGCCGAAGCTGGTCAAAGTCACCCTGAACATGGGTGTCGGTGAAGCAGCGACCAACAAGAAGATCCTGGAAAACGCCGTCGGCGACATGACCAAGATTTCCGGCCAGAAGCCGGTTGTCACCAAGTCGCGTGTGTCGGTTGCGTCGTTCAAGATCCGCGATGGTTGGCCGATCGGCTGCAAGACCACGCTGCGCCGTGAAAAGATGTACGAGTTCATGGACCGCCTGATCAACATCTCGCTGCCGCGCGTGCGCGACTTCCGTGGTGTTTCCGGTCGTTCCTTTGACGGTCGCGGCAACTTCAACATGGGTGTGAAGGAACAGATCATCTTCCCGGAAATCGACTTCGACGCTGTCGACGCGATCCGCGGCATGGATATCGCCATCACCACCACGGCGAAGACCGATGCGGAAGCGAAGGCGCTGCTGGCAGCGTTCAAGTTCCCGTTCCGTAACTGATACGTCGAGGAATAACCGAAATGGCAAAGACCTCCATGGTCAACCGCGACATCAAGCGGAAGAAGCTGGCTGAGAAGTTCGCTGACAAGCGCGCTGCTCTGAAGAAGATCGTGTCCTCGCCGGACGCGTCTTACGAAGAGAAGATCGAAGCCTCCACCAAGTTGTCGAAGCTGCCGCGCGATTCGTCGCCGAGCCGCCACCGCAACCGTTGCGAACTGTCTGGCCGCCCGCGTGGCGTGTACAGCAAGTTCGGCCTGGGCCGCAACAAGCTCCGCGAAGCCACCATGCGTGGTGACGTCCCGGGCCTGCGCAAGGCCAGCTGGTAACAGCTGACCGCCTTGCCTGAACAGGGCAGGGCGGGTCCAGGGAGGGCAAGTTCAGCTGCCCTCCAGAAAAAACCAGGGAGCCCGGCGCAAGTCGGGCTCTTTTGGCGTATACTCCCGCGTCTCGCTCTGCGCCTGTCGTGGGGGAGTAACAGGGTTCTGGCCCATTCCAGGAACAAAAACAGAATTCGCGAAAGCGGATATCGGTGCACTCAAAGGTACTCATAATGAGCATGACTGATCCCATCGCCGACCTGCTGGTCCGCATCAAGAATGCGGCAGCGGTTGGCAAGCAGACGGTGAAAGCCCCGTCGTCCAAGATCAAGGTTGCGATCGCCCAGGTCCTGAAGGACGAGGGTTACATCACCGACCTGCGCGTTACCGCGCTCGAGAACAACAAGTCCGAGCTGGAAATCGTGCTGAAGTATTTCGAAGGCAAGCCGGTCATCGCGACCCTGAAGCGCTTCTCGCGTTCGGGCCTGCGCCAGTACCGTGGCAAGAGCGAACTGCCGAAGGTCATGAACGGCCTGGGTATCTCCATCATTTCCACCTCCAAGGGCATCATGACTGATGCGCAGGCGCGCCAGCTCGGCGTCGGCGGCGAAGTCCTGTGCTTCGTGGCCTAAGGCGAAAGGAGTAAGACATGTCCCGTGTAGCCAAGAAGCCGATCGACCTGGGTAAGGTCGAACTGAACGTCCAGGACGAGAACGTCACCGCCAAGGGCCCGAAGGGCACCCTGTCGCTGGCCAAGCCGGCTGGTATCGAAATCAATGTCGAAAACGGCGTTGCCACCCTGAGCACCGAAGATGCAGCCCTCGTGCCGCTGACCGGTACCGTCCGCGCGATCCTGGCCAACATGGTCAAGGGCGTCACCGATGGCTTCGAGCGCAAGCTGGAGCTGGTCGGCGTCGGTTACCGTGCGTCGATGCAGGGCAAGGACCTGAGCCTGGCGCTCGGTTTCTCGCACCCGGTGCTGTACGTGGCGCCGGAAGGCATCACCATCAGCACCCCGACCCAGACCGAGATCCTGGTCCAGGGCGCGGACAAGCAGGTCGTCGGTGAAGTCGCCGCCAAGATCCGTGCGTTCCGCAAGCCGGAACCGTACAAGGGCAAGGGCGTGAAGTACTCCGACGAAGTCATCATTCGCAAGGAAGCCAAGAAGGCGTAAGTGCGAGTCCCCTGCAGGAGCCCGCACCTCCGTGTGCGGATTCCCCGGGGAAAAGCCCAACCTTCAGCTTTCCAGGACTAATAATCATGAACAAGAACATCGCCCGTCTGCGTCGTGCCAAGTCGACCCGCGCCCACATCCGTGTGCTCGGCGTCGCCCGTCTGTCGGTGC
The DNA here is from genome assembly GCF_032054965.1 of Stenotrophomonas chelatiphaga. Classification (NCBI taxonomy): domain Bacteria; kingdom Pseudomonadati; phylum Pseudomonadota; class Gammaproteobacteria; order Lysobacterales; family Lysobacteraceae; genus Stenotrophomonas; species Stenotrophomonas chelatiphaga. The sequence continues at coordinate 16,216 of NZ_DAMBRS010000013.1, read as the reverse complement.
TGCGCACCGGCCAGCACCTGTACGCGCAGGTCTTCACCGCCGACGGCTCGCAGGTGCTGGCTGCCGCCAACACCACCCAGGCCGACGTCAAGGAAGGCCTGAAGAACGGCAAGAACGCCGACGCCGCCGCCAAGGTTGGCCGCATCGTTGCCGAGCGCGCCAAGGCCGCTGGCATCGAGAAGGTTGCCTTCGACCGTTCGGGTTACCGTTACCACGGCCGCATCAAGGCCCTGGCTGACGCCGCCCGCGAAGCCGGCCTGCAGTTCTAAGGGATCAGGAAAGGAACCTGCGGGTTCCTTTCCGCCTGCTCGCCGGCCAGAGGGTGGCCGGACGCTGTCGTTCTTCTGCAACGACATGTCGGAACAACGCACCACTCCACAACCATAAGCGGCCCCGAGCCGTACATACCCAATCAACCAAGGAATCAAAATGGCAGAAGAACGTCAGCAGCGGGGTCGCGACCGCGACCGTAACCGCGAAGAGAAAGTCGACGACGGCATGATCGAGAAGCTGGTCGCGGTCAACCGCGTCAGCAAGACCGTCAAGGGCGGTCGCCAGTTCACCTTCACCGCACTGACCGTGGTCGGCGACGGCGAAGGCAAGGTCGGTTTCGGTTACGGCAAGGCGCGTGAAGTGCCGGTCGCCATCCAGAAGTCGATGGAGCAGGCGCGCAAGAACCAGGTCACCGTCGATCTGAACAACGGCACCCTGTGGCACACGGTCAAGGACGGTCACGGCGCAGCCCGTGTGTTCATGCAGCCGGCCTCGGAAGGTACCGGCGTGATCGCCGGCGGCGCCATGCGTGCCGTGCTGGAAGCGGTTGGCGTGAAGAACGTGCTGGCCAAGGCCACCGGCTCGCGCAACCCGATCAACCTGGTGCGTGCCACCGTGAAGGGCCTGGCTGCCACGCAGTCGCCGGCTCGCATCGCGGCCAAGCGCGGCAAGAAGGTAGAGGATCTGAACCATGGCTAATGAAACCGGCAAGACCGTCAAGGTGCGCCTGGTGCGCGGCCTTCGTGGTTCCCAGTCGCTGCACCGCCTGTCGGTCCGCGCCCTGGGCCTGAGCAAGCTCAACGATGTGCGTGAACTGAAGGACAGCCCGCAGGTTCGCGGCCTGATCAACAAGGTTCACTACCTCGTCAAGGTTGAGGAATAATCCAATGACCATGCATCTGAATGACCTGAGCCCGGCACCGGGCGCCCGCACCGCACGCACCCGCGTCGGTCGTGGCATCGGCTCCGGCCTGGGCAAGACCTGCGGCCGCGGCCACAAGGGTTCGTTCGCCCGCAAGGGTGGCGGCAAGATCAAGGCCGGCTTCGAAGGCGGCCAGACCCCCATGCAGCGTCGTCTGCCGAAGATCGGCTTCAACTCGCCGATCGCCAAGGACACCGCTGAAGTGCTGCTGTACCAGCTGGACAAGCTGCCGGCCGGCGAGATCACCTTCGCCACCCTGCGTGAAGCCAAGCTGGTCCCGAGCATTGCCAAGCGGGCCAAGATCGTCGTCAAGGGCGAACTGACCAAGGCGTACACCCTGAAGGGCATCGTTGCCACGGCTGGTGCCAAGGCTGCGATCGAAGCTGCCGGCGGCAGCGTAACGGAGTAATAGCATCATGGCGCAAGCTGGCATCGGTAACCTCGCGGGTGGAATGGGCAAGTTCACTGAACTTCGCCAACGTCTGCTGTTCGTGGTCGGGGCTTTGATCGTCTATCGGATCGGCTGCTATGTGCCGGTCCCGGGCGTGAATCCCGATGCCATGCTTGCAATGATGGAACAGCAGGGCGGCGGCATCGTGGACATGTTCAACATGTTCTCGGGCGGCGCCCTGCACCGTTTCTCGATCTTCGCGCTGAACGTCATGCCGTACATCTCGGCATCGATCGTGATGCAGCTGGCGGTCCACATCTTCCCGGCGCTGAAGGCGCTGCAGAAGGAAGGTGAATCCGGACGCCGCAAGATCACCCAGTATTCCCGCATCGGCGCCGTGTTGCTGGCGGTGGTGCAGGGCGGCAGCATCGCGCTGGCGCTGCAGAACCAGGTCTCGCCGGGCGGCGCGGCCGTGGTCTATGCCCCGGGCATGGGCTTCGTGCTGACCGCCGTGATCGCGCTGACCGCAGGCACCATGTTCCTGATGTGGGTCGGTGAGCAGGTCACCGAGCGCGGCATCGGCAACGGCGTGTCGCTGATCATCTTCGCCGGTATCGTGGCCGGCCTGCCGGGTGCGGTCATCCACACCTTCGACGCGTACCGCGACGGCAACATCCAGTTCATCCAGCTGCTGCTGATCGCGCTGGTGGTGCTGGCCTTCACCTTCTTCGTGGTGTTCGTCGAACGCGGCCAGCGCCGCATCACGGTGAACTACGCGCGCCGCCAGGGTGGCCGCAACGCGTACATGAACCAGACCTCGTTCCTGCCGTTGAAGCTCAACATGGCCGGCGTGATCCCCGCGATCTTCGCCTCCAGCCTGCTGGCCTTCCCGGCAACGCTGGCGATGTGGTCCGGCCAGGCCGCCAACCAGAGCGCCACCGGCCAGTGGCTGCAGAAGATCGCCAATGCCCTGGGCCCGGGCGAGCCGCTGCACATGATCGTGTTCGCAGGCCTGATCACCGGTTTCGCGTTCTTCTATACCGCGCTGGTGTTCAATTCGCAGGAAACCGCCGACAACCTGAAGAAGTCGGGCGCGCTGATTCCGGGCATCCGTCCGGGCAAGGCCACCGCCGATTACATCGACGGCGTGCTGACCCGCCTGACCGCAGCCGGTTCGGCCTACCTGGTGATCGTCTGCCTGCTGCCGGAACTGATGCGCACGCAGCTGAATGCTTCGTTCTACTTCGGCGGTACCTCGCTGCTGATCGTGGTGGTGGTGGTGATGGACTTCATCGCCCAGGTGCAGGCGCACCTGATGTCCCACCAGTACGAGAGCCTGCTGAAGAAGGCAAACCTGAAGGGCGGCAACCGCGGCGGTTTTGCGCGCGGCTGATCTCCCTGTTACACTATCGTCTTCCTGATGTGATGGTCCTCCGCTTCGCGGACCCGGCTATCCAAAGAAGGGCGGCCCCCGCAGCGGTTCCGGGTGGGGGTGAGATCTGGTGGTCCTGCGCAGGAGTAGCGCGGGCGGCCACGGCAGCAATCCCCCGGGATTGCCGTCGCGACCAACCTGATCCGGCGCCGGAGCCTGGGCACACTCCCCGGGCCAAGGTTCATGAGGCCTTCGTGGCTTCACGGACTTTCCAGTAAACCGGAACCTGTTCGTTTGTTGGTTACCATTTTTGATCCATCCTGCCGGATTTGCGCGCCTTCACGGTGCGCTGTCGGCCATCACTCAGCTGGAGAACCGCGTCATGGCGCGTATTGCAGGCGTCAACCTGCCAGCCCAGAAGCATGTCTGGGTCGGGTTGCAAAGCATTTACGGCATCGGCCGTACCCGTTCGAAGAAGGTCTGCGAAGTCGCAGGCGTTGCTTCGACCACCAAGATCCGCGATCTGTCGGAGCCGGAAATCGAACGTCTGCGTTCGGAAGTCGGCAAGTACATCGTTGAAGGCGATCTGCGCCGTGAAATCGGCATCGCGATCAAGCGCCTGATGGACCTGGGCTGCTACCGCGGTCTGCGTCATCGTCGCGGTCTCCCGCTGCGTGGCCAGCGTACCCGTACCAACGCCCGCACCCGCAAGGGTCCGCGCAAGGCGATCAGGAAGTAAGGGACACATAAATGGCTAAGCCCGCTGCTAAGACCAAGAAGAAGATCAAGCGCGTCATCACTGATGGCGTTGCCCACGTCCACGCTTCTTTCAACAACACCATCGTGACCATCACCGACCGCCAGGGTAATGCCCTGTCGTGGGCGACCTCCGGTGGCGCCGGCTTCCGCGGTTCGCGCAAGTCGACCCCGTTCGCTGCCCAGGTTGCCGCCGAAAAGGCCGGCCGTGCTGCGCTCGACTACGGCGTGAAGTCGCTGGAAGTCCGCATCAAGGGCCCGGGTCCGGGTCGTGAGTCCGCCGTTCGTTCGCTGAACAACGTCGGTTACAAGATCACCAACATCATCGACGTGACGCCAATCCCGCACAACGGGTGCCGTCCGCCGAAGAAGCGTCGCGTCTAAGGGAGCGATAAGAAATGGCTCGTTATATCGGTCCTACCTGTAAGCTCGCCCGCCGCGAAGGCGCCGACCTTTCCCTCAAGAGCCCGGCGCGTGCGCTGGACTCCAAGTGCAAGCTGGAGCAGAAGCCCGGCCAGCACGGCGCCACTGCCCGCAAGGGCAAGCTGTCCGACTACGCCACCCAGCTGCGTGAAAAGCAGAAGGTCAAGCGTATCTACGGCCTGCTGGAGCGTCAGTTCCGCAACTACTACAAGAAGGCCTCGACCAAGAAGGGCAACACCGGCGAGAACCTGCTGCAGCTGCTGGAAACCCGTCTGGACAACGTCGTCTATCGCATGGGCTTCGCTGTGACCCGTCCGGCTGCGCGTCAGCTGGTCTCGCACCGCGGCGTCACCGTCAACGGCAAGTCGGTCAACCTGGCTTCGTACCAGATCAAGGCCGGCGACGCGGTTGCACTGTCCGAAAAGGCTGCCAAGCAGCTGCGCGTTCAGGAAGCCCTGACCGTTTCGGCCACGCACGACATGCGTCCGTCGTGGATTGAAGTGGACTCCGGCAAGTTCGCCGGCGTCTTCAAGGCGGTTCCGGATCGTTCGGACCTGCCTGCAGACATCAATGAAGCGCTGATCGTCGAGCTGTATTCGAAGTAATTCACATTGGAGAGCCCCCGGCGACGGCCGGGGGTTCACTAGGAGAACCCGCAACATGACGGTTACCGCCAACCAGGTTCTGCGTCCTCGTGGCCCGCAGATCGAACGCCTTACCGACACACGCGCCAAGGTCGTTATCGAACCCTTGGAGCGTGGTTATGGGCACACGCTGGGCAATGCCCTGCGTCGCGTCCTGCTGTCGTCCATCCCGGGCTTCGCGATCACGGAAGTCGAAATCGACGGCGTGTTGCATGAGTACACCACGGTCGAAGGTCTGCAGGAGGACGTGCTTGAAGTCCTGCTCAACCTGAAGGACGTGGCCATCCGTATGCATACCGGCGACAGCGCCACCCTGTCCCTGTCCAAGCAGGGTCCGGGCGTCGTTACCGCTGCCGACATCAAGGTCGATCACAACGTGGAGGTCCTCAACGGCGACCACGTGATCTGCAACCTGACCAAGGATACGGCAATCAACATGCGTCTGAAGATCGAACGTGGTTTCGGCTACCAGCCGGCTGCCGCGCGTCGTCGTCCGGACGAAGAAACCCGTGCCATCGGCCGCCTGGTCCTGGATGCCTCGTTCTCGCCGGTCCGCCGCGTCGCCTATGCCGTGGAAGCGGCACGTGTCGAACAGCGCACCGACCTGGACAAGCTGGTCATCGATATCGAGACCAACGGCACCATCGATGCCGAGGAAGCCGTGCGCACCGCCGCCGACATCCTCAGCGACCAGCTGTCGGTGTTCGGTGACTTCACCCACCGCGACCGCGGTGCGGCCAAGCCGGCCAACAACGGCGTGGATCCGGTGCTGCTGCGCCCGATCGACGATCTGGAGCTGACTGTGCGTTCGGCCAACTGCCTCAAGGCCGAGAGCATCTACTACATCGGCGATCTGATCCAGAAGACCGAAGTGGAGCTGCTGAAGACCCCGAACCTGGGCAAGAAGTCGCTCACTGAAATCAAGGAAGTGCTGGCCCAGCGTGGCCTGTCGCTCGGCATGAAGCTGGAGAACTGGCCGCCGGCCGGCGTCGCCAGCCACGGCATGCTCGGCTGATAGCCGCTTCCTGCAGCATCGCGAAAGGCTCCACCGGCAACGGTGGGGCCTTCGCACCGTAGCGTCGAGCTTGCTCGATTGCCTCACCCGCAGTCGAACAAGCTCGACGCTACACCAACCGACGGACGATCAGTCCGCGGACAGGCCGACCAGGACGGGCGGCCAGGACCATCCGCAGTCCGAATTCAGCGCCATGACGGCGACAACGATCCCCAAAGACTCAATCTTGCAAAGGAATCACCACCATGCGTCACCAGAAATCCGGCCGTAAGTTCAGCCGCACCAGCGCCCACCGCGAAGCAATGTTCAAGAACATGGCCGCCTCGCTGTTCAAGCACGAGCTGATCAAGACCACCCTGCCGAAGGCCAAGGAACTGCGCCGCGTCGCCGAGCCGCTGATCACCCTGGCCAAGGTCGACTCCGTCGCCAACCGCCGCCTGGCCTTCGCCCGCCTGCGTGACAACGAAGCCGTCGGCAACCTGTTCACCATCCTCGGCCCGCGTTACGCGTCGCGCCCGGGTGGTTACCTGCGTCTGCTGAAGTGCGGCTTCCGCGCCGGCGACAACGCCCCGATGGCCTACGTCGAGCTGGTCGACCGTCCGGCCGCCGTTGCAGAGGAAGTGGCCGAGTAATCGGACCGGTTCCTGCTGTACCGTCAGAAGCCCGGCCGCGTGCCGGGCTTCTGCGTTTCCGCTGACCGCATTCCGACAGGCGATGCGCGTGGCGGTTCGAACGGCGGCGCCGGTCGGTTACCCTTGGCACCTGCCTGGCTAGAGTCGCCCTATGAATCCGTTCCGTTGGCCGTTCCGCGCCCAGTTCCTGCTGGGATTCCTGATCTGTGCGGGGCTGCTGGCCTATGCCATCTTCCTGCAGCTGCAGATGGGGCTGGAGCCGTGCCCGTTGTGCATCTTCCAGCGCATCGCCTTCGCCGCGCTGGGCCTGGTGTTCCTGCTCGGGGCGCTGCACGGGCCCTCCAACCGTCCCGGCCGCGTCACCTACGGGGTACTGGCCTTCATCGCCGCCGGCGTGGGCATCGGCATCGCCGCACGGCATGTGTACGTGCAGATGATCCCGCCGGAGTTCGGCGCCACCTGCGGACCGCCGCTGGCGTTCCTCAGCGAGACCATGGGGCCCTTCGAAGTGTTCCGCACGGTGCTTACCGGCACCGGTAACTGCGGCAACATCGACTGGACCTTCCTCGGGCTGACGATGCCGATGTGGTCGCTGGCGTGGTTCGCTCTGCTGGCGGCGTGGGCGCTGCTGGTATCGTTGCGCCGCATGCGCTGAGCGCGCCTGCTGTAACTGATCCGCCGAGCATGGCTCGGCGCTACCTTGAAGGTCCTGGAGTCCGCCATGTCGTCCGTTGATTCGTTGCCCCCCGCCGACTGGTCGCCGGAGAGCTGGCGCCGCAAGACCGCGCTGCAGATGCCGAGCTACCCGGATCCCGTGGCCCTGGATGCCGCGCTGCATGAGCTGAAGCGGTTGCCGCCGCTGGTGACCTCGTGGGAAATCGTCGCACTGAAGCAGCAGCTCGCTGATGCCCAGGAAGGGCGGCGCTTCCTGCTGCAGGGCGGTGACTGCGCGGAAAACTTCAGCGACTGCGAATCGGGCATGATCTCCAACCGGCTCAAGGTGCTGCTGCAGATGAGCCTGGTGCTGGTGCACGGCCTGCGCAAGCCGGTGATCCGGGTCGGGCGCTTCGCCGGGCAGTACGCCAAGCCGCGCTCCGCCGATACCGAAACGCGTGACGGGGTGACCCTGCCGAGCTACCGCGGCGATGTGATCAATGCACCGGCGTTCACCGAGGCCGCGCGCCTGCCTGATCCGAAGCGGATGCTGCAGGCGCATGCGCATTCGGCGATGACCATGAACTTCGTGCGCGCGCTCATCGACGGCGGCTTCGCCGACCTGCACCACCCGGAATACTGGAACCTGGAGTGGGTGCGGCATTCGCCGTTGGCCGTGGAGTACCAGAAGATGGTGACCTCGATCGAGGATTCGATCGGCTTCATGGAAACCATTTCCGGCTCGCGCGTGCACAACCTCAAGCGCGTCGACTTCTACACTTCGCACGAAGCGCTGCTGCTGCCGTACGAGCAGGGCCTGACCCGGCAGGTGCCGCGCCAGCAGGGCTGGCTGAACCTGAGCACGCACTACCCGTGGATCGGCATGCGCACGGCGGCGCTGGATGGCGCCCACGTGGAATACCTGCGTGGCGTGCGCAACCCGATCGCGATCAAGGTCGGGCCGTCGGTCCAGCCGGACCAGTTGCTGCGATTGATCGACGTGCTGAACCCCGACGACGAGCCGGGCCGGCTCAGCTTCATCCACCGCATGGGCGCGGCGCAGATCGCCGACAAGCTGCCCCCGCTGCTGGATGCGGTGAAGCGCGACGGGCGCCGCGTGCTGTGGGTCTGCGATGCGATGCATGGCAATACCGAGAGCACCGACAACGGCTACAAGACGCGTCGCTTCGACAACATCCGCGGTGAAGTGGAGCTGTCCTTCGACCTGCATGCCGCAGCGGGCACCCGACTGGGTGGCGTCCACCTGGAGATGACCGGCGAGGATGTCACCGAGTGCACCGGCGGCGCGCGCGAGCTTACCGAACGCGACCTGGAGCGTGCCTACCGCTCCAGCGTGGATCCGCGGCTGAACTACGAGCAGTCGCTGGAAATCGCGATGGCGATCGTGCGCAAGCAGGCAGGCTGAAAGGGGTCAGAGTCCGGGTCGGAGTCGCGCCCCTGACCTCTGACGCTGACCCCCTTTTTACGAACGACTGACACCATGCTCATGGCCGCTGCGACACGCTGATCGTTTCGCGTGGTCGTGGAGGTGCACGGGTGATCGAGTGGGGACGGGCGCAGGCTTACGTGGTGCCGCTGGGCGTCGCGCTGGTAGTCGGTGGATTCGGCGCATGGCTCATCCTTGCGCTGTATCGGCGGCTAGCGGGCAAGGACCGACGGCGGGCACGCATCGGCCGGATGCTGGGTCCGCCGCTGGCGCTGGCCTTCCCGCTGTTGCTGCTGGTGCCGGCGCTGCAGGCGACGCCGCTGCACGACCGCTGGCTGGAACAGGCCCAGCGGGTGGCACACATCGGATTGACCGGCTGCTTCATCTGGCTGCTGGTGCGCGCGGTGGCCGCGGGTGAAAAAGCCATCCTGCGCAACCATCCCATCGAAGTGGCCGACAACCTGGAAGCGCGGCGCATCCAGACCCAGACCCGCGTCCTCAGCCGCGTGCTGATGGGCGGCATCATCATCCTGGGCGCCTCGCTGGTGCTGCTGCAGTTCGAGATGGTGGCCAAGATCGGCTCGGCGCTGCTGGCGTCAGCCGGCCTGATCGGCCTGGTGGCCGGTATCGCCGCCAAGCCGGTGTTCGGCAACCTGATCGCCGGCATGCAGATCGCGGTGACCCAACCGATCCGGCTGGATGACGTGGTGATCGTGGAAGGCGAGTGGGGGCGCATCGAAGAAATCGGCAGCAGTTACGTGGTGGTCCGCATCTGGGACGAACGACGGATGGTGGTGCCGCTGACCTGGTTCATCGAAAACCCCTTCCAGAACTGGACCCGGCGCAGCGCCGACCTGCTCGGTACCGCCTTCCTGTGGCTGGACTACCGCGCGCCGATTCCCGCCATCCGCGCCGAGCTTGAGCGCATCTGCAAGGACGCCCCGCTCTGGGACGGACGGGTCTGCGTGACCCAGGTCACCGAGACCACCGAACACACCCTGCAGGTACGCCTGCTGGTCAGTGCGCGCAATTCCGGCGATGCATTCGACCTGCGCTGCCTGATCCGCGAACGGATGCTGGATTTCCTGGCCCGCGAGCATCCGCAGGCGTTGCCACGGTTGCGTGCGCAGATGGAAGACGCCGCCGACACGCCGCGCCGCCGCGTGGCAGTGACGGCAGACCCGGACATCCGCTCACCCGGCGCCGAAGATGGCGAGCCGGCAGTTGGCTAGTGCCGAGCCATGCTCGGCGGCATGTCGGCGGGCACGCCTCGCCACGAGGGCCATCAGGCCGGTCGGCTGCCCTTACAGCAGCGGTGGTCGGCGCGCCATGGTGCGCTGCTCGTAGGCGTAGCCCAGTTCGATCAGGCGCGGTTCGGCCCAGGCCGTGCCCATGAACAACAGCCCCACCGGCAGGCCATCGACATGGCCCATGGGCACGCTCAGGCTGGGATAGCCGGCAACGGCGGCCGCACCGTAGCTGCCCCCGGGGAAGGTGTCCCCGCCACTGCGGGTGATCGGCCATGCGGTGCCCGTGGTGGGCGCCACCAGCGCGTCCAGCTGGTGAGCGCGCAGCAGCGCATCGATGCCCTGTTCACCGGCGATGCGCCGCGCCTGGCTGCGTGCCTGGATGTAGCCTGCATCGCCCAGCGTGCCCACCTGCGCGGAGGCTTCCAGCAGTTCCTGCCCGAACAGCGGCAGTTCCTGCGCGGCGTGTCGGGTATTGAAGGCAATGAGCTGGGGCAGGGTGCGCAGCGGCGCCTTCCAGTGGCGCAGGTAGCGTTCCAGCCCGGACTTGAACTCGAAGCGCAGCACCGTCTGCTCGGCCTCGGCCCACTGCGTCGGGTCCAGTTCCGGCACCTTCACCACCGTGGCGCCGGCCCGGCGCAGTTCGTCCACCGCATGCTGCATCAACGTGCCGATGCCGGGGCGTTGGGTGAGCGGACTGTCCATCACCCCGATCCGGGCACCGCGCAGGCCCTCCGGGTTCAGCCGCGCGGTGTAGTCGTACACCGCACGGCCCGGCAGGGTGGCGGTCGCCGGGTCGGCATCATCGCGCCCGGCGATGGCGGTCAGCACCGCGGCGGCATCGGCCACCGTGCGGGTGATGGGGCCGGCCGTGTCCTGGCTGAAGGAGATCGGGATGATGCCATCGCGGCTGACCAGTCCTACGGTGGGTTTCAGGCCGACCACCCCGTTGATCGCGGCGGGGCAGACAATGCTGCCATCGGTTTCCGTACCGATGGACACCGCGGCGAGGTTGGCCGCCACCGCCACCGCGCTGCCGCTGCTGGAGCCGCAGGGGCTGTAGCCGAGGCGATACGGGTTGCGGGTCTGGCCACCGCGCGCGCTCCAGCCGGAGGTGGAGTCCTCGCCCCGGTAGTTGGCCCATTCGCTCAGGTTGCTCTTGCCGAGGATGACCGCACCCGCCTCGCGCAGGCGGCGCACCAGGAAGGCGTCCGGCGGGCGGAAGCCGGCCAGTGCCAGTGAGCCGGCCGTGGTGCTCATGGGCGCGGCGTTGATGTTGTCCTTGAGCAGCACCGGGATGCCATGCAGGGGGCCGCGCACGCGGCCGCTGCGGCGCTCCCGGTCGCGTTCGGCGGCTTCCTTCAGGGCATCCGGGTTGAGTTCGATGACGGCGCGCAGGCGCGGGCCTGCGCGGTCCAGCGCGGCGATCCGCGTCAGGTAGGCGGTGGTCAGGGTGGTACTGGTCAGTTCGCCGGCCCGCATGCGCGCCTGCAGGTCGGTGACTTCGGCTTCGGCATAGGCGAAAGGCGCTGCGGCTGCCGCAGCAGGATGCGCCGTGGGCGCTCGTGGTGGCGCTGCCGCCAGGCCGACCGGGCACGCCAACAGCACCGCGGCGAGCACGATGGACAGGCGAAGACAGGGTTTCAACGAAGGGACGATGCGCATGCAGGGCGGCCTGGTCACCGGCCCAGTGTATCGCGGGGTCGTCAGGGTTTGCGCTTGAGGATGTCGCGTGCGAGCACGTAGACCACCAGCAGGTTGATCACCAGCACGGTCCAGGAGGCCCAGCCGGGATGGCGGGCGATGGCATACACATCGAAGGGCAGGTAGATGCCGGCCGAGACGCAGCCCAGCCAGGACGCCCAGGCCTTGGCGCGCCACAGGCCCCAGGCTTCCACCAGGTGCAGCAGGGCATAGGCGAGCATCGCCGCCGCCGCCAGATGCACCGCGTCGGGACTGATCATGTTGAGCAGCGAGGGCAGGGTGCCGTGATCCGGGTCCAGGCTGAAACGCCGGATCAGGGCATTGATCCCATCGCGCAGTGGCTGCGGACCGAGCATTTCCAGCCCGGTCGCCGCCAACAGTGCAAGCACCGCCTTGCCCGTTTCGAGCAAGGCGATGACATGCAGACCCGGATGCCGTTTCGGATCCGGGTTGTAAGCGGTCTGGCTCACGTGTCGGCTCAGCCGCCGCGCGAGGCCTTCTTGCGATCGCTTTCGGTCAGCCCCTTCTTGCGCAGGCGGATTTCCTTCGGCGTGATCTCGACCAGCTCGTCGTCTTCGATGAAGTCCAGGGCCTGCTCCAGCGAGTACTTGATCGCCGGGGTCAGCTGGATCGCATCGTCCTTGCCCGAAGCGCGCATGTTGGTCAGCGGCTTGGTCTTGATCGCGTTGACGGTCAGGTCGTTGTCCTTGGAGTGGATACCGATCAGCTGACCTTCGTACACGTTGTCGCCTTCAGCAGCGAACAGCTTGCCGCGTTCCTGCAGCGGTCCCAGCGAGTAAGCGGGGGTGGCGCCCGGCGCATTGGCGATCATCACGCCGTTCTGGCGCTTGGCAATGGCGCCCTGTTCCTTCGGACCGTAATGGTCGAAGACGTGGAACAGCAGGCCCGAGCCCTGGGTCAGGGTCTTGAACTCGTTCTGGAAACCGATCAGGCCACGGGCCGGGATCTGGTATTCCAGGCGCACGCGACCCTTGCCGTCCGGTTCCATGTTCTTCAGCTGGCCCTTGCGCATGCCCAGCTTTTCCATGACGCCGCCCTGGTGCTGTTCTTCGATGTCCACCACCAGCTGCTCGATCGGCTCCATGGCCTGGCCGTCGATCTGCTTGATGATGACTTCCGGGCGCGACACGGCCAGCTCGTAGCCTTCGCGACGCATGTTCTCGATCAGCACCGACAGGTGCAGTTCGCCACGGCCGGAGACCAGGAACTTGTCGGCGTCTTCCAGCTGTTCGACCTTCAGGGCCACGTTGTGGACCTGCTCGCGGTCCAGGCGGTCCTTGATCTGGCGGCTGGTCAGGAACTTGCCACCGGACAGGTCCTTGTTGCCGGCGAACGGCGAGTTGTTGACCTGGAAGGTCATCGAGATCGTCGGTTCATCGACGGTCAGCGCCGGCAGCGCTTCCGGGGTTTCCGGATGGCACAGGGTGTCGGAGATGGTCAGCTCGGCGATGCCGGAGATGGCGACGATGTCACCGGCTTCGGCGGTGTCCTGCTCGATGCGCTCCAGGCCCAGGAAGCCCAGCACCTGGCCAACCTTGCCGTTGCGCTTCTTGCCTTCGCGGTCGATCACTGCAACCTGCATGCCCTTCTTCAGGGTGCCACGCTGGATGCGGCCGATGCCGATCACGCCGACGAAGTTGTTGTAGTCCAGCTGGCTGATGCGCATCTGGAACGGGCCTTCCGGATCCACTTCCGGCTTCGGCGCGTGCTGCATGATGGCTTCGTACAGCGGGGTCATGTCGCCGTCGCGGACGCTGTCTTCCAGGCCGGCATAGCCGTTCAGGGCCGAGGCGTAGACGATCGGGAAGTCGAGCTGCTCATTGGTGGCGCCGAGCTTGTCGAACAGGTCGAAGACCTGGTCGATCACCCACTCCGGACGCGAGCCCGGACGGTCGACCTTGTTGACCACCACGATCGGCTTGAAGCCCATCGCGAAGGCCTTCTGGGTCACGAAGCGGGTCTGCGGCATCGGGCCGTCCATCGCGTCGACGAGGATCAGCACGGTGTCGACCATCGACAGCACGCGCTCCACTTCGCCGCCGAAGTCGGCGTGTCCGGGGGTATCGACGATGTTGATCCGGTTCTTGATACCGGTCTTCTTGTCTTCCCAGGTGATGGCCGTGTTCTTGGCCAGGATGGTGATGCCGCGTTCCTTTTCCTGGTCGTTGCTGTCCATCACGCGCTCGGCGAGGACGGTACGCTCGGACAGGGTGCCGGACTGCTTCAGCAGCTGATCGACCAGGGTGGTCTTGCCATGGTCGACGTGCGCGACGATGGCGATGTTGCGAAGATTTTCGATGGACATGCGAAAGGGGGCCAGTCGGCGCCGGATTTGGAAAAAGAAGTCCATCATCATACCGCGATCCGGGCGTTTGGCGAAAACCTTGTTTCACCGGCCGCCCGATCCCCATTCAGGCGCAGCCGCGGCGCCTCCATTTCCTCGGTGGGGCGGGGTCGGGGCAGGCCACACAGGACACGCCGTAAACCCTTCCATGGGGGCTTCAGTTCGGCTCCTGCCTCACAGAGTCCTGTGTGGCCTGCCCCGACCCCGCCTGCGAGTTCCCCGTGCCCGGCGGCAGAAGCGCAGCCACGCCCGGCCGCTCTTGCTCTTGCTTTCGCTTCTGCCGTTGCCTTTGCTCTTCCTTCCCCCCACAGCAGCGGCCATCTGTCTGGCGGGGTGGGAGGGGACGGTGCGGGGCCGTTAGAGCCGCATGGATGCGGCGACGAGCCTACAAGGACGTATTCACGGCGTGCCCCGCGCCGTCCCCTCCCACCCCGCACCCCAGAGGAAAAAACACAGAACCGCTGCGAAATCTCCAACGATCGTCGTACCCGCGACCGAAACGGGACGGGTGTAAACTAGGGAGCTAGACCTTTCCAACCTGAATTCCTGAGGATCCGCATGTCCCTGATCGCTACTTTCGATACCACCCAGGGCCCGATCAAGGTCGAGCTGTTCGCCGACAAGGCACCGCTGACCGTGGCCAACTTCGTGAACCTGGTGAAGCATGGCTTCTATGACGGCCTGGTGTTCCACCGCGTCATCGCCGATTTCATGATCCAGGGCGGTTGCCCGCGCGGCCAGGGCACCGGCGACGCAGGCTACAAGTTCGAAGACGAAAAGAATGGTGTGAAGCATCAGGTCGGTTCGCTGTCGATGGCCAACGCCGGCCCGAACACCAACGGCAGCCAGTTCTTCATCACCCACATCAAGACCGACTGGCTGGACGGCAAGCACACCGTGTTCGGCCAGGTGCTGGAAGGCCAGGCCATCGTCGATTCGGTCAAGCAGGGTGATGTGATCCATTCGATCACCCTGGAAGGCGATACCGACGCCGTGCTGGCCGCCAAGGCCGACCGCGTCGCCGAGTGGAACAAGTCGATTCCCTCGCGCGCCTGATCCCCTTTGAAACGGCCACCCTGCGGTGGCCGTTTTCATGATCCCCCGCCGCCTGCCAGGCCGCCCGGCCACGCCCGCGGTTCAAATCCAACGCTCGCAAGCTAGAGGAAACCCCCATGAAAGCACCCGTTCGTGTTGCCGTGACCGGCGCTGCCGGCCAGATCGGCTACGCCCTGCTGTTCCGCATCGCCTCCGGCGAAATGCTCGGCAAGGACCAGCCGGTCATCCTGCAGCTGCTTGAGCTGCCGGTGGAAAAGGCCCAGGCCGCGCTGAAGGGCGTGATCATGGAACTGGAGGACTGCGCATTCCCGCTGCTGGCCGGCATCGTCGGTACCGACAACGCCGAAGTGGCGTTCAAGGACGTCGACGTGGCCCTGCTGGTCGGCGCGCGTCCGCGCGGCCCGGGCATGGAGCGCGCCGACCTGCTGCAGGCCAACGCGGAAATCTTCACCGCGCAGGGCGCCGCCCTGAACAAGGTCGCCAAGCGTGACGTCAAGGTGCTGGTGGTCGGCAACCCGGCCAACACCAATGCCTACATCGCGATGAAGTCGGCGCCGGACCTGAACCCGCGCAACTTCACCGCCATGCTGCGCCTGGACCACAACCGCGCACTGAGCCAGCTGTCGACCAAGCTCGGCAAGCCGGTGGGTGGCATGGAAAAGCTGGTCGTGTGGGGCAACCACAGCCCGACCATGTACCCGGATTACCGTTTCGCCACCGCCGATGGCGCGTCCATCGCCGATGCCATCAACGACCAGGACTGGAACGCTGGCACCTTCATCCCGACCGTGGGCAAGCGCGGCGCGGCGATCATCGAAGCGCGCGGTTCGTCCTCGGCCGCTTCGGCTGCCAACGCCGCCATCGACCACATCCGTGACTGGGTGCTGGGCAGCAACGGCAAGTGGCTGACCATGGGCGTGCCGTCCGACGGTTCCTACGGCATTCCGGAAGGCGTGATCTTCGGCTTCCCGGTCACCACCGAGAATGGCGAGTACACGCTGGTCAAGGACCTGCCGATCGACGAGTTCAGCCAGAAGTACATCGACAAGACCCTGGCCGAGCTGGAAGACGAGCGTTCGGCCGTGGCGCACCTGCTGGGCTGATCCACCCGTTTGATGGTTCCGAAGAAACGCCGGGCTTGTCCTGGCGTTTTTTTTGCGTCTGGTGGTGGCGCGGCGAACGGGTGGGACCCCCTCGCGGGTAGCTGGTGTTTGAAGCCGCAGTTGGGGGTGGGCCGGGCGGGGAGGCTATGCGGGGCACGCGCAAGTACGTCCATGTAGCTCTTCGCGGCTCCTGCCGCTCAAGGCCCCGCATA
>NZ_DAMBRS010000012.1:18669-128459 GCF_032054965.1 Stenotrophomonas chelatiphaga | reverse complement strand
AACGAGGCCCGCATGGATGCAGTTTTTGCCGTCCCCCGACCAGCCCCACCGCCCGACCCAAACCCAGTTCAAGCCTGAAAGCCACCCGCGAGGGGGTCTCACCCGTTCGACCCTCCCACGCCGCCCGCAAGCGCCATGAAGTTCGCCTCGACCGGCGTCCGCGGCGCAGGGCACAGGCCGTCCGGGGCGGACACATCACGCGACATCCAGTCGTCCACCACGCCGCCCAGCAGATCGATCCGCATCGGCAGGGTGATGTGATCTTCGCCGCGCATTTCGATGTAGTGCGCACGCGGACTGGCCTGCGCCAGCCGACGCCCCTGGTCCACGCGGATATGCTGGTCCTGGTCACCGTGCACTAGCAGCACGCACGCGCGGCTGGCGGCCACCGCACGGCTGACGTCCACCTGGTCCAGGTCCACCCCCAGCCGCCGGTTGGCTGCGGCGATCACCGCGTCCATGTCCTGGTCGGCATACCGCCAGCGGGCATACGCAGCCACTGCCTGCGCCTGCCAGCCACTCGGCTGGCTGGCCAGCAGGTGCGGGATCATGCTGCGGATCGCATCGCCGGCGTTGGCGAAGGACTCCATCGCCACGACGCCCTGTACGTCGCCGCCCAGTTTCTCGGCGGCGAACAGCGCGGTCGCCGCGCCGTAGGACACCCCGAACAGATACAACGGGCCCTGCACCTCACCGCGGGCGCGCAAGGCACGGATCACCTCGATCACCTCGTCCGATTCCACCGTTCCATACCCCGCCGGGCCACCGCCCGAGTGACCATGGTTGCGCAGGTCGATGGTGATGACGCGGTAGCCGGACTGGGCCAGCTGCAGCGACCACGGCAGCATCGCATCGCCACTCATCATCCAGCCGTGCAGCACCACCACGGTGCCGCGCGGCGCCTGCGCATGGAACGGCCGCGGCGGCTCCAGCCGAAGGTCCATGTCCACCGGCTCACCGCCTTCATGGCGCGGGCGCGCATAGCGGTAGCGCAGGCCATAGTCGCCGGCATCGAAAGCGCGCCAGAACAGGCGCACGTGTTCGCGGCTGGTGATGTAGCCGCTCCGGTTCGGCAGGGTGGCGATGGTGGCTGCGATATGGGCCTGGTCAAGCAACGGCGAGGCGCCGCCCGGAGACACCAGGCGTTCGCTCAGCGAGGTGGAAGCATCAGGAGAGCAGGCGGCCAGCCACAGGCACGCGCAGGCCAGCAGCAGGCGCATCATCATCACGGCATCAAACGGATTGGCCGCACAGGCTACGCAGCGTGCCGCCCTGCGATCTATCGTGGATCGATGACGGCCTGATGACAGTGCGGCGTTGGTTCAGCTACGCGTCGGGCCTCAGCGCCGGGGCCGGCGGATCATCCGCGTGCCGCTGGCGCGGTCGTGCCAGGTCAGCCGGTCGCGGTCGACCAAGGCCCACCAGAAGCCCAGTCCGGCCAGGCCCAGGGACACGCTGGCAACCGTGTAGCGGGCCCACAACGCGCGCAGTGACGGCGCCAGCGCATCATCGCCAGTGACCGCGATCCGCCACGGCCGCATGCCCAGAGTCTGGCCGCCGCGGCGCCAGCTCCAGGTGGCGTACAGGCCGGTCAGCACCCAGCAGCACGCCCACAGCGCCCACTGCCAGCGGCTGAAAGGGGCGATGTTTTCGTGCGTGGAATGGCCGGTGACGGTGAACGCGATGACGAACAGGGATCCGGCCAGCATCCACAACGCAAGCGCCGGGAACAGGTCGTACAGCAAGGCGAGCAGGCGCCAGCCCAGCAGGGCGGCAGGGCGCACGGCAGCAGCAGGGGCGGCGGGGGCATCATGAGGATCAGCCATGCGGGGAAGCATACGCAATGCTGGTGGGGTGTGCTGCGCGCCGCGTATCCTGCCCGCATGTCCGTTGCTTCCACACCCGCAGAACGCCGCCAGCTGGTCCAGGCGCTACCCGAACTGGATGCCGCCGATTCGGTGGCGATCACCCGGTTCCTGGATGCGGCCTGGGCCGAACATGGCCTGGCACGGGCCAGCGTGGACAGTTACCGGCGCGACCTCGAAGGGCTGGCGCGCTGGCGCAGTGGCCAGGTCGGTGGCCTTGCCGGCGTTGATCGCGCCGGGTTGTTCGACTACCTGGCCTGGCGCACGCGCCACGGATGGTCGCCGCGCAGCAACGCCCGGCTGCTGTCGGCCCTGCGCGCGTTCTTCGCCGACAGCGTGCGCCGTGGTGCCCGCAGCGATGACCCGACCGCGCTGCTGGACCCGCCGAAACTGCCACGGCTGCTGCCCAAGGCACTGGCGGAAAGCCAGATCGATGCGCTGCTGGCGGCCCCCGACGTGGATACGGCGCTGGGCCTGCGCGACCGCGCGATGCTGGAACTGATGTACGCCGCCGGGCTGCGCGTCAGCGAGCTGGTCGGCCTGCCGGCCACTGCGGTGAACCTGCGCCAGGGCGTGCTGCGCGTGACCGGCAAGGGCAGCAAGGAACGCCTGGTGCCGCTGGGTGAAGAGTCGCAGCACTGGCTGGAGCGCTACCTGCAGCAGGCGCGACCGCAGTTGGCGAACAAACGCAGCGTGCCCGCCGACGCCGGCGGCCAGGTGCCGTTGTTCATCGAGCCCAGCCTGCGCCCGCCGAGCCGGCAGGCGTTCTGGCACCTGGTCAAGCGTTATGCGGTGGTGGCGGGTATCGACATCGCGCGGATCAGTCCCCACGCACTGCGGCACAGCTTCGCGACCCATCTGCTCAACCGCGGGGCCGACCTGCGCGCGCTGCAGATGCTGCTTGGCCACAGCTCGCTGTCCACCACCCAGATCTACACGCTGGTGGCGCGCGAGCACCTGCAGAAGCTGCACGCCAGGCACCATCCGCGCGGCTGATCGGTCAGGCGTCGCTGGAATCGTTCCGATGCAGGGCGACCCCTTCGGCCCGGCGCGCGACCAGCTCGGCTGCGACCTCCCGCTCCAGGCGATCGGATTGGTGCTCCCACAGGGGACGTGATGGGTGATCAAAAGGTCCGCTGGTCGTCGGGACGCGCTGCCTGATGTACTCCAGCAGCTCGAACGTGCGCTGACAACGCTGGTCGCCCTGCGCGAGCCCTCTAACGTTCAGATCCATTACGTCCTCCACGGCGGCGGCGACCTCGGCGCGGAAGTGCTCATACGTGGGCCAGGGCCAGAGGTCGCCCCACACGCCGTTGGCCAGCCGCAGCCAGGATGGCGGTATCTGCAGCGCAGGGTCAGGGGCAGGGGCCGACGTGGCCAATGGCAACCGGGTGTAGAGGTCCTGCAGCAGCGTGCGGACGGGCTGCAAGGCTTCATCCGGCCCGTCCGGTTGCTGGGATGCGATGAAGGACAGGATGTCGCGTGCCGCTCGGCGTTCAACCTGATCCATCTGGTCCAGCGGGCACGCCGCGTCGACGGCTTCCAGGTGCGCCTGCCGGTGGACCTGGGCCAGCAGTTCGGTGGAACAGGTGATATGGCCCTTCCACGCCGCGTCAGCCAGCATGCAGCGCGCCCGTGTACGAACCATGGCCGGTTCCAGCAGGGCGACCAGCTCCTGCTTCTTGGCGTCGGCTGCCGCGCAATAGGCGCGGACCAGGACGCTCCGGAATGCTGACGCGGTGGCTACCGGCTGGCGTGCGACCGCCCCATCGCAATCACTTTCAGGATCCAGCCGCGTATTGAGCAGCACGTCCTGGTCGGCAAGCCGACGGGCCTGGTGGTACAGCTGGTCAACGCTCAGGCGCCCTTGGCTGAAGCGGTTGGCGAGCTGTTGCTCTCGATTGTCGATGCCCGTCAATGCAGCACTGAACCGGGAGGGAGAATAGTGCGAACTGGCCAGCCTGACCTTGGCGGCAAGCTGGTTGAGAACGGTCGCCCGGAACATCAATCCGAGCTGGCTGAGGATCTGCATGGATGCACCCCGTGTTGTTATGCAACGAGATTGCGGCAGGCCTTTCATCAAAGCTTCCATCAATCGCTCAGGCGATTGCGACACCGGCAGCCCATCGCACGACGCTCTGCCCTGCTGTGCGAGAATCGGCGTTCCTCATGATCCCGCGGGCCCCCGATGTTCCGAGTCCTTACCGCCGCGCTGTTCGGCATGCTCAGCCTCAGTGCGTGCGCGCAGCCCGCGCCGCCGGCCGCGAAAACGACGACGGCCCCCGCCGCGTCGCCACGCGGTGGTGCCGAACAGAGTGTCCGTGCCGCATTGACCCAGCTGGATCCCAACTTCAAGCCCGACTACATCGGTGCGGCGCCGTTCCCGGGCTTCCGTGAAGTGGTCGTATCCGGCCAGGTGCTGTACGTGTCCGATGATGGCAAGTACCTGATGCAGTCACAGCCCTATGACATCCAGGCCAAGGCGCTGGTCAACAGCGAAGGCCTGCTGGCGTATCGCCGCGGCCTGCTGGAGAAGGCCAACCACGGTGACCGCATCGTGTTCGCCGCGCCCAATGCCAAGCACACGATCAGTGTGTTCACCGACATCGAGTGCGGTTACTGCCGCAAGCTGCATCAGGATATTGCCGAGCTGAACCGCAACGGCATCACGGTGGAATACCTGGCCTTCCCGCGCATGGGCCTGGGCAGCAAGGATTACACCGACATGATCTCGGTCTGGTGCGCCAGTGACCGTCGCAAGGCGCTCACCGCCGCCAAGCAGGGCAGCCCGGTGCCAGCGAAGAACTGCACCAACCCGGTGGCCATGCAGTACGCATTGGGCCAGCAGCTGGGCGTGAATGGTACGCCGGCGATCTTCGCCGAAGACGGCACCCAGCTGGGTGGCTACCTGCCGCCGGCGCAGCTGAAGGCCGCCCTGGACCGCCGCGCGCGCTGATGCGGACGTCGGTCATGGCGCCGGGCCATCCGGCGCCTTGAACGGCGGCGCGGTGCCGCAAAACTGCAAGTCGACGCCGCCGCCGTGGCGCATTGTAAGGGTCCCCTTGCCGGATACCTGCCCATGATGCCTGCTTCTTCCCCCGTTGCCGTTGGCCATGCGCTGACCAGGCTCGCCACGCCGCCCCTGCCTGCGGGCGGTCACCCGACTTCCGTTGCGCCCACTGTCGTAGGCAACCGGCCACCGTCGCCGGTCCTCACGACGGTTGCCAGCAACGACGGAGCCACCACGCGCGCCGGTGGCCGGGCGCTCATCCGCCAGGTGTCCATCGACAGCAACGACTCGGCGACCTGGCCGCTGGGAGCAGCGGACGACGCCGTATTCCTGAAGGCGCCGTCGGCCAACAAGGTGCCATTCGGCAACTGGCCGCTGTCGCCTGCACGCGTTTTCTGTCTGGCACCGGCAACGCCGTATGGACGCCTGGACAGCGCCGCGCTGTCACACTCCGCCAGCGCGCCGCCGTCGGTTCCAGCGCGGCAGAACTGAGCTGCCCATCGAGCCAGCGACGGCTCCCCGCGCTGAGCGCGGAGAGCCGTCCCGGGCTTACTTCAGGCCATCACTGATGCTGCGTGACAGCGTACCCTGCGCATCATCACCGCTGAACTCCCAGAAGAACGCGCCACCCAGGCCCTGCGCTTTGACGTAGCCCATCTTGCGGGTCACGTTGGCGGGGGTGTCGTAGCTCCACAGGGTGCTGCCGTTGTAGGCCCACGTGGCGCCGGCGGTGGCGTCGGTGTAGGTCGGCCAGCCCAGGTTCTTCAGCACCTTCCAGTCTTCGATGCCGGCTTCATAGGTGCCGGGCGCCGCACCGGAGGCGGTCTGGTACATGCCGTTGTTGCCGCCGCCCACGCCGTTCCAGCCGCGGCCGTAGAAGCCGATGCCGAGATTCAGCTTGGACGCCGGAACTCCGCGCGAGATGAACGCCTCGATCGCGTCATTGCTGTTGTACAGCAGCTGGTCGCCGGTGGACGGGTCGGCGGCGGTATTGAACAGCGCAGAGTGATGGTTGGTCCGCGGGTCCCACGCGCCGTGGAAGTCGTAGGTCATCACGTTGATGTAATCCAGGTACGGATGATAGGCGGCGGGATTGGTGACCCGGATCTTGTCGATGCCGGCGCCGACCGCCACCGTCAGCAGCAGCCCGGGGCGCACCGCATCCAGCTGGCGGCGGAACTCGGCCAGCAGCGCGGTGAAGTTGGCATTGTCCTCCGGTGCCCCGCAGGCGATGCCGCAGGCAACCGGATACTCCCAGTCGATGTCGATGCCGTCGAACACGCCCAGCGCCGCACCGGGTCCGCCTGCGCCATCGGTGACCGGCAGGTTGCCGCGGATGTAGGCATCGATGCAGGAGGCCACGAACGCCTGGCGGTTCTCCGGGCGGGCGGCGCTGGAGAAGCCGCGCGACCAGGTCCAGCCCCCCAGCGATATCAGCGCCTTCAGGCCGGGATGCTTGGCCTTCAGCTGCTTGAGCTGGTTCCAGTTGCCGCGCAGCGGCTGGTCCCAGCTGTCGGCGCTGCCGCTGACACTTTCGCCGGCCGCGAAGGACTTGCTGTAATCCGCGTACGCGTCACCGCCGGCGCCGGTGTTGGCATCGGACGGCTGGGTGATGCCGACCTCGCAACGATTGTTGCGCACGTTGCCGAAGGCGTAGTTGATATGGGTCAAGCCGGCCGCCGAGCCGCTGCTGTCGATGTTCTTCACCCGATAATTGCGGCCATAGATGCCCCACTGGGTGAAGTAACCGATGACCCGTTTGCCGGTGCCATCGCCGCCGCCGGCCAGCGTGGCGGCACTGACCGTACTGCCCTGGGCGGAGGCGTTGCCGGCGTTGTCGCGTGCACGCACGCGGTAGCTGTAGGTCGTGGACGGCGACAGGCCGCCGTCGACATAGGCGGTGGTCGATGGCGAACCCACCAGCGCGCCGTTGCGGTACACGTCGTAGCCGGCCAGGCCACTGCCACCGGCGTTGTCGTTGGCCGCATTCCAGCTCAGCGCGATACTGTTGGCCGTGCGGGTTCCCACCGCCAGCCCGCCGGGTACGCTGGGTGCGGTGGTATCGCCACCGGCTGCGTTGACGGTGATGGTGATGGTGGCGGTACTGGTGGTGGCATTGTTGTTGTCGGTGGCCACCGCGCGCAGGGTATGCGTGCCGGCGCTGGCATTGGCCCAGCTGGCGCTGTACGGCGCGCTGGTGTCGATGCCGATCGAGCTGCCACCACGGAAGAATTCGACCTTGCTGATGCTGCCGTCGGCATCGCTGGCGTTGGCGCTGACGGTCACCGTGCTGCCGGCGCTGAAAGTGGCGCCGTTTGACGGCGAGGTCAGGCTGACCACCGGCGCCTGGTTGCTGCCGCTGCCGTCGCAGGCGCCCAGGTTGGTGTAATACGGAGCGCCGGCAGGATGGTCCGGCTGTGCGTTCCAGATGTCCTGTTTTGCCTGATACAGGACTCCGCCTTTCTGCAGGGTATCGCCGGCGCGGTAGATCCTGGCCTGGTCCCACTGGGCCACGCCGCTGCAGTTGGCGGCCTGCGCCAGCGCGGGCAGGGCGCCACTGATGGCCAGGGCCAGCAGCCACGCTGGACGGTGGCGGGCAAGGCGGACGGAACGAGCGGCACTGCGTGCAATCGGGTCATGCATGATGTGTCTCCGATCGAATCAGGTTGTCGTGCGGGCCTGGTTGGCACCGCACGTGACGCGGGTCCGGTGGCCGCCGAGCCAGGCGACTGAGGGGGCCGGATGCTACCGTCGGCGTGCTGCGCGGCGGTTACGACAACGTTGTCATCTAATCGGATGTGAAATTGTGCGCCAGTGCGCTTTTTGCCCTCGCGCCAGAAGATCCCCACGCCGCGGCCTGGCTTCGGACTACAGCGACGTCATTGCCGGGTCTCCCTGCCCGCCGCGTGCTTGTTCGATTTCGGGCAGCACCCCCTTCCGCCAATAGGAATCGATGCCTGCACGCAGCACGGCCAGATGGCCTTCGATGGGTTCGCCTTCACCCATTTTCGCGCGTAAGTTGCCGCTGAACTGCGCTTCGACCGACACGCGGATACGGTCGTGTTCCGCCGCCAATTCCGTGTGCGGCGTCTGCCCCGCAGCCCGTACATTCTCGATACGCTCCACGTAGGACGAAAGCGCCTTCTTCAGCGAACGGTTGATTTTGCTCTGCATGCCCTTCAACGCCGTCCTGTTCTGCTCCCGGTACTCTTCAAACGCCGCGTCCAGTTGCGAACGAACGGCATCCACCTGCGGTTGCGGCAGGTGGCTGATGCTGTCACCCAGCACTGTCATGGCTGCCTCGACCTGGGTCTCGTGCAACTGCTGAAGTTCGTGGGATGTAAAGACATCCAGGGTGAGGTAGGACGCCATCTCCGCGCGGTAACACGCCAGGGCAACGGACGACAGTCCGGCGGTGAGCGCCTGCAGGTCGGCGACCGGAGCGGCATCCACCGTTTCGTCAACGCGCGCAGGTTGGAGTGGACGCGCAGGCACCAGCGCGCCGTCATGGGCACTGGCCACCTGCAGCAGCTCGGGGCTGCTCCAGATCAGGTCGGCCAGCCGCCTGCGCAGGTCCAGGTTCGAGGTGGCCCGGTCTTCGGCGTGCAGGGCCGAGGAAATGCAGCTGAAGAAGCAGTCGCCATCGGCCGGAACGTCCTCGATGACCGATTCCTGGTCGCGGCGGATCAGGCTGAAGTGGTTGCCGTGCCGCAGCAGGATGATCTCGTCGTCCTCCGGTGGCGGCAGCTCCGGCCCGTTGCCGCGATGGCATTGTTCGGGCTCGCCGGGGCGATACAGATGGATCGCGTCATGGTCGGTATCCACGATGCGCAGGGCGCGTCCCTGCGGCCATCCGGCGACATTGACGATGAGCGACTGCAGGTCGCCGCTGGCTTCGTTCCAGGTGCGTGGACGCTGCAGCAGTTCAAGGTTCAGCCCGGCGATCAGGCAGGATTTCTCCCCCGCTGTCAGCGTATGGTCTGCATCCGCAGCCGCGAGCAGCGCTTGCCGCAGGTCCTTCAGTGCTTTGCAGGACAGCAGTCTGAGCGAAAGACCGCTGTCGCCGACAAGGCGGTCGAACGTGGCCCTGCACAGCGTATCCGGCGGGGCCGCCAACAGCGGGCTGCGGTACGCATCGCGCACTGCCGCTGCGAGGTGCTGCGGCGGGGCATGCAGGTTGCCATCTGCCGGGCGGGGCGGCGCAACGCCGGTGCGGGCGAAGCGGCAGGGAGGCGGTTCCGCGTTGCGCATGTTCGTAAGTGGCATGGGGTGGTGGCCCGCCCCGGCGGCTTCCGGGGTCGCCCGGTGAATGGACGACGAAGTTGCGTAGAGGACCGGAGAGGCGACTGAAGTTGCTGGCATGGTGCTTTCCTGCAGAACGGGATGGCCGACGGCGCGCCTGCAGGCACGCCGCCGGTGATCCACTTCAAGGGGTGACGTTGTGCGCGGCCATTATCTCGGCTCGGATCTGTTCCACTGAACAGGCCTGCGGCTGGAGCGCGCCGCTGGGCTTGGCGAACATGCCGTCCTGCCACTGCTTCCTGATTGCGGCAATCTGGCTCAAGACCGTGTCGCCGCTGATCTTCGGCTCGACACGCGGCGGCTGCGCTGGGGGGACCGGAGACGCTGCGCCGGCAGTCGTCGGGGCAGCATTCAGCGCATCGCCAACGGCCGATTGTGCGATACGCGGTGGCTGCGACGCGGTCAGCGGCGATGCAGAGCGGTCAGCCGTCCCGGCCGGGTTCGCCGCGGCGCTGACCACCACCACGGATGTCGTCACGGAGAGCGCCCGGTGAGGCGTCTTGCCGGTGTACGCAGCGACATCCGGCGGATTGAACCTGCCCGAAGTGCCAAGCAGCAAGCCGGTGAAGCTGCACAGCCTGCGCTGTCCGGTCGCGGACGCCTGCTGGGTCCCTGCAAAGGAGGACACTGCGCGCGGCATCCACGCCTGTGCAGCGACGCAGTAGTTTTCGATCCGCTGGGGCTGGCGCGGCAGGGTGGTGATGTTGGCGATGCGCGACAGCAACCCACCGCTCGGGTTGCTGGGGACCGCGCGGGGCAAGCTGGCGATGGTGCGCACGATGGAGCTAGGGGCTGAATACAGGGTGCCGATCATGCTGCTGTCTCACGGTGGGAAGGAAGGCGAGGGTGGAACCTGCAGCGTCGCCTCGCCGCCAGAAATCGCGCAGGCCACCGCCCCCTTCAGCGGCGCAGGCCGATCAGCGCCCGATGAATGGCGTACGGATGCAGCTCGCTCTTCTGCGGTCGGGTGGGGTAGTGGTGCGGCGGATGCGGGCAGCGCTCCGATGGCGTTGGGATCAGTCCCCGCAGCAGGTCCTCCAGGCGGGCCATGTCCGGGCAGTGCTGGCGCCGTGCGGCGATCTGGCGCGCACAGGCGGCGGCCTGTGCGCAGAGCGCTTCGTCGGAGCGCAGCTCCTCATCGCTGGATCCCATCGACAGGCCACTGTCGGGCGAGTCGGGCCTGGTGTCATGCGCACAGGGGGGCGCCGTCGCCGATCGCCACGGCGAGCCCCCGTTGCTGCGATCCTGCGCCTGTTTCAAGGCGACTGCCCCCGCAACCGTGCCATGCACGACGCTGGTGCTGGTGCGGCTGGGCCACGGCCGGTCGCCCTGGCAGGTGTTGCGCTCCAGCAGTGGCAGGCCATGCAGGCTGATCAGGCCCAACGGATGGCGTGGATCGCGGTGCAGCGGGACGGGCAGGGAGGCGAGCCAGTCCTCCAGCGCCAGCCCGGGCTCATGGCGCTTCAGGATCGCACCGACCACCCTCGGGGGGGCAGGCTGCGCAGGGGCGCTCCACGGGCCCGTCCGCGCCAGCGCGAACACCCGCGCGGGCGGCAGCGGCACGCTTGCGTACAGCGGCCGCACTGGCAACGGCTTCGGCTTCGGCGCGCTGCCCAACAGGCTCAGCGGGTTCTCCTGCTGGCGCCAGAAGCGCATCGCGTTTTCACGCACGGCACCCAGGCCGCCCGGGTCTGGCCGATGCGCGGCGATCCGGCCTGGGCCGGCGTTGACGATATGCCGGGGCGCAGGGCCGCGATCCAGCCCGGCCGCGCGGATCTGGCGCAGGCCCTGGCGAAGCAGGGCGGTCGAGGACAGGCATCCGGGCGTAGTGGACAACAGGGTCGCGGAGGCAGAAAGCATGGCAGCGTGCTCGTCGGGCCGGGGGACGATCACCTTTGCGCGTGGTCCGCGCGGCGGCCTCCAGTTATCGGCCATCGGGGCCCGCCACGCCGCTTCCGGTACACTATCGGGCCCGTTTCCCAACCACGGTTCCCCGGACATGATGGTCCTCGAGGGCGCGCCCGCCCTGTCGGCGTTCCGCCGCGAACGTCTCGAATCCCGCCTGCAGTCCATTGCCGCCGATCTGCGCATCAGCGGAGCCTGGCAGGTGTACTTCATCCAGCCCGACGGAAAAGGCACGGCCGATGCCGCCACCCTGTGCCGGATCCTGGAGGCGCGCGAACGGGCCGAGCCCGTGGCCGACGGCGCCATCCAGCGCTTCGTGGTCCCGCGCCTGGGTACGCTGTCGCCGTGGTCCAGCAAGGCCACCGAACTGGTGCGCGGTGCGGGCCAGCCGGTCAGGCGGGTCGAACGTGGCCTGCGCATCGATGTGCTGGGCTGGCCGACCGATCCGGCCGCGCAGCAGGCGCTGGTGAAGGTGCTGCATGACCCGATGACGCAATCGGTGCTGGATACCGTGGAGCAGGGCAGCACGCTGTTCTCCACGCCGGCGCGCGGCGCGCTGGAACGCGTGGCGCTGGACGACCTGGAAGGCGCCAACCAGCGCCTCGGCCTGGCCATGGCCCAGGATGAAATCGACTACCTGCGCGAGCGCTTCGGCCAGCTCGGCCGCAAGCCGTCGGACGTGGAGCTGATGATGTTCGCGCAGGCGAACTCCGAACATTGCCGGCACAAGATCTTCAACGCCAGCTGGACCATCGACGGCCAGGAACAGGATCGCTCGCTGTTCCGGATGATCAAGAACACCCACCAGCAGACCCCGCAGCACACGCTCAGCGCGTACAGCGACAACGCCGCGGTGATCGAAGGCCACGCGGCCGCGCGTTACCGCCCGGATCCGGCCAGCGGTGAGTACCGCAGCGAACCGGTCGTGCCCAGCGCCTTCCAGATCAAGGTGGAAACGCACAACCACCCCACCGCCATCGCACCGTTCCCGGGCGCGGCGACCGGTGCCGGCGGTGAAATCCGCGACGAAGGCGCGACCGGTCGGGGTGGCAAGCCGAAGGCCGGCCTGACCGGTTTCTCGGTGTCGCACCTGCGCATCCCGACCCTGCCGCAGCCGTGGGAAGCACCGCGCGCGCTGAACCCGCGCATGGCCCCGGCGCTGGACATCATGCTCGATGGCCCGCTCGGCGGTGCTGCGTTCAACAACGAATTCGGCCGGCCGAACCTGCTGGGCTATTTCCGTACCTTCGAGCTGGCCGAAGGCGGCATCACCCGCGCCTACGACAAGCCGATCATGCTCGCCGGCGGCCTCGGTGCGATCGACCGCGTGCAGGTCGACAAGATTCCGCTGCAGGCGGGCGATGCGGTGATCGTGCTGGGTGGTCCAGCGATGCTGATCGGCCTGGGCGGTGGCGCGGCGTCGTCGGTGGCCTCCGGTGAAAGTGCTGAAGACCTCGATTTCGCCAGCGTGCAGCGCGACAACCCGGAAATGGAACGTCGCTGCCAGGAAGTGATCGACCGCTGCGTCGGCATGGGCGTGGACAACCCGATCAAATTCTTCCACGACGTCGGTGCCGGTGGCCTGTCCAACGCCATCCCGGAGCTGCTGCATGACTCCGGCGTGGGCGGGGTGATCGACCTGGGCAAGGTGCCCACCGATGATCCGTCGCTGTCGCCGATGCAGCTGTGGTGCAACGAATCACAGGAACGCTACGTGCTGGGCGTGGCCCAGGAACGGCTGGCCGAATTCGCCGCGCTGTGCGCGCGTGAGCGCTGCCCGTTCGCGGCCGTTGGCGTGGCGACCACCGAACAGCACCTGGTGGTGGCCTACGGTGCCACGCCGGGCGCGACCCCGGCCGACGCGCCGATCGACCTGCCGATGGACGTGCTGTTCGGCAAGCCGCCGAAGATGCACCGCGATACCAACCATCCGCCGGCGCCGCGCTGGCCGGCGCTGAAGACCAGCGGGCTGGACCTGCATGAAGCCGGCCTGCGCGTGCTGGCGCACCCGACCGTGGCGGCCAAGAACTTCCTGGTCACCATCGGTGACCGCAGTGTCGGTGGCCTGACCGCGCGCGAGCAGATGATCGGCCCCTGGCAGGTGCCGGTAGCGGACGTGGCGATCACCCTGACCGGTTTCGACGGCGTGGTGGGCGAGGCGATGTCGCTGGGTGAACGCACCCCGCTGGCGTTGCTGGATGCCGCCGCCTCGGCACGCATGGCGGTCGGTGAAGCGATCACCAACCTGTGCGCCGCGCCGGTGGATGCGCTGGATGAAGTAAAGCTGTCGGCGAACTGGATGGCCGCTGCCGGCCATGAGGGCGAAGACGCGCTGCTGTACGACGCGGTCAAGGCCGTCGGCATGCAGCTGTGCCCGCAGCTGGATATCAGCATCCCGGTGGGCAAGGATTCGCTGTCGATGCAGGCGCAGTGGCACGACGCCGGCCAGGCACACAAGAGCGTGTCGCCGGTGTCACTGGTGATCACCGCCTTCGCGCCGGTGCTGGACGTGCGCCAGCAGCTCACGCCGCTGCTGCAGCGCGATGGGGACAGCGAGCTGTGGCTGATCGGCCTGGGTGCCGGCAAGCAGCGCATGGGCGGTTCGATCCTGGCCCAGGTGCATGCCGACCATGGCGGACTGCCGGCCTTCGGTGGCACCGCGCCGGACCTGGATGACCCGCAGCGCCTGCGCGCCTTCTTCGAACTGATCCGCGATGCACGCCGTGATGGCCTGCTGATGGCCTACCACGACCGCAGCGACGGCGGCGCGTTCGCCGCCCTGTGCGAGATGGCGTTCGCTTCGCGCATGGGCTTGGACATCCTGCTCGATGCCTGGGGCGATGATCCGTTCCGCAGCCTGTTCAACGAAGAGCTGGGTGCGGTGGTGCAGGTGGCGCGCGAAGACCGCGCGGCGTTTGCCGACCTGGTCGAACGCCACGCGCTGACCGAATGCGCGCAGCGCATCGCACGTCCGACCACCGCCCCCGTGGTGCGGGTGTCGCTGCACGGCGAAAACGTGGTCGAGTGGCGCTGGGAGGCGCTGTTCGACGCCTGGTGGTCGGTCACCCACGCCATGCAGAAACTGCGTGACAACCCGGACACCGCCGATCAGGAACGCGAGGTCGCGCGTGCGTTCAACGCGCCGGGCCTGAAGCCGAAGCTGGGCTTCGATGCCGACGAGGACGTGGCGGCGCCGTTCGTCAACACCGGGGTGCGGCCGAAGATCGCCATCCTCCGCGAGCAGGGCGTCAACGGCCAGGTTGAAATGGCCAACGCCTTCGAACGTGCCGGCTTCAGTGCGTTCGACGTGCACATGAGCGACCTGATCGAAGGCCGCGTGGACCTGGCTGACTTCACCGGCCTGGCCGCCTGCGGTGGCTTCAGCTACGGCGACGTGCTCGGTGCCGGCCGCGGCTGGGCGACCTCGATCCTGGAGCGCAGTGCGCTGCGCGATGCATTCGCGGCCTTCTTCGCGCGCGAAGACAGCTTCTCGCTGGGTGTCTGCAACGGCTGCCAGATGATCAGCCAGCTGAAGGCGATCATCCCCGGTGCCGAGCACTGGCCGCAGTTCCGTCGCAACGCCAGCGAGCAGTTCGAAGCGCGTACCTCGCTGCTGGAAGTGGTTGAATCGCCGTCGATCCTGCTGCGCGGGATGGCCGGTTCGCGGCTGCCGGTGGCGGTGGCCCACGGCGAAGGCCGCGCGGTGTTCGACACTGCCGTGGACCAGGCCGCTGCACGCGTGTCGCTGCGCTACATCGACGGCGACGGCAGCGTTGCCAGCCAGTACCCGCTGAATCCGAACGGATCGCCGGAGGGCATCACCGGCCTGACCAGTACCGATGGCCGGGTGACGATCATGATGCCGCACCCGGAGCGCACTCCGCGCGCGCTCAACCTCAGCTGGGCGCCTGCTGAATGGCAGGGCGACTCGCCGTGGATGCGGATGTTCCGCAACGCACGGGTATGGTGCAGCTGAACGCCATTCAGTGATGCGCAGCGCCAATCCGCAGGCGTACTGAGAACCCGCCGGGCAACCGGCGGGTTTTTTCATGCCCGGTCGAAATGGACGACGTTGAGCACCGATCGCTGAGTGAACAGGCACACCTCGCGTTCATCGCTGGATAACAGCCCGTTCACATGAATGCAGGGAACCGAGAAGGCAATCACGTCATTTCTTTTTTCTTCGTCAAGGTATTGACGTCAGGAAATGTTCACGTTAAACCTCTATCTCGTTCTGGAAACATTCAGTCAGCCGCACCCGCAGGACCGCGCGCACCGCTGTTAGCTCCGCTGCTCGCCGTTCGGCAACTGCAGTAAATCACGCGAAACAAGCGCCCTCAGGGGACGTTGGGCCATTGCGCCCGGCGGTGGCGTTGCTTTGCCCGAAAACCAGTCCAACCAGGAGTCGTACTCAGATGAATCGGATTTATCGCAAGGTCTGGAACAAAGCACTCGGACAGCTGGTCGTGGCCTCGGAACTGGCCTCTTCCGACCAGCCCTGCAACGTCATCGACAAGCGCCGCCGAGGCAGTGGTCCGATCCTGGTGGGCGCCTCGTTGGCGATGGCATTGGGATGGGGAGCGGTCGCGCCGTCCGCCCTTGCCCAGTCCGTTGCGGTGGGCGGCAGCGAAGAATGCATCCTGGCAGACGGCTCGCTGGCGCAGTGCGCGGTGACCGGCACCGCGGTGGTTTCCGGTGCGACCGCCGTGGCCGTGGGTGACAACAGCGCCGCAACCGGCCTGTACGCGGTCGCCATCGGCGCCGACACCATCGCCAGCAAATCCCTTTCGTCCGCCTTCGGTGGGGGCGCGCAGGCCAGCGCGACCAGCAGCACCGCCCTCGGTGCAGGCAGCGTGGCATCGGCCAGCAACAGCGTGGCGCTGGGCGCAGATTCCATCGCTACCCGCGCCGACAGCGTGTCGGTCGGCAGCGCCGGCAGCGAGCGGCAGATCACCAACGTGAAGGCCGGCACCGCCGACACCGATGCGGTCAACCTGGCCCAGCTCGACGCGGTGGCCGATATCGCCGAAACCACCGCCAGCTATTTCCAGGCCAATGGCACCGGCAGCGCCTCCGCATCCGGGTCGTCGGCCACCGCCGCCGGTGCCGGCAGCGTCGCCTCCGGCGCCAACGCCGTGGCGCTGGGTGATGCCGCGCTGGCCACCGCCGAGGGCACCGTTGCCGTCGGCGGCACGCTTGGCGGCCAGTACGCCACCGAAGCCGCGGGTCGCTATGCGACCGCCATTGGCAGTGGATCGTATGCCCTCGGCAACGGAAGCGCGGCGCTGGGCGCCGGCGCCGTGGCCGAAGGTGCGGACAGCGTGGCGCTGGGCAGTGGTTCCTACGCTGATCGCGCAGGCAGCGTGTCGGTCGGATCGGCCGGGCTTGAGCGCCAGGTCACCAACGTCGCCGCCGGTACCGAGGGCACCGACGCAGTGAACCTGGAGCAGCTGGACGAAGTGGCGGCCGTCGCCGACACCACGGCGAAGTATTTCCAGGCCACCGGCGGTGACGACAGCGACGCCGGCGCCTTCGCCGCCGGTGCCAACGCCACCGCCATCGGCGAAGCGTCCAATGCCCTGGCCGATGGCAGCACGGCCCTCGGCAGCGGTGCTACCGCGGTCGCCAGCAATGCCACAGCGGTCGGTTTCAACGCGCTGGCCAGCGGCCAGAACAGCGCCGCCTTCGGCAACAACGCCCAGGCCAACGGCCCGGGCAGCGTGGCGGTCGGTGGTGCGGCGGTGGACGCCGATGGCAACCCGCTGATCACCAACGGCGGGGTGCCGGTGGATACCGGCGCGACCAGCGCGGGGGTGGGCGCCACCGCCGTCGGCGCCAGCGCGGAGGCCAGTGGTTTTGCGTCGTCTTCGTATGGCCTGGGTGCCTACGCCGGCGGCGCGCAGTCGTCCGCCTTCGGTGCGGTGTCCAATGCGATCGGCGATTACTCCACCGCCATCGGTACCGAATCGGTCGCCACCGGCACCAGCAGCGTGGCCATCGGCGGACCGGCGGACCTCATCCCGGGCCTGGGCTACTTCGTGCAGACCCAGGCCAGCGGCGAATCGGCCACGGCCGTGGGCGCCGGTGCCATCGCCAGCGGTGACCTGAGCCTGGCCAGCGGCACGCTGAGCGAAGCGTCCGGCGAGCAGGCCACGGCCATCGGCTACTTCGCCTATGCACCCGGCGACCGCGCCAGCGCGCTCGGCGCGCAGAGCTGGGCCAGTGGCGATGACAGCACGGCGGTCGGCTTCTACAGCACGGCGCGGGGCGCCAACAGCGTGGCGCTGGGTGCCAATTCCGAAGCGGTGCGCGCCAACTCGGTCGCGGTCGGCAGCGTCGGCAACGAGCGCCAGATCACCGACGTCGCCGCCGGTACCGAGGCCACCGATGCGGTGAACCTCGAACAGCTGGATGCGGTCGCTGCGGTGGCCGACACCACCGCCAAATACTTCCAGGCCACCGGCAGCGACGACAGCGACGCCGGTGCATTCGCCGCCGGCGCCAATGCCACCGCCATCGGCGAGGCGTCCAATGCGCTGGCCGACGGCAGCACCGCACTGGGCAGCGGCGCAACCGCTGTGGCCAGCAATGCCACGGCAGTCGGTTTCAACGCGCTGGCCAGCGGCCAGAACAGTGCCGCCTTCGGCAACAACGCCCAGGCCAACGGCCCGGGCAGCGTGGCGGTGGGCGGTGCGGCAGTGGACGCCAATGGCGACCCGCTGATCACCAACGGCGGGGTGCCGGTGGATACCGGCGCGACCAGTGCCGGCGTGGGCGGCACTGCTGTCGGTGCCAGCGCCGAAGCCAGCGGCTTCGCCGCTTCGTCCTACGGCGTGGGCGCCTATGCCAGCGGCGCGCAGGCGTCGGCGTTCGGCGCGGTGTCCAACGCCACCGGTGATTTCTCCACCGCGATGGGTACCGGCAGTGCGGCCACGGGCGACAGTTCGGTCGCGGTGGGCGCCGATTCGGTGGCCAGTGGCGGTTACAGCACCGCGACCGGCCAAGCCAGCATCGCCAGTGGCACCAACAGCGTCGCGGTGGGTGGGGCGCTGTTCGGCCTGCTCGCCACCGAAGCATCCGGCAATTACTCCACCGCCGTCGGCGGCGGTGCCTGGTCACCGGGTGCCAACAGCACCGCGCTCGGCAATGCCGCCGAGTCACGCGGTGAGAACAGCGTGGCGCTGGGTGCCGACTCCATCGCCACCCGCGCGGACAGCGTGTCGGTCGGCAACGCCGACCTGCAGCGCCAGATCACCAACGTGGCGGCCGGCACCGAAGGCAGCGATGCGGTGAACCTGGACCAGCTCAATGCGGTTGCTGCAGGGGCGGAGAACACCAGCAAGTACTTCCAGGCACAGCCGGAGACCGGCACCGACGTCGGCGCATGGGCCGAAGGCGAAGGCGCATTGGCGGCCGGTTCGGCCAGCAATGCCATCGGTGAGGGTGCCGTGGCGCAGGGCGCAGGCGCCTCTGCGGTCGGCAACGACAGCGTGGCGGTGGGCCGCAACACCAGCGCCGGCGGCGAAGGCGCGGTGGCCATCGGTGGCCTCGGCCAGGCGTATGACGAATACAACTCGCCGATCTTCAACGCTGACGGCAGCGCCGTGCTGACC
Source organism: Stenotrophomonas chelatiphaga (assembly GCF_032054965.1). Lineage (NCBI taxonomy): Bacteria > Pseudomonadati > Pseudomonadota > Gammaproteobacteria > Lysobacterales > Lysobacteraceae > Stenotrophomonas > Stenotrophomonas chelatiphaga. The sequence continues at coordinate 109,764 of NZ_DAMBRS010000012.1, read as the reverse complement.
GGCACCAGCGCCAGCGCGGGCTCCACGGCGGTGGGCAACGCGGCGCAGGCGACCGGCCTGGTGAGCAATGCCTTCGGCTCCGGCGCACAGGCCACCGGTGACAACAGCTTTGCCGGCGGCAACAAAGCGCGCGCGACCGGCGGCTACAGCGTGGCGATCGGTGACAGCGCGTGGGCCAGCAGCGATGAAAGCACGGCCGTCGGTGGCTACAGCTTCGCCACCGCGGCAGGCGCCACGGCGTTCGGTTCCAGCGCATGGGCGACGGCGACCAATGCCTCGGCGTTTGGTCCGGCGGCATGGGCCAGCGGCAGCGGCGCTACGTCCATCGGTTACAACAGCTGGGCCGATGGCGCCAGCTCCACGGCGGTCGGACGCGGTGCATTCGGCTACGGTGACTACAGCGTCGCACTGGGCTACCAGGCGCTTGGCAACACCATCAACAGCATCTCCATCGGTACCAATTCCGAAGCGCTGGGCGAAAGTGCCATCGCGGTCGGTGCGGGCAGCAGCGCTGCCGGTGACAACAGCGTGGCCCTGGGTGCCGGTTCGGTCGCCGATCGCGAACGCAGCGTAGCGGTCGGCAGTGCCGGCAACGAACGCCAGGTCACCCATGTGGCAGCGGGTACCGAAGGCACCGATGCGGTGAACCTGGACCAGCTGGACGCGGTGGCCGCCGCCGGCGAAGCGACCAGCAAGTACTTCCAGGCCAGCGGCAGCGATGACAGCGACGCCGGTGCCCTCGCAGCGGGCGCCAACGCAACGGCCATCGGCGAGGCGTCCAACGCACTGGCCGATGGCGCGACTGCGCTCGGCAGCGGGGCTGCCGCGGTGGGCCAGAGTGCCACGGCAGTGGGCTTCAACGCCCTGGCCGCCGGACAGAACAGCGCCGCGTTCGGCAACAACGCGCAGGCCACCGGTCCGGGCAGCGTCGCCGTCGGCGGCGTGGCCGTGGACGAGGACGGCAATCCGCTGATCACCAATGGCGGGGTGCCGGTGGATACCGGCGCCACCAGTGCCGGACTCGGCGGCACCGCCGTCGGTGCCAGCGCCGTTGCCAGCGGCTTCGGTGCAGCATCCTACGGCCTGGGCGCGTATGCCTCCGGCGCCCAATCCGCGGCCTTCGGTGCGGTGTCCAACGCCATCGGCGACTACTCCACTGCCATCGGCACGCAGACCGTCGCCACCGGCACCAGCAGCACGGCCATCGGTGGTCCGGTCGACCTGCTGCCCGGCCTGGGCTTCTTCATCTCCACCGAGGCCAGCGGCGAAGCGGCCACGGCGGTGGGCGCGGGTGCGCAGGCCAGCGGCGACAACGCCACGGCGGCCGGTACGCTGGCGTTCGCTACCGGCGAACAGAGCACCGCCATCGGTTATTTCTCCACCGCCAGTGCGGTGAACTCGGTCGCGCTGGGTGCCGACTCGGTGGCCAATCGTGCCAATACCGTGTCGGTCGGCAGTGCTGGCAACGAGCGCCAGGTCACCAACGTGGCCGCCGGCACCCAGGGCACCGACGCGGTGAACCTGGACCAGCTGGAAGCCGTGGCGGCAGCAGGGGAAACCACCAGCAAGTACTTCCAGGCCAGCGGCAGCGCAGACAGCGATGCGGGTGCTCTCGTCGAAGGCGAGAATGCACTGGCGGCAGGTGAGGCCAGCAACGCCATCGGCGACGGTGCGGTTGCACTTGGCAGTGGCGCGACCGCGATCGGAACCAACGCTGCAGCCGTCGGCTTCAATGCCTTGGCATCGGGTGAAAATGCCAGCGCCAGCGGCTTCAATGCGCAGGCCACGGCGGCCAACGCCAGCGCCAGTGGTGCCAACGCGGTTGCTTCCGGTGAGTACGCGACCGCCAACGGTGCCGAAAGCCTGGCCTCGGGCGAAATGAGTGCGGCCTTCGGTGCCGGCAGCGTGGCCAGCGGCGCCGGCAGCACCGCCAGCGGCGTGCTGGCCGAAGCCAGCGGCGAAGAGGCCGTGGCCGTGGGTTACTTCAGCACCGCCGACGGCAGCGGCGCGACGGCGGTGGGTTCCGAAGCAGTGGCCATCGGTACCACGGCGGCCAGCTTCGGCTTCGCCGCCGAAGCCACCGGCGGCTACAGCACGGCGGTCGGCGGCTACGCGCAGGCATCGGCGTTCAACACCACCGCGCTGGGCAGCTTCGCCAACGCTTCCGGCTCCAATGCGGTGGCCCTGGGTGGTGATTCGGTGGCCAGCGGTGCGTACAGCACGGCGGCCGGCCAGGGCAGCATCGCCAGCGGCACCAACACGGTCGCCGTCGGTGGCACGCTCGGTGGGCTGTATGCCACTGAAGCATCGGGCAACTACTCCACGGCGGTGGGCGGTGGCGCGTGGTCGTCCGGGGTCAACAGCACCGCGATCGGCAACGCGGCGATTTCCGCTGGGCTCAACAGCGTCGCGCTGGGTGCCGATTCCATCGCCGACCGCGACAACAGCGTGTCGGTCGGTGGCGCTGGTGCCACCCGGCAGATCACCAACGTGGCTGCCGGCAGCCAGGCCACCGATGCGGTCAACCTGGCCCAGCTGGAAGCGGTGGCCGCAGCCGGTGCAACGGTCAGCAAGTACTTCGCCGCCAGCGGCAGCGAAGACAGCGATGCCGGTGCCCTCGTCGACGGTGAAAACGCCTTGGCCGCAGGTGAAGCCAGCAACGCCCTCGGTGATGGCGCGGTTGCGCTGGGCAGTGGCGCGACCTCGGTGGGTGCCAATGCCTCGGCGGTCGGCTTCAACGCCTTGGCGTCAGCTGCCAATGCCACCGCAAGTGGTGCCAATGCGGCTGCATCGGCCGAATATGCCACCGCCAACGGTGCCGAAAGCAGTGCATCGGCGGAGTCCAGTTCGGCCTTCGGCGCGGCCAGCGTGGCCAGTGCCACCGGCAGCACCGCCGCCGGTGCCCTTTCCGAGGCATCGGGCGTGGAATCGGTGGCGGTCGGTTACTTCAGCACGGCTGCCGGCGATGCCGCCACTGCCGTGGGTGCCGAAAGCAGCGCGGGCGGCAGCGTGGCCGCCAGCCTCGGCTTCCGCGCCGATGCCAGCGGTGACTTCAGCACGGCCGTCGGCGGTCTATCGCAGGCCAGCGCGTTCAACGCCACCGCCGTCGGTAATTCGGCCATCGCCTCCGGCTCCGGCTCGTTGGCGCTCGGCGGCGACGCGGTTGCCAGTGGCGCGCGCAGCGTCGCGCTGGGCGCCGGTTCGCAGGCACTGGAAGCCAACGTGGTGTCGGTCGGCGGCGGCAATGGGGCCAGTGCACCGGCTACCCGTCGCATCGTCAACGTGGCCGAAGGCCGCCTGACCGCCGACAGCAGCGATGCGGTGACCGGTTCGCAGCTGACCAGCACCAACCAGCGCGTGGGTGCGGTGGAAACCAAGGTCAGCGATATCGACAGCCGCATCGGCGGCCTGCAGACCACCCAGGCCAACACCCTGGCCTATGACGATGCCGAGCACGGCAAGCTGACCTTCGGCGGGGCGCAGGGCACGGTGGTGGACAACATCGCCGCCGGCAGCATCAGCGGCGACAGCCGCCAGGCCGTCAACGGTGGCCAGTTGTTCCAGTCGCTGGCCAATGCGGCCAGCATGCTGGGCGGTGGCGCCAGCGTCGGCCTGCAGGGGGTGTTCGTCGCACCGAACTACATCATCCAGGGCAACACCTACACCAATGTCGGTGACGCATTGACCGCACTGGACAGCCGGGTCTCCAACCTGGGCCAGAGCCTGGCTTCAGGCACGCCGGTCAGCACCGCGCCGTCACCGGCGGCCGGTGGCAACGGACCGTCCACCGCCGCCGGCGGCGCGTTGCCGGTCGCTACCCCGAGCGCGCAGGCCAGCGCGCAGGCGGTGGTCGGCCAGGGCGCGGTCGCCAGTGGCGCAGGTGCCACGGCGATCGGGCTGGGCGCGACGGCATCGGCGGACAACTCGGTCGCACTGGGCCAGGGTTCGGTTGCAGACCGTGCCAACTCGGTGTCGGTCGGCAGCGTCGGCAACGAGCGCCAGGTGACCAACGTCGCCGCCGGCACCCAGGCCACCGACGCGGTCAACAAGGGCCAGTTGGACAGCGGCGTGGCCTCGGCCAACAGCTATACCGATTCGCGCATCAAGTCGGTCGCCGACAGCTTCGACGTGTTCAAGGGTGATGTTGACGGCAAGCTGCGCAACATGGATCGCCGCATCGACCAGCAGGGCGCGATGAGCGCGGCGATGCTGAACATGGCCACCAGTGCGGCCGGCGTGCGTACCCAGAACCGGGTCGGCGTCGGCGTCGGTTTCCAGGGCGGCGAATCGGCGTTGTCACTGGGCTACCAGCGGGCGGTCAGCGACCGTGCGACGGTCACCTTCGGTGGCGCCTTCAGCAGTGATGACAGCTCGGTAGGCGTCGGTGCCGGCTTCGGCTGGTAACGCCTGGACGAGCGAAGAAACACGGTGGCGACCGCCCGGTCGCCGCCGGCCAGTGAAGCCTGAGGGGGCGGGTCACGGCAACCCTGGCGAGGCCAGCCAGGGGTAGTTGCAAGGAGTAAGGCCGCAGGTTTGGTTCCACCATCGACCCAGAAGAGGATTTCGACGTGATCAACAAGCACAACCTTCGCATCAACGTACTCGCCGCCGCCGTGTTGTCGCTGACGACGGGTGCGGGCATGGCCCAGGCCGCCGACCTGAAGGTCAGCGCCCCCCAGCAGGTCCCCGCCACGCAGCAGCAGGCGACCAACGGCATCATCGTCAAGTACAAGGCCGGCACCAGCGCGGTGAGCACCAGCGCTGCCAAGGTGGCGGTCGTCAATGGTGCGCTGTCGCGTGCCACGTTGTCCGGCAACCGTTCGACCGCCAGCGCCCGCGCTGCCGCGTTCAGCCCGCAGGTCGTGCGCAGGCTTGGCGTGGGTGCCGACCTGATCCGCCTGAAGACCCGCCTGGGCAGCGCCGACCTGGACAAGGTGCTGGCTGAACTGCGCGCCGACCCGGCCGTGCAGTACGCCGTGCCGGATGCACGCATGTATGCCATCGACGCCGGCACCCCGGCGCGCGCCCGTGCCGTCGTGCAGGCCGATGCAACGCCCGCCCTGGTGCCGAACGATCCGTACTACGCGCAGTACCAGTGGCATCTGAACAGCGCCACTGGTGGCATCAATGCACCGGCGGCGTGGGATGTGGCTGCCGGCGAAGGCGTGGTGGTAGCAGTGCTGGACACCGGCATCCTGCCGCAGCACCCGGACTTCGCCAGCGGTGCACTGCTGCCGGGCTACGATTTCATCAGTGACGCCGAAACCTCGCGCCGCCCGACCGATGAGCGCGTCCCCGGTGCGCTGGACATGGGTGACTGGGTCGAGAACGACAACGAATGCTACGACGGCTCGCTGGCCGACGACAGCTCGTGGCACGGCACGCACGTCGCCGGCACGATTGCCGAAGCAACCAACAACGCGCTCGGCATGGCCGGCGTGGCGCACAAGGCCAGCGTGCTGCCGGTGCGCGTGCTGGGCAAGTGCGGTGGCTACCTGTCCGACATCGCCGACGCGATCACCTGGGCATCGGGTGGCACGGTGGCCGGGGTTCCGGCCAACACCACGCCTGCCGACATCATCAACATGAGCCTGGGTGGCGGCTCGGCCTGTGACCCGCTGTACCAGGAAGCGATCAACGGTGCGGTGTCGCGCGGCACCCTCGTGGTGGTGGCAGCCGGCAACTCGGCCTCCAATGCAGCCAACTTCCGTCCGGCCAGCTGCAGCAACGTGATCGCGGTGGGCGCAAGCCGCATCACCGGCGGCATCGCCTCCTATTCCAACTTCGGTACGGTCGTGGACCTGTCCGGACCGGGCGGCGGTGGCGGTGTCGATGGCAATCCGGGTGGCTACGTGTGGCAGGCCGGCTACAACGGCACCACCACCCCGACCTCCGGTGCGTACAGCTACATGGGCATGGCCGGCACCTCGATGGCATCGCCGCATGTCGCCGGCGTGGCCGCCCTGGTCCAGGGCGCGCTGGCCGATGCCGACCGCGATCCGTTGACCCCGGCGGAAATGGAGACGCTGCTGAAGAAGACCGCCCGCGCGTTCCCGGTCACCATCCCGGCCGGCACGCCGATCGGCACCGGCATCGTCGACGCCAAGGCCGCGCTGGATGAAGCCCTGAAGGAGCCGTGCACCGAAAACTGCGCGCCGCCCGCCACGCCGCTGACCAACAAGGTCGCCGTGGCCGGCATCGCCGGTGCCAGTGGCAGCGAGAAGCTTTACAGCTTCGTGGCGGCGGCCGGCAAGCCGGTCAGCTTCGTCACCTACGGCGGCACCGGCAATGTGTCGCTGCACGTGGGCGCGGACACCGGTACTTCGACCGTGGTGTACACCGCCAAGTCGACCCGTGCAGGCAATGCCGAAACCGTGCGCATCACCGCGCCGGTAGCAGGTACGTACTACGTGAAGCTGGCCGGTGACGCGGCGTTCTCCGGTGTCTCGCTGCTCGCCACGCAGTAAGTCATCGTCTTGACGTGGAAGGCCCGCCAGCACGCCTGGCGGGCCTTTTTATTTGACGCAATCGAGATTTTCCCGTGCTGAACGGCTGTGACTGACGGCGAACTGCTAAAGTCTGGACGATTGCAGGCGAGGCATTTCGTGAACGCAGTAGCCGACCAGGTCAACGTGGACACCATCGAAACGTCGCTGATCGACGCGCTGCTGCTGCGCGGGCGGTTGAAGGATGCCGATCTGGTCCGCGCCCGCACCCTGCACGCCGAATCCGGCGGCAGCCTGCTGTCGCTGCTGGTGCGGCTGGGGCTGGTGTCCGAACGCGACCAGGCACAGGTCAGTGCCGAGGTGCTCGGGGTGCCGTTGCTGGACGCGCGACAGATGCCGGAAACACCGCCGCCGTCGCTGGTCGACGCCTTGCCGGTCACCCTGCGCTTCCTCAAACAGTTCCATGTCTGTCCGGTTTCGCTGGATGAACAGGGCCTGCTGCTGTGGCAGGCCGACGTGCATGATCCCTATCCCTGCCAGGCGATCAGCCTGGCCATGGGCGTGGCGGTACATCCGCGGGTTGGCCAGCGTGCGGAGATCGACGACCAGATCGAACGCTGGTTCGGCCAGGGCCGCAGTGCCATGGGGGCGATCGTGGAAACCGCCGATGGCGAAGGCGCCGCGGTGGATGACATCGAGCACCTGCGTGATCTTGCCTCCGAAGCGCCGGTGATCCGGCTGGTCAACCTGGTCATCCAACGTGCAGTGGAACTGCGCGCCTCTGACATCCACGTGGAGCCCTTCGAAACGCGCCTGAAGGTGCGCTACCGCGTCGACGGCGTGCTGATCGACGGGGAGAGCCCGCCGTCCAACCTCACGGCCGCGGTGATCAGCCGCATCAAGATCATGGCGCGGCTGAACATCGCAGAACGTCGCCTGCCGCAGGACGGACGCATCATGCTGCGCGTGCAGGGCAAGGAGCTGGACCTGCGCGTCAGCACCGTGCCCACCGCGCATGGCGAAAGCGTGGTGATGCGCCTGCTGGACCGCGAAACGGTGGTGTTCGATTTCCAGCGCCTCGGCTTCACCGACGAATTCCTGCCGGCCTTCCGCAAGGTGCTGGAACAACCGCACGGCATCCTGCTGGTCACCGGCCCCACCGGTTCGGGCAAGACCACCACGCTGTACACCGCGCTGAGCCAGCTCAACACCGCCGACGTCAAGATCATCACCGTCGAAGATCCGGTCGAGTACCAGATCGAAGGCATCAACCAGATCCAGGCCAAGCCGCAGATCGGGCTGGATTTCGCCAATGCGCTGCGCAGCATCGTGCGCCAGGATCCGGACATCATCATGATCGGCGAAATGCGCGACCTGGAAACCGCGCGCATCGCGATCCAGTCCGCCCTGACCGGCCACCTGGTGCTGTCCACGCTGCACACCAACAACGCCGCCGGTGGCATCACCCGCCTGCTCGACATGGGCGTGGAGGACTACCTGCTCACCTCCACCATCAACGGGATCCTGGCCCAGCGCCTGGTGCGCCGGCTGGAGCCCACGCACGCCGAACGCTATCCCGCTTCGCCGGAAGAGATCGAACGCTTCGACCTGCGCCGGCTGCAGCCGGAAGGCACCATCCACCTGTACCGTCCGCGGCCATCGGCGTTGGCGCCCACCGGTTACCTGGGGCGCACCACGATCGTGGAATTGCTGGTCATGAACGATGAACTGCGGCGCGCGGTGATGCGCCGCGACGGCATGGGCGAGATCGAACGCATCGCCCGCAGTGGCGGCATGCGCACCATGTACGAAGACGGCCTGCTGAAGGCACTGGCCGGGCAGACCACGCTGGAAGAAGTCCTGCGCACCACCGAGGAAAGCTGAGCATGCCGGTGTTCCGTTACAAGGCACTGGATGCGCAGGGCGAAGTGGTGGACGGCCAGATGGAAGCGGCCAGCCAGGCCGAACTGGTGGTCCGCCTGCAGGAGCAGGGCCACCTGCCGATGGAAACCCGGCTGGCCAGCGAAGGCGGGCTGGAGGCGGGGCGCCTGCGTGGCCTGTTCAAGCAGCGCCCGTTCCAGGGCGCCGCGCTGCTGCAGTTCACCCAGCAGCTGTCCACCCTGCTCGGTGCCGGCCAGCCGCTGGACCGGGCCCTGACCATCCTGCTGAGCCTGCCGGAAGACGAACGCTCGCGTCGCGTGGTCAGCGAAATCCGCGATACCGTGCGCGGCGGCGCATCGCTGTCCAGCGCGCTGGAACGCCAGCACGGACTGTTCTCGCGCCTGTACATCAACATGGTGCGCGCCGGTGAAGCCGGCGGCAGCCTGCACGACACGCTGCGGCGCCTGGCCGACTACCTGGAGCGCAGCCGCGCGCTGCAGGGCAGGGTGGTCAATGCACTGATCTACCCGGCGATCCTGCTGGTGGTGGTGGGTGGGGCGCTGTTGTTCCTGCTTGGCTACGTGGTGCCGCAGTTCGCGCAGATGTACGAAAGCCTGGATGTCACGCTGCCGTGGTTCACCCAGCTGGTGCTGCAGCTGGGCCTGCTGGTGCGCGATGGCTGGATCTTCTTCATCGTGGTGCCGGCGCTGCTCGCCTGGCTGGGCGAACGCAAGGCGCGGCAGCCCGCGTTCCGGCTGGCGCTGGACGGCTGGCTGCTGCAGCGCAAGGGAATCGGTGGCCTGCTCGGCAAGCTGGAAACCGCGCGGCTGGCCCGTACCCTCGGCACCCTGCTGCGCAATGGCGTGCCGCTGCTGGCCGCGCTGGGCATCGCGCGCAACGTGCTGGGCAACCGCGCGCTGGCCGCCGACATCGACCTGGCTGCCGATGAAGTCAAGAACGGCAACGGCCTTTCGGCCGCGCTGGCGCGTGGCAAGCGCTTCCCCCGCCTGGCGCTGCAGATGATCCAGGTCGGCGAGGAATCCGGTGCACTGGATACCATGCTGCTGAAGACCGCCGACACCTTCGAGCAGGAAACCGCACGCAGCATCGACCGCATGTTGTCGGCGATGGTGCCGGCGATCACCCTGGTGCTGGCATCGGTGGTGGGGCTGGTGATCATCGCCGTGCTGGTACCGATGTACGACCTGACCAATGCCATTGGCTGACCCTGTTTTCCCCGTGGAAAGGAACCCCTGACGATGCGACACCGTCCCCTGAAAGCTTTCACCTCCGCTCGCCGGCAGTCGGGCATGAGCCTGCTGGAAATCATCATCGTCATCGTGCTGATCGGCGGGGTGCTCACCCTGGTGGCCAGCCGCGTGCTGGGTGGCGCCGACCGCGGCAAGGCCAACCTGGCCAAGGCCAAGGTGGAGACCATCGCCAGCAAGATCGAAAACTACCGCCTGGATACCAACCGCCTGCCGGGCAAGCTGGATGAACTGGTGACCGCTCCCAGTGGCGTCAATGGATGGATGGGACCGTATGCCAAGGCGTCGGACCTGGACGATCCGTGGGGCCGGCCGCTGGAATACCGCGCCCCGGGCGAAAGCCAGGATTACGACCTGATCAGCCTGGGCAAGGACGGCAAGCCGGGTGGCAGCAGTTTCGATGCGGACATCCGCTACGAGCAGTGATGCAGCAACAGGGCCGTCCATGTCCGGGCTGAACCGCCAGCGCAGGTCGCCGCGGCGCACGCGGCAGCTGCGCGTGGGCGGGATGTCACTGTTGGAGATGCTGCTGGTCATCGCGCTGATCGCGCTGGTCGGGCTGGTCACCGGTGGCATGTTCGCGCGTGGCATGGCCGGAGCGCAGCTGCGCAACGCCGGCAAGGAACTGGCCAGCCAGCTGCGCCTTGTGCGGGCCGAAGCGGTCGCGCGGGGATCGGTGCAGCGCTTTGTCATCGAACCGCGTGCGCGCCGCTGGGAAGGCGCGGGCGGACGCAGTGGCACGTTGCCCGAGTCATTGCAGGTCAGCTTCGAAGGGGCCGCGCAGCTGCAGCAGGGAGCGGGACGTGGCGCCATTGAATTCCATCCCGATGGCGGCTCCAGTGGCGGTCGCATCGTGATCCAGCGCGGGGATGCCCGATGGCGCATCGATGTGGGCTGGCTGACCGGCGAAGTCCGCTCCGGTCCGGATGCAGTGCAATGACGCGGTCCCGGTCGGGACTGCGGGGGCGCCGCCATGCGCGCGGCTTCACCCTGCTCGAGGTGCTGGTGGCATTTGCATTGCTGGCCATCGCACTGACCCTGCTGCTGGGCACCTTGTCCGGTGCCGCGCGGCAGGTGGGGCAGGCCGACGCCCGCACCCGGGCGGTCCTGCACGCACAGTCCCTGCTGGCCAGCATGGGAATCGAATCGCCATTGCAGGAAGGCCGGCAGCAGGGACGCTGGGAGCAGGGGCGTTACCAGTGGCAGCTGCAGGTGCGTCCGTACGTGGAACCGCGTGCGGCGCCGGCGACCGCCGCGGGGTCCGAAGCCGTTGCCGGCCCGCGCCTGGTCGAGCTGGAACTGCAGGTGCGCTGGACCCAGCCGCGCGCCGGTGAGCTGCGCTGGCGCACGCTGCGCCTGCTGCCGCCGACGCTGGAGGCACGCCCATGAAGCCGCGCGCGGCAGGCTTTACCCTGATCGAAGTGCTGCTGGCTACCGCCCTGCTGGCGGCCGGGCTGGCGTTGGCCTTCGTGACCGTGCGTTCGGCGATGACCATCAGCCAGCGCGGCGAGACGATGGCCGCCGACAACGAACGCATGCGGGCCGTGCAGGGGCTGCTGCGGCGGCAGCTGGGCCACGCCCTGCGCAGCCGCATCGAGCCGGCCGACCCGGCGCGCGAGCCGCTGTATTTCATCGGCGAAGCACAGCGCCTGCGCTTCGTTTCCGAGGTTCCGGGGTACCTGGGGCGCGGCGGTTCATACGTGCATGACCTGCAGGTCGTGCGCAGTGGGCAGGGCGTTCGCCTGCAGCTCGGGCTGGTGATGGTGCAGGGAGGCGTGCAGATCCAGGAACGTCCTCCGCGCGCGCCGGAGCTGTTGGCCGATGGCCTGCGCCAGGTGACGCTGCGTTACCGTGGCATGGACGAGACCACCGGCGCGTTGGGCGATTGGATGGACGCCTGGCCCGATACCCGGCGCCCACCAGTGCTGATAGCGGTGCAGGTGCAGCCGCTGCGCGGCCCAGCGTGGCCGGAGCTGCGCGTGGCGATTGAAAACGCCGGCCAGGAGCAGCCGCGATGACCCCGACGCGTTCGCACATGCAGCGGGGCGCGGCGCTGGTGCTGGTGCTGTGGCTGATCGCCTTGCTCACCGCGCTGGTCGGCGCCTTCGCCCTTTCCGCGCGGATCGAACAACTGCAGCAGCGTGTGCAGGACGACACCGCCCGTGCGCAGGAAATCGGCCACGCAGGGGTGGCCTATGCAATGTCGCGGCTGCGCGCCGATCCCGCGCGGCCGCCGTGGCAGCCTGATGGCCGGCTGTACCGCTGGCAGTACGACGGCGCGAAGGTGGATATCCGCATCGAGGACGAAAGCGGCAAGATCAACCTCAACCTGGCCGACCCGGCCCTGCTGGAGGGCTTCCTGCGGGCGCTGGAGGTGCCCCAGGCGCAGGCCACGCAGCTGGCCGGCGCCATCATCGACTGGCGTGATGGCGATGACCTGAGTCCTGCCGGAGGAGGCGCCGAGCTGCCCGACTATGTCGCCGCCGGCCTGCCGTATGGCCCGCGCAACGCGCGTTTCGAAACGTTGGGGGAGCTGCAGCGGGTGCTGGGCATGACTCCTGCGCTGTACCTGCAGATGCGCCCGATGCTGACCCTGCACGGCCGCCAGGCGCGCCCGGACGCGCGTTTCGCCCGCGCGCCGGTGCTGACCGCACTGGGCCTGGATGCGGCGCTGGTACTGGCCCAGCGCGAACAGGAATGGAGCGGTGCCGACGATCCTTCGCGTCCGGCCTCTATTGCCACCGGCAGCGGCACCTATAGTATCGACTGTCGGGTCACGGACGACCGGGGGCGCATCGCCACCAGCCGGGCAGTGGTGCGCAATGCCCGGAACGTGGCGATGGGACGGGCTTACACAGTGCTTGAATGGGAGCAGGGAATGGCGTCGCAATGACAGCATGGCAGCAAGGATTCAGGCAGGTCACCGCGCAGATCGCGCCGCGTGCCGGCCATTTCCTGCGGTGGTGGCGCAGTTCGCTGCTGGCCTGGTTGCCCGAGCGCTGGCAGTGGGCACTGGGCTGGGCGCCTGCCCGCCTGTTGCTGCTGCAGCAGGGTGACCAGCTGCATCTGGAACGCGAAATCGGCAGCCAGCGCCTGCGCGTGGCCAGCCTGGCCTGGCCCTGCCAGGCGACGGCGCTGGCGGCCGCGCTGCCCCCGCGCCTGCAGCGGTTGCCGCGCTACTGGCTGCTGGATGGCGCACAGGTGCTGCGTCGCACGTTGCGCGTTCCCACTGCCGCAGCGGGTCGCCTGCTGGACGTGATGGGCTTCGAGATCGATCGGCAGACGCCCTTCACCGCCGACCAGGTGACCCATGACGTACGCCTGCTCGGCGATGCCGGCACCGGCCAGCTGGACGTTGAACTGGTGGTGCTGCCGCGGGTGCGCCTGGAGCAGTGGCAGCAGGCCGTGGGCAGCTGGGCCGATGCGGTCAGCGGCATCGACGTGATCGATCCCGCCGGCAACCCGCTGCAGGTGAATCTGCTACCGCCATTGCTGCGCCGGCACATGCGCAATCCCCAGCTGCGTCTGGAACTGCTGATGGCGGTCGCAGCGGCGGTGATGCTGCTGCTGGCGGGCAGCCAGCTGCTGAACAACCGCGAACAGGCGGCCGACACGCTGCGTGCGGACGTGGAGCGCAGTGCGCGCAACGCGCGTGGCGTTGCCGATGAACGCGCACGGCTGCAGGCGCTGGTGGATGGGGCGCGCTTCCTGGACGGTGAGCGCGCGAAGCGACCGACGATGCTGGCGGTGTGGACTGAACTGAGCGGAAGGCTGCCTGACGGCAGCTTCCTGGAGAAGATCGGCGTGGAAAACCAGCAGCTCCAGTTGATCGGCCTGAGCCGCGAGGCCAACCAGCTGGTGCCGCTGCTGCAGGCATCACCGTTGTGGCAACGGGTGAACCTGACCGGCGTGCTGCAGGCTGATGGAACGGCAGGCGGACGTGACCGCTTCACCTTGACTGCCGAGCTGCGTGCTGCCGCTCCTGCCGCTGCTGCCATGACGAAAGAGGGAGCGGCCGATGCCGATGCAGCCGACACCCCGTGACCGCTGGCTGGCGCTGGCCCTGCTGCTGGCCGTGCTGGCGCTGGTGTACCTGGTGCTGGTGCACCCCTTCTTTACCGTGCCGTGGCGTGCGATCGACCAGGACATCAGCGCACTGCAGCAGCGCCAGCACCGCGTGCAGGTCCAGATCGACCAGCGACCGGAAGTGAGCGCACGCCTGCAGCAGGTGCAGCAGGCGCTGCGTGAGCGGCCCGGATTCCTGCCCGAAGCCACGGCCGAAGCGGCGGCCGCCGCGTTGTCTTCACGCGTGCAGGACGTCGTGCTGTCTGCCAGCCCGGGCAACCGCGGCTGCGTGGTCAGCAACCGCACGCCCATGCCGGACAACCGCAGCGAGGCCAGCTATACCCGGGTCGCCCTGCAGGTGCGGCTGCGCTGTGGCGTGGACGAAACCGCCAGCGTGCTGCATGCCCTGGAAACTGGAAACCCGCGGTTGTTCGTGGAAAACCTCAACATGCTCGCGCAGCGCTTCCAGCAGTCCACCGATGAAGCCGGCACCGGCCTGGATGTATCGTTCGAGTTGATCGGCTATCTGCAGCCCGGAAGCGTCGATCCCGGTGCGGCAGCCGCCGCAGGCGCGGCCACCGCCGACGGCGATGGCGAAACCGCCATGGCAGAGAGCGCCCCGGTGGCGGATCCGGCCCCGGCCACCGGGCAGGACGACGCCACCCGCGTCCCGCCTGCCGATGCGGAGCTGATCGATGCAGAGTGAGCGCTTCAGCCTGCGGGGCGCGATCCTGCTCGGGCTTGCCCTGCTGGCCGCCGCCGCATGGCTGGCGACGGTGCTCGGTGCAGGCACCCACATCCGTGGCGAGGACAACAGCGAGGTGGCCGCGCCGCGCCTGCCGACGCTTCCCGATGCCGTGGCCGATCCGATGCTGGCGCCGTCCAGCTTCGCCGCCATCACCGAACGCCCGGTGTTCGCCGAAGACCGCCGTCCGCACCCGTTCCGCCTGGGGGGGCAACCCCAGGCCACGCCGGGCGGGGCATTGCGCCTGACCGGCGTACTGCTCAGCGGCAGCTTCGGCATGGCCACCTTGTCCGGTGACAACAACCGTTCGCTGCGCCTGCGCCTGAATGGCGAAGCGCTGGAAGGCTGGCAGCTGCTGGCACTGGAGCCGCGCCGCGCCACCGTGCTCGGGCCTGACGGTGCGCAGGTGCTGGAACTGGCGGTATTCGATGGCCAGGGCGGACAACCCCCCACCCAGCTGCGCGATCCGGGTGCCGCCGGTCCGATCCGGCCGCTCGCCGCCGCACCGTCGGTGCCCGCCGCCAGCGCGCGCGCAGGCCAGGCCACGCCGGCAGCCCTCCCTGCCGGCGCTACACCCGCGCCGGCCACCCAGGAAGGGCCGGCCAACCAGGGCCCGAGCGAAGAGCAGATGCGTGCCATCCGCGAACGCATCCGTGCCCGTCGCGAACAGCTGCAGCAGCAACAGCAACGCCAGTCGACGCCGCCCCCCGGCGGCGCTGCCAACCCTTAGAGTGAAAGCATGAACCTGCGTTACCTTTCCTGCTCCTTCGCCCTTGCCCTGCTGGCCGGGTGCACCACGGTGCCGACCCCGGACGTGCGCCGCACGGCGCGCTTCGACAGCGGCACCAGCGTGCCCGCCAACGATCCTGCACTGGCCGCCGAGGACGGCGCGCCGAAGGCGGTGATCCGGCGCGGCACCGGCACCATGATCAACCGCGGCGCCGCATCCGCTCCTTCACCTGCCTTGGCGCAGGCCAGCAGCGGCGATGCCACGTTCAACTTCGAAGGCGAGTCGCTGCATGCGGTGGTCAAGGCGATCCTGGGCGACCTGCTGGGACAGAACTACGTCATCGCGCCAGGCGTGCAGGGCACGGTCACCCTGGCCACGCCCAAGCCGGTGTCCGGTGCGCAGGCACTGAACCTGCTGGAGATGGTGCTGGGCTGGAACAACGCCCGCATGGTCTACAGCGGCGGCCGCTACAACATCGTCGCCGCCGACCAGGCCCTGGCCGGCACGGTGGCGCCGAGCACCGCCCCGGCCGCCAACGCGCGAGGGTTCGAAGTCCGCGTGGTGCCGCTGCAGTACATTTCCGCTGCGGAAATGAAGAAGGTGCTGGAGCCCTATGCGCGACCCAACGCCATCGTCAATGTCGACAGCGGGCGCAACGTGATCACCCTGGGCGGCACCCGCGCGGAACTGGAAAACTACCTGCGCACCGTGCAGATCTTCGATGTGGACTGGCTCTCGGGCATGTCCGTCGGCGTGTTCCCGATCAGTTCGGGCAAGGCCGAACAGGTCGCCGCCGACCTGGAAAAGATCTTCGGCAAGGACAGTGAAACGCCCAGTGCCGGCATGCTGCGCTTCCTGCCGCTGGAAAACGCCAATGCGGTGCTGGTGATCACCCCGCAGGTGCGTTACCTGGACCAGATCCAGCAGTGGCTGGACCGTATCGACACCGCCGGCGGTGCGCCGCGGCTGTTCTCCTACGAACTGCGTTACGTCAAGGCGCGCGATCTGGCCGAGCGCCTGGCCGAAGCCTTCGGCAGCACCGGCGGTGGCCGTGGCGGCGACAGCAGCGCCTCGCTGGCACCGGGTGCCACCAGTTCGCGGATCGACGGCGGCGACGGCCGCGCGCAGGACGCCGGACTGGACAGCAGTACGCTGGGCAGCTCCGGCAACAGCGGTGGCCAGGGCGGTCCTTCGATGAACCTGCCGCAGCGCCAGTCGGGCAATGCCAGCGTCACCCTGGAGATCGCCGGTGACACCGTCGGCGTGTCGGCCGTGGAAGAAACGAACACCCTGCTGGTGCGGTCCACGCCGCAGGCCTGGCGTTCCATCCGCGAGGTGGTGGAAAAGCTGGACGTGATGCCGATGCAGGTGCACATCGAGGCCCAGGTCGCCGAAGTCAGGCTGACCGGTGAGTTGAGCTATGGCGTGAACTGGTACTTCGAGAACGCCGTGCAGGGCGTCGGGTATACCGGCGCGGTGGGCGGTGCCACGCTGCCCAACGCGGCGGGGCGCGACATCTGGGGGACGTTCTCCGGTGCAGTCACCGGTGGCAACGGACTGGGCTGGACCTTCCTCGGACGCAATGCCGCCGCCGTGGTCAGCGCACTGGACAAGGTATCCGATGTCAGGCTGCTGCAGACGCCCTCGATTTTCGTGCGCAACAATGCCGAGGCGACCCTCAACGTGGGTGAGCGGGTACCGATCACCAGCACCTCGTTCAACAGCGGCGTGGGCGGTGGAACCTACGGCCAGGTGCAGTACATCGACACCGGCGTGATCCTGAAGGTACGGCCGCGCGTGACCCGCGATGGCACGGTGTTCCTGGATATCGTGCAGGAGGTGAGCAACGCCGAGGCGGTCGCCAGCAACTGCGACCAGGCCAGCGGTGGCTGCAACCCGCGCATCACCACGCGCAAGCTGGCCACCGAAGCGGCGGTGCAGAGCGGCGATACGATCATGCTGGCCGGGCTGACCACCGACTCCGGCACCGACAGCAGCAGCGGCATCCCCGGCCTGAGTCGAATCCCGGTGGTCGGCGCGCTGTTCGGCAGCAAGGGGCGCAACAGCGGCCGTTCGGAAGTGATCGTGCTGCTGACCCCGACGATCGTGCGCAACGGCCAGGAATCGCGCAACCTCACCGACGAATACAGCCGGCGCTTCCGCGCGATGGAACCGATCAACACCCCGCGCCCGAAGTAACGGGCGACGACGGCGGTCGCATTGCGGCCGCCCTGCTTGCTACGCTGGCGGCACACGGCCGTGGCACCCGCCCGCCGTGCATCCACCAGCGGAGGCGGGATGGGGGCGATCGTGTTGTTGCCGTTGGGCGTGGATGATTCGTCGCTGGACCGCTGCCTGGCGGCACTGGATGCCGGCACCGCAGCCGGCACGGCGGTATGGCTGGCCGATGATGCCCAGGCCGGCCCACGCGCGCAGGCGGTGGTGCAGCACTGGCTGGCGCACACGCCGCTGCAGGCCGAGTACACACGCCGCGCGCGGCCCTTGGGCGAAGTCGCCCATCTGGATGAAATGCTGCGCGCCTGCGCGGGCCTGGATGTCGCGGTGCTGGCGCCGGACAGCGTGCCCGGAGCGGGCTGGCTGGACCAGCTTCAGGCCTGTTTCGCACGCGATGCCTCGATCGCCACGGCCACCCCCTGGTGCAATGCGGGGGAGACCGTTGCCTGGCCGCGGATGGGCGAGGTCAATCCAGTGCCGGAGGCACCTGCTGCGCTCTCGCAGGCCTGCGCCGGCATGCCGCCGGAACATCCGGAACTGCCTTCGGCGGTGACCCACGCGGTGCTGGTGCGGGGCACCGCCCGGCAACGTGCCGGTGGCCTGGACGCCGACAGCTATGGCGGCTGGAGCGCGGCGCTGATCGACCTGGGCCTGCGCATGGCCGGCCTCGGCTGGCGCAACGTACTGTGCGAGACCGCGTTCGTGGCACGGGCCGACGAGGGCCGGCATGCGCCGGGTGACCTGGAGGCGCTGGCCAGTCGCTGGCCGGCGTGGACGCCACGGCTGGCTGATTTCCTGATGCACGATCCGCTGCGTGCCGCACGTGAGGACCTGCAGCTTCGCTACCAGCGCGCGATAATGCCCAAGGCGCAGGGCGATCTGTTCGGCGTCGCATCGCCGCTGCAGGAGCCGCACGCTTGAACCTCGCCATCGTCGCCGTCGTCGTCACCTACCAGAGCAGCAGCACCATCGAGGACTGCCTGCAGCGCCTGCGCGACGCGCGCGGCATCGCCGAGATCCGCGTGGTGGACAACGGCTCGGTGGACGACACCGTGGACATCCTGCAGCGCCATGCCAGCCATGATCCGCGCGTGCGCTTCATCGCCAACCCGGACAACCCCGGCTTCGCTGCGGCCAACAACCAAGGCGTTGCCGATTCCAGCAGCCCCTGGCTGGCCTTCATCAACCCTGACGTGATGGTGGAAGCGGATACCCTGGCGGTGCTGTGCGAGCGTGCGCAACCGCTGGGCGATTGCCTGCTGGGGGTCGAGCAGGTGGATGAGCACGGCCGCGCGGATGATGCGGTGCGTCGGCGTGATCCGGATTTCCTGGCGATGCTGCGTTCGCCGGGCAGCGGGTCGAAGCTCGCCCTTGCGCGTGATCCGGACGTGGCGATGCAGTACGTGCCGGCGATTTCCGGTGCGGTGATGCTGATGCCGCGCGGGTTGTTCGACCGCATCGGCGGCTGGGATGCCGGCTACCGGCTGCACGCCGAAGACCTCGACCTGTGCCGTCGCGTGCGCGGCGCCGGTGGCGTGGTGGCCATTGCCAACGACCTGCAGGTGCTGCACGTACGCGGGGTGTCCAGCCGCTCGCGGCCGTTTTTCGTGGAATGGCACAAGCATCGTGGGCTGTGGCGGTATTTCCAGCGCTTCGAGGCACGGCAGCGCAGCCTGCCGGTGCGGGTGGCGGTGTGGGGGGCGATCTGGGCGCATGCCCTGCTGCAGGTGCCAAGGCTGCTGCGAGCGGCGTAGCCCCTCGTGGCTGGCGGTCTGGTTCTGGCTGCTGGTTTGGCGCCGGCTGGGTGGGTCATGCAGGACACGCCGTGAATCCGTCCATGGAGGCTCGCTGTTCGCATCCATGCGAACAGACGGTCCTGCGTGACCCACCCACCCGGCGCCCTGACAGCTTCCGTGCGCCGCCAGCCACGTAATGAAAATAAAGGAACAAAGGCAGGGGTCAGAGTCCTTTCGCTACGCGAAAGGACTCTGACCCCATCTTTCTCCCCCCTTCAAACCCCGCTCTGTCCAAGGCCACCCTGGACCTGTCGAAGGTGGGGCGGGGTGGGTTGGCGGGGGCGTTGAGCGCCATGGATGGCGCGAAACGAGGCCCGCATGGACGCAGTCTTTGCCGTCCCCCGCCAACCCACCCCGCCCCGCCAACCCACCAGCCCTGCAGCCGTTGCCGTTGCCGTCGCTCTCGCCGTTGCTCCGGCTTGAAGAAGCGGGCGCCGGGCCGCAGGCCCGGCAACAACCCCCGCACGCGGCGCATAATGGCGGCATGATCATCCAATCCCTGCTCGACACCGACCTGTACAAATTCACCATGATGCAGGCGGTGCTGCACCAGTACCCCGGCGCCACGGTGCAGTACCGGTTCAAGTGCCGCACCCCGGGCATCGACCTTGCGCAGTTCATCGATCAGATCGACGCGGAGATCGACCACCTGTGCAGCCTGCGCTTCAGCAGCGAAGAACTGGATTACATGCGCGGCCTGCGCTTCGTGAAGCCCGACTTCGCCGACTTCCTCGGCCTGTTCCACCTGGACCGCAAGTACATCACCCTGCGTGCCTCGGACAGCGTGCCCGGCGAGATCGAGCTGGACATCACAGGGCCGTGGCTGCACACGATCATGTTCGAAGTGCCGCTGCTGGCGATCATCAACGAGGTCTGGTTCCGCAACACCACCACCGCCGACATCGCCGAAGGCGAACGACGGCTGCAGGCCAAGGCGGCGCTGCTGCGTGACACCCCCGGTTTCGAGCAGTGCCGGGTCGCCGACTACGGTACGCGCCGACGCTACTCGCGTGATTGGCATGCACGTCTGTTGCCGCTGCTGCGTGACGCGCTGGGTACCCAGCTGGTAGGTACCAGCAACGTACATTTTGCCCGGCTGTATGGCATGACCCCGCACGGCACGATGGCCCACGAGTACCTGCAGGCCTTCCAGGCGATCGGTCCACGCCTGCGCGATTCGCAGGTGGCCGCGCTGGAATCGTGGGCACGCGAATACCGCGGCGACCTCGGCATCGCGCTGTCCGACGTGGTCGGCCTGGACGCATTCCTGCGCGATTTCGACATGTATTTCTGCAAGCTGTTCGACGGCGTGCGGCATGACTCCGGCGACCCCTTCGACTGGGGCGACCGCATGCTGGCGCACTTCCAGCAGCGCCGCGTCGATCCCCGCAGCAAGGTGCTGGTGTTCAGTGACGGGCTGGATATCGAAAAGGTCATGCGCCTGTTCGATTACTTCCGCGGCCGCTGCCAGGTGGCCTTCGGCGTTGGCACGCACTTGACCAACGACCTTGGCCCGACGCCGTTGAACATCGTGATCAAGATGGTTCGCTGCAACGGACAGCCGGTGGCCAAGCTGAGTGATTCACCGGGCAAGAGCATGTGCGACGATCCCGGTTACCTGGCCTACCTGCGCCAGGTTTTCGAGCTGCCGCCGGGCGTCTGATCCGCTGCGTTTACCGCTGTGCTCGCCGCGCCATGCTCGGCGAGCGTTGCGGCAGCGCGGTCACTCCAGCGCGAAGCGCAGCACGAACAATCCGGCCACCAGCCATACCGCCGGGTGGACCTCGCGCCAGCGCCCGGTGCCGGCCTTCAGCGCTGCATAGGCGATGAAGCCGAACGCCAGGCCATTGGCGATGGAATAGGTGAACGGCATCGCCAGCGCGCACAACGCCGCCGGGACCGACTCGGTCAGGTCGTTCCACTCCACTTCCACCAGTTCACGCAGCATCAGGCCGGCCACGAACAGCAGCGCCGGGGCCGTTGCATAGCCGGGCACCATCGCGGCAAGCGGTGAGAACAGCAACGCCGCCAGGAACAGCGCGGCGACCACCAGCGCGGTCAGTCCAGTGCGCCCCCCCACCTGTACGCCGGAAGCGCTTTCGGCAAAGGCGGTGGTGCTGCTCGTGCCCAGCAGCGAGCCGGCGACGATCGCCGTGCTGTCGGCCAGCAGTGCGCGGCCGAAGCGCTTCCGCGCGCCGGGCAGTTTCAGCAGGCCGGCCCGGCCCACCACGCCGTACAGCGTGCCGGTGGCATCGAAGACCTCCACCAGCACGAACACCAGCACCACCTGCAGCAGCACCGCCAGCGGCGCGCCACCGTCATGGTGCAGCAGGCCAGGCAGGTCCAGCTGCAGGAACGTGGGTGCCAGGCTCGGGGGCAGCGACACCAGCCCCTGGTACTGCACGCTGCCGAGCAGCCAGCCGGCGCCGGTGACCGCCAGGATGCCGATCAGGATGGCACCACGCACGCGGCGCGCCTCCAGCACGGCGATCAGCAGGAAGCCGGCCAGGGCCAGCAGCGGCGGGGCGGTAGTGAGGGGCCCCAGCGCCACCAGGGTGTCTTCGTTACCGACGATCACACCGGATTTCTGCAGCGCGATGATCGCCAGGAACAGCCCGATGCCGGCCACGATCGCCGAGCGCAGCGAAGCCGGGATGCCGGCCACCAGCCAGGCGCGCACACCGGTCAGCGACAGCACCAGGAACACCAGCCCGGAAATGAACACCGCCGCCAGCGCCTGCTGCCACGGCAGGCCCGCCGCGCCGACCACGGTGAAGGCGAAGAACGCGTTCAGGCCCATGCCCGGTGCCATGCCGACCGGGAAGTTGGCGGCAAAGGCCATCACCAGCGAACCCAGCGCGGCGGCCAGGCAGGTAGCCACGAACACCGCGCCGGCATCCATGCCGGTGGTGGACAGGATGTCCGGATTGACGAAGACGATGTAGGACATCGTCAGGAAGGTGGTCAGGCCGGCCAGCAATTCGGTGCGCACGGTGGTGCCGTGCTGCTGCAGCTGGAACAGGCGTTCGAAGAGGGCCATGGGAGTCTCGTGACGATCAGGTGTCACGACCCACGGTCGTGACCTGCCGGAATGCAGAAAGGCCGCGCGAGCGCGGCCTTTCCGGTTGCCTTACTTCAGTGCCTTGAAGCGCAGGCGCTTGGGCGCGGCATCGTCGCCCATGCGGCGGCGCTTGTCTTCTTCGTATTCGCGGTAGTTGCCCTGGAAGAACTCCACGTGCGAATCGCCTTCGAAGGCCAGGATGTGCGTGGCGATGCGATCCAGGAACCAACGGTCATGCGAAATCACGAAGGTGTTGCCCGGGAACTCCAGCAGCGCATCTTCCAGTGCACGCAGGGTTTCGATGTCCAGATCGTTGGACGGTTCATCGAGCAGCAGCACGTTGCCACCCTGCAGCAGGGTCTTGGCCATGTGCAGGCGGCCACGCTCACCACCGGACAGCGAACCGACCAGCTTCTGCTGGTCCTGGCCCTTGAAGTTGAAGCGGCCGATGTAGGCGCGCGACTGGATCTCCACACCGTTGATGTTGAGGATGTCCAGGCCGCCGGCGATTTCCTGGAAGACGTTGTGGTTGCCTTCCAGCGCGTCGCGGCTCTGGTCCACGTAGGACAGCTTGACGGTCGGGCCGACCACGATTTCGCCGGTATCCGGCTTTTCCTGGCCGGTGATCATCTTGAACAGGGTCGACTTGCCGGCGCCGTTGGGGCCGATGATGCCGACGATGGCACCGCCCGGCACCAGGAAGTTCAGGTTGTCGAACAGCAGGCGATCGCCGAACTTCTTCGAGACGTTCTTGAATTCCATCACCGCGTTGCCCAGGCGTTCGCCCGGCGGGATGAAGATTTCATTGGTCTCGTTGCGCTTCTGGTAATCGACCGACTGCAGCTCTTCCAGGCGCGCCAGGCGGGCCTTGCCCTTGGTGCGGCCGCCCTTGGCATTCTGGCGCGACCATTCCAGTTCCTTCTGGATCGCCTTCTGGCGCGACTTTTCCTGGTTGTCTTCCTGCTTCAGGCGCTCGTCCTTCTGGGTCAGCCAGTCGGTGTAGTTGCCCTTCCACGGAATGCCGCGACCGCGGTCCAGTTCCAGGATCCACTCGGCGGCGTTGTCGAGGAAGTAGCGGTCATGGGTGACGGCCACCACGGTGCCGGTGTAGCGCGCCAGGAACTGTTCCAGCCATTCCACCGATTCGGCATCGAGATGGTTGGTCGGCTCATCGAGCAGCAGCATGTCCGGCTTCTGCAGCAGCAGGCGGCACAGTGCCACGCGGCGCTTTTCACCACCGGACAGGGTGCCCACGATGGCTTCCCACGGCGGCAGGCGCAGCGCATCGGCGGCCACGTCCAGCTGGTTTTCCAGGGTGTGCGCGTCACCGGCGGCGAGGATCGCCTCCAGCCGCTCCTGTTCCTTGGCCAGCTTGTCGAAGTCGGCACCTTCTTCGGCGTAGGCCAGGTACACCGCATCCAGCGCGGCCTGCGCCTGCAGCACTTCGCCCACGCCTTCTTCGACCGATTCACGCACGGTCTTGGTCGGGTCCAGCTCCGGTTCCTGCGCCAGGTAACCGACCTTGATGCCGGCCTGCGGGCGGGCTTCGCCCTCGAAATCGTTGTCCACGCCGGCCATGATCTTCAGCACGGTGGATTTGCCCGAGCCATTCAGGCCCAGCAGGCCGATCTTCGCCCCCGGGAAGAACGACAGCGAGATGTCCTTGATGATCTGCCGCTTGGGCGGAACCACCTTGGACACGCGGTTCATGGTGTAGATGTATTGCGAGGACATGAAGTCTCCCAGAGGGTCGATCCACCGGGCCGAAAGCCCGGGCCGGCGGAAAACGGAATATTTGACCCGGCATTATCGCCGATCCCCCCTTTCACTGCCATGGCAGCCGGTGGCAGGTTCAGCCCTGGGAAAACGCCGAGCCGGACGAGTGGGCCTGCACGCCGGACGGCGGCCTGAAACCTGACTGTGATCGCCCGGGGCAGCGTCCAGGCTGATGGCTCCAACCCATGGAGATCACGCATGAAAGCTATCGGTTTGTTGCTCAGCGCCCTGCTGCCGGTATCGGTGGCCGCCCGGCAGGCGCCTCCCCTGCTGTTGCCGAACCTCCAGGTGTTGGATCTGCAGATGGCCCCGGGCGGCTTGAGGGAGTTCGATGTCGAAGTGGCGGCGACCGAGAAATGGCTGCCGTACGAGCTGGTCGCCGCAGCGGACGGCGCGGGTCTGTCCGGCACCCTGCTGGTGTCGCTCGCCGACGGACAGCCGCTGCGCGAGGTGGCGCTGGATGGCACGCGCATCGTCGGCGGGCTGGTGACGCTGCCTTCCAGCAGCTCCAGGCGCCGCCTGCGGATCAGCCTGCGGGGCGGCGCCAGTGATATGCGCGCCGACTTTTCATTGATGCCGTCGCGTCCGCAGCTGAGGTCCGGGCAGGTGACGCCGGTCTTTCCCCGTCGTCGCAGCGCAGCCACCTTCGCCGAGACCCTGGAGCTGCGCCTGAGCAAGGCATCCGACGTGGACCTGCGCACCTGGGGCGGGGATGCCACCGTCACCCTGCAGGTGAAGGGCGAAGCGGCAGGGGGCGGCTTCCCGGTGTCGGTGTGCAAGGACGAAGGCGATGCCTGGCGGCGCTGCCACCTGCCCGGACTGAAGGCCGGCGTCTACTACGTGTCCGTTGAAGGCACCGGCGCGCCGGTCAACCTGCTTGGAAGCTGGACGGCCAGCGAGGGCGGCTGAAGCCTTGCCGAAAAATGAACAGGGGCGTTTCCGGACGCGGAGGAAGCGTTTCCAGCCGGAATCCATTCAGATCGCATGGGCAATATGGACATCGCCCACCCATCCTGCAGAGGTAGACCATGCGCATCAATCGATTCCTGGCCGGTGCCATGGCCTCCGCACTGGCCTTTGCCGCCGTCACTCCGGCATTTGCCGACAACGACCGTCATCGTGGTCACGACCGCCGCGAGTGGCGGGATGAACGTCGCGATGATCGTCGGGACCATCGTGATCATCGCCGTGAAGCGCGCCGCGACTGGCGTGACGACCGGCGACATGACCGCCGCGACTGGCGAGATGACCGGCGCCATCCGGGTTACTACCGTCCAGCCCCGCCGCCGCGGGTGGTCTATCGACCGGCCTACCGCCCGGCGTATGGCCCGGGCCCTGGCTATGGCTGGAAGGTCGGTCACCGCTACCGGGATTACTACCGTGGTCCGATCTATGTCGTGAATGATTACAACAGCTATCACGTGCGTCGTCCGCCCCGCGGTCACCACTGGGTGCGCGACGACCGGGGCAACCTGTTGCTGGTGGCCATCGCCACCGGGATCCTGGCCGACTTCGTGATCAACGGCCGCTGAGAGCAGAGTACCCCGCATCGCCACGACGGCGCCCGCTGAGGGCGCCGTCGTCGTTCACGGCGTTCTGCGGCGATGGCCCCCCTCCCGGCGCAGGCACTACAATTGACCGCCTTGCTGTTCCTTTCCTGCCTGCCCCCGGAGAAACCGATGTTCCCGCGCGACGTCCGAATCGAAAGCTACGACCCCGAACTGGCCAAGGCCATCGCCGATGAGTCCCAGCGCCAGGAAGACCACGTCGAGCTGATCGCGAGCGAGAACTACGCCAGCCCGATGGTGATGGAAGCCCAGGGCAGCCAGCTGACCAACAAGTACGCCGAAGGCTATCCGGGCAAGCGCTATTACGGCGGCTGTGAGTACGTGGATATCGCCGAACAGCTGGCGATTGATCGTCTGAAGCAGCTGTATGGCGCTGATTACGCCAACGTGCAGCCGCACAGCGGCTCGCAGGCCAACCAGGCGGTCTACTTCGCCCTGCTGCAGGCCGGTGACACCATCCTGGGCATGAGCCTGGCGCACGGCGGCCACCTGACCCACGGCGCCAAGGTCAATGCCTCGGGCAAGCTGTTCAATGCGGTGCAGTACGGTGTGAACGACCAGGGCCTGATTGATTACGACGAAGTCGAGCGCCTCGCCGTCGAGCACAAGCCGAAGATGGTCGTCGCCGGCTTCTCGGCCTATTCGCAGGTGGTTGATTGGGCGCGTTTCCGCGCCATTGCCGACAAGGTCGGTGCGTACCTGTTCGTGGACATGGCGCACGTGGCGGGCCTGGTCGCCGCCGGCGTCTACCCGAGCCCGCTGGAGCACGCCCACGTGGTGACCTCCACCACCCACAAGACCCTGCGCGGTCCGCGTGGCGGCATCATCATCGCCAAGGGCGCCAGCGAAGAACTGGTCAAGAAGCTGCAGTCGATCGTCTTCCCGGGCATCCAGGGTGGCCCGCTGATGCACGTCATCGCGGCCAAGGCCGTGGCGTTCAAGGAAGCGCTGGAGCCGGACTTCACCCGCTACCAGCAGCAGGTGGTGAAGAACGCCCAGGCCATGGCGAAGACCCTGATCGCCCGTGGCTACAAGATCGTTTCCGGCGGCACGGAAAACCACCTGATGCTGGTCGACATGATCGGCAAGGACGTGTCCGGCAAGGACGCTGAAGCGGCCCTCGGCAAGGCCCACATCACGGTCAACAAGAACTCGGTCCCCAACGACCCGCGCTCGCCGTTCGTGACCTCCGGCCTGCGCCTGGGTACCCCGGCGGTGACCACCCGCGGCTATGGCGAACAGGACTGTGTCGATCTGGCCAACTGGATCGCCGACGTGCTGGACGCACCGGCGGACGAAGCGGTGATCGCACGCGTGCGCGATGCGGTCAGCGCGCAATGCCGGAAGTATCCGGTCTACGGCTGAGCGATCACGGCCCCAGCGGTCGGGGCGGTAACGCCCGGCCGTGCGCCTGCCCCTGCCATGAGCGGCCTTTGTTTGCTGCTCATGGCCTTCTCAGGTACCGTTGCGACGCCGCCATGTCCATCGCATGACGTTTCCGAGACTCAAGGCGCCCCATGCATTGTCCGTTCTGCCAACATGCCGACACCCGTGTAATCGATTCGCGCGTCTCTGAAGACGGCGCGACGATTCGGCGCCGGCGTGAGTGCGAGGCCTGCAGCGAGCGCTTCAGTACGCTGGAAACCATCGAGCTGAAGCTGCCGACCATCGTCAAGGGCGATGGCAGCCGCGAGGCGTTCGAAGCGCGCAAGGTGCGCGCCGGCTTCGACCGCGCGCTGCAGAAGCGTCCCGTGCCGGAAGACAAGATCGAAGCGGCGGTGCGGTCGGTGATCCACCAGCTGCGCATCTGCGGCGAGCGTGAAGTGCCCTCCATCCGCGTTGGCGAGTTCGTGATGAACGAACTGCGCAAGCTCGACCATGTCGGCTACGTACGCTTCGCCTCGGTCTACCGCAGCTTCGAGGATGTCGCGGACTTCCGCGAAGAGATCGAAAAGCTGGAACGCGACCTGCCGGCCAGCACCGAACAGCTGCAGCTGCTGGGCGATGTGATCGCCCTGACCAAGAAAAAGAAAGGCTGACGCGCGCCGCTGCGCGCCTGTGTCCAAGGAGCACCGATGAGCGCTTTCTCCGCGCTGGACCACCTGCACATGGCACGTGCGCTGCGCCTGGCCGAACGTGCTGCCTACACCACCCGCCCCAATCCCATGGTCGGGTGCGTGATCGCCCATGGCGAGCAGGTGGTGGGGCAGGGCTGGCATCAACGTGCCGGCGGCCCGCATGCCGAAGTGTTCGCACTGCGCGAAGCGGGCGAGCAGGCCCGGGGGGCCACCGCCTACGTCACCCTTGAACCGTGTGCGCATTTCGGCCGCACGCCACCCTGTGCATTGGCCCTGATCGAGGCCGGCGTCAGCCGCGTGGTGGCCGCCCTGCGTGATCCGTTCCCGCAGGTCGACGGCGGCGGTTTCGATCTGCTGCGCGCAGCGGGGATCGAGGTCGACGAAGGGCTGATGGCCGTGCAGGCACGGGAGCTCAACCGCGGCTTCCTGTCGCGCGTTGAACGCGGCCGCCCGTGGTTGCGGGTCAAGCTGGCCGCCAGCCTGGACGGCCGCACGGCGATGGCCGATGGCAGCTCGAAATGGATCACCGGCCCGGCTGCGCGGGAAGACGTGCAGCACTGGCGGGCGAGGGCGGGCGCGATCCTGACCGGGGCCGGCACGGTGTTGGCCGACGACCCGCAGCTGACCGTACGCCTTCCCGGCATCGAGGTGATGCCGCCGTTGCGCGTGGTGCTCGACGCACGGCTGCGTTCACTTGAGTGCGCGCGCGTGCGCGAAGGCGGGGCGCCTACGCTGTATCTGCACGACGCTGCGGTCAGTGCCCCGGATGCCGCCGATGCGCAGTTCGCCAGCGTGCCCAGCGTGGCCGGTCGGCTGGATCTGGGTGCGGCCCTTTCCCTGCTCGCAGAGCGGGGCATCAACGAAGTGCACACCGAAGCCGGTGCCACCCTGGCCGGGGCCTTGCTGGCGGCCGGATGGGTGGACGAACTGCTGCTTTACCAGGCGCCGACGTTGCTTGGCGAACGCGGCCTGCCGCTGTTCGCCGGCCTGGGTATCGACGCGATGGACCAGCAACTGCGCATGCAGGTCATTGAACAGATTCGAGTGGGTGAGGACCAGCGCTTGCTGCTACGTCCGCGGGCGCGGTAACGAGAGGCGTCGCGTAACTGCCGGGGGCGGGGCCTGAGGCGCTGCGTGGCGCGGTGGCTTTCGAACGTCCGACCAGTTTTCTGTTGTTGCGCCAGTCATTCCCGGCGACTTTGAACACCAGAAGTTCGCGGTCCTGCGGATTGTAGAACGCAGTGAGGAATGTCTCGCGGGATGGTGCGCCGCTCAGGTACACCGGAATCGTGCCGACTGTCTTGTACTTTCCTGACACGCCGTGGAGATGGCCGGCAAAGATGCCGAGAATGAGGTCTTCATTGTCCTTCATCAGCTGCCGGAAGCGCGGATTGTCGGGCGACTGCCAGTGTGCATAAGGCGGCTTGTGCATGTTGAGCATCACATCCTTGCCGGCTTCGCGCGCCCACTTCAGCTCCTTCTCGAGGAAGTCCAACGAGTCATTGATGATGAATGTCCTTCGAGCGGATTCGTACCTCACGCTGTAGGTCGGTTCGTTCTGCAGCTGGATCGCCAGGATGTCACCGAGAACCAGGGAGTAAGCCAGGCTGCCACGATGCGTCTCCCAGCCGTTGTCCTTGACTGAATGATCGAACGCGCGCGTGGGGTAGTTTCTTGCCCAGCCGACCATGTCCTTGTACATGTCCCGCGCGCAGCCGTTGCTGGCGCAGTCGTTTACATTGTTCTGATAGTCATGATTGCCGAGGTTGGCGTAGAAGTTCCGGCGGAAGTAGTCCTTGAACGGATGGTTGTACATGTAGTCCCGTTCCCCGCCATGCCCGAAGGCGGTGATGTCGCCGTTGAGGAACAGCGGTACGTTGTCCAGGCCACCGAACTCCATCCGGTACTCCATCGTGGCCAGCGCCTGGCGGTTGATGAAAAGTTTTGATCGGCGCACCTTCTCGTTATTGCTCTCAGGCTCTCCAGAATCTGATTTTTCGGTCCACGGATGTTGCGTGTCCGAGATGAAGACGAACTCCTGCAGTACCGGCTCTGATGCCGAGACCGGGAAGGACAACGCGCAGAAGAGGGGCGCCGACAGAAACCAGCGAGCGCTGGCGAGCGCGGGGAGAAAGGAGAAGCGGAAATTCATGGCGACACTCCGTGTGGAATACCGTCGATCAGATACTTGCTGGCCAGGGAATGCCGTCGGTGAAGTGCCCGCGGCCCCGGGAGAGTCAGGGCCGGCAGCCCGATGTGATGCCGTCCTCGGGGCAGCGAGCGTCGTCGCGCGTCACGAACGCCCTGGATGCTGTGGGTTTTCACGCACTTTCCAAAAGGCGCAAAAAAAAAATGGGCTCCCAAGGGAGCCCATCCTGTCCAGCGTGCGGTGACGGAATCAGAAGCTGGCGCGGACGCCGGCCGAGTACTGGGTCACGTCTTCGATGACCTGCACTTCACCCACCACGCCCCACATCGGGGTGATGTTGATCTGGCCGCCGACGTTGCCGACCCAGGTGCCGTCCATGTCGCTGCCATCCATGTAGCCGGCTTTCAGCCAGGCTTCGGTGCGTGCCGAGGGCTTGCCACGCACGCCCAGGGTGCCGCGGGCCGCGTTGAAGTGGTCCTTCTGGCGCAGCGTGTCGAAGCCGGTTTCCTTCAGGGTCAGCTCGGCGTTCTGGCGGGTCCAGGCGATGTCGGCGGTGAAGTCGACGCGGTCGCTCATGCCCATGTGGTAACCGATACCGAACTCAGGCTGGTCCAGTTCCAGCTTCAGGCTGCCGCCGTCGAAACCGTAGGACTTGGACACCTGCGACCAGGCGCCGAACAGGTAGACCTGCGGTGCGATCGCGAAGGAACCACGGATGTAACCGCCGTCGACCTTGGGGTCGTCCAGGAAGTCATCGTTCACCTTGAACTGGGTCCAGCCGGCTTCGACGTAGGTGTAGCTCAGCTCGTCGGCGGCGAAGGCCGACAGCGGCGACAGGGCGAGCAGGGAAGCGGCCAGCAGCATCTTGCGCATGCGTGAGTTCCTATGAGGTTGCGTTCCATTGCAGGCGGCCGGATGGACCGCCCGGGGCGACATCTTTGTCGCACTCGGCGCGGATTCTAACGAAACTTTCACAAAAAGCGAGCCTTCAGGTGCATTTGTTACACTAGCGCCGCCGGTTCGCCGGTACACAAACGTCTTCAGGGCGGGGTGCGATTCCCCACCGGCGGTAGGTGCCTCTGGCACGAGCCCGCGAGCGCTCCGGCAGGGTCACCCCGGCAGGAGGTCAGCAGATCCGGTCCGATGCCGGAGCCGACGGTCATAGTCCGGATGAAAGAAGACGGTGCCACGGGACCTTGCGGTGCCGTGTGTGCCTGTTTGCCTTGCGGCGTTTTTCGCTCACTTCCGCGGAGAACGTTACTTGTTTACTGGAATCATTGAAGGCCTCGGCCACCTGGCCGCTCGCGAAACCATGGGCGGCGATGTCCGCTTCACCTTCCACGTCGGCAGCCTGCCGTTCGACCACGTCCAGCTGGGTGAAAGCATCGCCATCAATGGCGTATGCCTGACCGTGATCGCGTTCGACGCGCAGACCTTCCAGGCCGATGCGTCGACCGAAACGCTGGGGCTGACCACGCTGGGCCAGCTTGCCGACGGTGCGGTGATCAACCTGGAGCGCGCCATGCGCCCGACCGATCGCCTCGGCGGTCATCTGGTCAGCGGGCATGTAGATGGGCTGGGACAGGTCCTTTCCATCCACGACGATGCACGCGCGCAGCGCTGGCGCTTCGCTGCCCCGGCCGGCCTGCGTCGTTACATCGCCAAGAAGGGCTCGATCTGCGTCGACGGAGTCAGCCTGACCGTCAATGAAGTGGACGAGCAAGGCTTCGAGGTCGCCCTGATCCCGCATACCGTCGCGCACACCGCGTTCTCCAGCACGGCCGTCGGCAGTGCGGTGAACCTGGAAATCGACCTGGTCGCCCGCTACGTGGAACGCCTGCTGGGCGAAGGAGCACGCGCATGAATTTCGCCCCCATCCCCGAGATCCTGGAAGACATCCGCCAGGGCCGCATGGTGGTCATCGTCGACGACGAAGACCGCGAGAACGAAGGCGACCTGATCATGGCCGCCGAGCTGGTCAAGCCCAGCGACATCAACTTCATGGTCACCCATGGCCGTGGACTGGTGTGCCTGCCGCTGACCCGCGAACGGGCCGCCGACCTCGGCCTGGCGCCGATGGTGCAGGCCAATACGGCACAGTTCCAGACCAACTTCACGGTCAGCATCGAAGCCGCCGAGGGCGTGACCACCGGCATTTCCGCGTACGACCGTGCGCACACCATCCGCACTGCGGTAAAGCCCACGGCCAAGGCCAGCGACCTGCACCAGCCGGGCCACATCTTCCCGTTGATCGCCCAGCCGGGCGGGGTGCTGACCCGCGCCGGACACACCGAAGCGGGCGTGGACCTGGCGATGCTGGCCGGGCTGGAACCGGC
This sequence comes from Stenotrophomonas chelatiphaga, assembly GCF_032054965.1. NCBI lineage: Bacteria > Pseudomonadati > Pseudomonadota > Gammaproteobacteria > Lysobacterales > Lysobacteraceae > Stenotrophomonas > Stenotrophomonas chelatiphaga. The sequence continues at coordinate 77,630 of NZ_DAMBRS010000012.1, read as the reverse complement.
CGGCGTGCTGGTCGAAATCCTGAACCCCGATGGCAGCATGGCGCGGCGGCCGGAGCTGGAAGTGTTCGCCCGCGAGCACGGCCTGAAGATGGGCTCCATCGCCGACCTGATCGCCTACAGGCTGGCTACCGAAAAGACCGTCGAGCGCGTCGATGAGCGGGAAATCGACACCGAGTTCGGCGCGTTCACCCTGGTCACCTACCGCGACCGCATCGCGCATGACCTGCATTTCGCACTGGTCCGTGGCACCCCGGATGCCGATACCCCCACCCTGGTGCGGGTGCAGGTGGAAAACCCGCTGGCCGACCTGCTGCATTGGCGTCGTGATGATTTCGGCGTGGCCGCGACCGACGCGCTGCGCGCGATCGCCGCTGCAGACAGCGGCGTGATGGTGGTGCTGTCGGCCCCGCGCGACGGCGAGGCCCTGCTGGCACGGCTGCGCCAGCAGCCGCAGCCGATCGCCCCCGGAAAGGACAAGGATGTAAGCCAGTGGCGCCGCAACGGAGCCGGCGCGCAGATCCTGTCCGACCTCGGCCTGGGCAAGCTGCGCGTGCTGGGCACCCCGCGTCGGCAGGTCGGCCTGGCCGGCTATGGCCTGGAAGTGGTTGAAACGCTGGGCTGCTGAGTCCCGCATCGTGAAGGCGGGCCCGCCGAGGGCCCGCGCACCGCCTGCGCGCGGTAAACTTGCCCCCTCTTACGTACCCCAAACCCGCACATGAGCCATTTCGAAGGCGATCTTCGCTCTCCCGGATCGGCGCGCCTGGCCATCGTGGCCAGCCGCTGGAACGCCCGTATCACCGACGCGCTGGTCACCGGCGCACGGCAGAGCCTGGCCAGCAATGGCATCAGCGAAGACGCCGTGGATGTCATCCGGGTGCCCGGCGCCTGGGAAATCCCACTGGTCGCCGCGCGCCTGGCGGCTGCCCACCAGCACGCCGCCATCATCACCCTGGGCTGCGTGATCCGTGGCGATACCCGCCATTACGAGCACGTGGCCGACCGCTGCGCCGAGGGCCTGATGCGCGTGCAGCTGGACTTCGGCGTGCCGGTGCTGAACGGCGTATTGGCGGTGGAACGTGCCGAGGACGCCGAAGCCCGCGCGGGCGGCAGCCACGGCAACAAGGGTGAAGAGGCGGCCTTGGCCGCCTTGGAAATGATCAATCTTCTGGAGCAGCTGCCATGAACAATAATTCCCAGGGCAGGCCGTCCGGCAGACCCGTGCGCCGCGATGGCGTCGATCCCGTACTGCGTTCGCGCGCGCGCCGCCGTGCCGTGCAGGCCATCTACGCCTGGCAGATCTCCGGCGGCAATGGTCAATCGCTGGTCGCCCAGTTTGCCCACGAACAGGCACGCGAAGTGGCCGACCTGGCGTACTTCGAAGCACTGGTGCACGGCGTGCTCGACAACCGTCGTGATATCGACCAGGCGCTCGCGCCGTACCTGGACCGCACCATCGAAGAAGTCGATGCGATCGAACGGGCGGTGCTGCGGCTGTCGGCTTACGAACTGCGTTTCCGCGCCGACGTACCGTACCGTGTGGTGATCAACGAGGCCATCGAATCGGCCAAGCGTTTCGGGTCCGAACACGGTCACACCTATGTCAACGGCGTGCTGGATCGTGCCGCCGTGGAATGGCGAAAGACCGAAAGCGGAAACTGAGCGCCGCTGACATCCGATGTCGTTCGCCGAATTCGCCCTGATCGATCGTATCCGCGCCCGCAGCAAGGGGCGCGATGACATCGTACTCGGCATCGGCGACGATGCGGCGCTGCTGCAGCCGCTGGCCGGCCACTGGCTGGCAGTGACTGCCGATACGCTCAACAGCGGCGTGCACTTTCCGCCTGAAACGCTGCCTGCCGACATCGGCTGGAAGACCCTGGCGGTGAATCTTTCCGATCTTGCCGCAATGGGCGCCACCCCGGCCTGGGGCACGCTGGCCTTGTCCCTGCCGGAAGCCAGCGAAGCATGGATCGATGCCTTCGCCGACGGGTTCTTCGCACTGGCCGATGCGCATGAGTGGCGGCTGATCGGCGGCGACACCACGCGTGGCCCGCTTTCGCTGTCGGTCACCGCCTTCGGGCAGGTCCCGCACGGGCAGGCGCTGCGCCGCGATGGCGCGCAGGGCGGCGATGACATCTGGGTCAGCGGCACGCTGGGTGATGCCGCCGCTGCGCTGCACCTGTGGCAACGCGGCGAACTCGATGTCACTGCAGTCGCGCAGGATGCTGATCGCGAGTTCCTGCGCCAGCGCCTGCTGCGGCCCACGCCGCGCGTCGGCGTGGGCCTGGCCCTGAGCGGCATTGCGACAGCCGCCGTGGATGTGTCGGATGGCCTGCTGGCCGATGTCGGCCATATTGCGGCACGCAGCAGCCTGCGGGCCTGTGTGGAGCCGGATCGGCTGCCCCTGTCACCTGCGCTGCAGCGCACGATGACGCTTGAACGTGCGCGTTCGAGCGCGCTTGCCGGTGGCGACGACTACGAACTGTGTTTCTGCGCACCTGCGGCGAACCGCTCGCGACTGCATGCCATGGCGGAGCAGCTGGGCACCCCGTTGACCCGCATCGGCCGGATGGTCGACGGTGCCGGCGTCGACTGTCCCGGCATGCCGGTCGCTCAGGGCTACGTGCACTTCAGCAACGCTCACGCGCAAGGCGTTCAGCGGTAATCGGCAGTCAGTATCGCCTGGCCCTGTACGGAGCCTGGCAGCAACGCACCGGCGGTGCGCAGGTAGCGCGCGGCCAGGTCGATGGTCTGTTCGCCGGCGTGTGGCAGCGGCGGTGTCCACGTGCTGCCCAAGCGTACCGGTGCGTTGTCACGCATCAACTGCACCGCAATGCCCGCGCTTGCATGCCCTGCCACCGGCGTGAGCGTGCTTCCCGTGTTGCTGCGGTCCACGGCATCGCGCAGCGTCAGATCGACCCTGATCCCATCGCGGGGGCACTGCATCTTCACACGCAAGGGCATTTCGCCCGCTGATTGTCCCACCCGGAGCAGCGCATCGGCCGGCACCGGCGCAAGCTGCAGGTCCGTGTCGGACAGTGTGCAGGTGCGGGCGGGAATGACCAGACTGAACGACAGGGAATGGTGCATGGGCCCATTGCCAGGGAAGCCCGGCGTCGTGGTGACGGCTGACAGCATCACCGGGTCGACGGGTGACATCGGGCCGCCGCGCGAGTAAATGGTGTAGCCGAGGCCCATATGCATTGCAAAGCCGCCGCCGTGTCCCGTCGTGACCTGAATCCTGTTCGCCTGATCCGCCCTGAAGGGTGTGTTGTCCGTACCCGGCGGAGCACCCGGACTGTACTTGTGCAGGTTGAACACAATGAGCGGCGAGGTCGGGTGCCAGCCGAAGGCTGGATAGTCTTGCCCGTCGTATCGGATATTCCTGACGTAGGTCAGGCCAGGCATGGCGGGAATACTTTCAATGTCTACCCGCTGCACCCGCGGGCAGTTGATGAACTCCAATCCGCTACGGTCGTTGCCTCCCTGATGCAGGATGATGTCGGGCCGCATTTCGTCGGGAATCAGAATCTGTCCTTCGGCAACCGCATCGGCACGTTTTGTCACGGCGCAGGCTGAAACGTCCGTGCTGAGCAGGCCCAGCAGCGTGCCGGCAATGAGAACGGCCGGTAAGGCTGCGGGGCGATCATCGCCTTGGGCGCAAGGAGGGAACGCACTGCTCACGGTGCGGGCGCCGCGTTGATGGGGCCGCGGCCCTCGCGTTGCGCACCGTAATCGTCCAGCCACGAGTACGTGACCGTGGCAGGCAGGCGCGGGGGCTGATGCATGGGTACATCCACCGTACTGAACGGGGCGATCATGTCCACCGGCGGTGACGTGCCGTCTTCCAGCGTGATGTGGTCCAGGCTGACGTGAAATGCCGACGCGTTGTGGATGCGCAGCGTGCCGCGGTCGGCGCCGACACTCCAGCGCAGGCTGGCTGGTGCGTCTTCTGCTTTGCCGGCCAGGCCCTGCGGGCGATGGAACAGCTTGATGCGCGTGCGTACCGCGAATTGCAGCAGGTTCGCCTGCTCCGCGCCGGCAGGCGCCGGCGGAATATCCAGCAGATTGAAATAGAACACCGACTCGCGATCGCGGGGCAACGCCGGGTCGGACGGGCGCGGTGCATAAGTGATGCGATAGGCCTGTCCTTGGTGGGGCTGCAGCAGGCGAGGGTCGGCCGGGGTCAGGCGGAACGGCGTGCGGATGTCTTCAGGACGCGCACGACCGTCACCGTCGTCGATCCACACTTGGGTCAGTGCGGGCTGGTCGCCGGTATTGGCGGCGCGGAGCGTCGCATCACGGCCTTTGCCGGCGTCATGCACGATACGGGTGGCCTGCAGTGTCACGGCGGCCGATACCGGCGCAATCGCCACGAGGGAGCAGAGCAGGATGCTGTAACGCAGGTCATTGAGTTTCATCGGGGGTGCCTCGTTGAGCGGCAGTGCGCGATGCCGGTAGCGGATCGCGGCAGGTAGGTCGGTGGGTTCATCGGTAGAGGACCACCACGCTGGCCTGCGCATTGGCAGTCCCTGCGGTGGCGTTCCTGAAGGGTGCGGCATACCACGCGCTGTAATCGAGGCGGCCCTGTCCATTGGCCGCGATCAGGACGGCGGTCGTGGGTGAGCCGTCGATTTTCTGGTGCCGGCCATCAACGTCGTAAAGCGCCACGCCCACGTTGGTCGCGGTGGATGACGGGGTCAGCGCCAGGTTGCCGGTCAGGCCGTGCGGGGCGCCGCTGAAGCGCACCGCGACCGTCTGCGCTGCGCCCGATCCCCTGCAGTCCAGATGCAGGCTGAAATTCTGCTGGCCGGCGCGTGCAAGGGTATTGACCGAAGCCAGATCGACCTTGCCCATCCGCACGCTGACGGTGCCGTCGATCACCTGCACCACGCAGGTGGAAGGAGTCAGTTCACCGGTAATCTCCAGGCGCTCGGCGAGCGCGGTGGGGATGCCGGTGATGAGCAGGGTGCAACAGAGAAAGGGGCGTTGAATAAGGGTCACAAGGTTCTCTTGAATCTGCAGGACGAATACGCAAGGGCGAACGGAAAAGCGCGATGCGCATAGCGTTACCGCGGATGATCCGTGTTGCCATGGGAGAAACTGTATTCGGTCATCATTCCATCTGATGGTTTTGTGCGCTGCACAAAATACAGTTTTCCCGATGGTGCGGACGCGGCTGGGCACCTAACGTCGCACTCCTTCCAACGCGACGGGCTGCGTGCCCGATACGTAATGTCCACCAAGTGCGCAGATTCAATTCAACAGTTAAATCGACTTGCCGTCGCAATTGCGTGGTTGCTGGCCGGGTCCCCCGTAAGCGCAGCAACCGTCCCCCCGCCGCAGTTCAGCGGAGGATTCATGCTGGGTGGGAAATCAATCGACACGCAGCATTATCTTGACCAAGCTCGATTTGCCGATGGCGTGCACGCACTCGACGTCGTGATCAATGGGAAATGGCATGCGACCGCTGACATCGCGTTTGAGAGCGGCGAACCCTGCATAGGCCTGTCCATCATCGAGAGTCTTGGATTGAAGGCCGATCAGTTGGAAAAGCTGATCGCACACCCTGAGGGGTGCAGTCCGCTGGGGCAGCTGATCGAGGGCGCCACCGTCGTCGTGGACCAGGCAGAGCTGGCGCTGCGCATCGGCATCCCGCAGGCGGCGCTCGCCTCCAGCGGGCGCGGCGACGTACCGGTGCGGCAGCGCGATCAGGGAATCACCGCGGGATTCATCGATTACAGTTTCAATGAAAGTCGCAGCCAGCGTCGCAGTGCACGCTATCTGGCGCTGCGGACCGGGGTGAATGCCGGCGCCTGGCGGCTGCGGCACAGGGTCGCGCTCAGCCGGGATCCCGCCTCCACGCGCTACGCCGTGCTGGGCACCGAGCTGCAGCGCGACCTGCCCGACTGGAACAGCCAGCTGGTGATCGGCCAGGCCCACACCGGCGGCGAACTGTTCGCTGCGGTTCGCTTCACCGGCGTGCGCTTAGCTACCGACGAACGCATGCTGCCGGACGCGCTCCGGGGCTATGCGCCGGCCGTTCGGGGCGTCGCCAACAGTAACGCGCGGGTCAGCATTCATCAGAATGGTCGGTTGATCCATGAAGTTCACGTCGCCCCGGGGCCGTTCCTGATCGACGATCTCTATCCAACCAGTTTCGGCGGTGACCTTCAGGTCACCGTTACCGAGACCGACGGACGCGAGCAGCGGTTCAACGTGGGATTTTCCGCGGCGGCGCAGGCGCTGCGACCCGGCGCGACGCGGCTCAGCGCGGCCGCCGGCACGCTGCGTGAAACGGGAGGTCGGGCACACCACTGGCGTTTCGTAGAGGCTACCTATGCACGCGGCATCAGCAATCCATTGACCCTGCTCGCCGGCACGCAGCTTGCTGATCACTATGGCGCGGCGCTGTTGGGTGCAGCGTTCGCGACACCGTTGGGTGCAGTGGGACTGGACCTGACCCGGTCACGGATGTCGTGGCCGGGGCATGGACCGGTTACCGGCAACAGCATCCGCCTGAACTATCAGCGCTATATCCGGGCTACCGCCAGCCATGTGGCGATGACGGCCTATCGCTACGGCCGCAGCGGCTTTGTGACGTTGGCTGAAGCGGCGCGTGCGGATGCCGACTGCGGGGCCGCGCGATCATGTCCGCGGCAGCGCTACCAGGCGACGCTGTCGCAGCAGCTGGGGTCACGGGGCTCGCTGTTCTTCAGCGGCGGGCGCTCCACCTACGGGAGCGAAGGACGTCCACGCAGCGATATGCAGCTTGGCTTCCAGAGTACGTTCGGCCACCTCACCTATGGCGTTTCGGTCATGCGCTACCTGGCTGCACAATCGCAGCAGACGACCCACTATGCGCTCACCGCCAGCCTGCCGCTGGGCAGCAGCGCCGGCGCACCGCATGCGCACGCCCTGCTGAACCCCGCGCAGCGGGGTTCACGGTTGCAGCTTGGGCTGAGCGGAACCGCCGGCGATACACACAACCTCAACTACAGCGCGTCTGCGCATGCCGCGAGCGGGCAGGCGCGCAGTTTCAGCAGCAACGCGGCCTACCGCACCAGCGCCGGCACGCTGTCGGCCGGTTACAGCCAGCAGGGGGACAGCCGCAGCGGCAACCTGGGGGTAGCGGGTAGCGTGGTCATCCATGACGGCGGTGTCACCGCAGGGCCATCAGTGGGCGACGGGTTCGCGTTGATCCAGGCCAAGGGTGCACGCGGTGCACGGGTCGGCAGCGCGGATGGCATCCGCGTCTCGCGCGACGGCTTCGCGGTGCTGCCGCATATCAGCCCCTACCGCTGGAACCAGATCGAGCTGGAGCCGGCCGACCTGCCACTGGACGTTGAACTGCAGCAGACCGCGCAGCGCGTCGCGCCGACCGCAGGCAGCATCGTGCGGGTGACCTTCACTACGCGCGCGGACCGCACGCTGTTCATCGATGCGACCGACGCCGCAGGCCAGCCGCTTCCCTTCGCCGCCGCGCTGCAGGACGAGTACGGGCACGCGAAGGGCGCAGTGGGGCAGGGCGGCGTCATCCAGCTGCGCGGTGCGTCGCACGCCGGCGTGCTGATCGTGGATCCACATGGACCGCATCGTTGCCGTCTGCAGTACCGCATCCCCACCACCGCCGATGCCTACGGACTGCTGTGGGATGCGGCGCAATGCCTGCCTTTTGCGTCTGCGGACACTTCAACCCCCAGCGCGTCCGCAGCGCGATGACCTTGATTTCTTTCAACCCACAATGGAGTTCTCCATGAATCGTTTCGCTCGATCCACCGCCTGTGCACTGCTGCCGTTCAGCCTGCTTGTCCTCGCTTCCGCCAGCCGTGCCGATACCGCCAAACTGAGCATTTCCGGCCGGGTGAACCCTGGCACCTGCACCCTGGTTGCAGCGCCGATCCAACTCGCCCCCTTGCGTGCAGACGAGTTGAACCAGGGCGACAATGCGATCAAGACGGGTGCGCTGGAACTGAAGAACTGTGTCGGCGTATCCACTGCAACCCTGAGCTTTGATGGCACGGCGGCTGATGGCGATGCAGAACGGTGGAAAAACACCGCGGGCAAGACACCTGCGGCGGGAGTGACCATTGCGCTGCTGTCCGGTACCACCGGCACCACCTATCTGAAAAAGGGCGACAGCGTTGCGGTGCCGGTCGCCGGGGCTGCCGGCAAGCTGGATATCCGCAGCGGCTACCATCTCGCCGGAGCCCCGGCGGGCTTGGCACCGGGGGCGGTCAGCACCGAAATCACCATCACCGCGGATTACAAATGAGCAGGAGCGCAGTGCTGGCACCTGGGCATCTGCCCAGGTCTGCCAGTGGATTGATGCTTGCTGCTGCCCTGCTGGTGGCGACCGGAGCAGCGTCTGCATGCAGCCGCGTAGTCCGCCACGATGCGTCGAGCGACGCTGTCACGATACGTAATGAGACCAATCCGGATGTAGAGCTGACCGGTTGGCGTGGTGCTCCCTCGTTGAGGTCGGGCGAGTTCGATGGGTGTCCTCACACGCGTGATGTTGAGGTCGAGTTCACCCCGAACTTTCCACGACTTGAACTGGTTCGTACGGTTCGAATAGACGGGGAGATATATCCGGCGTACGGATGGAGCAGAACCTCGCCACTGGTCGTTTTCAGATTGGTCTCGTTCGCTTGGGCTTCAGGAGTGAGCCGCCATGCCGCTGTCTGGATAGACCGGAAGCTGCGCATGCCGGCCAGAACCGGAGGGACGGGTCTGGGCAACAGCAACGATCTATTTGCCGGCCTTGGTTACAAACTGATTGCACGCGGTGGCCCCATGTCCGGCGGCGCCATGCCCGCGATGCAGGGCTCCACCCGTATCCTTGCCTACCCTGGCGCAGGGAACGTCCAGCACAGCCACACCGCCGACGTTCTGGTCCCGGCGCTGCCATGCGCGTTGTCGGACACCACGCTGGTGCTGCCGACGATCACTGCGGCTGATATCGTCCAGCCGGGCGCGACGGCAGCGACACGCCCGCTGGAGGTGACCATGCGCTGCCCCTCGGCGGGAAGCAACGTGCGCCTGACGTTGGAAGATGCAAATGGCAACAGCGCACGCATCGGTGAGCTGGTACCGGCCGCAGGTTCCAACGTAAAGGGGGTACGGCTGCGCATGCTGCGCAACGGCCAGCCAGTGGCATTCGGCGTGCCGTGGGATCACGGCACGCGGCAGGACGGTACCAATACGATCCGCTTGGAGGCGCAATACATACGCACCGACGGCGTGTTGCAACCCGGCGCACTGCGCGGCGAGGCGCGGCTGACCGCCGACTATCCCTGAAGCGATCAGACCCCCCACCGTGCCTCGCCTTGCGGGGGCGCGTTCAGTCCGGCCCGGGCAGCACCTTGCCTGGATTGAGGATGCCGTCCGGATCCAGCGCGGCCTTGATCGCGCGCATTGCTGTCAGGGTCTCCGGGGTGAAGGCCTGCGCCATGAAATCACGCTTGGCCAGGCCGATGCCATGCTCGCCGGACAGCGTGCCCTCCAGTGCAAGGGTCAGCGCGAAGATACGTGGCAGCGCGGCGTGGGCACGCGCGCTTTCGTGCGCATCGTCCGGGTGATACAGGATGTTCACGTGCAGGTTGCCGTTGCCGGCATGGCCGAAGGTCACGATGGTCAGGTCGAACTCGGCGGCCAGGGCCTGCACGCCGCTGACCAGTTCCGGAATGCGCGAAACCGGCACCACCACGTCTTCGTTGATCTTGCCCGGCGCGATGCTGCGCAGCGCCGGCGACAGCGCCTTGCGTGCCGCCCAGAGCTTCTCGCGCGCTGCGCCTTCCATCGCCACGTCCAGCGTGATCATGCCATCGCCTTCGGCGGCGTTGGCCAATGCCTGCAGCAGGTAGGGCAAGGTATCGTGGTCGCCGTCGGCTTCGATCAGCAGCATGGCCCCGGCGTCGGGTACATCGGCGCCATTGAGGCGCAGCAGCTGCAGGCTGCGCGCGTCCATGAACTCCAGTCGCGTCGGCACCACCGGCTGCCCCATCACCCGCGATACCGCCTGCGCGGCGGCATCGGCATCGCGGTACAGCACCCGCAGGCCGGCCTGGGCGACTGCCACCGGGGTCAGCTTCAGGGTGGCCTCCACGATGATCGCCAGCGTGCCCTCACTGCCCACCAGCAGATGGGTCAGGTCGTATCCGGTGGCATCCTTGGTGTAGGCGCCACCGCAGCGGATCAGGTCGCCGGTGCCGGTCACCGCCACCAGGCCGAGCACGTTGTCGCGGCTGGTGCCGTACTTCACCGCGCGCGGCCCACCGGCATTGCAGGCCAGGTTGCCGCCGATGCTGCAGATGTCGGCGCTGGACGGGTCCGGCGGCCAGAACAGGCCGTGCGGCGCAAGCACCTGCTGCAGGTCGCCATTGAGCACGCCCGGCTCCACCACCGCACAGCGATCGCCTGCATGTACTTCGAGGATCCGCGCCATGCGTGCCAGCGACAGCACCACGCTGCCCTGCAGCGGGACGGCGGCGCCGGTAGTGCCGGTGCCTGCGCCGCGTGCGACCACGGCCACCCGATGCCTGCGGCAGGCACGGACGATGGCCTGCACCTGCTCGCGGGTGGACGGCAGCGCGACCGCCAACGGCAACTGGCGGCGCCAGGAATTGTCCTGCGCGTTTGCATCCCGCGCAGCGGCGTCGGTTCGCCAGCCGTCCGTACCGAGCAGCAGGGACAGTTCGGCAACCAGCGCGGCGGGCAGTTCGGTGTTCATGTTGATTCCAGCAGAAGCAAGGGGAGGGGCGCTCAGCCGTCCAGCCGGAACGCGTCACGCAGCCACTGCAGGCGCGGCGGTTCACCGCTGGCCTGCACCACGTCGAAGCGGCACGGCTGGTTGCACAGCGCCGGGTGCGCCTGCAGGTACAGCTGCGCGGCCAGCACCAGCCGCTGCTGCTTGCGGCTGTCCACCGACGCGGCGGCGCCGCCGAAATCGGCGCGGGCGCGGTAGCGCACTTCGACGAACACCACGGTGCCACCGTCGTCCATTACCCGGTCCAGCTCACCGCCGCGGAAGTTCACGTTGCGGTCCAGCACCGTCAGGCCGGCCTCGCACAGCAGGCGCTCGGCGGCCGCTTCGACCGCCGCGCCACGCCGGGCCCTGTCAGTTGGCACTGGCGATCGGCATCGGCCGCCCGCCGCTGAAGGTCGACCACGCCGGCACGCGCAGGATGTTGCCACCGCCGTCCAGGTACAAGGTGCCGGTGGCGCCGGACAGTCCGCCCTGGGCGGCCAGCGATTCCATGTACGCGCTGATCTTCCACGCATCGAAACCGAAGGCGAACAGGCGACCGGCCGCACCACGTGCGCTGGGCAGCATCTGGCCGGCGGTGCCGGCGCTGGGCAGGCCGGCCACGCCGCGCACGTTCCAGGCCTCGTTCGGATAGATGATGCCATCCAGCGCCACGTCTTCTTCCGGCTTGCCGCTGCCCACGGTCAGCTGCGAAGTGCCTACGCGGGTGCCGCCGCCGACGCCGGCCAGGGCCAGCTGCGGGGCCAGCTGGCGGGCCTGCGGGGCACGCACCGCCAGCAGGACGCCGTCGGCCTGTCCGGCAGCGCGCAGGCGCGCGCTGATGTCGCCCACGGTGTCCGCCACGCCGATCGTGGCCAGCACCTGCCCGCCGCGCTGGGTGAAGCGTTCGGCGAACGCGGCGGCGGTGCGGCGGCCGGTGTCATCACCGCTGTGCAGCACGATCACCTTGGCGCGCTCACGGCCGCGCAGGTACTCGGCGGCCATCACGCCGTCGTCTTCCGGCGCCAGCGAGAAGCCGGCGCTGCCGGCTGGCGGTGCATCCTTGCCGCGGTTCAGCGCCAGCACCGGTACCGGCAACTGCGCGCGGCCGTAGACGGCATCCACTTCGTCGCGCCCCAGCGGGCCGACGATGAAGTCCGCACCGCTGCTCACGGCCCGGTCATAGGCCGACAGCGCGCCGGCCGCAGTACCGGCGGTATCGATGAAATCAATTTCCGGCTTGCGCCGGGTTTCGCCGTAGTAACCGGTCAGCAGGCCATCGCGCACCGGCTGCGCGGCGGTGGCCAGGCGGCCGGTCAGCGGCAGCAGCACGGCCAGCTTCACCGGCGGCCGGTAGCCATCGCTCATCGCCGGCGGGCGCTTGCTGGTGTCGAACTGCGCGGTGGCTGCATCGCGGTCGAACGGACGCGGCAGCGGCAGGCCGCGTGCGATCAACGCACGGCCGGCGAAGTTGTACAGCGGATCGTTGGCCGGCAGCGCGGCGGCGCGCGCCTGCAGGGTCGCGTCATCCAGCGTGCCGAGCAGGCCGATGATCGCCGACTGGTTGTCGGTGCGCGGCTTGCCGGACAGGCCGACATTGGCGCGGGCGCGTTCCTGCGCGGCACCGAAGGCGTCCCCGGTGGCCTGCAGGGCAGCGGCGCGGGCCAGCTGCCAGCGCGGTGCCAGTGCCGGCAACAGCTCGGTGGCCGGTTCGGACAGGGCGGCCAGCGCCTGCGCGGGTTGCTTGTCGGCCAGTGCCAGTTCGGCGGTGGTCAGCAGGTAGCGCTGGCGGCTGGCGGCGGACAACTGGCGCGGCTGCAGCTGGGACAGCAGGCTGCGCGCGCGCGTTGCATCGCCGGCTTCATGCCAGGCGAACGCGGCATCGGCCAGCGCATTGCTGCGTGCGGCGCCGCGCAGGGTGCCTGCCAGGCCTTCCAGCTGCATCGCCGCATCGCGCGGCCGGCCCTGTTCGATCAGCAGCAGGGCCTGCCCTTGGGCCGGTGACTCCGGTGCGCTGGTGAGGCTGGTCGTGGCGCAGCCAGCCAGCAGCAGCAGCGACAAGGACAGGGCGGAGATCCGGACGACAGGCTTGTTCATGATCAGGTCCATGCAGTAAGGGCAGCGGCCGTGGCCGGGTACACGCTAGGATTCTACCCTTGACCTTGGAGTGCCGCTGAAATGACCGTTGCCACGCTGTATGTCGTCGCCACCCCGATCGGCAACCTTGCCGACCTGAGCCCGCGCGGGCAGGAGGTGCTGCGCACGGTGGCGGCAATCTGTGCCGAAGACACCCGGCGTACCGGCCAGTTGCTGTCGCATTTCGGCATCTCCCAGCCGCTGGTGGCCCTGCACGACCACAATGAAGAGCTGCTGGCGCAGCGCATCGTGGCCCGCCTTCAGGCCGGCGAGTCGCTGGCGCTGGTCAGCGATGCCGGCACCCCGCTGGTCAGCGACCCGGGCTTCCGGCTGGTGCGCGCGGCGCGCCAGGCCGGGATACGGGTCAGCCCGATCCCCGGTGCGTGCGCGGCGATCGCCGCACTCAGCGTGGCCGGCCTGCCCAGTGATCGCTTCACGTTTGAAGGCTTCCTGCCGGCCAAGGCCAGTGGCCGTCGTGATCGGCTGCAGGGCCTGGCCGGGGAACTGCGCACGATGGTGTTCTACGAATCCTCGCACCGCATCACCGAGTCGCTGGCCGACATGGCCGCGGTATTCGGCGGGGAGCGCCCGGCGGTGCTGGCGCGTGAGCTGACCAAGCTGTTTGAAACCGTGCTCGACGGGGACCTGCGCAGCCTGCAGCAGCAGGTGGACGCCGACGAGAACCAGCGCAAGGGCGAGTTCGTGGTGATGGTGCAGGGCGCGGCCGATGACGAACAGGCACAGCTGGCCGAAGGCCGTCGGGTCTATGCCACGCTCAGCGAGCACCTGCCGCCGTCCACTGCGGCCAAGCTGGCGGCCGAACTGACCGGTGCCCCGCGCAAGGCGCTGTACGGCAGCTGATCATCGCCGCCCCCGGAAACGGGCGGATATGGGAGAATGCACGCGGCGGAGTCGGCCAGACAGTCGCGTCATCCTTCGGGATGCCGAGGAAAGTCCGGGCTCCACAGGGCAAGGTGCCAGGTAACGCCTGGGCGGCGCAAGCCGACGGAAAGTGCAACAGAGAGATACCGCCGAACGGCCTTCGGGCGCGTGGTAAGGGTGAAATGGTGCGGTAAGAGCGCACCGCGAGTCTGGCAACAGACCGGTACGGCAAACCCCACCTGGAGCAAGACCAAATAGGGACCTCATGGCGCGGCCCGCGTCGGGTCCGGGTAGGTTGCTTGAGCGTTGCGGTGACGTAACGCCTAGAGGAATGACTGTCCACGACAGAACCCGGCTTATCGGCCGGCTCCGCCACCTTTCATCGCATTGGCGATGAAGCGCCCCTGGTTTGCTGCGCAAGCCATGGGGCCCGGCGGCACCGTGCCCCCAATCCCCGCGCCTGTCGGCGCGCCCCCTTTTACCAAAGGCGGCTCTGGACCCAGATGCGTTATTGGAAACTGAGCTGATCCTGGCCCAAGGCGGCGCCCTGCGGCCCGAACCGTCGTTCGTGGATTGCACCCCGGCCGTCGTGGTCGATGAGGATCAGGGTACTGGCGCGGGTGCCGTAGTCGTCGCCGCGGATGAAGGCCGGGCTGAGCCAGCGTTCGCGTTCCAGTCCGATCCCGGTGTCCGGGAGGTCGGCATCGGCAGGCCGGTGTTCATCGGCCAATGCCGTCCACAAGGGCTCCAGCGACGACGTGCCGCTATCGATCCACGTGCCCAGCGCGTCCATCAGCCGTCGCGTCTTCGGCCACGGTGCGTCGAGCGCCCCATTGGAAAGGCCGTGGATGCCGGGTGCCAGCTGCTGCTGTTCGGATGGGTGGTTGCCGAGGAAGTGCAGGGCCTGCGCATCTGCCAGCAGCAGGTTGAACGGGGCGTACGTCGCGGCGACGCGCGACAGCCGGTCGGCGTGCACGCCAGCCGCTGCGCTGCCGCGCAGGTAATCGGCGACCAGCGCGCCGCGTGAGGGCCCGGTCTGCGAGGCCAGTGGATCGCGCACGTTGGTCACCACCGCCATCCGCGCGCCGGCACCGACGCCTGTCCACCCACCGCCTGAACGCAGGTCGCGCCCGCCCATCACCTGCGGCGCGTCGGTCCAGCGTGACAGCGGCGCGGTCGGCCGGGCGTGGAACTCATCGCGGTTGCCGGCCATCACCAGGCGCCAGCGCGGGTGGTGCAGCCAGGCCAAAGCAAGCAGGCACATGCGTTCCATTGTGCTGTTTTGCGCAGTTGCCCGCTACGCAATCCGCACGATCAATGAATGCGAGGCGAAGGTTTCACGCCCCCTACACACCCCTGAACTTCGACGAAATCTCAAAATTTGAGACGAAACAGCCACTTGTGGATAAGCCTTGAACAAGTCTCTAAAGATCGCTGCAAGCTATTGATGAGACAGGCGATTTCCTGTTCCAAAAGTTGTTGACAACCCTTTGACCGCTGATAAGGTGGGCAACAGAGGGAAAACCGGGTCTTTTGTGGTTTTTCGTGGTTCAATGTTTCATCACGCTGAAGGAAAGGTGCACGCGTCGTGTTTCAGGGCGAGACGGCCATCACAGTTGACGACAAAGGGCGCATGGCGGTTCCAACCGTTCATCGCGACCTGGTCGCGCGCGTGAGCAACAACCGCTTGGTCCTGACCTACAACCCCTTCGAATCCGGCTGCCTGTGGCTGTACGCCGAATCGGAGTGGGAGCGTGTCCGTGACGACGTCATGGCCAAGCCGAACACGCAGCGGGTAGTGCGCCTGCTGCAACAGAAACTGGTCGGTTCGGCCGCACATCTGGAGCTGGACGGCAATGGCCGCATCAGCATCCCCGCCAGCCACCGCGGCGCGGTGGGCATCGAAAAAAAGGCGGTATTGCTGGGCATGGGTGACAAATTTGAACTGTGGAGCGAGCAGGCACACCGCGCATTGATCCAGCAGACGTTGTCTGACGAGGATCTGGGCGATGGGCTTCTCGACCTGAAATTGTGAGCCGGGGTGCCCGGGTGCGCGGAGCAGCGCAGACCGGTCACCTCCCGGTGTCGCAGTCGCCGGCGGGTCATCTGCCGGTGCTGTACACCCAGGTCCTCGACGGCCTGAGGGTGATCGAAAACGGAACCTACCTGGACGGCACGTTCGGCCGCGGCGGTCATGCGCGTGGCGTGCTGGAGCAGCTCGGCGCGGGTGGCCGGCTGCTGGTCATGGACAAGGACCCGGACGCCATCGCGGTGGCCGAGCGCGACTTCGCGCCGGACCCGCGCGTGTCCATTTTCCGTGGCAGCTTCGCCCAGCTGCTGCAGTGGGAGGCAACCGCCGCCGGCCTGGATGGGGTGCTGTTCGATCTCGGGGTGTCTTCGCCGCAGCTGGACGTTGCCGAGCGCGGTTTCAGCTTCGGCAAGGACGGCCCGCTGGACATGCGGATGGACCCGGACAGCGGTGAAAGCGCGGCGCAGTGGCTGGCGCGCGCCGACGACACCGAAATCGCCGACGTGCTGTGGACCTATGGCGAAGAGCGCCAGAGCCGCCGCATCGCGCGCGCCCTGGTCGCCCGCCGGCAGAAGCAGGCCTTCACCCGCACCGCCGAACTGGCCGATGCCATCGCTTCGGTGATGCCGCGTGGCAAGGACAAGATTCATCCCGCGACCCGCAGCTTCCAGGCGATCCGCATCCACATCAACCGCGAACTGGCCGACCTCGAGGCCGGGCTGGATGCGGCGGTGGAACGGCTCAAGCCCGGTGGCCGGCTGGCCGTGATCAGCTTCCATTCGCTGGAAGACCGCATCGTCAAGCAATTCATGAACCGGTTGGCCAAAGCGCCTCCGAGCAATCGTCGCCTGCCCGAACAGCAGGTCTTCGTGCCTACGCTGGACCTGATCGGCGGTGCCATCAAGGCCAACGACGACGAACTGTCCGGCAACCCGCGCGCCCGCAGTGCAGTGCTGCGCGTGGCGCAGAAGCGTGAGGTCGCCGGATGAGCCGGTTGATTTTGATCGTGCTGCTGGCCTGCACGGTCGCTTCGGCGATCGGGGTGGTGTTCGTGCGCCATCGCCATCGCCAGACCTTCATCGAACTGGCCCGCGCCGAGCGCGTGCGCGATGAGCTGAACATCGAATTCGGCCGGTTGCAGCTGGAACAGGCGACCCTGGCCGAGGCCAACCGGGTCGACCAGGTGGCGCGTGAAAAACTCGGCATGAAGTTCCCGGAAGCCGCCGACGTGGTGGTGGTCCGTCCATGAACAAGACCGGCCGCAACCGTCCCCGCAACGCCTTCAACCTGCGCCAGCGCCTGCGCTGGGTGGCGCTGGCGCTTGGCCTGTGTTCGGTGTCGCTGGTCGGTCGTGCCGCCTACGTGCAGTTGATCAACAGCGATTTCTACCAGCGCCAGGGCGAGGCGCGCTACCTGCGCGAACTGCCGATCAAGACCTCGCGCGGGATGATCACCGACCGCAACGGCGAGCCGGTGGCGGTCTCCACCCCGGTCGCTTCGATCTGGGTCAACCCGCAGGAACTGCTGCGCACGCCGGATCGCATTCCGGAGCTGGCGACCGCGCTGGGCCTTTCGGTGGACGACCTGAGCAGCCGCCTGAGCCAGAAGGCGGACAAAGAGTTCATGTACCTGCGTCGGCGCATCAACCCGGACGATGCGGAAAAAGTGGTCGCGCTGAAGATTCCCGGCGTTGCCGCGCAGCGCGAGTTCCGCCGCTTCTACCCGCAGGGCGAAGCGATGGCGCACGTGCTCGGCTTCACCAACATCGACGACCGCGGCCAGGAAGGACTGGAGCTGGCCTTCGACGAATGGCTGCGCGGCGAAGCCGGTGCCAAGCGGGTGATCCGCAACCGCAAGGGCGAAACGGTGGAAAGCGATCTGCTGCGCGCCGCCACGCCGGGCAAGGACCTGACCCTGAGCATCGATCGCCGGATCCAGTTCCTGGCCTACCGCGAACTGCGCAATGCGCTGGTTGCCAACAAGGCGGCGGGCGGTTCGATCGTGATCATGGACGTGGCCACCGGCGAAGTGCTGGCGATGGTCAACCTGCCCACCTACAACCCGAACTCGCTCGATGGCGCGGTGCCGGACACGCGCCGCAACCGCGCGGTGACCGATCTGGTCGAGCCGGGCTCGACGATGAAGCCGCTGACGATTGCGTCCGCGCTGCAGGCCGGCGTGGTCACCAAGGACACCATCATCGACACCAACCCCGGCTACATGTCGCTGGGGCGGTACACCATCCGCGACGTGCCGCGTAACAACGGCGTGCTCAACGTCACCGGCGTGATCACCCGCAGTTCGAACGTCGGCGCGGCCAAGGTCGTGGCCAAGATGACCGACCAGGTGTTCTACGATTCGGTGCACAACTTCGGTTACGGCAGCCGTCCCGGCAGCGGCTTCCCCGGTGAATCCGGTGGCGTGCTGCCGCGCCCGGCGCGCTGGAGTGGCTCGTCCAAGACCACCATGTCCTACGGCTACGGCCTGTCGGTGACCCCGCTGCAGATCGCCACGGCGTATTCGGCGCTGGGCAACGGCGGAAAGCTGATCCCGCCGACCTTCGTCAAGGGCCAGCACAACGAAGCGCGCCAGGTGGTCGATGCGGAAGTCGCCAAGGAAGTGGTGGCGATGATGGAGACCGTGGTCACCCAGGGCGGCGCCAAGCAGGCGGCGGTGCTCGGTTACCACGTGGCCGGCAAGACCGGTACCGCACGCAAGGCCGGCCCCGGTGGTTACGAACGCGGCCATTACAACGCGCTGTTCGCCGGCGTGGTGCCGGCCAGCAATCCCCGCTTCGCCACGGTGATCGTCATCAACGATCCGCAGGCGGGCAAGTATTACGGCGGCCTGGTGTCGGCGCCGGTGTTCCACAACGTCATGGACGGCGCGCTGCGCCTGATGGACGTGCCGCCGGATGACATCCAGTCCTGGTTGACCGCGCAGCAGTCGGGCAAGACCGGGCATTCGGCCTCGGTGCTGCCGACGCCGCCGGCGGACGTGGTGTTGCCGGCCGATGCCGCCGCTGAATTCGACGCCGCGCTGCCGACCGCCGCGCAGGCCCCCGCGCCGGCCCCCGCACCGACGGGAGGCACGCAATGAGCCGTAGCATGCTGCTTTCGACCCTGCTTCCCGATGTCGCCCTGGGCGGCCGCGAGGTGACCATCACCGGCCTGGTGATGGACAGCCGCGCGGTGCGTGCCGGCGATGCGTTCGTGGCCATCGCCGGCTTCGGCGCGCATGGCCTCGGTTTCGTCGACCAGGCGCGTGGCGCTGGTGCGTCGGCGATCCTGTTCGAACCCCCTGCGCCACAGGAGCTGCCCGCACCGGCCGATGCCATCGCCGTGCCCGGGCTGCGCGCGCGCATGGGCGCGATGGCCGACCAGTTCCACGGCGCGCCATCGCGCGCGATGCGCATGGTCGGGGTGACCGGCACCAACGGCAAGACCTCCACCGTGCAGCTGCTGGCCCAGGCCTGGCACCTGCTGGGCACCCGCAGCGGCAGCATCGGCACGCTGGGCGCCGGGCTGTTCGGCGATGTGCAGCCGACCGGCTTCACCACCCCGCTGGTGCTGCAGATGCATGCGCTGCTGGCCGGGCTGCGTGACGCCGGCGCGCAGGCGGTGGCGATGGAAGTCAGCTCGCACGCATTGGACCAGGGCCGCGTCGATGCCGTGCACTATGACGTGGCGGTGTTCACCAACCTCACCCGCGACCACCTGGATTACCACGGCGACATGGACACCTATGGCGCGGCGAAGGAGCGGTTGTTCCACCGCCCGGGCCTGCGTGCATCGGTGGTCAACCTCGACGATGCCTTCGGCCGCGTGCTGCATGCGCGCCTGCCGGCCGGCCAGCAGGCGATCGGCGTGAGTTCGCGCGATGCCGCCGGCGCTGCCGTACGCGCGCGCGACATCGTGCTGGACGGGCAGGGCCTGGCGTTCACCCTGCAGATCGCGAACGACACCGCAGAGGTGCGCTCGCCGCTGCTGGGTCGCTTCAACGTGGACAACCTGCTGGCCGTGGCGGGCACCCTGCACGCGCTGGGCCATCCGCTGGCCACTATCGCGGCGGTGCTGGGCCAGCTGCAGCCGATCCACGGGCGGATGAACCGCCTCGGCGGCGCGGCGGGCCAGCCCACCGTGGTCATCGATTACGCGCATACCCCGGATGCCCTGGAACAAGCGTTGTCCAGCCTGCGCGGCCATGTCGCCGGCCAGTTGGCCTGCGTGTTCGGCTGCGGCGGCGAGCGTGATGCCGGCAAGCGCCCGCAGATGGCGGCGATCGCCGAACGCCTCGCCGACCGGGTGACGGTGACCGACGACAACCCGCGCGGTGAAGACGGTGACCGCATCGTGGCCGACATCCTGGCCGGTTTCAGTGATCTTTCGGCGGTGCACGTGCAGCGCGACCGCGCGCGTGCCATCGCTGCGGCCGTTGCCGCGGCAGGCGACGGCGACATCGTGCTGATTGCCGGCAAGGGCCATGAGCCCTACCAGGAGATCAACGGCGTCCGCCACGCCTTCGATGACACCGACGTGGCTGCGGCAGCGTTGGCGTCACGTGCGCACGTGGAGGGCGTGGCATGAGGCGCACCCTGCTTTCGCTGATCGCGCATTGGGCCGGTGGCGAAATCCATGGCGACGACGTCGCCATCGATGCCATCAGCAATGACACCCGGCAGATGAGCTCCGGCAGCCTGTACGTGGCGCTGCGCGGCGAGCGCTTCGACGGGCATGATTTCGGCACCGATGCGCAGGCGCGCGGCGCGAGTGCGCTGCTGGTCGAGCGCCTGCTGCCGCTGAACCTGCCGCAGGTGCTGGTCGCCGACAGCGAACTGGCGCTGGCCCGCATCGCCGCCGGCATGCAGCGCGATCGCAGCGCTGGCGTGTTCGCCATCACCGGCAGCAACGGCAAGACCAGCGTGAAGACCCTGCTGCTGGATATCCTGCGCCAGCATGCCCAGGCGGCACACAAGGTGGTGTATGCCAATCCGGGCAACTTCAACAACGAAATCGGCCTGCCGCTGGCGGTGATCGCCGCGCCGGAAGATGCGGATTTCGCTGTCTATGAAATGGGCGCCGGCAAGCCCGGCGACATCGCCTACCTGACCGACATCGTGCGTCCGCGCTGGTCGCTGGTGAACAACATCGCCGCCGCGCACCTGGAGCGGATGGGCAGCCTGCAGGGCGTGGCCAGCACCAAGGGTGCGATCTACGCCGCGCTGCCGGCCGATGGCGTAGCGGTGATCAACGCCGACGACGCCTTCGCGCCGTGGTTCGAACAGCATTTCATCGGTACCCCGCCGCGTTGCGGCGTGCTGCGTTTCGGCCTGGACTACAGCGCGGACGTGAGCGCATCGGCGATCCGCTTCGACGCTGCGGGCAGCCACTTCGTGCTGCACACGCCGGCCGGCGAGGCGTCGGTATCGCTGCCGTTGCCGGGCCGCCACAACATCGGCAATGCGCTGGCAGCCACTGCGCTGGCACTGGCGGCGGGCATCCCGCTGCAGCAGGTCGTGGCCGCGCTGGCCGTCACTGAACCGGTGCCGGGCCGCCAGATCGCCCATCGCCTGCCCAATGGCGCGGTGCTGGTGGATGACAGCTACAACGCCAATCCCGGCTCGCTGGCGGCGGCCATCGATGCCCTTGCCGGCAGCGGCCAGGACGGCTGGCTGGTGCTGGGCGACATGCGCGAACTCGGCCCGGACGCGGTGGCACTGCATGCGCAGGCCGGCCAGCGCGCGCGCCAGGGCGGCATCAAGCGCCTGTATACGCTGGGTCCGCTCAGCGCTGCCGCGTCGGCTGCATTCGGCGACGGTGGACGACATTTCGAAACCCATGACGCCCTGGCGCGCGCGCTGCAGGACGACCTGCAGGCCGGCGTGCGCTGCCTGGTCAAGGGATCCCGTGGCAGCGCCATGGACAAGATCGTGAAAGCGCTGCTCGCGCAAGGAGAGGAAGCCCCCCATGTTGTATGAACTGGCTCGATGGTTGCAGCAGCTGGAGAGCTCGTTCGGGCTGTTCAACTACCAGACGTTCCGCGCCATCCTGGCGGCGCTGACGGCGCTGTTCCTGTCGCTGTGGATGGGCCCTGCGGTGATCCGCCGGCTGGCCCAGTTCAAGGGCGGCCAGCCGATCCGCACCGATGGCCCGCAGACCCACTTCGCCAAGGCCGGCACGCCGACCATGGGCGGCTCGCTGATCCTGCTCACCGTCACCTTGGCCGTGCTGGCCTGGGCCGACCTGAGCAACCGCTACGTGTGGCTGGTGCTGGCGGTGATGATCTGCTTCGGTGCCATCGGCTGGTACGACGACTGGATCAAGATCGTGCGCCGCGACCCGAACGGCCTGAAGTCGCGCTACAAATACCTGCTGCAGTCGATCTTCGGCCTGGCGGCGGGCCTGTTCCTGTACTTCACCGCCGACGTGCCGTCCGCGCTCACCTTCTACATCCCGATGTTCAAGTCGGTGGCGCTTCCGCTGGCCGGCATCAGCTTCGTGGCCATCGCCTATTTCTGGATCGTCGGCTTCTCCAACGCGGTCAACCTGACCGACGGCCTGGATGGCCTGGCGATCATGCCGACCGTGCTGGTGGCGTGCGCGCTGGGTGTGTTCGCCTATGCATCGGGCAACGTGGTGTTCTCCAACTACCTGCAGATCCCGCAGATCCCGGGTGCGGGCGAGCTGGTGATCATCTGCGCGGCGATCGCCGGCGCCGGTCTGGGCTTCCTGTGGTTCAACACCTATCCGGCCATGGTGTTCATGGGTGACATCGGCGCGCTGGCGCTGGGTGCGGTGCTGGGCACCATCGCGGTGATCGTGCGCCAGGAACTGGTGCTGGTGATCATGGGCGGCGTGTTCGTGGTCGAGACGCTGTCGGTGATGATCCAGGTCGCCTCGTTCAAGCTTACCGGCAAGCGGGTGTTCCGCATGGCCCCCATCCACCACCACTTCGAACTGAAGGGCTGGCCGGAGCCGCGCGTGATCGTGCGCTTCTGGATCATCTCGGTGGTGCTGGTGCTGGTCGGCCTGGCCACGTTGAAGGTGCGCTGATGAATGACCTGTCGCGCCAGGCAACACGCCTTGAAGCCATCGGAGGCCACTTCGACAAGTGGCTGCTCGGCGCGATCATCGCGCTGACCGGGCTGGGCGTGGTGATGGTCGCGTCCAGTTCGATCGCGCTGATGAGCAGCCCGTTCTACTACCTCAACCGCCACCTGATCTTCCTGGCGGTGGGCATCGTGCTGGCCGGGCTGGCCATGCGCACCGAACTGAAAACCATCGAGCAGTACAACCAGTTGCTGCTGCTGGGCTGCTTCGCGCTGCTGATCGTGGTGTTCATCCCCGGCCTCGGCAGCAGCGTCAACGGCGCCCGGCGCTGGATCAACCTCGGCGTTTCCAAGTTCCAGACCGTCGAAGCGGTCAAGGTGCTGTACATCGTGTGGCTGTCCAGCTACCTGGTGCGCTTCCGCGATGAGGTCAACGCCACGTGGCCGGCGATGCTCAAGCCGCTCGGCGTGGCCGGTGCGCTGGTGGTGCTGATGCTGCTGCAGCCGGACTTCGGCTCGTCCACCCTGCTGCTGGCGATCACCGCCGGCATGCTGGTGCTGGGCGGTGTGAACATGCCGCGCATGTCCATGCCGATCATCTTCGGCATGATCGGCATGACCGCGCTGGCGATCTT
This sequence comes from Stenotrophomonas chelatiphaga, assembly GCF_032054965.1. NCBI lineage: Bacteria > Pseudomonadati > Pseudomonadota > Gammaproteobacteria > Lysobacterales > Lysobacteraceae > Stenotrophomonas > Stenotrophomonas chelatiphaga. The sequence continues at coordinate 54,153 of NZ_DAMBRS010000012.1, read as the reverse complement.
CGAACCCTACCGCATGCGCCGCATCACCTCGTTCCTGGATCCGTGGGCCGACCAGCAGGGCGACGGCTACCAGCTGTCCAACGCGCTGATGGCCGTGGGCCGCGGCGAATGGACCGGCGTCGGCCTGGGCAATTCGGTGCAGAAGCTGTACTACCTGCCTGAAGCCCATACGGACTTCATCTTTTCGGTGACCGCCGAAGAGCTGGGCTTCATCGGCACCTGCCTGATCGTGGCGCTGTATGCGCTGCTGGTGGGGCGCACGATGTGGCTGGGCATGCGCTGCGTGGAAATGAAGCGGCACTTCTCCGGCTACATCGCCTTCGGCATCGGGCTGTGGATCAGCATGCAGAGCTTCGTGTCGATCGGCGTCAACCTGGGCATCCTGCCGACCAAGGGCCTGACCCTGCCGTTGATCTCGTCGGGCGGTTCCAGCGTGCTGATGACCTGCGTGGCAATGGGCCTGCTGCTGCGCGTGTCCTATGAACTGGACCGCGCCGAGCGCCGCCACGCGGTGCGCATGGGCGGTGGCGACGATGCCAGCGAGGACGTGGTGCGCGCACCGGCCGGCGCCGCGCCTGCCGCCGTTCCCGGGCGCGTGGCCAACGTCGCCGGCCGCCAGCAGACGAGCACGCACGCACCGGCGCAGGACACCGCTCCGCGTGGCACCAGCCGCCTGCAGACGCGTATCGAGCCGACCTTCGGGAGGCTGTCATGAGCGCGCGCGCTTCTGCCGATCGCCCGGTGATGATCCTGGCCGGTGGCACCGGCGGCCACATCTTCCCGGGACTGGCCGTGGCCCGCGTGCTGCGCGAACGCGGCATCCCGGTGACCTGGCTGGGGGCCGTGGGCCAGATGGAAACGCGCCTGGTGCCGCAGCATGACGTGCCGATCGACACGCTGGACATCGCCGGCCTGCGCGGCAAGGGCAAGCTGGCCCTGCTGGGCGCGCCGTGGCGACTGCTGCGCGCAATCCGCCAGGCTGGCTTCATCCTGCGTGACCGCCATCCGCGCGCGGTGATCGCATTCGGCGGTTATGCCTCCGGACCCGGCGGTCTCGCCGCGCGGCTGCATGGCCTGCCACTGCTGGTACACGAACAGAACCGTGCCCCCGGCATGACCAACCGCTTCCTGTCGCGCTTCGCGCAGCGCGTGCTGACCGGTTTTCCCGGCAGCTTCGCCGCACGCGAAGAAGCCGTGGGCAACCCGGTGCGTGCCGAGATCGCTGCCATCGCGCCGCCCGAACAGCGCTTCGCCGGCCGCAGCGGTCCGCTGCGCGTGCTGGTGGTGGGCGGCAGCCAGGGCGCGCGCGCACTCAACACCGGCGTGCCGCAGGCGATCGCCGCGCTGGGTGCAGCGTATCCGGTGACGGTGCGTCACCAGAGCGGCGAAAAAATGCACGGCGAAGCCGTGGATGCGTACGCCAAGGCTGCCGTCGAGGCAGAGATCACCCCCTTCATCGCCGACATGGCCGATGCCTTCGCATGGGCGGACGTGGTGGTCTGCCGTTCCGGTGCTTCCACCCTGGCCGAACTGTGCGCGGTCGGCGTGGGCAGTGTGCTGGTGCCGTTCCCGGCCGCCGTCGACGACCACCAGACCCGCAATGCCGAGTACCTGGTCGAGCGCGATGCCGCCGTGCTGTTGAAGCAGGGCGACGCGCTGGTGACCGGCATCACGTCACTGTTGCGTGAACTATCCGAAAATCCCGCCCGCCGCATGCAGATGGCGAAAGCCGCACGTGCGCTGGCCAAGGTCGATGCCGCAGAGCGCATCGCCGATATCATCCTCGAGGAAGCTGTATGAACAACGTGCCGCGCCACCGCGCCGACACCACGCGGAGCTGCGCATGATCCGCCGCCTGCACGACACCAACGACCTGGTGCGCGCGTTCCCGCGCGTGCATTTCGTCGGCATCGGTGGCACCGGCATGAGCGGCATCGCCGAAGTGATGCTGACGCTGGGCTATGAAGTGTCCGGTTCGGACAACGCCGACAACACCGCGACCCGTCGCCTGGCCGGCCTCGGCGCGCGCATCATGCGCGGGCACTCCGCTGCCAACGTGCTCGGCACCGACTGCGTGGTGGTGTCCAGCGCGATCCGCGAAGACAACCCGGAACTGATGGAAGCGCGCAGCCAGCGCATCCCGATCATGCCGCGCGCGGCCATGCTGGCCGAACTGATGCGCTTCCGCCGCGGCATCGCGGTGGCCGGCACGCACGGCAAGACCACCACCACCAGCCTCACCGCGGCGGTGCTGAGCGAAGGTGGACTGGATCCGACCTTCGTCATCGGTGGCCAGCTGCTGGCGGCCGGAGCAAACGCCAAGCTGGGCAGTGGCCAGTGGCTGGTGGCCGAGGCCGACGAAAGCGATGGCAGCTTCCTGCGCCTGAATCCGCTGATGTCGATCATCACCAACATCGATGCCGACCACTTGGAAAACTACGGCAACGACTTTGCCCGGGTGCAGGCAGCGTTCGCCGAATTCCTGCAGCGGCTGCCGTTCTACGGCCTGGCCGTGCTTTGCATCGATGACCCGGAAGTGGCCGCGCTGGCGGCGAAGACACCGCGCCACGTGATGAGCTACGGCCTCAGCGACCACGCCGACGTGCGCGCCGAAAACGTGGTGCAGGAAGGGGCGCGGATGCGCTTCACCCTGCGCCTGCCGCAGGGCACCAGCCAGGAAGTGCTGCTGGCGCTGCCGGGCAGGCACAACGTGCTCAACGCGCTGGCCGCCGCCGCGGTCGGCTGGCAGCTGGGCGTGGCCCCGGATGCCATCGCGCGCGCGCTGGAAAGCTTCGCCGGCGTCGGTCGCCGCTTCAACGACCTGGGTGAAGTCACCACCGCCAGCGGCGCCAGGGTCCAGGTCATCGATGATTACGGACACCATCCCAGCGAGCTGGAGGCGGTGTTCGCCGCCGCCCGCGGCGGCTGGGCCGACAAGCGCCTGGTGGTGGCCTTCCAGCCGCACCGCTACAGCCGTACCCGCGACCAGTTCGACAAGTTCGCCGCGGTGCTGTCCAGCGTCGATGCGCTGGTGCTGAGCGAGGTCTACCCGGCCGGTGAAGAACCGATCGCCGGCGCCGACTCCGAAGCGCTGGCGCGCGCCATCCGCGCACGCGGCCGTGGTGAACCGGTGGTGGTCGGCAAGGCCGCCGAGCTGGCACACGTGCTGCCCGATGTACTGCAGGACGGTGACCTGCTGCTGATGATGGGCGCAGGTGACATCGGCGCGGTGGCACAGCAGATCGCCACCGAAGGCTTCAGCGTGGAGGGCCAGGCATGAGCGGCTTTACTTTCCCGGCGCCGCGCAGCAGCGATCCGGCCGACTTCGGTCGGGTCGGCGTGCTGCTCGGCGGCACCTCCAGCGAGCGTGAAGTGTCGCTTGATTCCGGCCGCAACGTGCTCGAGGCGCTGCAGGCGCGCGGGGTGAACGCGTTCGCCATCGATGGCATCCCGGCGCTGTCCAGGGCGCTGGTCGCCGGCGAGGTCGATCGTGTGTTCAACATCCTGCACGGCCACAACGGCGGGGGCGAGGACGGCATCGTGCAGGGCCTGCTGGAAGCCTTCGGCGTGCCGTACACCGGCTCTGACGTGCTGGGTTCGGCGTTGAGCATGGACAAGATCCGCACCAAGCAGGTGTGGCTGTCGGTCGGACTGCCGACCCCGCAGTACCGCAAGGTGACCGCAGCGGACGTGCATGCGCAGGCCGCCGAGCTGGGCCTGCCGGTGGTGGTCAAGCCGGCCAACGAAGGCTCCAGCGTCGGCATCAGCCGGGTCTTCGACGACGCCGGCCTGGACGAAGCGGTGGCGCTGGCCACCCGCTACGACGGCCAGCTGCTGATGGAACAGATGGTGGTCGGCGACGAGCTCACCGTCGGCATCCTCGGCGATGTCGCGCTGCCGTCGATTCGTATCGTGCCGAAAGGCCAGTGGTACGACTACGACGCCAAGTACAAGGCCGACGACACCCAGTACCTGTGCCCCGGCCTGGACGGTGCGGACGAAGAGGCCATCCGGCAGCTCGCGCTGGCCGCCTTCCGCGCCGCCGGCTGCCGCGGCTGGGGCCGGGTGGACGTGATGCGTGACCGCAGCACCGGCCGCCTGTTCCTGCTGGAAGTGAACACCGCCCCGGGCATGACCAGCCACTCGCTGGTGCCCAAGGCGGCCGGGCAGGCTGGTATTGGTTTCGAAGAGCTGGTCTGGCGCGTGCTGGAACAGACCCTGGCCGACCCGTCGCAGGAGAATCGCCACGCATGAACGCGGTGCTGCGCATCTTCGTCTGGCTGATCGCCCTGTCCGTGGTGGCACTGCCCGTGGTGGCCGTGCTCAACGGCTGGGTGGGCGCCGAACGCTGGCCGCTGGCCAAGCTGCGCGTGCACGGTGAGTTCAAGCGGGTGCCGGCCGAACAGCTGCAGAAGGTACTGCTGCCGTATGCGCACGCCGGCTTCTTCGCGGTGCGCCTGCAGGACGCCCAGGACAGCATCGAGCGCCTGCCGTGGGTGGAAAGCGCCCGCGTGCGCAAGCAGTGGCCGGACGTGCTGGAAGTGACGCTGGTCGAACACAAGCCGTTCGCGCGCTGGGGCAACGACCGCCTGCTGTCCGAGCAGGGCAAGCTGTTCCCCACGCCGAAGAAGCTGGCCGACCTGCAGCTGCCGCAGCTGGATGGCCCGGACAGCCAGACCGAAGAAGTGGTGACGCTGTACAACGAGGCGCGTTCGATGTTCGCCCCGTCCGGGCTGGACGTGACCCGGCTGAGCATGGACGCGCGTGGCAGCTGGTCGCTGCTGCTGAGCAACGGCACCGAAGTGGTGGTGGGGCGCGATGATGCGCGTTCGCGCCTGCAGCGCTATGTACGTGTGTTGCCGCAGTTGGCCAGCCAGGCCGCGCCGATCGAGCGCGCCGACCTCCGATACACCAATGGCTTCACCCTCAGCTGGGGTGAACCGCCGGCCGCAGCGCCGAAGAAAACGCAGGACAGGACATGAATCGCAAGGGTGACAAATCGTTGATCGTCGGCCTCGACATCGGCACCTCCAAGGTGGTGGCGCTGGTGGGTGAGTACTCGCCGGGCAACCCGATCGAGGTGATCGGCATCGGATCGCACGAATCGCGTGGCCTCAAGCGCGGCGTGGTGGTGGACATCGAATCGACGGTGCAGTCGATCCAGCGGGCGGTGGAAGAAGCCGAGCTGATGGCCGGCTGCGAGATCCGTTCGGTGTATGCCTCGATCTCCGGCAACCACGTGCAGTGCAAGAACTCGCCCGGCATCGTGCCGATCCGCGATGGCGAAGTGACCTGGGGCGACCTGGACCGGGTGCTCGACGCGGCCAAGGCCGTGGCGATCCCGGCCGACCAGAAGATCCTGCATGCCATCCCGCGCGAATACGTGCTGGACGATTCGCAGGAAGGCATCCGCAATCCGGTCGGCATGACCGGCGTGCGCCTGGAAGTACACGCCCACCTGGTGGTCTGCGCGCAGTCCGCTGCGGCCAACATCAGCAAGTGCGTGCAGCGCTGCGGCCTGCAGGTGGACGACCTGGTGCTGTCTTCGCTGGCCTCCAGCGTGGCGGTGTTGACCGCCGACGAGCGCGAACTGGGCGTGGTGCTGGTGGACATGGGCGCTGGCACCACCGACATCGCGGTGTTCGTGCAGGGTGCGATCTGCCACACCGCCTCGCTGCCGATCGCCGGTGACCACGTCACCAATGACATCGCCCACATGCTGCGCACGCCGACCCCGGAAGCGGAGCAGATCAAGGTGCGTTACGCCTGTGCGCTGGCCCAGCTGGCCACCGCCGAGGAAAGCATCCAGGTGCCGAGCGTCGGTGACCGCCCGCCGCGCCGCATGCCGCGCCATGCACTCGCCCAGGCCGTGCAGGGGCGTTACGAGGAAATCTTTGAAATGGTGCAGGCCGAACTGCGCCGTTCCGGCTTCGAAGAACTGGTGCGCGCCGGCATGGTGCTCACCGGCGGTGCTTCGAAGATGGAAGGCGTGGTCGAACTGGCCGAGGAAATGCTGCAGATGCCGGTACGCGTGGGCATTCCGCAGCACGTCACCGGGCTGGGCGAAGTGGTCGGCAACCCCGTCCACGCGACCGGCGTCGGCCTGCTGCTGATGGGCAGCCAGATCGAGCATCCGCGCCGGCCGTCACTGCCGGCCGGGCGCGCGGGAAGCATGTTCAAGAAACTGAAAACGTGGTTCCGCGGCGAGTTCTGACCGCGGCAATGCCGGCCCCGGCCGGCTGCTTTGAGACGCAACACCGCAACACCGCAACACATCGCAACAACACACCACTACAGCCGCAACGGCGGCATGCAGCGGAAGGCAGGATGCCTCCCCCGCAACATGCCAAAGGAAGCGGATACAACCGAGGACACGGACATGGCGCATTTTGAACTGATCGAAAAGATGGCACCCAATGCGGTGATCAAGGTCGTTGGCGTGGGCGGCGGCGGCGGCAACGCCGTGGCGCACATGGTCAACTCTGCGGTGGACGGGGTGGAATTCATCACCGCCAACACCGATTCGCAGGCCATCAAGAACTGCGGTGCGAAGCTGCAGCTGCAGCTGGGCACCAACGTCACCAAGGGCCTGGGCGCTGGCGCCAATCCGGAAGTCGGCCGCCAGGCCGCGCTGGAAGACCGCGAACGCATCATGGACGCGCTGCAGGGTGCGGACATGGTCTTCATCACCGCCGGCATGGGCGGCGGCACCGGTACCGGCGCTGCGCCGGTGGTGGCACAGCTGGCAAAGGAAATGGGCATCCTGACCGTGGCCGTGGTCACCAAGCCGTTCCCGTTCGAAGGCCGTCGCCGCATGCAGGTCGCGCTGAAGGGCATCGAGGAGCTGAGCCAGCATTGCGACTCGCTGATCACCATCCCGAACGAAAAGCTGATCACCGTGCTGGGCCGCAACGCCACCATGATCCAGGCCTTCCGTGCCGCCAACGACGTGCTGCAGGGCGCCGTGCAGGGCATCGCCGACCTGATCGTGCGTCCGGGCCTGATCAACGTCGACTTCGCCGACGTGCGCACCGTGATGTCGGAAATGGGCCTGGCGATGATGGGCACCGGCACCGCCCGCGGCGATGACCGCGCGCAGGCCGCGGCCGAATCGGCCATCCAGAACCCGCTGCTGGACGATGTGAACCTGGCCGGCGCCAACGGCATCCTGGTCAACATCACCGCCGGCGCGGACTTCACCATGGCCGAATTCGACGAGATCGGCCGCACCATCGACGGCTTCGCATCGGAAGACGCCACCGTCGTGGTCGGCACCGTGCTGGATCCGGACATGCAGGACGAAGTACGCGTCACCGTGGTCGCCACTGGCCTGAACCGCGTCGTTGCCGGCAAGACCCAGCGTCCGGGCGAGCGTGCGCCGATCAAGCTGGTCCGCAACGCCACCACCGGCCAGCCGGAGTTCTCCGACTTCGACAACGGCGGCGACGCCGTATCCAAGGCCGTCGGCGGCGTGGGCCTGGGCCTGCGTCGGGCAAGCAGCGACAGCGTTGCGACCTCCTCGGCTCCCTCGTCGTCGGCGTCCAGCAGCGCCACCACGCCGACCGCCGAACTGCCCAACGACTACCTGGACATCCCGGCGTTCCTGCGCCGCCAGGCGGACTGATCGCCGACGCCGGGGTTGTCCTCCCCGGCGGCAAGCACCATGTCCTGCATTGCAGGCGCCGGGCCAGGATGGGCCCGGCCGCCCTGTCATGCGTGAGCTGCACCTGCATCGCGCCGTGACCCGCCTGGCTTCAGCCGGGGTAGGGGCGGTCGCGTGTTAATCTGTCCCACCCCCTGGGCAGGCCATCGCGGCCCGCCGCATGCACCTGGCCACACCCCATGATCCCGCAACGTACCCTCAAGAACACGATCCGTGCCACCGGCGTTGGCCTGCACAGTGGTGACAAGGTCTACATGACCCTGCGCCCGGCACCGGTCAACCATGGCATCGTGTTCCGTCGCGTGGACCTGGACCCGGTGGTCGACGTGCCGGCCAAGGCGGAGCTGGTCACCGAGGTCACCCTGTGCACCGGCCTGACCTGCAACGATGCCAAGATCCAGACCGTCGAACACCTGATGTCGGCGTTGGCCGGCCTCGGTGTGGACAACATCATCGTCGAACTGTCGTCGGCCGAACTGCCGATCATGGACGGTTCGTCCGGTCCGTTCGTGTTCCTGCTGCAGTCGGCGGGCATCATCGAACAGGACGCGGCCAAGCGCTTCATCCGCGTGCTGAAGACCGTCGAAGTCACCGAAGGCGACAAGGTCGCGCGCTTCGACCCGTATGAAGGCTACAAGCTGGGCTTCACCATCCAGTTCGACCACCCGATGATCCCGGCCAAGCAGTCGCGGCAGGAAATCGAGTTCTCGACCATGGCCTACACCAAGGAAATCTCCCGGGCGCGCACGTTCGGCTTCATGCGCGACCTGGAATACATGCGCGAGCGCAACCTCGGCCTTGGCGGGTCGATGGACAACGCCATCGTGCTGGACGAGTTCCGCGTGCTGAACGAAGACGGCCTGCGCTACGCCGATGAGTTCGTCCGTCACAAGATCCTTGACGCGATCGGCGATCTCTACCTGGCCGGTGGCCAGGTACTGGGCGCCTATGAAGGGTTCAAGTCGGGGCACGCACTGAACAACAAGCTGGTGCGGGCCCTGATGGCCGATGCCACCGCCTGGGAGTGGGTGAGCTACGAGTCGCCTGCCGCAGCCGAACCTGTCGCTTACGGCGCCCCGGCATACGCCTGATAAAAGGCTTGATATTCAACACGTTGACGCCGCCTTCGGGCGGCGTTTGCATTTGCGGCGCGGCAATGAGTGACGCGCCGCGTCCAAGCGCTCAGCGCGTCACAGTTTGTGAACCTGTTCCGCCGGAAGCCTGAACTTAACGTTTAAATAACAAAACCCTAACGACTGATCGGCCATCCGCCGTTAGGATGCCCCACGGTCCTCGCAAATGTTTCACGCCACTTCCACGGAATGTTGGCATCGCGGGGAAGCGGAGCCGGATGCTCCGCCGTCATCAGGACCTGGACGGTTTCGTGTCCTGGAGGCTAGCCAAGGCGTCGCGTAGCCCTTTGTGCGTGGCGGCTGAAACTGCGTGGGGTCCATTCCGGTTGTCGATCGCTGGGGAGCGTGGTGGAGCGGGGGACGCAGTCTTGATGGTCACTTTGGTGGCCTTCAGCCCGATGGACCGGGCCGCGTTGATCAACTGTGCTTCGGCAAGCCGCACCTTGGCATGCCACACGGGAGATTCAACGAGAAAAACGAGGTGCTCGTCGTTCACGTTGGCCAGCCGGCAATGGCTGCGCAGGCTGGGCGGCAGATGGGGGCGCAACTGCAGGTCCAACGCATCGAGCCACAAGGCACGACGCAGCGGGTTCCCGCTCTTGTCACCCATGACTGCATCCAGTGCCGGTTTCGGTGCTGAGGCAGGACGGGTACTGGATTTCGGCTCAGACATGAAAACTCACTGATGGCATTTAAAAAGATCGTAATCAAAACGCGTGATGGAAAGGCAAAAACGCCCCTTGCGCGTCTTCGCTTCTATTTCGAAGACCGCCCCCGCGCCCTGTTGGGCAGCGTGCTGGGCATGGGCTGCATTATCGGCTTCGCCGGTGGAATGGGCGCCAACCTGCTCGGCGACTCCCGCCTGCAGGCCAAGGTCGACCGCCAGGAACGCGAACTGGCGCAGGTACGCCTGCAGTCGCAGACCGAAGTCAACGCGCTGGCGGCCCGCCTCGGCGAGCTGCAGGCGCAGGCCACCCGGCTCAACGCCCTGGGTGAGCGCCTGACCCAGATGGGCAAGCTGGAAGACGGTGAGTTCGACTTCCAGGAAACCCCCGGCCTGGGTGATGGCGATGCCGGCGGTCCCACCGTGGACATCCCGGTCAAGGACATCAACGCCGACTTACAGGTGCTGGAGCAGCGTTTCGCTGCTTCAGGCAGCCAGCTTTCGGTGATGGAATCGCTGATGTTCGACCACCAGCTGCAGCAGAACGCGGTGCCCTCGCGCATGCCGATCCGCAACAGCTACGTCACCTCCGGCTTCGGCACCCGCGCCGATCCGTTCGGTCGCGGTGCCGGCAACCACAAGGGCATCGATTTCCATGCCAAGGTCGGTGACCCGGTGATGTCGGTGGCCGACGGCGTGGTGAGCTTCTCCGGCGTGAAGGGCGGCTACGGCAACGTGGTCGATGTCGACCATGGCAACGGCTATGTCACCCGTTACGCGCACAACTCGCGCCTGGTGGTGAAGGTCGGTGACCTGGTCCGTGCCGGGCAGGAAGTGGCCAAGGCCGGTTCCACCGGTCGTTCCACCGGTGCCCACGTGCACTTCGAAGTCTGGGAAAGCGGCCGGGTGGTCAATCCCCGCAAGTTCCTCGGCGATGGCGGCAACACGCCGGTGGGGCGCGTTTCCCGCGGCTGATCGTCCTGCGGCAGCGCCGGGCCATGCCCGGCGAGCGCAGCGGCAGCCTCAGCGCCCCGCAGTGGTGGGTGGCGACCGTTGGTCGTCACATGCGCTACCGCGACCGCCGAACATGGCGATGCCGGCCCCCCGGCCCGCGAACCGCCAAGCGCTTGAAACCCCCGACCTCCATCCCAAGTTACAATGGGTGATGCCATCGACGGGGCGCTGGGCGCCCCGTTTCGTTTGCGGCGGGCGGATTCCTGAAGGGAGCCGTGCCGGCGTTCACCTGACAACCGGTTCCCTCAATGATCAACAGCCTGCTTACCCGCGTTTTCGGCAGTCGTAATGAACGACAGCTGCGCCAGCTCAACCGCATCGTCGCCAAGGTCAATGCGCTGGAGCCGGACATGGAGAAGCTCAGCGATGCGCAGCTCCAGGCCAAGACGCCGGAGTTCAAGCAGCGCATCGCCGAAGGCGAGGCCCTGGACAAGGTGCTGCCGGAAGCGTTCGCGGTGTGCCGCGAAGCCAGCCGCCGCGTCCTCGGCATGCGTCACTACGATGTGCAGCTGATCGGCGGCATGGTGCTGCACCTGGGCAAGATCGCCGAGATGCGCACCGGTGAAGGCAAGACCCTGGTGGCGACCCTGCCGGTGTACCTGAACGCACTGGAAGGCAAGGGCGTCCACGTGGTCACGGTGAACGACTACCTGGCCCGCCGTGACTCGGCGCAGATGGGCAAGCTGTACAACTGGCTGGGCCTGAGCGTGGGCGTGGTCTACCCGGGCATGCCGCACGGCGACAAGCGCGAAGCCTACGGCAGCGACATCACCTACGGTACCAACAACGAATTCGGCTTCGACTACCTGCGCGACAACATGGCGCTGTCCAAGGCCGACCGCTACCAGCGCGGCCTGCACTACGCCATCGTCGATGAAGTCGACTCCATCCTGATCGACGAAGCGCGTACCCCGCTGATCATCTCCGGTCCGGCCGATGATTCCCCGGAGCTGTACATCCGCGTCAACCGCATCGTGCCGAACCTGGTCAAGCAGGAAAGCGAAGAGGGCGACGGCGATTTCTGGATCGACGAGAAGGGCAAGCAGGTGCACCTGTCCGAAGCGGGCATGGAACACGCCGAGCGCCTGCTGGTGGAAGCCGGCATCCTCGATGCGGAAACCGAAGGCCTGTACGCCGCGCAGAACCTGACCGTGGTGCACCACCTCAACGCCGCCCTGCGCGCGCACGCCATCTACCAGCGCGACGTGGATTACATCGTGCGCGATGGCGAAGTGGTCATCGTCGATGAGTTCACCGGCCGCACCCTGGCCGGTCGCCGCTGGTCCGACGGGCTGCACCAGGCCGTGGAAGCGAAGGAAGGCGTACCGGTCCAGCGTGAAAACCAGACCCTGGCCAGCATCACCTTCCAGAACCTGTTCCGCATGTACGGCAAGCTGTCCGGCATGACCGGCACCGCCGATACCGAAGCGTTCGAGTTCCAGAGCATCTACAACCTGGAAGTGGTGGTCATCCCGACCAACCGCCCGACCATCCGCAAGGACTCGCCGGACCAGGTGTTCCTCAACCGCCAGGGCAAGTTCAACGCGGTGCTGGCCGACATCCAGGAATGCAACAAGCGCGGCCAGCCGGTGCTGGTCGGCACCACCTCGATCGAAACCTCGGAGATGCTGTCCGAGCACCTGCGCAAGGCCGGCGTGCACCACGAAGTGCTCAACGCCAAGCAGCATGACCGCGAAGCGACCATCGTCGCCAATGCCGGTCGTCCGGGCGCGGTGACCATCGCCACCAACATGGCCGGCCGCGGTACCGACATCGTGCTGGGTGGTTCGCTGGAAACCGAACTGCATGAAATGGGCGAAGAAGCCAGCGACGCGCAGCGCGCCAGCGCCAAGGCCGAATGGCAGGTCCGCCATGACGCGGTCAAGGCCGCCGGTGGCCTGCACATCGTCGGCACCGAGCGCCACGAATCGCGTCGTATCGACAACCAGCTGCGTGGCCGTTCCGGCCGCCAGGGTGACCCGGGTTCGTCCCGTTTCTACCTGTCGCTGGAAGACAACCTGATGCGCATCTTCGCCTCGGACTGGGTGCAGAAGGCGATGCGCATGATGGGCATGAAGGAAGACGACGTCATCGAAGACCGCTTGGTCAGCCGCCAGATCGAAAAGGCGCAGCGCAAGGTGGAAGCGCACAACTTCGACATCCGCAAGAACCTGCTGGACTTCGACGACGTCAACAACGACCAGCGCAAGGTGATCTACGCCCAGCGCGATGAGCTGCTGGACGCCGAGTCGGTGAAGGACAACGTCGATGGCATCCGCGACGACGTGGTGTTCGACATCGTGGCGCGCTTCGTGCCGCCGAACTCGATCGACGAACAGTGGGACCTGCCGGGCCTGGAAGCCACGCTGCTGTCTGATTTCGGCCTGGAGATGTCGGTCACCGACCTGGTCAAGGCCCACGAAGAACTGGACGCCGAAGGCATCGCGCAGAAGGTGCAGGAGCGCGTCAACGCGCACTTCGAAGCGAAGGAAACCGGCGTCGGCCCGGAGACCATGCGCGCGCTGGAAAAGCACGTCATGCTGACCGTGCTCGACCAGAGCTGGAAGGAGCACCTGGCGCGCATGGATTACCTGCGCCAGGGCATCTACCTGCGTGGTTACGCGCAGAAGCAGCCCAAGCAGGAATACAAGAAGGAAGCGTTCGAGCTGTTCTCCGGCATGCTGGAAGACGTCAAGCGCGAAGTGGTGACCATGCTCTCGCGCGTGCGCATCCGCAGCGACGAGGAAGTGGCGGCACTGGAAGCGGCCGAACGCCAGCAGGTGCAGGCGCGCCTGAGCCAGTCGCAGTTCCAGCACCAGGATGCCGGCGGCTATGGCGCCGACGAAGAAGCCGCGCAGGTGCAGGCCGCGCAGCAGGACGGCCTGGCGCAGGGCGGCGAGCCGAAGATCGGTCGCAATGATCCGTGCCCGTGCGGTAGCGGCAAGAAGTACAAGCACTGCCACGGCCAGCTGAGCTGAGTCATCGTCGCTGACGCTGATTGAAAAGACCCCGCGCAAGCGGGGTTTTTTTTTGCGTGGATTCCCGTTTTTCGGCGTCGTGATCGCATCGTTTCCACCGCGAGCACGTCATGCGCGGCCTGAAACAAGCTGGAAATCAACGAAATTCCGCGACCACAAACACATCACATGCGATGTGCCTCGTGTGATTGATGTCACCGATTGAAGCTAATCGGAATTCTCTGACCAAGAAGTAGGGCATATCCCCACACGAAAGTAGGGAGCACCCCCTCGGATTAACCTGACACGCCCCTTAGGGTCACAGGCCCCGCGCGTTCTTCCACACGCAGGGTCCCTCGCGCATCCCCCGCGCGCGACGCGGTCCGCCGCGTCCTGATCGTCATCCCAAGGAGCTTCATGAACAGGATTTACCGCTTGGTCTTCAATCGCGCCACCGGCGCCATGCAGGTCGCCTCCGAACTCGCCTCCGGCCTCTCCTCGCCGGGTCGTGCGGTCGGTGCAACGCGCCGCCGTTCGACGCTGGGCGCCGCCGTGGTCGCCGCATTGGGCCTGGGTGCCGCCTCGGCACCGGCCTTCGCCGTGCCCTACGACTTCACCGCCGATGAAGTGATCGGCGACACCCGTGCGTACGCCGACGGCTTCTTCATCGGCAACACCGGCACGGTGGCGATCGACCTCATCGGCAGCGGCCGGCTGACCTCCAATGGCCTGGTGTCGCTGGGCACGGTTGCCGGCGCCAATGGCACCCTGCGGGTGATCGGCCCGACCGCCTACCTGCAGATGACCGGCGCGGCGCTGCGCGTCGGCGAGGCCGGCACCGGCACCCTGCAGCTGATCGACGGTGGCACGGCCACGTCGAACAACACCGTATCGCTGGGGTATGGCGCAGGCGGCACCGGCAACGCGCTGGTCAGCGGCGCCGGCTCCAGCCTGACCGCACGCCAGTTGCTGGTCGGCCGCCAGGGCACCGGCACGCTGGACATCGATGGCGGGCGCGTCGCCAGCACCATGGCGTATACGGTGGTGAACAACTTCGGCATCAGCCTGGGTTCGGATACGGCGGGCAGCGGCACGATCAACGTCCGCAACGGCGGCGAGCTGATCGTCACCGACAACAACCTGCTGGTCGGCCAGGTGGGCCAGGGTCGCCTCAACGTGGACGGCGGCCGGGTCGAAGCCGGTCGCGGCATCTATGTCGGCGCCGGCACCCAGTCCGGTGCCACCCAAGGGGGCCGCGGTGAGATCACCGTCAGCGGCGGCGGCCAGCTGGTATCGCAGGATCTGGTGCTCGGCACTTCCAACAACGCCACCGGCGCGCTGACCGTCAGCGGGGCGGGATCGGTGGTCGACGCCACCATCGTGCGGGTAGGCCAGAACGGTGACGGCACGCTGCGCGTCGAAGGCGGCGGCGTGGTCACCGCCGACGAGGTCAATGCGGAAAAGTACGACGCACTGGGCAGTGGTGATTTCGGCCAGACCGGCAGCATCGTGGTGACCGGTGCAGGCTCGGCGATCCGCGCCGCGCGCGTGGACGCAAGCAACCACCTGCTGTTGGAAGCCGGTGGCGTGATCGAATCCGATCGCGCGGCGATCAAGGACAGCTACGGCCCGACCGCGAGCACGGCGCGCATCACCGGGGCGGACACGCGCTGGACCAACACCGGTGTCATGGCGATCAGCACCAATCTGGACGTGCTCGATGGTGCGGTCATCCGCAGTGATTCAGTGAACATCAGCGGCGGCCTCAACGACGTCACCATGTCGCCGGCATTGCTGGACGAACAGACGCGTGTCAGTGGCGCCGGCTCGGCGATCGAAGCGGTGAACGGCCTGACCGTGGGCGCGGTGCTGATGCGCGGTCCCTACGGCATGCTGAGCGTGAACAACGGTGGGCGGGTGGCCGGTGGCAGCGGCATCCTGCTGGACCAGAGCGGCTACCTGGTGCTCGGCGGCGGCATGGCCACGTGGTCGGTCGCCGATGGCGGCCCGCAGTGGCTGGCCGCCGAGCAGGCCGGCACGCTCGACGGTGCGGCGATCTCGATGGACAGCAACGCGGGCGGGCTGGTGTTCAACCACACCGGTGACATCACCCTGGGCAACACCATCCAGACCGTCTCCACGGGAACGTCCAATGGCCACCTGCATGGCGGCGCGCTGACCCAGGTCGCCGGCAACACCACGCTGGACGGTGACCTGCGCGCCTTCGGTGGCGACATTACCGTCAACGGCGGCAGCTTGGTGATCAACTCGGACATGTACACCGGTGCGGGCTACGCAGGCCCCAGCCAGGCCGTGCAGCAGCTGATCGACGTGCGCGGCGGCACCCTGGTGCTGAACGGTGCGGCGGGCTTCCAGCAGAACATCGATTTCGGCCCGGGGCTGGGCAGCGAAGTGCGGCGCAGTTCGCTGGCTGAAGTCAGCGGCAGCGGCGTGCTGGCCGGCAACGCCACGGTGGGCACCACCTATGTGCGCAACGGTGGCGCGCTGTCGCCGGGCAATGCCGGCGTCGGTACGATGACCATCGACGGTGACCTGTTCTACAACGCCAACGGGTTGCTGCCTGAGCAGGTCGCCAACAAGGCCTTCTTCGACGTGGACGTGCTGGGCAACGGGCAGGCCGACCTGCTGACCGTGAGCGGCAAGGCCTATATCGGGCGGGGTGCAAACGTCGGCCAGATGGGCGACACCGGCGTGCGCGTCACCGCACTGGATCCGGCCACCAGCTACCAGGACGGGCAGACCTACACGATCCTGAGCGCAGCACAGGGCGTGACCGGTACCTTCGACGATGTGATCTCGCGTTCGGCGTTCCTGGATACTTCGCTGAGCTACACCGCCAACGATGTGCGGCTGAACATCGCCGTGAAGGGCACCGGCCCGGTTGATCCACCGGTGGACCCGCCGGTGGATCCGGTCGACCCGCCGGTCGAACCGCCGGTGGATCCGATCACCCCGCCGGTCGATCCGGTCACCCCGCCGCCGCCGCTGGAGGTGTTCGTCACCGCCGCAGCGACCGGCAACCAGCTGGCCACGGCGGCCGCGCTGGATACGCTGCAGCAGTCCGGTGAGGCGCTTGCGCTGTACAACCGCCTGCTGATGCTGGACGCGGACAGTGCCCGCCTGGCGTTTGATGACCTGTCCGGTGAAATCCACGCCAGCAACCGCGCCCTGCTGCTGGAAGACCGCTTCCTGCGCGATGGCATCAGCCAGCGCCTGCGCAGCGGCATGCCGGCCGGCGACGGCCCGTCTGCCTGGATCGGCGGCAGCGGTGCCTCCAGCCAGCGCGATGGCAACGGCAGTGCAGCACGCACCCGCGACCACCGCCAGGGCCTGATGGCCGGTGCTGACTGGAGCATCGGCGAGCGCTGGATCGTCGGCGTGGCCGGTGGCCCGGAGTCCCTGCGCCAGCAGGTCAATGCACGCAACGCAACAACCGACGTGGATGCCGTGCACGGTGGCCTGTATGCCGGTTTCCGGGGCGACAATGCCTACCTCAACGGCGGCGCCAGCTATGCCGATTACCAGCTGGATACCCGGCGTACCGTCGGTGCCGGCACGGCATGGGGGCAGAGCCTGGCCAACCGCCGTGACGCGCATGCGGTCAGTGGTTTCGCCGAAGGCGGCTGGGATTTCCAGATCGATGATGCGTTGACGCTGACTCCGTACGTGGCCGTGGCCTACACCCGCCTGTCCACCGATGCCGGCGTCGAAACCGGGGGCAATGCCGCCCTGGCGATCGCTGCCAGCAAGGACGAAGCGTGGACCACCACGGCCGGCGTGCGCGCCGCGTGGGACATCAGCGGCGGCCAGCAGGACGGTGCGCGACTGGAAGCCGGCCTGGCCTGGCAGAACGCGGCCGGTGAGCTGCGCGCGGACTCGACGCACCGCTTCGTGGCCGGCAGCAACGGCTTCACCGTGCAGGGCCTGCCGCTGGCGCGCAACGTCGGCATCGCCGAGCTGGGCGTGTCGGTCAATACCTCCAGCCGCAGCCGACTGTCCTTCGCCGCGCAGGGCCGCGCCGGTGATGGCCAGCGCGAAGTCGGTGCACAGCTGAACTGGAACGTGGCGTTCTGATCCATCGCTGAGCAGTAGCAGGACGGCAACGGGCTCCTTCGGGAGCCCGTTTTCGTTTTCGCCGAGCGGCCGCGCAGGACGCTCTGCCCCCCCGTTGCTCCGGTAGTGACGGCCGCTGGCCGTCAAGCTCCTGCTCCGGTGAGTGACGACCGCTGGTCGTCACGGCCTATCCATGCAGCTTGCGTCATCTCCGCCGTTTTCGGCATGCTGCCTCCATGTCTTCTCCCAAACGATCCATCCATGTGGTGGCGGGCGTCATCACCGACGCACGCGGTCGCGTGCTGCTCAACCGTCGCACTGAACACAGCGATCTGGCCGGCCTGTGGGAATTCCCGGGCGGCAAACGCGAACCCGGCGAAAGCTCCGAACAGGCGCTGGCCCGCGAACTGCATGAAGAACTCGGCATCGAGGCCGACGTCGGCGACTGGCTGATGGACGTGCCGCAGTGTTACCCGGACAAGGACCTGGTGCTGGAGGTGCGGCATATCCGCAGCTGGAGGGGCACTCCGCGTGGCCGCGAAGGCCAGGCGATCACCTGGGTGGCGCCGGAAAAGCTGGGACGCTATTCCATGCCGCCGGCCGACCTGCCGGTAGTGGCCGCGCTGCGCCAGCCCGACCGCTACCTGATCACCCCGCCGCCGGCCGACGACGACAGCGACCAGCTGCGCTGGAGCGAGCAGCTGCGACGTGCCCTGGCGGACGGGAACCAGCGCATCCAGCTGCGCCTGCCGCCCGACCATCCGCGGCGCGTGGCGCTGTGCGAAGCAGTGGTACGCGGCCACCGCCGTGCAGGACAGTGGCTGCTCAACCGCGATATCGACCTGGCCCGCACGCTCGGTGTCGGCGTGCACCTGGGGGCCGAGCAACTGGCCACGCTGCGGGAGCGGCCGCTGCCGGCCGACCAGCTGGTCGCGGCCTCATGCCATGACCTGGCGCAGCTGCACGCAGCACAGCAACTGGGCTGTGATTTCGTGGTGCTGGGGCCGGTGCAGGCCACAGCCAGCCATCCCGGTGCCGATCCGATGGGCTGGGAGCGCTTCGCCGCGCTGCGCGCGCAGGTGGCCCTGCCGATCTACGCGCTGGGCGGCCTGGGGCCCGATGACATCGTCACCGCCCGCCGCCACGGCGCCCAGGGCATCGCCGCCATCCGCGGCCTGTGGCCTGCCTGACCTGACTACCGTGCGACTGCGCGAACAGTAGCGCCGCGCCATGCTCGGCGAGCGCGGAGCGCGGCCTGCGTCCGCCATCGCATTGCCGGACCGGAACCCCGCGGGCCGTCGCAAGCGCCGCGCGGCAACACAGCGCTTACAGCGTGATCCAGAAACACCCGTACTGCCGGCGCAGCCCCAGCACGCTGCGTGCCGGCGTGGCGGTGCCCGGCAGCACCTGTTCCAATCGCAGTGCGATCGGATTGGGTCGGTCGTCTCCGGCTTCGACCATGTCGCCGGCTTCGACCATGCCATCGGCCGCGGGCAGCAGCGGTTCCTGCCGTTGCGGGTAGACCGGCACGATATCCACCAGCGGACGCCGCGCGATGGACTCCAGCTGGCCCAGGATGCGCTGGGCACCGGCGTCGGATACTGCTCCCCACAGGTACAGCGTGGAAAGCCGATTGACGTCGTTGGCGGCCATCGCGCCACGCAGCGCGCCCACCAGTTCACTCAGCCGACGCGGGCAGCTGGCCCCGAGCGTATTGCGCTGCTGGGTGTTGCCGGCCGCTGCGGTGGCGGGTTCAGGCAGCCGCGAACGGGCGCCGAGGCTTTCGCAGGGGCGATCGGTGTAGACACTTTGTCCGCCGGCATCGGTGCAGCGGTTCAAGCGCGGCGCCTGCTGCGCGTGGGCCGGTGCAGGCAGGGCGGACAGCAGCAGGAGCAACGGCAGGCAGGCAAGGATTCTCATTGCCAGCAGGGTAGCGCCCAGCGCCGGCCTGCGCGATGAAAACGCGTCAGCTGCGCAGCAGTTTCAGCACCGACGTCGTCGGCTTGGCCAGGTTCAAGGTGTAGAAATGCAGCCCCGGCGCGCCGCCTTCCAGCAATCGCTGGCACAGCTGCGCCACCACCTCCGCGCCGAACGCGCGGATCGATTCGCTGTCATCGCCGTAAGCCTGCATCTTGCGCCCGATCCAGCGCGGGATTTCCGCGCCGCACTGTTCAGAAAAACGACGCAGCTGGCTGAAGTTGGAGATCGGCATGATGCCCGGCACGATCGGCACGCTGACGCCGAGCGCGCGTACCGCATCGACGAAATGGAAGTAGGCGTCTGCGTTGTAGAAATACTGGGTGATCGCTGCATCGGCGCCGGCATCCACCTTGGCCTTGAAGTGCTTCAGGTCGGCCAGTGCATCGCTGGCCTGCGGATGGGTTTCTGGATACGCGCCGACTTCGATGCGGAACGCGTTGCCGTGCTCGGCACGGATGAAATCGATCAGCTCGACGGCGTAGCGCAGGTCACCGGGGTGTCCCATGCCCGAAGGCAGGTCGCCGCGCAGGGCGACGATGCGGGTGCAGCCGATGGCGCGGTACAGCTTGAGCAGCTCGCGGATTTCCTGCCGGCTGCCGCCGACGCAGGAAAGATGCGGGGCGGCCTCGAAGCGGTGGTGCTGCTTGAGGTGGCGCACCGTTTCGGAGGTATAGCTGAGCGTGGAGCCGCCGGCGCCGAAGGTACACGACACGTACTCCGGGCCGAAACCACGCAGCTTGGCAGCGGTGCGATCCAGCTGGCTGCGCTGCTCGTCGGTCTTGGGCGGGTAGAACTCGAAGCTGAGAGAGGTCATGGCGATGGCGGCAGCGGGTTCGTCGCCAGTATATCTCTTCATCGCGATGAATGTGCAATCTGTGCAGCCGTCCTGCCTGTCTGACGCTGACCCCGTTCGCGTGATTGCAGTTTTCCTGATGGATCCGGAGGGGGCTGGCTGCGCAGGATGTCCGGGCCGCTGACGCAGAAGCACCGGCCGGGATTGGAGTCCTGGAACTTTTCGAAATTGGCTCTGTTTTGCCCCCTGGGCACGGCGGAGAATGCATCACCACGCCAGCTCTCTGGCGGGCGATGCGTGGGGATTTCATCCGCCGGTTTTTTCGAAAGGTCCGGTACTCCAACCCGCATCGTCCGCCGCCTTGCGCCCTGGCGCAGGCGGCCTCAACGGCCTGCGAGGTTCCCCATGCCATCCCACCCACGCCACGCCGCCCGCCTGCACTCGCTGATCGGCGAAGGCCTGCATGATCTGCCGCCGGAAACGATCCACAAGCTGGAACGCATGCTGCAGTGTTACGGCGTGCCGCATCCACGCGATGAACCGGCATGGGGCAGCGGCGGTAGCCTGCTGCGCACCCCGCACGAGGTCGCCCGGCACCTGGACGGCTGCCTGGTCGAAAGCGGCGGGGACGCCGCGATTCTTGCCGAAGCCCTGCTCAGCCTGGTGGAAGGTTCCGACCTGCGCCGCGTCGCGCGGGTCTGCGGCCTGCCGTGCGAGGTGCTGCACCGCCAGCTGGCGGGCAGGCGCACGCTGACCTTCGCCACCGTGGCGGGCTCGCTGCGCGCCTTGGGCGTGGGGCTGCGGGTACGGGTGGCGGCGCGTTGAGCGGCGATGACCGGTATCTGCCAGTACGCCGGCGGCATGCTTCGCTGACTTCGTTTCGTCGCCAACCGCAGGTTCCCCATGCCCCTCCATCCGTCTGCTGGCTGCAGCATGTCCGGTTCCATCAACATCATGGGCGTCGTCGGTTCCATCCTGCCCGCCACCCGCCCCATGCGGTTGCATCAGGTAGTCAACCGCACACCGCAGCAGGGGACCTGCCGGTTGCCTTCTTCCGCGGTCTGCCGCGAACTGGTCAGCTGGGGCGGTGACATCCTGGTCCGCCGCGCCGCGCAGGCCGGGGCACGGACATGGCCGGAGCTGACGCACGTGCATGCAGCAAGCCGCGTCGTGCTTGCGCTGGGTGCCGTGCGTCGCGGTGAATACGCCGCAGCGACCGCACAGTTGCCGTGGGCGGCACTCGCGCCGCCCCAGGTGCTTGCCTGGGCACGGGCAACGCTGCACGCGCTGCTGCCGGAATGGGTGGTCCACGGGCTGGACAATGATCCGACGCTGGCGTTGTTGGCCGCCGTGGCGCTGCTGCATGAGCTGCATGCAACCCCGGATGGGAACCAACTGCCGGCACCGCCCTCGTCTGCCGCCGCTATGGTGAGAGGGCTGCGGGCGGCGTATGAGAGCCTGCGCGGCGTGCTGCATGCGGACGCGGCGATGGACCGCCTGCGCCTTGCCGGCTCAACCGATCGGCGATCGGGCATCGGCTACAGCACGCAGGCAGCCGGCCACGCTGCGCTGGGCACCGCCCTCCAGCTAGAGCGCCGTGGCGCCGGCCCGGTCGGCGATGCTGCGTCGTATGCCGCCAGCATCGGCGCGCCGCCGACGGCTGCAGGTGCCTGGTTGTTCGCGGGGGCATCGGCATCCCCCAGAGCAGGCGATGGCGCCAGCCACCCACACCCGCGGAAGCATGCCGCTCCCGCTCCCGCTCCCGCTGGCGCGCGGCCGGCCAGCGGCGGTGGGAAACGCCGCAGTGGGCCGCTGCGCAGACCGATGACGGGCGGCAGCCTGCGTGGAAGTGGCAGGCGGCACGGCGACAGCAGCCAGCGCGACCCCCTGCATGCCTATGCGCCTGCCGCAATGGCCGGCTACGCAGACGGGCCCAAGGAGCTGCTCATGGGTCCGGTCTACCCGTCCACCGATGAGAAGACCGGCGGCGCTCCCCCCGGAATCCGGCTTGATCCGGCAGTGCAGCCCCGTTCGGGCGCTGAGCCCCGCGGCGTGGCGGCCGTGGGGTCAACGCACCAGCGGGCCGGGTCCAGCCCTGTCGGCGTCCTCCCGCAGACACGGGCGGATCACCCCTCTTTCGCGCGCGAGGCGCTGTCTGTGCCCCAGGGCACAGTGAACTGCCTGCAGGTGGACGACGAGCGTGTCGCCCTGCTGCTGGTCAGGCAGCAGCGCTATCGTCCGCCCCTGATGCGGTTCTGCATTCCTTCCAGTGACACGCCCTGGTTCAAGGGCCTGTTCGGTGGCTCGATGTCCACTTCCCGCGGCATGGGGCGCTGGATGGTGAGCGAACTGGTGCACGAACGCGTGCCGCACACCCTTCGCCCCCTGAGCATACGCCGCCATGGTGGCGCGGACGATATGCTGCTCGATACACCCTCGCCCTGGCGGTGGCTGGGCGATGAGCGCATCTTCTCCCTGCTGACGGTGTCGCTGCTCGATGACCAGCTGCGACCCGAGGCCAGTGGATGGAACCCGCAGTTCATGCCGCGCAACAGCTTTACGGTGATGCAGCACACCGGAGTGGATGGCGATGATCGGTTGTATCTTGCCTACTTCCTGCACCGCGAGCACCCAGGAAACAGTGGCGTCAACGCAGGTTTCCTGGAAGTGGAGGTGAGCGCGGCAGGCCAGTTGAGTATCACCGACACGGCGCACGGGGAAGCCATCGTCGGCGACACCCTCGCTCTGCTCGTGGCCAGCATCGAGAAGCTGACCGGCCTGCGCTGCACCGACTCGGCCGATCACGTGCTGGCCGGCGACGTGGCCCCGCGGGCGCGCAATCTGTTCGTCGATATCGACGAAACGCGGTCACTGCATGCGGATCATCCCTTGCCGTTGAACCGATCACTGGACCCGTTCTCCCCGGTCCTGGTGCAGGCTGTCGGCCACCCTCGGCCCTTCACGCTGTATCTGCGAAGCTTCCTGGCATTGGATGACACGATCCTGTTCGCCGATGCCAAGGGGCGCAGCGGAGCGCTGCACTACATGGCCGACGCGTCCGCAGGCGGGGCCCGCGCACTGCGCTGCGATACGCTCGAGGCGTGCACGTTCGCCGCCTTGCACGGCCTGCAGTCGGGCCGCCGCTACACCGTGGACGAGGTGGCCCAGACGTTGCAGGAAAATGGCCTGCTACCGATGCCGCAGAAGGCGCGGGCGGTCCCCGAAGGTGATGATCACCTCCACGTGCAGGCGCCGAGTCCACGGCGGTGAGGGCACCAACGTGGACAGGTCGCTGACTATCCCTGTGCCGCCCGCGCGGCTAGTCTGGCGGAGTTGATCGCCCTGATGCCGCCATGTCCATTGTCCTGACCGAATTCGCCCGCCCCCGCCTGTTCCCGCGCACGCCGCGCGCCAACACCATCCAGGACTGTTCGGCCGAACAGTTCGTACAGCACCTCAACACCCATGCACCCTTCAAGGTGCTGGACGGCTATGCGCCGTTCTGCAAGCTGCATGTGTATGAAAACTGGACCAGCACCCGCTGCCTGACCGTGCCGATCACCGCAGCCAACCGGCACCAGCTGCGCAGTGGCTACGAAGCACGCAACCGCGATGAGCTACCGGTGCTGGTGCGGTGGTTCGAAGGCGTGGAATCACCGGTGGCGAACTACCTGGTGGTGATCCTGTACAGCGCAGAGCAGCTGGCGAAGGAAGGCACCGACATCGTGGCCGACTGGGGCATCGTCGGCTGCATCTACACCGCCGAACCCGAAGAAGTACCGATGGCCCCGATCACCATGATGCGCAACGCGCTGGGCGTGGAGGAGGGAGGTTCCGGCGTGCCGCTGGACCGCGAAGCCTACGCGCGCGCTGTGGCGTTCTGGGAAGCCAACGCCAACTGGCGGGGGTAGGGAGCGCACCGGTAATGACGGCCGCTGGCCGTCTGCTTCTGCTGTCGGTGGGGGGACGACCGTTGGCCGTCACGCTCGCCGGGCGTCGCTACCGCCGAAGCAGGTTCAACGCCGGATCGTGGCGAACACCGCACCCGTCAACCGCGCCAGGTCGGCCGGCTCCAGCTCCACTTCCAGCCCCCGGCGTCCGGCACTGACATGCAGCGTCGGCAGTCCCTGCGCGCTGGCATCGATGAACGTGCGCAGCCGCTTCTTCTGGCCCAGCGGGCTGATGCCACCGACCAGGTAGCCGGTCGCGCGTTGCGCCGCATCCACCGGTGCCATCGCGCATTTGCGGCAGCCGGCAACATCGGCCAGCGCCTTCAAATCCAACTGCCCGGCCACCGGGACGACGGCCACCAGCAGCTCATGCGTTTCCGTGCTGGCGAGCAGGGTCTTGAACACCTGTTCCGCCTTCAGCCCCAGCTTCTGGACGGCTTCGCCGCCATAGGAACCGGCCTGCGCGTCGTGCACGTAGCTGCGCACGGTATGGGCGATTTTTTCGCGTTGGAGCAGGTTGATGGCCGGAGTCATGGCGGGATCGTAGCGCTGTAGCCTCCGGCGTGGCTTGACCCAGGCTACGGACTCGCCATTCCAGGCATGCCGGCCAGCGGCCGGCACTACCGGGCATCAAACAAAAACGGGCGCCCGAAGGCGCCCGTCCAGACGATCTGCGAGGTTACCCGCGAATCAGTAGCGGTAATGCTCCGGCTTGAACGGACCTTCCACCGGCACGCCGATGTAATCGGCCTGTTCCTGGCTCAGGGTGGTCAGCTTCACGCCGATCTTTTCCAGGTGCAGGCGGGCCACTTCCTCGTCCAGCTTCTTCGGCAGCAGGTACACCTTCTTCTCGTAGCTGTCCTTGTTCGCCCACAGGTCGATCTGGGCCAGGGTCTGGTTGGCGAACGAGTTGGACATCACGAAGCTCGGGTGGCCGGTGGCGCAGCCCAGGTTCACCAGGCGGCCGTCGGCCAGCAGGAAGATCGCATTGCCGTTGTCGAACACGTACTTGTCGACCTGCGGCTTGATGTTGATCTTCTGCACGCCGGCCAGCGCGTTCAGCGCATCGACCTGGATCTCGTTGTCGAAGTGGCCGATGTTGCAGACGATGGCCTGGTCCTTCATCGCGCTCAGGTGTTCGATGCGGATGATGTCCTTGTTGCCGGTGGTGGTGACATAGATGTCGCCACGACCCAGGGTGGATTCGATGGTGTTGACCTCGAAGCCTTCCATCGCCGCCTGCAGGGCGCAGATCGGGTCGATTTCGGTGACCACCACGCGCGCGCCGTAGGCACGCAGAGAAGCGGCGCAGCCCTTGCCGACGTCACCGTAGCCGCAGACCACGGCAACCTTGCCAGCCAGCATCACGTCCATCGCGCGCTTCAGGCCATCGGCCAGCGACTCGCGGCAGCCGTACAGGTTGTCGAACTTGCTCTTGGTGACCGAGTCGTTGACGTTGATCGCCGGGATCAGCAGGGTGCCGGCCTGGGCCAGCTGGTACAGGCGGTGCACGCCGGTGGTGGTCTCTTCGGAGACGCCCTTCCAGTCCTTGACCACGCGGCCCCAGTAGCCCGGACGCTCGCTGGCCACGCGCTTGAGCAGGTTCTTGATGACCTGCTCTTCGTGCGAAGCCGCCGGCTCGTCGACCCAGGTGCTGCCGTTTTCCAGCTCGTAGCCCTTGTGGATCAGCAGGGTGACATCGCCGCCATCGTCGACCACCAGCTCCGGACCGGTCAGGGTGCCGTCGGCCAGGGTGAAGGTCAGCGCGTCCAGGGTGCAGTCCCAGTACTCTTCCAGCGTCTCACCCTTCCAGGCGAACACCGGCGTGCCGGAGGCGGCGATCGCCGCGGCGGCATGGTCCTGGGTGGAGAAGATGTTGCACGAGGCCCAGCGCACGTCGGCGCCGATGTCCTTCAGCGTTTCGATCAGCACCGCGGTCTGGATGGTCATGTGCAGCGAGCCGGTCACGCGCACGCCCTTCAGCGGCAGGTCGGCCTGGTGCTTGCGACGGATCGACATCAGGCCCGGCATCTCGTGCTCGGCGATGTCCAGTTCCTTGCGGCCCCAGTCGGCCAGCGAGATATCGGCGATCTTGTAGTCACCTTCGGTGGAGAAGGTCTTGGCAACAGCGTTCATTCATTGCTCCGGTTGTGGACGAGCGGGTGCTCGTATCTAGCCGGGCGCCGTTTTACATTGCCACCCTCCGAGCCTGGCCGGTTGACCGGTCGCAGCGCCCCTCGGCAGGGGAAGGCGCCCATTATATCGCGGGCCGGGGGGTGCCCAACCATCGGCAGGGGGTGAACGGCGCGGCGGCTGTTAAGGTCGGGTATTCACCAGCATCGAAAGGATGGTCATGAGCAAGCGC
Organism: Stenotrophomonas chelatiphaga; assembly: GCF_032054965.1. Taxonomy (NCBI): domain Bacteria; kingdom Pseudomonadati; phylum Pseudomonadota; class Gammaproteobacteria; order Lysobacterales; family Lysobacteraceae; genus Stenotrophomonas; species Stenotrophomonas chelatiphaga. The sequence goes on along the minus strand of NZ_DAMBRS010000012.1, from coordinate 27,560 downwards.
GTGCGTCGCACTGGGCGTTGGAACGGAGTGGTGCTGTCGATGGCCCTGCTGGCGATGACGCCGGCCGTGTGGGCCGCCCCGTCGGCCACTGCTGCATCCACCGCCGTGGGCGGCTATGAGCTGCCTTCGGCCGCGCTGCAGGCGGTGGTGGACCAGCCGCGCGCGCCGGGCCTGTTCCTGTCCCCGCAGCGCGATCTGGCCGCCATGCTGCAGATGCCGCCGCTGCCGTCGATCGAGGTGGTGGCGCAGCCGGAACTGAAGTTGGCCGGCCGCCGGATCAACCCGCGCACGTTCTCCGACAGCCGCTTCAGCTACGGCGCCAAGCTGTGGCTGATGGGCATCAACGAAGGCAAGGAACGGCAGATCACCGGCCTGCCCTCGGCGCTTTCGGTGGCCAGCCTGGCGTGGTCGCCGGACCAGAAGTGGCTGGCCTTCAACCAGGTCGATCCGGCCAGCGGTGCCAACGAGCTGTGGCTGGTGGACGTCGCCAACGCCAGCGCGCGCCGGCTGCGCGGTGAGCTGAACACCGTGCTCGGCGATGGCTACCAGTGGCTTCCCGACAGCCGCGGCCTGCTGGTGATGAGCCGCCTTGGCAACGCCGGCAGCCCGCCATCGCGCGAGGTGGCGCCAACCGGCCCGGCCGTCCAGCAGACCAGCGAAGGCAGCGGCGTGGTGTCCATCCGCACCTACCAGGACCTGCTGAAAAACGAGGCTGACGCGCGCCTGTTCGATTACTACGCCACCAGCCAGCCCACCGAAATCGGCCTGGACGGCCAGGCCAGGGCCGTCGGCGCGGCCGGTGTGTATCTCGGCCTGAGCCTTTCGCCCGATGGCGGCTACCTGCTCAGCCAGCGCGTGCAACGGCCGTACTCCTACGTGGTGCCGGTGGGCAGCTTCCCGCGCCGCATCGACGTGCTCGACCGCGCCGGCAAGCTGGTGCATACCGTGGCCACGCGGCCGCTGGTGGAAGGCCTGCCGACCGGCAACGATGCCGAAGTGACCGGCGTGCGTGACATCAGCTGGCGTGCCGATACGCCGGCCACCCTGGTATGGGCCGAAGCGCAGGACGGCGGGGATCCGAACCGCGAGGCCAGCATCCGCGATGCGGTGCTGATGCAGGCCGCCCCGTTCGACAGGCCGCCGGTGACCCTGGCCCGGCTTGGCAGCCGTTATGCCGGCATCACCTGGGCGCGCGGCGACCTGGCCCTGCTCAACGAGTCGTGGTGGAAGACCCGCCGCACCAAGACCTGGTTGATCGCCCCGGATGAGGCGGCGACCGATCCGAAGCTGCTGTTCGACCGCGATGCGCAGGACCGTTACAGCGATCCCGGCAAGCCGGGCACGCTGCGCGATGACAACGGCCGCGCGCTGCTGCAGACCAGCGCCGATGGCAACAGCATCTACTTCTACGGTGCAGGTGCATCGGCCGAAGGCGACCGCCCGTTCCTGGACCGCTACGAGCTGGCGACCGGCAAGACCACCCGCCTGTTCCATTCGCAGGCGCCGACCTATTCGGTGCCGATCGCGCTGCTGGGGGCGGATGCCGCCTCGCTGCTGTTCACCCGCGAAAGCCCTGAGCAGCCGGCGAACTACTTCGTGCAGCCGCTGGGCGATGCGGCCGCTGCACCGCGTGCGCTCACCACCTTCGCCCATCCGCTGCCGCAGCTGCGCGGGGTCAGCAAGGAACAGATCCGTTACAAGCGCAGGGACGGCGTGGACCTGACCGCGACCCTGCTGCTGCCGCCCGGTTATGACCCCAAGCGTGATGGCCCGCGCCCGCTGCTGATGTGGGCCTACCCCGGCGAGTACAAAAGCGCGGCGGCCGCCAGCCAGGTCACCGGTTCGCCGTACCTGTTCAATGCGGTCAGCTACTGGGGCCCGCAGGCGTTCCTGGCCAAGGGCTATGCGGTGCTGGCCAGCCCGACCATGCCGATCATCGGCGAGGGCGACAAGGAGCCCAACGACACCTATCTGGAACAGCTGGTGTCCAACGCGCAGGCCGCGGTGGATGAGGTGGTGCGCCGCGGTGTCACCGATCGCGATCACATCGCCATCGGCGGGCATTCCTACGGTGCATTCATGACCGCCAACCTGCTGGCGCACAGCCGCCTGTTCAAGGCCGGCATCGCGCGCAGCGGCGCTTACAACCGCACGCTGACGCCGTTTGGTTTCCAGGCCGAAGAGCGCAACTACTGGCAGGCGCAGGACACCTATCTGAAGATGTCGCCGTTCAACTACGCCGGCAACATCAAGGACCCGATCCTCTTCATCCACGGCGTGGACGACAACAACTCCGGTACCTTCCCGATGCAGAGCGAGCGCATGTTCGCAGCGGTGAAGGGGCTGGGAGGCACGTCGCGCTTGGTGATGCTGCCCAACGAATCGCACGCCTACCGCGCGCGCGAATCGATCATGACGATGCTGGCCGAGAGCGAGCGCTGGCTGGAGCAGACCATCGGCAAGGGCGAACGTATCGGCGGCAAGGCGGAAAGGTAGCGCCCAAGGCGGCGGCAGGAGCCGCTGCCAACGTCGCTCGCGACGGCCCGCAGGGTGCCGGTCAGGACGACCGGCATCGCCATGCTCGGCGAGCGCAGCGGTGAACGGGAACGGCGTGACGACCCACGGTCGTCACCCACCGACGCAGAAGACGGCCAGCGGCCGTCACTACTGAAACCAACCGTCGGCAGGCAATTGAACTGCGCTAGGCTTGGCGAGGGATCCTTGCTTGAGGTTCGTGCGTCGCCGATGAACGAGTTCCGCAGCAGCATCATGTTCGCCAACCCCGATATTCCCCTGCGTGACGACGTGCGCCGACTCGGCGCACTGGTCGGCGACCTGCTGGTCGAGCAGGTATCGGACGCTTTCTTCGACGATGTGGAAAGCGTGCGCACCCGCGCCATCGCACGGCGCGAGAACGCCTCGCCCCTGTCCGACCTGGCCGAGGGACTGGCCGGCCGTTCACCGCAGCAGGCCGAAGCGATGGTGCGTGCCTTCAGCACCTACTTCCAGGTGGTCAACATCGCCGAGCGCGTGCACCGCATCCGCCGCCGCCGCGACTACCAGCGCGCCGGCACGCGCGCCCCGCAGCCGGACGGCCTGCAGGATGCCCTGCAGCAGCTCAAGGCGCAGGGCGTGACCCTGCAGGAACTGCAGGACTGGTTGCCGCGCATCGACATCGAACCGGTGTTCACTGCCCATCCCACCGAGGCGGTGCGCCGCGCGCTGCTGGAGAAAGAGCAGCTGATGGTGGCCAGCCTGGTGGACAACCTGGATGGCCAGCGCACCCCCGGTGAGGCCGCCGCCGACGATGCGCGCTTCCGCATGGCACTGACCGCGTCCTGGCAGACCACCGATTCGTCGCCGGTGCGTCCCACCGTGGATGATGAGCGCGAGCACGTGGGTTTCTACCTGGTGCAGGTGCTGTACCGCGTGATCCCGGTGCTGTATGAATCGCTGCAGCAGGCGCTGGTCGATACCTTCGGCGAAGGCCTGGCCTTGCCACGGCTGCTGCGCTTCGGCACGTGGGTGGGCGGGGACATGGACGGCAACCCCAACGTGGACGCCGGCACCATCCGCAACACCCTGGATGCACAGCGCCGCGCGGTGCTGGCGCAGTACCAGAAGGAGCTGCTGCAGCTGGCCAGCCTGCTCAGCCAATCCACCGAACGGGTCGGCGTCAGCGATGCGCTGCAGGCGCGGCTGGCCGATTATCAGCAGCGGCTGCCGGACGTGCAGTCGCGCCCGCGCCACGGCGACATGCCGTACCGGCTGTTGAACGACCGCATGCGCGCGCGACTGCAGGCGACGCTGGATGATGGGCAGGGTGCGTATGCCGGGCCGGAAGAACTGATCGATGACCTGCAGCTGATCTTCGACAGCCTGCGCGCCAACCGCGGCGAGCACGCCGGTGGTTTCGCGGTGCAGCGGCTGTTGTGGCGGGTGAAGACCTTCGGCTTCCACCTGGCGCGGCTGGACGTGCGCCAGGAATCCAGCGTGCACGCACGCGCGCTGGCCACCGCATTGGATGGCGAGGCCGCATGGGATGCCCGCGATGCAAGCGCACGCGCAGCCTTGCTGGGGCCCTACGCCAGTGGCGAACAGGCACTGCCGCAGGCCGACGAGGAAGGCAACCAGCGGCTGGATGCGGTATTCGCGGCGCTGGCCGATGCGCGCCGCCGGCATGGCGCCGATGCGCTGGGCAGTTACATCATTTCGATGGCGCATGACCGCGGCGACGTGCTGGCGGTGCTGGCGTTGGCGCGCCGTGGTGGGCTGGTGGACGAGGCCGGCGGCGTGCCGCTGGATATCGCGCCGTTGTTCGAAACGGTGGATGACCTCAAGCACGGCACCGCGACCCTGCGCGACCTGCTGGCCGATCCGGTGTACCGCGCGCACCTGCAGGCCCGCAACGAAGTGCAGATGGTGATGCTGGGGTACTCGGACAGCAGCAAGGACGGCGGCATCGCGGCCTCGCGCTGGGGCCTGCAGCGTGCCCAGGTGGAACTGCTCGAGGTGGCCGTCGAAAGCGGTATCGCGCTGACCTTCTTCCATGGCCGCGGTGGTTCGATCAGCCGTGGCGGTGGCAAGACCACCCATGCGGTGGACGCGTCGCCGCGCGGCAGCATCGACGGTCGGCTGCGGGTCACCGAGCAGGGCGAAGTGATCCACCGCAAGTACGGCATCCGCGCGCTGGCGGTGCGCTCGCTGGAACAGGCCACCGGCGCGGTGCTCCGTTCCAGCCTGCGTCCGCGCGCGCCCGAGCCGCGCGAGGAGGCGTGGCGGCCGGTGATGGACGTGGTGGCCGATGCGAGCAGCACCGCCTACCGCGCGTTCGTCGGCCAGCCGCGTTTCATGGATTATTTCCGCACCGCGACGCCGATCGATGTGATCGAGCGGATGACGCTGGGGTCGCGCCCCTCGCGCCGGCTGGGCCAGGACGCGGCGCTGACCAACCTGCGCGCGATTCCGTGGGTGTTCGCCTGGAGCCAGGCGCGCGCGGTGATCCCGGGCTGGTATGGCGTGGGCAGCGGCCTGCAGGCGGCGGTGGATGCCGGCCATGAGGACACCCTGCGGCAGATGGCGCAGGACTGGCCGTTCTTCCGGACCTTCCTGGATGACATTGCCATGGTGCTGTCGAAGGGCGACATCACCATCGCCGAACAGTTCTCGCGGTTGTCCGGCGAACTGCACGGCAGCTTCTTCCCGAAGGTGGAAGAGGAGTGGGCGCTGACCGAACGCTGGGTGCAGGCGCTGACCGGCCAGCAGTCGCTGCTGGAACACGACCAGCGGCTGGCGCTGTCGATCCGCCTGCGCAATCCTTACGTGGACCCGATCAGCGTGCTGCAGGTCGACCTGCTGCAGCGCTGGCGTGCCAGTGGCGGTGAGGACGAGGACCTGCTGCGCGCGCTGGTGGCCTGCGTCAACGGCGTGTCGCAGGGCGTGCAGAACACCGGCTGAGGGCGCTGGCGGCTGACGCGCGTCTCGGTGGGTCACGCCTGTTGGTCGTCACGCTCCTGGCGGTGAAGCGTGACCAGCAACGGTGGTCACCCACCCCAGCAACGTCGTCACCTGCCAAAGCAGGGTCGTCACCCACCAGCTCAAGGTCGTCCCCCGTCCTGGCAGGATCGTTATTCCGGCGCTGGCGGATTGGATGCGAGCAGTTCCAGATGGCGTTGTTCCATCTCCTGCCGCAGCTGGCGTCGCAGCAGGGCCGCGGCGTGCCGGCGCTTTTCATCGGAGGAGGTGGGCTGCAGCGCCGGTACGGCAGTCGGCCGGCCATCCTCGTCCACCGCCACCATGGTGAAGAAGCAGCTGTTGGCGTGGCGCACGCTGCGTTCCAGGATGTCTTCAGCCACCACCTTGACGCCGATCTCCATCGACGAGGTGCCGGTGTAGTTGACCGAGGCCAGGAAGGTGACCAGTTCACCGACCGCGATCGGCTGGCGGAACATCACCTGGTCCACCGACAGAGTGACCACGTAGCGCCCGGCATAGCGGCTGGCACAGGCGTAGGCCACCTGGTCGAGCAGGCGCAACACGGCACCGCCGTGGACTTTGCCGGAGAAGTTGGCCATGTCCGGTGTCATCAACACGGTCATGGTGAGCTGGTGGGATTTCAGTTCAGTCGACATGCGGCCATCTTCGCATGGAGCAGCGGTTGCCTAATCGAAGGACACCGGCGTCAATTGCGCCTGCAGCTCGCGATTGGGGCATTCATACGCGCGGTACCGGGGTGGGTGGATATGACGGTGATCCTGCTCGAGGAGGTGACCGATGACCGGCATCGCCGCCTCCCACTCGACCATCATCGGCTCGGTGTCCGTATCGAGGGCCGCCAGCACGATGCAGTCGGTCTTGGGGAGGGAAACCTCCACTCCCTCGGCCCAGTAGCAGAAGGATCGCTCTGCCTTCATGTTGACGCCGTACGAGGCGACGAAGACCTGATGACCCTTGAGCTTGTGCAAGTGCTCCAGCAATTCCTTCTGGACTGCGTAGGTGTCGTCCTCAAACTGTAGTCGCAGCCTGCGTTGCAGGAAGCGAAGCTGCGGCGTAGCAGGCTCCACTGGCTGCATCTCACCATCCACGTAGTGGAACAGTTCCCATGACACGGCGTAGCCATCCTGCATGCCCTCTTCGGCCAGCCTGAAGAGGGTGGCTTGGGCGTGCAGGTCACAATCACCGGCAACCAGCAGCAGATCGCGGGTGGGGATCATGAAGACCGGCAGGCCGCGCAGGGGGATGCGGTGCAGCATGTCGGGCAGCAACGCGCGACTGCTGTTGTAACCGTCGCCCCAGGCGGCCTTGAATACCCCATCGGCGGCTTGTTCGAAGGGCAGGTCCGGCTGCTCACGCAGGTTGCCGCGCGCAACGGCCAGGGCATGCTCAAGATCGATTCCCCACGATGCGTCAGGCCCTTCCGGTTTGATGAGGGTGTGCTCTTCACTGTCGACGGCCAGCAGGACGACACATTCGGCACTCACTCTGCGGTACTGAAACGAAGCGTCTTCTTCCCAGCCGGCTTTTTCCGCAGCCGCCAGCTTCGTCTGGTCCAGCAGCGAGGCATTGCGCAGGACAGGACGCAGCTCGTTCCTGGCCGCCTGCCGTGGATTGTGTACCTCGTGATCACCGACCAACCAGGCCAAATGGCGGGCAACCACCTCCTCCTGCAGGTGTCTAGGACTGGACAGGTATTGGTGGTAGGCATTATGTAGATTGACGTGGCCACCTTTCTCCCACTCGATGCGGAAAAGTGCGCGGTTGTAATGCAAGGAAAGGGGGGGGGGGCTGTGCGCCGCGCAGCGCGCATGAAGTGCCGGGCGAAAGCATCCTTGTCGGGACGCCTGCGCGGCAGCCAGTGGAACAGTGTGGAAAGCATGGTGTCCCCCTTCGTGGATCCATGCTCGCGCAGGCTGCCGCTCCCATCAAGGAAACAGTCAGCAAAAAAGAAGGGCCGCTTGCGCGGCCCCTCGGGTAGTACGTGTTGCGTTCGGCTTACTTCAGCTTCGCATCGGCGCGCAGTGCGGCGGCGCGATCGGTCTTCTCCCAGGAGAAGGCCGTGGCGTTGACGGTCTCGCCTTCACCGTTGAGGTAACTGAACTCCTTCGGCTTGCGGCCGAAGTGGCCGTAGGCCGCGGTCTGCTGGTACATCGGGTGGATCAGGTCGAGCATCTTGATGATGCCGTACGGGCGCAGGTCGAAGTGCTTGCGGATCAGCTTCTCGATCTGCTCGTCCGGAATCCGTCCGGTGCCGAAGGTGGTGACCGAAATCGAGGTCGGCTCGGCCACGCCGATGGCGTAGGAGACCTGCACTTCGCAGCGGTCGGCCAGGCCGGCGGCGACCACGTTCTTGGCCACGTAGCGGGCCGCGTAGGCCGCCGAACGATCGACCTTGGACGGATCCTTGCCGGAGAACGCACCACCACCGTGACGGGCCCAGCCGCCGTAGGTGTCGACGATGATCTTGCGGCCGGTCAGGCCGCAGTCGCCCACCGGGCCGCCGATCTCGAACTTGCCGGTCGGGTTGATGTGGAACTTGGTGCCCTTGTGCAGCCACTTGGCCGGCAGCACCGGCTTGATGATCTCTTCGCGGACGGCTTCGATCAGGTCCTTCTGCTTGATGCCCGGGGCATGCTGGGTGGACAGCACGATGGCATCGATGGCCGACACCTGGCCGTCTTCATAGCGCAGGGTGACCTGGCTCTTGGCGTCCGGGCGCAGCCAGGACAGCGGCGAGTTCTTCTTCTTGCGGATCTTGGCCTGCTGCTCGACCAGGCGGTGCGACAGGTGGATCGCGGCCGGCATGTAGCTGTCGGTCTCGTTGGTGGCATAGCCGAACATCAGGCCCTGGTCGCCGGCGCCCATTTCTTCGGGCTTCTTGCGGTCAACGCCCTGGGCGATGTGCGGGGACTGCTTGCCGATCAGGTTCAGCACGCCACAGGTGGCGCCGTCGAAGCCGACGTCGGAGCTGTTGTAGCCGATATCCAGGATCACCTGGCGGGTCAGGGCTTCCAGGTCGATCCACGCGCTGGTGGTGATCTCGCCGGCCACGATGGCCACGCCGGTCTTGACCATGGTCTCGCAGGCCACGCGGGCGCGCTGGTCCTTGGCCAGGATCGCGTCCAGGACCGCATCGGAAATCTGGTCGGCGATCTTGTCCGGATGGCCTTCGGAGACCGATTCGGAAGTGAACAGGTAGCTGGTCATCAGGCGTTATATCCTTTAATTCGGATGGAAAGATGGGCGCGAATGATACACGGCGCGCGTCGCAAGTGCATTGTGGACTGCGACAGGTTGCCGGTGGTTAAGGTCATGTGCCCAGGTGTGAGGGTAGCCGGGAAGCATGACCGGACCGTGGTGGGGCCGGGGCCTGCCCGGTGGCGTTGGCAGCGACG
>NZ_DAMBRS010000012.1:0-18569 GCF_032054965.1 Stenotrophomonas chelatiphaga | reverse complement strand
GCGACGGCCCGGAGGGTGCCGGTCAGGACGGCCGGCATCGCCGTGCCCGGCGAGCGCAGCGGCAGCAGACCGCAGCCAACGCGCGGCTGCTAGCATCGTCCGATGGACTCCCTTACCCAGATCGTACTCGGTGGCGCCGTAGCCGCTGCCATCGCCCCGGCCGGCCATCGCCGTGCCGCCCTGCTTGCCGGCGCCGCGCTCGGCACGCTGCCCGACCTTGACGCGCTGTGGCTGGGTTTCATGGCCGCTGACCCGGTGGCGGTGATGACCGAGCACCGCAGCTTCAGCCATTCGCTGCTGGTGCTGCCGTGGGTGGCCGCGCTGCTGTGGTGGCTGTTCAAGCGCTTCGGCAACGGCCGGGTGGCGCAGTCGCCGCCGCGCTGGTTCTGGGCGATGCAACTGGCGCTGGTGACCCACCCGCTGCTGGACGCGATGACCGTGTACGGCACCCAGCTGTGGTGGCCGCTGCGGCCCTCGCCGGCGATGGGCTCGAACATCTTCATCATCGATCCGTTGTACACCGTGTGGCTGCTGCTGGGCTGCGTGCTGGCCTGGTTCGGGCGAAGCCGGCCCTGGGCCGGCAAGGCACTGGCGGTGGCACTGGTGGTCAGCAGTGGCTACCTGGGCTGGAGCCTGCTGGCCAAGGCGCAGGTGGACCGCGCCGCGCAACGCAGCCTGGCCGCGATGGGCCTGGGCGATGCACCGCGGTTCTCGGTGCCCATGCCGTTCAATACGCTGTTGTGGCGGGTGGTGGCGATGACCCCCAGCGGCTACGTGGTGGCCGATCGTTCGCTGGTGGCAGACAGAGGCGAGATGCAGTTCAAAGGATTCCCCTCCAACGTGCAGGCGCTGCGCCAGGCGGCGGACATTCCGGCCGTGCAGCGGCTGCAGTGGTTCAATCGTGGCTTCATGCGCGCGCAGGTGGTGGATGGCCGGCTGGTGCTGAGCGACCTGCGGATGGGGCTGGAGCCGGATTACACGTTCAACTTCGCCGTGGCTGAGCAGCGCGACGGCCAGTTCCGGGGCATCGTGCCGGAGCAGCTGCGCGGGGACTACAGCAGCCCGGAAGCGCGCGCCGACGTCGGTCGCCGCCTGGGCCTGATGTGGGACCGGATCTGGCGCGAGCCGGCGCCCTAGCGCCGCCGTGGTGGGTGACGACCGTTGGTCGTCACTGCCGCGCTGCGCGCTCGCCGGGCATGGCGTGGCGCTACCGTCAGGCCGCATCAATAGACGGTCGCGCGGGCCTGCACGAAGGAGAAGAAGAACACCGCGTTCGGATCGTTCTGCACCTGGCGGAACTCGCGGCGCATGCCGTCCACGGTCTCTTCGTCCACCGTACCGGCCTGCAGCAGCTGCTCGGCCGCCGACAGCAGCACCTGCTCCCAGAACGCGATCATCGTTTTGCGCCGTGCTGGCTCGCGGTTGTCCAGGTGGATGGTCTTGATGTCGGTCTGCACATCGCGGAAGCCGCCGGCCAGCAGCAGGTTGCCCAGCTTGGCACCGACGAACGGATCGCCACCGTTGTCGTGCTGGAAGTCGTTGAAGGCCATCCAGTAGCGCCAGATGTGCGGCGAATACGGGTCCAGCAGGAACGAGGCATTCATCACTTCGGTGATGTACACCGGCGAACCGGGCGACAGCACCCGGCGCACTTCGCTCAGCACCCGGGCCGGCGAGGGCACGTGTTCCAGCACCCAGCACAGGAAGGCGCCATCGAAGGCGCGCGCGCCGAACGGCAGTTCACCGGCATCGGCGTGCTGCAGCACGTAGCGGTCGCTGCACCAGGGCGTCTTTTCCAGGTTGGCGCGTGCGGTGGCCAGCTGCGCTTCGCTCAGGTCCACGCCGGTGACGTGCAGTTCCGGGAAGCGACGAAGCAGGATCTCGGTCTGCGCGCCCACGCCACTGCCGACTTCCAGCAGGCGGCGCACGCCGGTGTAGTCGATCTGTCCGAAGATGGTCGGCTCCAGCAGGCGGGCCTGGGTCATCAGGCGCTCCTGTTCGGTGCTGGAAAAGCCGTGCAGGTAGGTAGGCGAAGAAATCGGCGGCGTCATGGGGGTATCCGGGTAGCGCCGGGCGTTGCCCGGCGTAGAAGTCATTCAGCGGCAGCTGTCTGGCGCGTATCGGCGATCAGGCGATCGAAGTAGTCGGTGGTCAGCGCGATCTGGCTGGCGGGGTCTTCGGCCCGGTTCACCACTGCGCGGAACGCCGCATTTTCCGGGCGATCCTTGGCATACCACCCCAGGTGCTTGCGCGCGATGCGCACGCCCTGCGGCTCGCCGTAGAAAGCATGCAGCGCCTGCAGGTGGCCGAGCAGGATGTCGCGCACTTCGGACAGCGGCGGCGGGGGCAGTGCTTCGCCGGTGGCCAGGTAATGCGCCACTTCGCGGAAGATCCAGGGACGCCCCTGCGCGGCGCGGCCGATCATCACCGCGTCCACGCCGGTGACGGCGAGCACGTGGGCGGCCTTGCGCGGCGAATCGATATCGCCATTGGCGATCACCGGGATGCGCAATGCCGCCTTGATCGCGGCGATGGTCTCGTACTCGGCCTGGCCGGTGTAGTGCTGGTCGCGCGTGCGGCCGTGCACGGCCAGCGCCGCGATGCCGCTGTCTTCGGCGATGTGGGCGATGCGCGGGCCGTTGCGGTGGTCACAGTCCCAGCCGGTGCGGATCTTCAACGTCACCGGCACGTCGACCGCGTTGACCACCGCGCTGAGGATGCGCGCCACCAGGTCTTCATCGCGCATCAGCGCCGAGCCGGCCCAGGCGTTGCACACCTTCTTGGCCGGGCAGCCCATGTTGATGTCGATGATCTGCGCGCCATGGTCGACGTTGTAGCGTGCGGCCTCGGCCAGTTGCTGCGGTTCGGTCCCGGCGATCTGCACGCTGATCGGGTCGGGCTCGCCGTCGTGGTCCATCCGGTGCAGGGACTTGCGGGTGGTCCAGAAGCGCGGATCGGAGATGGTCATCTCCGAGGCGGCCAGCCCCGCGCCCAGGCGCTTGCACAGCAGCCGGAACGGCTTGTCGGTGACGCCGGCCATGGGCGCCAGCACAACGTTGGGGGCAATGGAATAAGGGCCGATCTGCATGCGGCCATTGTAGTGCGGGCGCGCGGGCCGGGCTGCTGGCGGGAGCGCCCGGTTCAGGCCAATCCGGATGGGGCTCATGCCACACCGGCATCAGCAGATGCTTGACGGTTGCTTCCGCCGCCCCCAGGCACGGGTCATGGTGGGCGGCTGGGTGTCCCACCGGGCAGGTAGCGCCGACCCATGGTCGGCGAGCGCAGCGGGACAGCAACAGCGTGACGACCAACGGTCGTCACCCACCAGGGCGGGCAAGCGTCTGACGACCAGCGGTCGTCACTACCGGGGCTTACGCCGGCTGGTCGTCCGGGGTGAAGTGGGGCATCGCCGCAGCGGCGCCTTCCTTCTCGGTGGAACGGCCGGCGAACTGGTTGGCGAAGCGCACGTGGCGCGCGAACGGTGCATCCGGCGAATGCGCGATGGAGGCCACCAGCGCACCGTTGAAGGCATCACCGGCACCGGTGGTGTCGATGGCATGCACCTGCTCGGCGCCGACGCGGTAATACGGCTGGCTGTCACCGCGCAGGGTGTCTTCATCGTGCGACACGAACACGCCCACCGCACCCAGCGTCACCACCACGGTGCCGCTGCCGACCAGCTTGCGGCACAGCGCGTGCAGGCTGGCACCGTCCAGCGCGGCGACATCGTTGGGGTCGACGCGCTCGCCGACATGGCGGCTGAGCAGCGCAGCGAACTCGGTTTCATTCGGGGTGATGACATCGGCCAGCTTGAGCAGGCCGATGCTGGATGGCGCATCGGCCGGGGCGGCGTTGAGCACGGTGGTGACACCGGCTTCGCGCGCTACCGCCAGGGCGGCCTCGATGGTTTCCACCGGCGATTCCAGCTGCACCAGCACCACCTTGGCGCCGGCCAGCAGCGCCTGCTGCTGCTGCACGAAGCCAATGCTCAGCGCCGCATTGGCACCGGGCCCGATGACGATGGTGTTGCGGCCACGCGCATCGACGTAGATGCCGCCGGTGCCGGTCGGTTCGGTGCTCGCTTCGGCGCTCAGGGTGAAGCCGTCCTGGGCCGCCAGGCCGCGGGCCATGGCACCGCCGGCATCCTCGCCCAGCGCGCAGACGAAGGTGGTCTGCGCACCGGCGCGGCGCGCGGCCACGGCCTGGTTGAAGCCCTTGCCGCCGGGACCGGTGCTGTAGCGCCCGGCGATGGTCGCCCCGGGTGCGGGCAGTGCTTCACACCGCCACACATGATCGACATTGAAGGAACCGACGACGACGACGTTGCTGCTCATAGGAAAACGGTTCTCAGTGAAGCGCGGTGGTACCCGAGGGTATCAACCAAAGTGGGTCAGGACGCCGGCGATCGTGGCGGTCATGAAAGTGGCAATGGTACCGCCCAGCACGGCGCGCAGGCCGAACCGGGCCAGATCCTGGCGTCGTTCCGGGGCCAGGCCACCGATGCCGCCGATCTGGATCGCGATGGAGCTGAAGTTGGCGAAGCCGCACAGGGCGTAGGTGGCGATCAGCCGGCCTTCTTCGGACAGGGTCACGCCCGGTACCTGGCCGTTGATGATGCGCGACAGCTCGCTGTAGGCGACGAACTCGTTGATCACCACCTTCTGGCCGATCAGCGAGCCGACCGTGCTGGCATCGGCCCAGGGGGTGCCGATCACCCAGGCGATCGGGGCCAGCAGGTAGCCGAAGATGGTGGACAGGTTGGTCGGGCGGCCGATCGCCGCGGCCAGGCCGGTCACATCACCGATCCAGGTCAGCGGGGCGTTCAGCAGCGCGATCAGCGCGATGAAGGCCAGCAGCATCGCGCCGATGTTCAGGGCCAGCCGCAGGCCGTCGGCGGCGCCACCGGCGGCGGCGTCGATGATGTTGCTGGAGGTCTTCTCCACTTCCATCTTCACCGTGCCGCGGGTCAGCGGGGTGCCGGTTTCCGGGATCAGCAGCTTGGCCACCACCAGCGTCGCCGGTGCGGCCATGATGCTGGCCGCCAGCAGGTGCTTGGCATAGAAGGCCTGGGATTCCGGATCGCCGCCGCCGAGCATGCCGACGTAGGCCGCCAGCACGCCACCGGCGATATGGGCCATGCCGCCGATCATCATCGTCAGCAGCTCCGATTCGGTCATCCGCGAAATGTACGGACGCACGGTCAGCGGGGCTTCGGTCTGGCCGATGAACACGCTGGCACAGACGCTGGTGGTTTCGGCACCGGACACGCGCATCACCTTGGTGATCGCCAGGGCCATCACCCGCACGATCGCCTGCATCACGTTGAGGTGGTACAGCACGCCCATCAGCGCGGAGAAGAAGATGATGGTCGGCAGTACCTGGAAGGCGAAGATGAAGCCGTAGCTTTCCACGTTCATCAAGGAGCCGAAGATGAAGCCGGAGCCTTCGTTGACGAAGCTCAGCACCTTCACGAAGCCATGGCCGAGCGCATCGAACACGTCGCGGCCACCCGGCACCAGCAGCACCACGGCGGCGAACGCGATCTGCAGCAGCAGGCCGGTCGCCACCAGCTTCCAGTCCACCGCGCGCTTGTTGTTGGAGAACAGCCAGGTAATGCCGATGAGCACCGCCAGACCAAACAGGCCGAAGCCGATCCTGCCCAAACCTTCGACCATGTTGAATCCCCTGAGGGCACCGCGAAAAACGGGAAGCCTAGAGCAGGGCAGGGGCCGGGGCAAGGAAAAGCGCGCAGCGGGGGGCGATCAGCGCCGATACGCGCTGTATTGACAAGGGATGCAGGCGACGCGGCGCGGTTAGAATGAACCCCCTTCCGGCCCGATCTGCGGGCCTGCAGCAGGAGTTGTGCATGCTTTACCGCCGCCTTGGAACCTCCGGGTTGAAGCTTTCCGCGCTGTCCTTCGGCGCCTGGGTCACCTTTGGCAGCCAGGTGGCCCGGGACCAGGCGCGCAACCTGGTCGCGGCGGCCTGGGACAACGGGATCAACTTCTTCGACAACGCCGAGGGCTATGCCAACGGCCGCGCCGAGCAGGTGATGGGCGATGTGATCGCCGACCTGCGGCTGCCGCGCGACGGCTTCTGCGTGTCCAGCAAGGTGCTCTTCGGCAGCGCGGCGGACCCGGCGCCCACCCAGCGCGGGCTGTCGCGCAAGCATGTGACCGATGCCTGCCATGCGGCGCTGAAGCGGCTGCGGGTGGACTACCTGGACCTGTACTACTGCCACCGTCCTGACGCGGATACCCCGATCGCCGAGACCGTGCACGCCATGGACACCTTGGTCCGGCAGGGCAAGGTGCTGTACTGGGGCACCTCGGAATGGTCGGCGATGCAGATCCAGGAAGCGCTGGACGTCGCGCGTCGGCACAATCTGCAGGGCCCGACGATGGAGCAGCCGCAGTACAACCTGCTGCACCGCGACCGGGTGGAACGCGAGTACGCCCCCCTGTATGCCGAGGCCGGGCTGGGCACCACGACCTTCTCGCCGCTGGCGTCGGGCCTGCTGACCGGCAAGTACAACGACGGCTTCCCCGCCGGTTCGCGGCTGGGGCTGGACGACATGGCCTGGCTGCAGGACATCGTGCTGGGTGCGGACGGCGCGGCGCGGCTGCAGCAGGTGCGGCGCTACACCGCACTGGCGGCCGGGCTGGGCGTCGCCCCGGCCACCCTGGCCATCGCCTGGTGCCTGCGCAATCCGAACGTGTCCAGCGTGATCCTGGGCGCCAGCCGGGTCGAGCAGCTGCTGCAGAACCTGCAGGCGCTTGAGCTGGTGGGTGCGCTGGACGAGGCGGCCTGGGGCCAGGTGGAGGCGGTGTTCGCCTGATACAGGGCACGCGGGGCCTGGCTCGGCGGGTGCGCAGGTCTCCGCCGAGCGGGCCCGGCGCTACCTTCGATAGGCTTTATCTATTGAATATTGCAATCCAATCATCAATCCCATCAATCAATTTGAGAATGGGTGTTGATTGCGAACTGAGAATCGTTATCATTTGAGTCGTCCCTCGCACCGAGTCCAGACGATGAATGCTCAAGCAGTGCTGCTTCGTCCCGAAACCCTGACCCTCCGTGACCGCCCGGTCCGTGCCGTGCCCGCCGAGGAAGTGATCGACAGCGAGGCCCTGCTGAAGGGGCGTCGCGAGATCCTCATCCAGCATGGCGACCGCTTCTACCGGCTGCGCCACACCAGCAACGACAAGCTGATCCTGACCAAGTAAACGGGTCGGCCGCTCCCCTCCCGGATGCAGCGCCGCGCCACCGCGCGACGCGGTCCACACGGCGGCCGCCCCTCCTGTCTCTCTCCCCCTCGGTCCTCCGGCCAGCGTCTTCGGACGGTGGTGGCGGCCCCGGGGGATCCCTTCGCACGACCACGTGCATGACACGGTGATCCCATGAGCAGAGCCTTGTCCGCAGTACGCGCCAGCATGCCGCGCGGCCTGCCGTTATCGCAGGCCATCGGCCGGCCCACGGCCAGCCAGCTGGCATCGCTGGGCACCGTGTTGTGCCTGTACCGCGCCGACAGCAATGAGCTGGCCGGCTGGCAGGATGCGGTCTCCGCCCACGCCTGCCAGGGCCTGGACAGTGAAGGCGTGCGCGAAAGCCTGTGCTTCACCGACGCGCGTGGTCGCTGCTGCTGGCGGCTGTACCTGTTGCCGGACAGCGATTTCCTTGCATGGGACCGGCTGGTCGCCGGGTTGGCGATACGCCCGGCCGGCAGCGATGACGCCAGTGTCGGCGAGCGCCTGTGGCGGCGCCTGGCCGGAAGCCTGGGCGGGCAGCGCTGGCGCATGTGCGCGGTGCAGCTGCACGCGGTGGAGCAGGGCAGTGGGCTGGCGGCAAGCCTGGCCCCGCTGTCATCGCTGGGCAGTGCAACCGCACGGCGCATCGCACGCCTTGAAAGCGCGGATGGCACCGCTGATTCGCCGCCGTCTGCGATGCACGCCTGAGGCGTCTCCGCTCATTCCTTGAACATCAGCAGGGCAGCGACCACGATCAGCGCGAAGGCGGCGTAGTGGTTCCACTTCAGCGGCTGGTCCAGGTAGAACGCGGAGAACACCGCGAACACCACCAGGGTGATGACCTCCTGCATGCCCTTGAGCTGCGGTGCGGAATACACCGCACTGCCCAGGCGGTTGCCGGGAACCTGCAGGCAGTACTCGAAGAACGCGATTCCCCAGCTGATCAGGATCACCGTCATCAACGGTGCGCTCTTGAATTTCAGGTGCCCATACCAGGCGAAGGTCATGAAGATGTTGCTGCCCAGGAGCAGCAGCACGGGGTAGAGGTACTGGGCCATGTCGATCACGCCGGTGGGGTCGGCGGATTATGCGCCTGCGGCGTGCGCGACAGGTCAACGACTCCTATTCGCCGAGCGCGCTGCCGTGGGTCAAGGTCTCCCAGAGAAAATGAAAATCCCCTTGGCTGGGACGATGCCCGGCCAGCCAGGCAGCGGTGTGCGGCAGAGCTTTTCCCAGCCGTCCGGCGAAATGGGAATAGCCGATCTCCAGGGTGCCGCGCACATCCGATACCAGCTTGCCCTTGCACAGCCACGCCGGCACCACCGGCCGCGCCAGCATGTCGGTGTGGAACTCCATCGCAGCGACCAGTCGTTCGCCTTGCGCCTGGTACAGGCTGCCCCCCTGCAGGCGGTTGGTTTCCGCCGCGTTGAGGTAGGCGGCCAGCCCATAGGCCGTATGCTCCAGGTCGCGGCAGGTTTCTTCTGCAAGGCCCGCGGCCATGACCGTCTGGCCGAACCACAGGGTTTCGATGGGGGTCGCGCAGGCGGGACGCGGCAATGGCGTAGCACCGTCCTCCGGCAGGTAGACATAGGTTGGCAGGCGGGTGTTCCAGTCGCCCACGGCGCGGTCATGGATATCGCGACGATCGGTGTAGATGCCCATGTTCATGCGTGCCTCGATGCCGCTGGCATGCCAGTTCCCACCGGGGCACGGCCCCATGCGGTTGATGTCCGGCAGGTACTGCGCGATCAGCCAGTCGCCGAAGCGTCGGGCATCCGCTTCCGGCCACGCCGTGCTGGTGTGCCGGATCAGTTCGGCCGCACGTGTCCACAACTGCGCCGTCCAGGACGCCTGCAGCGGCGCGTTGCTGTTGTGGTGGCCACCGGTCAGCGTGTTCGCCCACGCATCCATGATTTCCACCGCCTTGCGTGCATGCGCCGGCTCGCCCAGGTAAGCCCACAGCAGCGCATGCGTATACGCGGCCTTGGCATCGTCGCGTTCGGGCTTGCAGCCGATGCTGGGTTTGTCGAAGGAACCACATTCCACCCGGACAAACGGTGTGGCGACATGCTCCAACGATGCCAGCGGACTCTGCCGCATGGCGACCATCGCAGAGGTCTTGAGCGGATCTCCCGCCCGCAGCGCGTCCCGGGTTGCCTGCAGCGCGGACGCGTCGAGCAGGATGCCGGGATGGACGAACGCCTGCCCATGGGCGCAGGCAGGTGACAACAGGACGAGTGAGAGCAGCAGCACGGGCGCGCGCATCGGGGAAGTCTCCTTGAAGGAGTCTCCACGCTAATGGCGTGCGATCTCGCAACGCATAGGCGCAATGCGCGCCATCGTATCCGTGAACGCCCTCGAGGACACGGGGTCAGAGTCCTCTCGCTACGCGGGTGAAGGTCACCGGAACCTGTCAGGGGGCCGGGCGGTGGGGCTGGGCGGGGGCGTTGAGCGCCATGGATGGCGCGAAACGAGGCCCGCAGGAGCGGCTCTTGCCGTCCCCCGCCCAGTCCCACCGCCCGGCCCCGGCACGTAGTCCGTCGCCCGGCCCCGGCCCGTAGCCAGCCACCCCCTGCAGCCTATGCCTCGCGCAACGCCAGCGCCGGCGGCGTATGCAGGATCCGCCGCGTGCCCCACCATCCGGCAAACACACTCAACGCCACCCCGCACGCACCACCGGCCAGCAACCCCGGCCACGGCGGCAACAGCGCCAGCTCGAACACCTGCCGCGACACCACCACGCCGATGATCGCCGCCGCACCGACCGCAAGCGTCGCCGCCAGCAGCCCCAACGCGCCGAATTCCACCAGCACCGCACCGCGCAGCTGGCGCCGCGTGGCACCCAGCGTGCGCAGCACCGCGCTGTCATAACGCCGTTCACCGGCGGTCGACTGCAGCGCTGCCAGCAACACCAGCACGCCGGCCAGCAGGCTGAAGCCCATCACCACCTGGATCGCCTGCGCGACCCGATCCATCACCTGCCGCACCTCGCTGATCAGTCCATCGATATCCAGCAGCGACAGGTTCGGCTGCTCGCGTACCAGCTGGCCCAGCCCGGCCGCCTTGGCACGCGGCAGGTGGAAGGCCGAAATCAGATTGTGCGGCGCATCGCCGACCGCATTGGCGTTGAGCAGCACGAAGAAGTTGACCCGGAAGCTGTTCCACTCGGCCTTGCGGATGCTGGTGATGGCGTAGTCACGCTGCTGCTCGCCGACCTGCAGCGTCACCCGGTCTCCCAGTCTGGCGCCGTAACGGCGCGCCCAGCCTTCCTCCACCGAGGCCTCGGCGGCGGTGCTGTCGGCCGCCCAGAAGCGACCCTGCAGCAGCTGGTTGGCGGGCGGGAAGGTGGTGCGCCAGCTGAAGTTGAGCGGCCGGTCGCGGTCGTTGTCCTCATCGGCTGTCGGCTGCGCGCCAGTGTCCTGCGCCGCCTCCTGGTCATCACCACGGCGACGTGGCGCCTCACCGTTCAAGGCCAGCAGGCGACCGGTGGCGAACGGTTCCACGCTGGCATCCACCGCACCCTGCGTGGTCAGCGCATCCAGCACGATCTGGCGCTGGTCCGGCTGGATGTTCATCAGGAAGTAGTTCGGCGTATCCGCCGGCAGGCGGTCGCGCCACTGCTGCAGCAGGCCTGGACCGACCACGGCCAGCATCAACAGCGAACACAGCGACAACGACAGCCCGACCAGCTGCATCACCGCCAGCGCGCGGCGGCGGGTCAGCGCCGCCAGCCCGAGCCGCCAATTGCCGTGCAGGCGATGCTGCAGCCCACGCACCAGCATCAGCAACGCGAAGCCACCGATGGCCGCCAGCAGCGCCAGCGCCGCCAGTCCGCCCAGTACCCACAGGGCCAGCTTCAGGTCACCGGTAACCTGCACCGTCAGCGCCAGGCTGGCCAGCAGTGCTCCGGCGTACACCAGCAGCGAGGTCGGCGGCAGCGTGGCGAAGCTGCGGTTGAGCACGCGCATCGGCGGCACGTTGCGCAGCCGCAGCAGCGGCGGCAGGCCGAAGCCGAGCAGCAGCAGCAGGCCGATGCCGGCCCCGGTCAGCGCCGGCATCGCCTGCGGCAGCGGCAGCCGCTGCGGCACCAGTCCGCCGAGGATCTGCACCAGCCCTTCCTGCGCTGCCATGCCGACCAGCACGCCGACCATGCAGGCCGGGATCGCCATCAACAGCAGTTGCAGCGCCAGGCTGCCGAGGATGTCGCGCTGGCGCGCGCCGAGGCAGCGCAGCACGGCGACCTGGTCGATACGGCTCAATGCAAAACGATTGGCGGCCAGCGCGGTGGCGACGCCGGACAGCAGCACCGCCAGCAAGGCGCTCAGCCCGAGGAAACGCCCGGCCAGCTGGAACGACTCACGCACCCCGCGCTGGGTGTCACCGACGCCGAGCAGGCGCAGTCCCTGCACGCGCGGCTGCAGCCACTGGCGGAACTGCGCGATGGCCTCGGGCTCGCCGATGAACATCGTGCGGTAGCTGATACGGCTGCCCGGATCGAGCAGGCCGGTGCCTTCCACGTCGGCGCGGTTGACCAGCAGGGTGGGCGACAGGGTGAGCAGTTCGCTGGACGTATCCGGTTCGGATTCGATGCTGCCGGCCACCCGCAGCGTACCTGCGCCGAACTCCAGTTGATCGCCGATGCGCAGGTCCAGCGCCTGCAGCAGGCGTGGATCGGCGAAGGCTTCCCCACGTGCCGGTGCGGCGGCGGCTTCGTTCAGTACGGCATCGGCACCGCTACGCACGCGCAGCTGTCCGCGCAGCGGATAACCGGCTTCGACGGCCTTGATGGTGGCCATCGTGCTGGCCTCGCCATGGAACAGCACGCTGCCGAAGGCGGCGATGCGGGTGCTTTGCAGTCCGCGCCGCGTGCCTTCGGTGACCAGCTCGGCCGGCGCTTCGGCGCGCCCGCTGATGCCGAGGTCACCGCCGAGCATTTCGGCGGTGCTGTTGGCCAGCGCCAGGTTGACCCGGTCCACCAGCGTGCCGACCGCGGTCATCACCGCCACGCCCAGCACCAGCGCGGCGAACACCGTCAGCAGGTCGCCGGCCAGCGCTTCGCGGCGCAGCGAACGCAGCGCGTGGCGCAGCAGGTTCATGCGTCCGCTCCGTGCGTGACCTGCTGCAGGCGGCCGTTGTCGATGCGATGGATGAACTGGCAGCGCTGCGCCAGGCGCAGGTCGTGGGTGACCAGCACCAGGGTCGTTGCGCTGTCGGCATTCAACGCGAACAGCAGGTCGCTGATGTGCTGGCCGGTGGCCTGGTCCAGCGAGCCGGTGGGTTCATCGGCGAACAGGATGCGCGGGCGTGCCACGAAGGCCCGCGCCAGCGCCACGCGTTGTTGTTCGCCGCCGGACAGCTGGCGTGGATAGTGCCGCGCGCGGTGTGACAGGCCGACGGCCTCCAGCACCTGCTCGACCCGGGACGGGTCTTCGCGTCCGGCCAGCTCCAGCGGCAGTGCGATGTTCTCTGCCGCGGTCAGCGCCGGCAGCAGGTGGAAGCTCTGGAACACGAAGCCGACTTCGCGTGCGCGCAGCTGGGCGCGGGCTTCTTCGTCCAGGCTGCCGAGCACGCTGCCGGCCAGGGTGATGCTGCCACGGCTGGGCAGGTCCAGCCCGGCCAGCAGGCCGAGCAGGGTGGTCTTGCCGGAACCGGAGGCGCCGACGATCGCAACCGAGGTGCCTTCATGTACCGTCATGCTGATGTTGTCCAGTATGTGGACTTCACCCTCCGGGCCATGCACGGATTTGCCGACCTGGTCGACGTCGATGGCGACGGGCGCGCTGCGGGGGGACAGGCTGTCGATGAGGAGACTCCAATGCGCGTTACAGGACGAGGCCGGACGATCGGCCGGATGGGAATGCTGCTGGCATGGTTGCTGCTGTTGCCGGTGCTGGCGTGTGCCAAAGGTCAAGCAACGACCGTTCTGGTGCTCGGCGACAGCCTCAGTGCCGCCCACAATATCCCGGCCGGCAGCGGCTGGGTGGACCTGCTGGGCAAGCGGCTCAGCACCCGTTCGGGCTCGCCGGCACAGGTGGTCAACGCCAGCATGAGCGGGGAAACCACCGCCGGTGCGGCCACGCGCCTGCCCGGCCTGCTGGCGCGTGAGAAGCCCGGCGTGGTGGTCATCGCCCTGGGGGGCAACGATGCACTGCGCGGACTGACCCCGGCGCAGATCCGCGCCAACCTGGAGAAGATGATCGTGGCCAGCCAGCAGGGCGGCGCCAAGGTGCTGATGCTCGGCATCGATGTGCCGCCGAACTATGGCCCGGCGTACCGCCAGCGCTTGGCCGCGGTGTATCGCGCGCTGGCCGACCAGTACAAGGTGCCGTTGCTGCCGTTCCTGCTGGAGGGCGTGGCGCTGCAGCCGGGGATGATGCAGTCCGACGGCCTGCACCCCACCGCAGGCGCCCAGCCGAAGGTGCTGTCCAACGTCTGGCCGCTGCTGCAGCCGCTGCTCTGAAGCGTTCAGCGAGCGTGTGCGTCCACTTCACGCCGCGTGCACCGTCGATCCGGCATGTTTCACAAAGCTGAAGTTAGAGGGAAGACCATGCGTCAGACGAAGGAAACCTCCGGCCTTGTTCTGGTCGTCGAGGACAACCGCAATATCTCCGAAATGATCGGTGAGTATCTGGAAGGCCGTGGTTTCGAGGTCGACTATGCCCAGGACGGCTTGGACGGTTATCGTCTGGCGGCTGAGAACAGCTACGACGTGGTCGTGCTGGACCTGATGCTGCCGCGCCTGGACGGCATCGAAGTCTGCCGCCGCCTGCGCAACGATGCCCGCAAGTCCACGCCGGTGCTGATGCTGACCGCGCGTGACACGCTGGACGACAAGCTGACCGGCCTGGGCTTCGGCGCGGACGATTACCTGACCAAGCCGTTCGCCATCCAGGAACTGGAAGCACGCCTGCGCGCCCTGATCCGTCGCGAGCGCCGGCAGGTGGGTTCGGAAGTGCTGAAGGTCGCCGACCTGGTGCTGGATCCGGTCAGCATGCGCGCCACCCGCGCCGGCACCGAACTGCAGCTGTCGCCGATCGGCCTGCGCCTGCTGACCATCCTGATGCGCGAATCGCCGCGCGTGGTCACCCGCCAGGAAATCGAGCGCGAGATCTGGGGCAATGGGCTGCCGGATTCGGACACCCTGCGCAGCCATCTGTACAACCTGCGCAAGATCATCGACAAGCCGTTCGACCGTCCGCTGCTGCACACCGTGCAGAGCGCCGGTTACCGCATCGCCGATATCGCCCAGCCGATGGGCTGACATCGTCGTCATGGTCCCCGTGCAGGCCGCCGCCGGCCCCTGCACGGGGGACTGACGCACCCGCTGCCTATACTCGGCGCGGCCATCTTCCGTAGTGATCCCCCTGATGCCGCACGGCCTGCCGCGCAAGATACGTATCGCCTTCATCCTGCAGGCCGTGCTGGCCAGCCTTGGCATACTGCTTGGTGCATGGCTGGTATCGCTGGTGATCAAGCACAGCCTGGTCAGTGCCGCCCTGCGCGAAGAAGCGACGTACTACTGGACGCTGCACGAGGCCTCGCCCACCCAGCCGCCGCCCAATACGCACAACATCCGCGGCTACCTGGTGGAAACCGGGCGTTCAAGCCTGTCGCTGCCGGCCAACCTGCGTGATCTCCCCGCCGGCTTCCATGAGCTGCGCGGCGACGACCAGCTCGTCTGGGTGGACGTGCGTCCGCAAGGTCGGCTGTACCTGGTGTTCCTGCGCTCACGCGCGGAGATGCTGGCGTTCTGGTTCGGCATCGTCCCGGTGCTGCTGACCCTGCTGGCCGTATACGGCGCCAGCTGGGTGACCTACCGCGCCTCCAAACGACTGGTGTCGCCAGTCAACTGGCTGGCGCGCCGGGTATCGCGCTGGGACCCGGGCAAGCCGCAGGCCAGCGACCTGGACCCGCAGAAGCTGCCCGCCGACATGCAGGGCGAGACCCGGCAGCTGGCCGCGGCGCTGCATTCGCTGGCCAACCGGGTCACCGAGAACGTCGCCCGTGAGCGCAATTTCACCCGCGATGCCAGCCATGAGCTGCGCACTCCGCTCACCGTGATCCGGGTCGCCAGTGACATGGCGCTGGCCGATGAAACCGCATCGCCGCGCCAGCAGCGCAGCCTGCAGCGGATCCAGCGCGCCGGCCGCGAGATGGAGGCGGTGATCGATGCCTTCCTGATCCTGGCGCGCGAGGCCGATGTCGAGCCGCAGATGGAGATGTTCGACGTGGTGGAGGTGGTGCGCCATGAAGTGGACACCGCCACCGAACTGATGGTCGATCGTCCGGTGCACGTGGAGCTGCATTCCAGCGGCGTGGTCGAGCTGCATGGTCCGCCGCGGGTGCTGCAGGTAGTGGTCAGCAACCTGGTGCGCAACGCCTGCAACTACACCGACGAAGGCCGCGTGGACGTGTTCGTCGAACACGACCGGGTGCGCGTGCACGATACCGGCATCGGCATGTCCCCCGAGGCGCTGGAGAAGGCCTTCGAGCCGTTCTACCGCGCCGAGCCGGACCGCCCGCAGGGTACCGGGCTGGGCCTGTCGATCGTGCGCCGGCTGTGCGACCGCTTCGGCTGGCAGGTGACCCTGACCAGCCAGCCGGGCAAGGGCACCGAAGCGACCGTCATCTTCCGCTGAACCGCGACGCCCCGCGGGGAAGGGGGCGCCGAGTCATGCCCGGCGAGCGAAGCGGCCGCTGCAATCATGACGGTCAGCGGCCGTCACTACCGGGCCAGCGGCCGTCACGCCGCCCCGCTGGTGGTTCAGTCGCAGCGGACCTTCGGCGCCAGCGCCCTGGTCCAGATCGCATACCCGGCCGGGGTCATGTGCAGCATGTCCTCGCGGAACAGGGCCGGATCCGGCTGGCCGTCGCGGCCCAGCATCGGCGTGTAGATGTCGGTGTAACCGGTCTTCGGCAGTGAGGCCAGCGCGCTGCGGATCATCGCATTGGCTTCAATGATGCCCGGCAGCAGGTGCGCACGCGATGGGCTCGGCTTGATGGAAATGTACTCCACCGTCGTCGACGGCAGATCGCGGTGCACGCGGCCGACGAAGGCGATGACATCGTCGCGTACCTGGGCCGGCGTACGGCCACTGTTGAGGTCGTTGTCACCGGCGTACAGGAACACCTTGCACGGGGCGTACGGCACCACGATGCGGTCGGCGTAATACGTGCTGTCACGCACTTCCGAACCGCCGAAGCCGCGGTTGATCACCGGCTTGCCCGGGAAATCGGCGGCCAGGCTGTCCCACATCCGGATCGAAGAACTGCCGACGAATTCGATGCCGCCGCGCGGCGGCGGGCTGGCCTGGTCGGCCTTGGCGAAGGCAGCCATGTCACCGGCCCAGGCCACGTTGGAGACTTCTTCAGGCACCTGCGCAGGCCGCGGCGGCGACAGCGCGTGGGCAAAGCCAGCGGTGGACAGGCCGAGGGCGAGGGCGAGCAGCAGCGGGCGGCGTGGCAGGTTCATCAGGATCTCCAGCGGGTTGCAGCCTTGGATGATAACGGCGCGGGAGGGCCCTTGCCGGCTGCGGCGGGGTGCCAGGCGTGGCCTTATGGCAAAATAGTGGCCTGCTGCCCACCCTGGCTTTACATGACCGTCCGCTCCCTGTCCCTGCGGTTGCCTTGTTGCGACCTGATCGCCTGCGCTCCCGCCGGAGCACGCTGTCATGGCTGACCAGTTCGGCCACATGCCGCGTGGACCGCGTCGCATCCTGCAGGCCGCGCGCTGGTCGTGGCAGGGTCTGCGTGCGGCCTGGCTGCACGAGTCCTCGTTCCGGCTGGAAGCCTGGTTGCTGCTGCTGTTCACCCCGGTGGCGCTGTGGCTGGGTGACAGTGCGATCGAGCGCATCCTGATGATCGGCTCGATGCTGCTGGTGCTGGCCACCGAGCTGCTGAATTCGGCCATCGAAGCGGTCATCGAGCGCTACGGTCCCGAAATCCACGAATTGGCCGGTCGTGCCAAGGACATGGGCTCGGCCGCGGTGTTCGTGCTGATGATGAATGTACTGCTGTGCTGGGGGCTGATCCTGGTCCCCCGCTTGTTCTGACCCCTCTCCCGACTTACTGCGAAGACCCCCCATGGCATTTGTTGAACTGCTCTCCGATCCGAACGTCTGGTTGACCCTGCTCACCCTGAGTGCGCTGGAAATCGTGCTCGGCATCGACAACCTGGTGTTCATTTCCATCGCGGTCAGCAAGCTGCCCGAAGCGCGCCGCCCGTTCGCGCGCAAGCTGGGCATCGCGGTGGCCTGCATCACCCGCATCCTGCTGCTGGTGTCGCTGGCCTACCTGGCGCACATGGAAGCGAACCTGTTCACCGTGGCCGGCATGGGCATTTCCATCCGTGACCTGGTGCTGATCCTCGGTGGCCTGTTCCTGATCATCAAGGGCGGCATGGAGATCCGCGAGCTGATCACCGGCGGTGAGGATGAAGATCCGACCACCACCAAGGCGTCGGCGGTGTTCGGCATGGTGATCCTGCAGATCGCGATCATCGACATCGTGTTCTCGCTGGACTCGGTCATCACCGCCGTCGGCATTGCCGACCACGTGCCGGTGATGGTGGCGGCGATCCTGCTGTCGGTGGCGGTGATGCTGCTGGCGGCCAACCCGCTGGGTCGTTTCATCGATGCCAACCCGACGGTGAAGATGCTGGCGCTGGCCTTCATCCTGCTGATCGGCGCGGTGCTGATCCTGGATGGCCTGGACGTGCATGTGCCCAAGCCGTACATCTACGCGGCGATGGGGTTCTCGGTGCTGGTGGAATGGTTGAATCTGCTGATGCGCCGTCGCGCGGTGGCCCACCAGGTGCCGGGTGCCGGCAACTGGTGATGGGTCGGGGTTGCCGGGCCTGCGGCCCGGCTGCCCGCTTTTGGAGCAACGTCCACGTCAACGTCAACGTCAAGAGCTGCAGGGCTGCGTGGTGGCGGGGCGGGGTGGGTTGGCGGGGGACGGCAAGAGCCGCTCCTGCTGGCCTCGTTTCGCGCCATCCATGGCGCTCAACGCCCCCGCCAACCCACCCCGCCCCACTTCGACAGGTCCATGGTGGCCATGGAACATGCGGGCCTGGTAGCGCCGACCCATGGTCGGCGGATGTCGAGGGAAAAGGGGTTTGATGGTTTCCGCCGACCATGGGTCGGCGCTACCGCTTTTTCTTTTTTCTTTTTCCGCGGCTGGCGGCCCCCGGGACCTGTCAGGGCGCCGGGCGGGTGGGCCATGCAGGACCGTCTGTTCGCATGGATGCGAACAGCGAGCCCCCATGGTGAAGTGACCCCCGGGAGTTGGACAGCTGGGGGATCAGGCGGCCAGCAAGGCCTG
>NZ_DAMBRS010000011.1:0-139014 GCF_032054965.1 Stenotrophomonas chelatiphaga | reverse complement strand
AAGCCATGCGAGAGTAGGTCATCGCCAGGGTTTATACCCAAAAACCCCGCTGCTCGCGCAGCGGGGTTTTTCTTTTTTTGCAGGCACCTGTTTTTCGTGCCTGCCGCCCAAGGGCAATCATGTGAGCTGGCGCATAGGCGCTGCTCCCAACGTCTCCCTGGTGAAATCAGCGCTGTGGAACCACCCGATCCCATCCCGAACTCGGAAGTGAAACGCAGCTGCGCCGATGGTAGTGTGGCTCAAGCCATGCGAGAGTAGGTCATCGCCAGGGTTCAAACCAGAAACCCCGCTGCCCACGCAGCGGGGTTTTTTCTTGCCCGGTACGCATGCCCGGCAGTGACGACCGCTGGCCGTCAAACACACACAAAAAAACGGCGCCCCGAAGGGCGCCGCGGATACACATCGGCAGGACCGGCGCTTACTTGGTTGCCGGTGCGGCCTTGCCCTTCATCATCTCGTCGCGCGCCGCCTTGAACGGATTGCCTTCGTACCAGTTCGGCCAGCGATCGCCGGCGGCCAGTTCCTTGCCCACGCCGTGCAGCAACTGCAGGTCTTCGATGGTGCCGTCCAGCTTCCAGGTGGCTGCGTCGAACTCATCCTTCGGGCCGTGGTAACGATTGCGCCCGTAGTCCTCACCGGCCTTGCGGCCCGCTTCCACACCGCCTTCCAGCAGGTCTTCGCCGCCATCGGCATACAGCGCCGGCACACCCGCCTTGGCGAAGTTGAAGTGATCGGAACGGAAGTAGAACCCGCTCTGCACCGCCGACTCACCATGCAGCGTCCGGCCCTGTGCGGCGGCCAGCGGCTTGAGGATGTCTTCCAGCTCCGAACTACCGAAGCCGGTTACCGTCATGTCCTTGGCACGGCCGGCCACCGACATCGCATCGATGTTGATCACACCGGCGATCTTGTCCAGCGGGAAGGTCGGATGGGCGACGTAGTACTTGGAGCCCAGCAGGCCCGATTCTTCCAGCGTCACCGCCAGGAACACCGCCGAACGGGCCGGCTTGGGATCCTGGTGCATCATCGCGTCGGCCACTTCCAGGATGCCGGCCACGCCGGTGGCGTTGTCCACGGCACCGTTGTAGATGTTGTCGTCCGCTTCGCCCTCATGCTTGCCGAGGTGGTCCCAGTGCGCCATGTAGAGCACCGCTTCGTCGGCCCGGCTGCTGCCCGGCAGCACGCCGACCACGTTGCGCGAGGTCTTCTCGGCGGTGGTGCTCTTCAGGTCCACCGACAGCTTGGCGTTCAGCGGCACCGGCTTGAAGCCGCGCTTGTTGGCGTCCTTGTAGGCCTGCGCCAGGTCCAGCCCGGCACCGGCGAACAGCGCCTTGGCGGCATCGGCGCTCAACCAGCCCTGCACCGGCAGGCGGGGTTCCGGATCATTCTTGGCCGGCAGGTCGTACTGCGGTCCGGCCCAGGAGTTCTTGACCACGTCCCAGCCATACGACGCGCCGGCGGTGTCGTGCACGATCAGCGCGGCGGCCGCGCCCTTGCGCGCGGCCTCTTCGAACTTGTACGTCCAGCGGCCGTAGTAGGTCATGCGCTTGCCGTCGAACAGCTTGGCATCATCGACGTGGAAGCCCGGGTCGTTGACGAACATCACCACCGTCTTGCCCTTCCAGTCCTGGCCGGCGTAGTCGTTCCACTGCTGCTCCGGCGCGTCCACGCCGTAGCCCACGAACACGATGTCACTGCCGTCCACCTTCACTTCGGTCTGGCCGGTACGCGTGCCCACCACCATGTCGGTGCCGAACTTCAGCTCGCTGGCCTTGCCGGCCTGGTCGATCTTCAGCGAGGTGGTTTCGTCGGCCGTGGTCTCGGTCATGGCCACGTCCTGGAACCAGCTGTCGCCGTTGCCGGGCTGCAGGCCGATCCGCTGCATCTGGTCGCGGATGTAGTTGACGGTCAGTTCTTCGCCCTTGCTGCCGGGCGCGCGCCCTTCGAACTCGTCCGAGGCCAGCGTCTTCACCAGTTCGGCAAAGTCGGCGGCGTTGATCTCCGGCGAGAACGTGTGCGTGCTGGCCGGCGCAGTGGCGGCGTTGGCATCGGCGGCCGGAGCGGTGGCCGCCGGCGCGGTGTCTTCGCCCTTGCAGGCGGTCAGTGCCGCAGTGAGGGCAAGGCAGAGCAGTAATTTACGGGGCATGGTCAGGTCCTGCAGGGAGTGAAGCCGGCCTGCAGGCGCAGGCCCGGCATGGAATCAGTTTTCCGGGGCGGTATCGGTGTCGAAGGGGACCGCGGTGGCACCGCTGACCGGGCCGGTCTTCGCGCTGCGGTGCACGTACAGCACCACCTCGCGTTCGAACTGCAGGGCGCCGTTGACCACCGCATTGGGCCCGATGATCACGCGCGGCTTGCGGTTCGGCGTCAGCGAAATGCTGAAGCTGGGCTTCTTGATGTGGATACCGCCGTTGACCGCCGAACCGACGCCGACGGTGATATCGCCGTTGACGGTCTCGATATCGCCGGCGAGCCGGGTCTCCACCAGGCCGATGCCACCGTTGACGGTCTCCACGCTGCCTTCGATCTGGCTGCGGCGGTCGGCGAAGATGCTGCCGTTGACCGTCTCCACGTTGCCGCGCGCGATCACGCCGCCCGCCAGCCGAACGCCACCGTTGACGGTGGAGATGCTGCCGGTGCGTGCGCCGTCACCCACTTTGATGCTGCCGTTGACGGTCTCGATGTCGCCCGTTTCCACGCCATCGGCGACCCGGATGCTGCCGTTGACCGTATCCAGGTCGCCGTAGCGCTGGCCGGATTCGGCGCTGATGCTGCCGTTGACCTTGCTGATGTCTTCCTGTGCCACTGCCGGGTTGGCGGCCGCGGCAAGGACGAGCGCGAGCGCCAGGGTCAGGGATGAGGCTTTCATGAGAGGTTCCTTGTCAGTGACATGCGGCTGGCCGGCCGCCCGGCAAAGATGTCACCATGTTGCACTGGAAACCGCATCTGCCTGAAGTCACTGGAACGCCCTTGCGCGACAATGCTTTTCCCTCACGCATCGCTAACACCCGCTGGCCCGTGCTGGCCGGTGGCGTGCTGCTCGTCATCGCCGCCAGCCTGCTGCCGGCGCTCCCGGCCGGTGCCCAGTCCACCCGCGAAGCGGAGCGCAAGCTGCAGAAGCTGCGTACCGAACTGAAGGGCGTCGCGCAGGAGCGCAGGCAGCTGGACAACCAGCGCGGCCAGGCCAGCCGGCAGCTGCGCGAGATGGATGAAAAGGTCGCGCGCACCGGCCGTACCCTGGCCGAAACCGAAGCGGCGCTGCAGGAGCAGAACAGCGCCCTGGCCGACCTGGAGAAACGCCGCGTTGCGCTGCAGGGCGGGCTGCAGAAGCAGCGCACGGAGCTGGCTGGCCTGCTCAACGGCGCGTACCGGCTGGGCAACCATGCGCCGTTGAAGCTGCTGCTGTCACAGGACACCGTGGCCGATGGCAACCGCTCGTTGGCCTACCACCGCTACCTGCAGCGCGAGCGCAGCCAGCGCATCCATGACATCACCAGCGACCTGAAGGAACTGGACACCCTGCAGGCGCAGATCGGGCAACGCCAGCAGCAGCTGCAGTCCACCCGCCAGCAGCAGAAACAGCAGGCCACTGCGCTGGCCAACGACCGCCGCCAGCGCGAGCAGGCCGTGGCCACTCTGGACGAACAGTTCAAGGACCGCAGCGAACGCGAAAAGGCACTCGGCCAGGATGCGAAAGCGTTGGAGACCCTGCTGGCCAACCTGCGTGCCGCCGCCGCGCGTGCCGAAGCCGAACGGCGTGCCGCGGCCCGACGCGCGGCCGCCGAGCGCGCCGCCGAAAAAGCAGCAGAAAAAGCCGCCGCCGACCGCGCCGTGGCCGAAGGCCGTCCGCCGCCGCCGCCGCGTGCCACCAAGGTGCCGCCGGTGGCCGCCGCCGCGCCTGCGCCACGCGTCGGCGGGCTGGGTTGGCCGTTGTCCGGCAATCTGCTGGCCCGCTACGGCGGCAAGCTGCCGGACGGCCGCACCAGCAGCGGCGTGCTGATCGGTGCGGCAGCCGGCAGCACGGTCACCGCCGTGGCCGATGGCACCGTGGTGTTCTCCGACTGGATGACCGGCTACGGGATGATCCTGATCGTCGACCACGGCAACGGCTACATGAGCCTGTACGCACACAACGACACCCTGCTGAAGGATGCCGGCGCTGCGGTGAAGCGGGGTGATCCGCTGGCCAAGGTCGGCAATTCCGGCGGGCAGGGCGTCACCGCGCTGTACTTCGAACTGCGGCGCGGTGGCCAGCCGGTGAACCCGGACAGCTGGTTGCAGCGTCGCTGAACCGTCGCGCGCGCGTTCGTCGGATATTCAACGGGAATTTACCGGCACCTGACGCATAATCGGGACCTGCATCGGTCGTGCGCGCACTTCACCGGAGCATTCGAATTCGACCCCAGGAGTGCTTCATGCGTGTAGCCCGAACCGCCACCCTGCTGCTGGCCATGATGCCTTCGCTGGCGCTGGCCCAGCAGGCCGAACCAGCCGCAGCCGCCCCTGCCGACGTCCCCGCCGACGCCAAGCCGTCCACCGCGGCGAGCAGCGAAGAGGCGGCTACGTCGAAAGTGCCGCTGGAGGAGATCCGGCGCTTCGTGGCGGTATACAACGCGGTGCGTGCGGCCTACGTGGACCCGGTCGACGACAAGAAGCTGATGCAGGACGCGGTGCGCGGCCTGCTGCTGGACCTGGATCCGCACAGCACCTACTTCGACAAGGAAGACGCCGAAGCCTTCGACGAGCAGGCCAACGGCGCCTATGAGGGCATCGGCGTGGAGCTGCAGCAGCAGCCGGACAACGCCAGCCTGAAGATCATCTCGCCGATCGACGACACCCCGGCCGCACGCGCCGGCATCCTCGCCGGTGACCTGATCATCGCCATCGACGGCAAGCCGATCAGCGCCATCCAGGCCAGCGAACCGCTGCGTGGCCCGGCCGGCAGCAAGGTGGTGCTGACCATCGTGCGCGACGGCAAGCCCAAGCCCTTCGATGTCAGCCTGGCGCGCGAAACCATCCGCGTGACCAGCGTGCGCAGCCGCATGCTGGAGCCGGGTTACGGCTACATCCGGCTGAGCACCTTCCAGGCCGACACCGCGGCCGACTTCCAGAAGCACGTGCGGCAGCTCTCCAAGCAGGCCGGTGGCCAGCTCAAGGGCCTGGTGCTGGACCTGCGCAGCAACCCCGGCGGCCTGCTGACCGCGGCAGTGCAGGTGGCCGACGACCTGATCGAGAAAGGCAACATCGTCAGTACGCGTGGCCGTATCAGCATCAGTGATGCACGTTTCGATGCCACGCCCGGCGACCTGTTGAAGGGTGCCCCGGTCGTGGTGCTGGTGGATGCCGGTTCGGCCAGCGCCTCGGAAGTGCTGGCCGGCGCCCTGCGCGACAACCAGCGTGCACGGGTGATCGGCAGCCGCACCTTCGGCAAGGGCTCGGTGCAGACCGTGCTGCCGCTGGACAACGGCGATTCGGTGAAGCTGACCACCGCGCGGTACTTCACGCCCAGCGGCAAGTCGATCCAGGC
Source organism: Stenotrophomonas chelatiphaga (assembly GCF_032054965.1). Lineage (NCBI taxonomy): Bacteria > Pseudomonadati > Pseudomonadota > Gammaproteobacteria > Lysobacterales > Lysobacteraceae > Stenotrophomonas > Stenotrophomonas chelatiphaga. The sequence goes on along the minus strand of NZ_DAMBRS010000011.1, from coordinate 133,487 downwards.
CACCGGCATCGTGCCGGAAGTGGAGCTCAAGCCGGCCCCGGTGGAAGGCGAGAGTGCCCTGCCTGCGAGCCTGTCCGACTTCAGCGAAGCGACCCTGCCGGGCCACCTGCATGGGGATGGCGAAGGCGAAGAAGGCTACCAGGCCGGCGACGTACTGCCGGGCGACGGCCCGATCAACGACGCACTGGCCGAATTGAAGGCACCCGGTTCGGTCGCCACGCGGCTGAAGGCCGAAGCGGCCAAAGCCGCTGCGGACAAGGCGGCTGCGAAGCCGGAAGTGAAGCCGGAAGTGAAGCCGGAAGTGAAGCCGGAAGTGAAGCCGGCCGAACCGTCGGTCAAGCCCTGACGGCCGGCGGCCGTCACTACCGAAGCCCGCGCCGCGGTAGCGCCGAAGGCAGCGGCAGAGCGAAGCGCGTGACGACCAACGGTCGTCACCCACCACACCAGGCGTGACGACCAACGGTCGTCACCCACCACACCAAGCATGACGGCCAGCGGCCGTCACTACCGGAAGTGCGTCAGAATCCCTGGCGCTTGCGCAGGCGGCGGGCGATCGCTGCGCGCACGTACACGCCGTACACCACCCCGAAGCCGAACCCGGCGATATGCGCCCACCAGGCCACCATGCCGAAGCTCGGGCCGATATGCGCGAACACCACCTGCAGCACCGCCCAGAAGCCGATCAACAGGTACGCCGGCGCGCGGACGAATTCCAGGAACAGGCCCAGGGGAATCACCACGCCCAGGCGCGCCCCCGGGAACAGCGCCAGGTAGGTCCCGATCAGGGCCGATACCGCGCCGCTTGCGCCGATGATGATCTGGTCCGGCGTGCCCATGGTGTACACCGCCACCAGGTTGGAAAACGCCCCGCCGAACAGGAACAGCAGGATCAGCCGCCACGGCCCCAGCACGCGCTCAGCCGGCAGCCCGAAGATCAACAGGAACACCAGGTTGCCGAGCAGGTGCGACCAGTCGGCATGCAGGAACAGCGCGGTGAACAGCCGCAGCACGCTGCCGTCCTGCAGGGTGGCCCACCAGTCCAGTGGTCGCATCAGGCCTGCCGAGAGCGCGCCCCAGTCCATCCACAGGCTGCTGCGCGCTTCATGCGGGCGCGAGATCGACCACAGGAAAGCCAGCCAGACCGTCGCGAACAGCAGCGGGGTCGCCCAGCGGAAGGCGGCTTTGCGACGGGAGGGCAGCGACAGGAACATGGTGGCTAGGGTATCTCGACAGCCGATGGCGGAGGTCTGCGCATTCAGTTTTTTAAGCTGGAAATGCACCCTATCTGTTATTGTTTCATTAACACGTCTGGGTAATACTCGCATACGGCGTCGTATGTCGGGAGGGGAATCCGGCGCGTCCTGGAGGGCCTTGGCCTAAGGGGGACGCAGGCGCATGCAGAGCAAACAACCGCTTTCCGGAGAGATAAAACGATGCAAACCGCTTCTACTTTTGCCCGCATTACGATGCTGGCTGTCGGCATTGCCGGCGTCCTGGCCGCCACCGATGCGAACGCAGCCGCGTTCCAGCTGGCGGAAAAGAGTGCCAAGGGCCTCGGCCGCGCCTTCGCAGGTTCGGGCAGCGCCGAGGGTGATGCCTCGATCATCGCCGCCAACCCGGCTGGCATGCGCCAGCTCGATGGCCGCGTGATCCAGGGCGACCTGAGCGCGATCAGCTTCAAGGCCGAGTTCGAAGGCGCCGGCCGCAAGCCGACCGGCGCTGCACAGACCGGTGGTGACGGCGGCGACGCCGGCATGATCGCTCCGGTCCCGGCCGGTTACTTCCACATGCCGATCGGCGAAAAGGCCCACTTCGGCGTGTCGCTGACCGCACCGTTCGGCTTCAAGACCGACTACGACGACGGCTGGGTGGGTCGCTACAGCGGCCTGAAGACCGACCTGAAGGCGATCGACCTCGGCTTCGCGATGTCCTATGACGTCAATCCGTACGTGTCCTTCGGCGCGTCGGTGTTCGTTGAACACCTGACCATCGAACTGAGCAACAACATCGACTTCGGCACCGCGCTGGCCCAGTCCCGCGTACCGGGCTTCGCCCCGGGCAGTGCCGATGGCAAGCTGACCGTGGAAGGCGACAACAATGCAGTCGGCTGGACCGTCGGCGGCCTGTTCAGCCCGGATGAGAACACCCACATCGGCATCAGCTACCGTTCCAAGGTCGAGCACAAGATCACCGGCGGCGACGCCACCTTCGACGTGCCGTCCAACGCCGCTGCCGTGCTGGCCGTGGCCCAGCCGGGTCGCTTCGTGACCACCAGCGGCAAGGCCACGGTGACCCTGCCGGCGTCGGCCACGCTGAGCGTGACCCACAACATCAACGACCGCTGGACCGTGATGGGTGATGTCACCCGTACCGCATGGTCCTCCGCGTTCGACCAGGTGGTCATCGACTACGCGTCGGCCCAGCCTGATTCGGTGCTGGAGTTCGGCTACCGCGACACCACCTTCGTGTCGCTGGGTACCGACTTCAAGCTGAGCGATACCGTCACCCTGCGTGGCGGCGTGGCACTGGACCAGACCCCGACCACCGACGCCCACCGCGACGTGCGCGTGCCGGACACCAGCCGCAAGTGGCTGTCGATCGGCCTGGGCTGGACCCCGTCGGATAACGTCGAATACAACTTCGGCTACACCCACCTGCTGACCAGCGATCCGAACCTGTTCGTGCAGCCGGGTACCAACAACCAGGGCAACTCGCTGACCGGCAAGTACAAGGTCCGCGGCGACGTGCTGGCTGCGTCGATGCAGTACAAGTTCTGATTCCACGCTTCAACGCGTGACAGCAGGACAAGGAAGCCCCGCGCAAGCGGGGCTTTTTCTTTGCGCACTACAATGGCCCATGGATTTCTCAGACCCCGCGTTCCAGCTTGAGATCGCCGCCAACGTCGCGGCGGCCGCGTCGATCCTGTTGGCCGGGCGCAACAGCGTGCATGGCTGGTGGATGAGCATCATTGCCGGGCTGTTGTTCGCGGTGGTGTTCCTGCAGGCGCGGCTGTACGGGCAGGTGGCGCTGCAGGGCTTCTTCATCGCCGTCGGCGCACTGGGCTGGTGGCAGTGGTTGCGCGGCAACCAGGGCGCGCCGCTGCCGATCACCCGCCTGCGCGCCTCTGCGTGGCCGTGGCTGGTGCTGCTGGTGGTGGCGGGCACGTGGGGTTACGGCTGGATGCTCAGCCGCCACACGGACGGACAGGCGCCCTACGTGGATGCCGGCATCCTGCTGCTGAGCATGGTCGGCCAGTTGATGATGATGCGGCGCAAGCTGGAATGCTGGTGGGTGTGGTTGCTGGTGAACACCCTGGCGGTGCCGCTGTACTACGCCGGCGGCCTGCAGCTGACCGCGCTGTTGTACGTCGGCTACTGGATCAACGCGATCGTCGCACTGCTGCACTGGCGGCGGTTGATGGTGGCCGCGCGCTGACGCGCGCGCGGTCGGAAGCAACGTCAACGTCAACGTCAACGTCAAAAGCTGCGGGGCCGTGGGTTGGCGGGTCCATGGGGGCCTTGGGCATACATCCGGGTTGGACGGGGTAATGAGGAGGGGTCAGAGTCCTTTCGCGCAGCGAAAGGACTCTGACCCGCTCTTCGTTCCTGCACCCGCTGGCCGCCGCGGGAAACCGTCAGGGGTGGGGCGGGGTGGGTTGGCGGGAACGCTCATCCGCAGGGATGCGGATGGCGAGCCTCCAGGGATGGATTCACGGCGTTTCCCGCCAACCCACCCCGCCCCACCCAACCACCACGACCACGACCACCACGACCACCCGCAGCACAGGCGAAAAAAATCAATCGCCCAAGGTCAGCAGCGAGGCGTTGCCGCCGGCCGCGGTGGTGTTCACCGTGACCGTCTTTTCGGTGGCAAAACGCAGCAGGTAGTGCGGGCCACCCGCCTTCGGGCCGGTGCCGGACAGGCCCTGGCCACCGAACGGCTGCACGCCCACCACCGCACCGATCTGGTTGCGGTTGACGTACACGTTGCCGACCTGGATGCCGTTGGTGATGCGGTCCACGGTCTCGTCGATGCGCGAATGCACGCCCAGGGTCAGGCCGTAGCCGGTCGCGTTGATCTGGTCGATCACCGCCTGCAGCTGGTCGCCCTTCCAGCGGATCACGTGCAGCACCGGCCCGAAGATCTCCCGGTGCAGCTGGCCCAGGTCCTTCAGCTCGTACGCACGCGGCGCGAAGAAGGTGCCGTGCGCCGCGTCATCGCCAAGCGTGGCGGCGGCGATCAGGCGGGCTTCGCCGTCCATGCGCACGGCATGGTCCTGCAGGATCTGCAGCGCGTCCGCGTCGATCACCGGACCGACGTCGGTGGACAGTTCGCCCGGGTCGCCGATCTTCAGTTCCTTCATCGCGCCGGCCAGCATGGTCATCACCTTGTCGGCGATGTCGTCCTGCACGAACAGCACGCGGGCGGCCGAACAACGCTGGCCGGCCGAGGTGAACGCCGAACCGATCGCATCCTTGACCAGCTGTTCCGGCAGCGCCGACGAATCGGCGATGAAGGCATTCTGGCCACCGGTCTCGGCGATCAGCACACCGATCGCGGCATCGCGTGCGGCCATCGCGCGGTTGATCGCACGGGCGGTGTCGGTGGAACCGGTGAAGGCCACGCCGGCCACGCGCGGGTCGGCAGTCAGCGCCGCACCAACGGTGGCGCCGTCACCCGGCAGGAACTGCAGCACGCCTTCCGGCACGCCTGCATCCAGCAGCAGCTTCACCGCGTAGTAGCCGATCAGGTTGGTCTGTTCGGCCGGCTTGGCGATCACGCTGTTGCCCGCCGCCAGCGCCGCAGCGACCTGGCCCAGGAAGATCGCCAGCGGGAAGTTCCACGGGCTGATGCACACGAACACGCCGCGGCCATGCAGTTGCAGTTCGTTGGATTCACCGGTCGGGCTGGGCAGCTTCTCGGCGTGCGCGAACTGCTCGCGTGCCTGCTTGGCGTAGTAGCGCAGGAAGTCGACCGCCTCGCGCACTTCGGCCACGCCGTCGGGCAGGCTCTTGCCGGCTTCCTTCACGCACAGCGCCATGAACTCGGCGATGCGCGCTTCCAGCTGGTCGGCGGCGTGTTCCAGGATCGCCGCGCGGCTGGTCGCCGGGGTGCGGTTCCAGGCCGGCTGCGCGGCGACGGCATTGGCCAGGGCCTTCTGCACGGTCGCCGCATCGGCGGCCTGCCAGTGGCCCACCACCTGGCGGTTGTCGGCCGGGTTGGTGACCGGCAGCGAAGCGGCGGTGACGGTGGCGCCGGGCACCAGCGGTGCGGCAGTCCACGGCTTCACCGCGGCATTGAGCTGCTCGGCAAGGGCGCGCAGGGCGTTGTCGTTGGCCAGGTTGATGCCCATGGAATTGTTCCTGTCGTGGTTCTGGCTGCGCAGCAGGTTCACCGGCAGCGGGATCTTGGGGTGGGCGATGTTGGACGGCGAAACGGCGGCGAAGGCACTGACCATTTCCACCGGATCGCGGACCAGCTCGGCAATCGCCACGCGGTCGTCGGTGATGCGGTTGACGAAGCTGGAATTGGCGCCGTTCTCAAGCAGGCGACGCACCAGGTAAGGCAGCAGGTCTTCGTGCGAACCGACCGGCGCGTACACGCGGCAGGGCAGGCCCAGGCGGTCGGCCGGGACCACTTCGGCATACAGGTCATCGCCCATGCCGTGCAGCTTCTGGTGCTCGTACACACCGCCCTTGGCGATGGTGCGGATGGCCGCGATGGTGTGCGCGTTGTGCGTGGCGAACATCGGGTAGATCGCATCGCTATGGCCGAACAGGCGCTTGGCGCAGGCCAGGTAGGACACGTCGGTGTTCTGCTTGCGGGTGAACACCGGATAGCCCGGATAGCCTTCGATCTGCGCGCGCTTGATCTCCGCATCCCAGTACGCGCCCTTGACCAGCCGCACCTGCAGGCGACGGCCGTTGCGGCGGGCCATGTCGGCGAGGAAATCGATCGTGTACGGGGTGCGCTTCTGGTACGCCTGCACCACCACGCCGAAGCCATCCCAGCCGGCCAGCGAGGCATCGGAGAACACCGCATCGATGATGTCCAGCGACAGTTCCAGGCGGTCGGCCTCTTCGGCGTCCACCGTGCAGCCGATGCCGTAGCTTTTCGCCAGTTGCGCCAGTTCCAGCACGCCAGGCACCAGGTCCTGCAGCACGCGGGCGCGCTTGGCGTGCTCGTAGCGCGGGTACAGCGCCGACAGCTTGATCGAGATGCCCGGGGCGTTGTTGACGTCGCCCTCCGGGCGGCCACCGCGGGCCTTGTGGTCACCACCTATGGCATGGATCGCGCGGCGGTAGTCCTCCAGGTAACGCAGGGCATCCTTCATGGTCAGCGCGCCTTCGCCGAGCATGTCGAACGAATAGCGGTAGCTGGCGTTGTCCCCCTTGTGCGAACGCTCCAGCGCCTCGCCGATGGTGCGGCCCATCACGAACTGGTGGCCCATGATCTTCATCGCCTGGCGCACGGCCAGGCGGATCACCGGCTCGCCCACGCGGCCCATCAGGCGCTTGAACGCGCCCGGTACGTCGGCACGGGTGACGTCGTTGATCTGCACCAGCTTGCCGGTCAGCATCAGGCCCCAGGTGGAGGCATTGACCAGCACCGAATCGCTGCCGCCCATGTGCTTCTTCCAGTCCGCATCGGCCAGCTTGTCGCGGATCAGCTTGTCGGCGGTGTCCTGGTCCGGAATGCGCAGCAGCGCTTCGGCCACGCACATCAGCAGTACGCCTTCCTCGCTGCCCAGGTCGTACTGGCGCATGAAGGCTTCGATCGCGCCCTGGTCCTTGGCGCGCACGCGCACCCGGGCCACCAGGTCGGCGGCCAGCGCCTGCACCTGGGCCTGTTCGTCGGCCGGCAGGCGCGCCTGCGCCAGCAGCTCGGTCACGTGGGTCGCCTCGTCCTTCAACCAGGCATCGGTGATCGCCTGGCGGAAGGGGGAGGGGGATGCCGGCAGTTCCGGCGACAGCAGCGCGTCGGCCGGCGGCGTAAAGCCGGGGGCAGCGGGCGAAAGAGTAGGTGCGTTCATGCCGGTCCGGCCAGTGGAAAACTTGGCGATTTTAATCATTTTTTGGCCTGCGGATAGCCCCCTGATCGCCCCTTACGGGATTCCTGATAGCACCGCCCTGTAAAGGATTCAGCTGGATCGACGGGCGCGGCTCGAATTGTGCCGAAATCGGCAAATCGGCCGACGACACATTGCTGTGCTGCAGCATCGCATTTACCGTGAATGGACCTTGTAAGTGTCGAGAGGGCAGGGCTACCATCGAGACGTAACTCGCGGCAGGAACGCAGTTGCGACAGGATCAGGGCGCCGAACGCGCTGCGGGGGATCTGAATACGCAACGGCGACGGTGTCCCCCACGGACGCTTGATGCCCGGGACCAGCTTGAAAGCTTGCTCGCCGCCAGCGATGGCGGTCACCGATGACGTCAAGGGTCTAGGCAATGAAGCAAAGCAGCGCGTGGGGCGGCAGGTGCGTGTCCGGGATCGCCATGATGGCGGCCGGAATGGCTTTTCCGGCACTGGGGTGGGCGCAGTCCGCCGATCCCAAGCCATGGCAGTTGAACATGGGCCGGGGGGTTACCCAGACCTCGCGACTGGCCTGGGAATCGAACATGCTCTCGCTGATCGTGGTCACGGTCATCGGCGTAATCGTGTTCGGCGCGATGGCCTACGCCATCTTCAAGTTCCGCAAATCCAAGGGCGCGGTCGCGGCGACCTTCAGCCACAACACCAAGGCCGAAATCATCTGGACGGTGATCCCGGTGGTGATCCTGGTGGTGATGGCGTGGCCGGCCACCGCCAACCTGATCAAGATGTACGACACCCGCGATGCCGAGATGACCGTCAAGGTCACCGGTTACCAGTGGATGTGGCGCTATGAATACCTGGGCGAAGGCGTGGACTTCACCAGCCGGCTGGACCGCGAGTCTGACCGCGTGCGCCAGAGCGGCAAGGTGCCCACCCGCGAAAGCAATCCGCACTACCTGCTCGACGTGGACAACCGGCTGGTGCTGCCGGTCGATACCAAGGTGCGTTTCGTCATCACCTCCGATGACGTGATCCATGCCTGGTGGGTGCCGGCGCTGGGCTGGAAGCAGGACGCCATCCCGGGCTTCATCAACGAGGCCTGGACCAGCATCGACACCCCCGGCGTCTACCGCGGGCAGTGCGCCGAACTGTGCGGCAAGGACCATGGCTTCATGCCGATCGTGGTCGAAGCGGTGTCCAAGGAAGACTTCAAGCAGTGGCTGGCGCAGAAGAAGCCGGCGCCTGCCGCCGCACCTGCCACGCCGAACGCGCCGGAGACCATCACGCCGCCCGGCGATGGGAGCGCGCCCCGGCAACCGGTGACCCCGGCCGAGCCTGCTGCTGCTGCTGCTGCACCGGCCCCGGCGCCCACCACCGACGCCTGACCCAACCGCCCGTGGCCGCACCGCGGCCACCGTGACAAATCGATCTGAGAGGTGTTTTGCAATGGCGCACTCGGCAGTTGGGCACGACGAACACCACGGTCATGCGCAGGGCTTTTTCCAGCGCTGGCTGTTCAGCACCAACCACAAGGACATCGGCACGCTGTACCTGCTTTTCAGCTTCTTGATGTTCATCATCGGCGCGGCGATGAGCGTGGTCATCCGCACCGAACTGGCACAGCCCGGCCTGCAGTTCGTCAAGCCGGAGTTCTTCAACCAGATGACCACCATGCATGCGCTGGTGATGATCTTCGGCGGGGTGATGCCGGCCTTCGTCGGCCTGGCCAACTGGATGATCCCGCTGCAGATCGGTGCGCCGGACATGGCGCTGCCGCGCATGAACAACTGGTCGTTCTGGCTGCTGCCGGTAGCCTTCGGCATGCTGCTGCTGACCCTGTTCCTGCCCGGTGGCGCACCGGCAGGCGGCTGGACGCTGTATCCGCCGCTGTCGCTGCAGGGGGGCTACAACGTGGCGTTCACCGTGTTCGCCATCCACGTGGCCGGCATCAGTTCCATCATGGGCGCGATCAACATCATCGCCACCGTGCTCAACATGCGCGCACCGGGCATCGACCTGCTGAAGATGCCGATCTTCTGCTGGGCCTGGCTGATCACCGCCTTCCTGCTGATCGCGGTGATGCCGGTGCTTGCCGGTGCGGTCACCATGCTGCTGACCGACAAGTTCTTCGGCACCAGTTTCTTCAACGCCGCCGGTGGCGGTGACCCGGTGATGTTCCAGCACATCTTCTGGTTCTTCGGGCACCCGGAGGTGTACATCATGATCCTGCCGGCGTTCGGCGTGGTCAGCGAAATCATCCCCACCTTCAGCCGCAAGCCGCTGTTCGGCTACCAGGCGATGGTCTACGCCACGGCCGCCATCGCCTTCCTGTCCTTCATCGTCTGGGCCCACCACATGTTCACCGTGGGCATGCCGTTGGGCGGCGAGATCTACTTCATGTTCGCCACCATGCTGATCTCCATCCCGACCGGGGTGAAGGTGTTCAACTGGGTCAGCACGATGTGGCGCGGTTCGCTCACCTTCGAAGCGCCGATGCTGTGGTCGGTCGCGTTCGTCATCCTGTTCACCATCGGCGGTTTCTCCGGCCTGATGCTGGCCATCGTCGCGGCGGATTTCCAGTACCACGACACCTACTTCGTGGTCGCGCATTTCCACTACGTGCTGGTCACCGGCGCGGTGTTCGCGCTGATCGCGGCGGTGTACTACTGGTGGCCGAAGTGGACCGGCCGGATGTACAGCGAAAAGTGGGCGAAGTTCCATTTCTGGTGGTCGATCGTGTTCGTCAACCTGCTGTTCTTCCCGCAGCACTTCCTCGGCCTGGCCGGCATGCCGCGGCGCATCCCGGATTACAGCGTGGCCTTCGCCGACTGGAACCTGATCAGCTCGATCGGTGCGTTCGGCATGTTCGCCACGCCCTTCATGATGGCCGCGATCCTGCTGGCCTCGCTGCGCAACGGTGAAAAGGCCGAAGCGCGCAGCTGGGAAGGCGCGCGCGGGCTGGAATGGACGGTGCCGTCACCGGCGCCGGCGCATACCTTCACCACCCCGCCGGTGATCCGCCCGGGCGATCTGGCCCACGATGACATCAGCCACTGAGGTGCCCATGCACGACGCCAACCCGGTCCGCGATGACATGGCCCTGCGCCGCCAGCGCGCACGCCGCACTGCCCAATGCGTGGGGGCGGTTGCGGTGCTGGTGTATGTGGGCTTCATCCTCAGTGGGGTGATCGGCCGATGAACGCGCCGCAGGCCACGGCCCCGTCCCGGCATGCCGGCCTGCCGCGCCTGATCGGCGTGGCGGTGGCGGTGTTCCTGCTGACCTTCTCGCTGGTGCCGCTGTACCGCATCGCCTGCGAAAAGGTGTTCGGCGTACGCCTGGAACGCGGCCCCGGCGCGCAGGCCAGTGTCGGCGCCGCGGCCGGCAAGCGCACCGTGCGCGTGGAGTTCGACGGCGGGGTGAACTCGCAGCTGCCGTGGGCCTTCCATCCCGAACAGCTGACCATGGACGTGGTGCCCGGCGAGCTCAACGAAGCGCTGTATTTCGCGCGCAACGACGGCAAGGTCGCCATCGTCGGCAGCGCGGTACCGTCGGTGGCCCCGGCGCGCGCGTCCGGCTATTTCAGCAAGACCGAATGCTTCTGCTTCACCGCACAGACCCTGCAGGCCGGGGAGAAGCGCGACATGCCGGTGCGTTTCATCGTCGATCCGTCGCTGCCGCCGGAGATCCGCACCATCACCCTGTCCTACACCTTCTACAAGAACGACGCGCTCTCCGCGCGCCTTGCACCGGCCAGCGTGCCGGCCGATGCGCACGCCGCGCCCTGAGCGCGCCACCGAACCGGACAACGACCATGGCCCAGCTTCCTTCCGACGCCAACGTGTACTACGTGCCGACCCACAGCCGATGGCCGTTCATCGGCTCGATCGCGATGATGGTGACCATGGTCGGCGTGGCCAGCTGGCTCAACGACGCGACGTGGGGCAAGTGGAGCTTCTTCACCGGGCTGGCGATGCTGGTGCTGACCCTGTTCTGGTGGTTCAGCGACGTGGTGCGCGAATCGCAGGCGGGCCACTACAACCAGCAGGTGGACGGCTCGTTCCGGATGGGGATGGTGTGGTTCATCTTCTCCGAAGTGATGTTCTTCGGCGCCTTCTTCGGCGCGTTGTTCTATACCCGCGCGCTGGGCCTGCCGTGGCTGGGCGGCGAGGGCGACGGGGTGATGACCAACGAACTGCTGTGGCAGGGCTATTCGTCCGGCTGGCCGACCAACGGACCCGCCGCGATCGGTGGCCAGTTCCAGACCATCCCGGCGTGGGGCCTGCCGCTGATCAACACGCTGATCCTGCTGACCTCCGGCGTCACCCTGACCATCGCCCACCATGCGCTGAAGGCCGGCCATCGCCGCCAGCTGCTGACCTGGCTGGGCATCACCGTGGTGCTGGGGCTGGTGTTCCTGACCCTGCAGGCGGAGGAATACATCCACGCCTATACCGAGCTCAACCTCACTCTCGGTTCGGGCATCTACGGGTCCACGTTCTTCATGCTGACCGGTTTCCATGGCGCACACGTGCTGCTGGGAACGATCATGCTGGCGGTGATGTGGCTGCGCGCGGCCAAAGGCCACTTCACCCGCGACAACCATTTCGGCTTCGAAGCCGCGGCCTGGTACTGGCACTTCGTCGACGTGGTGTGGCTGATGCTGTTCCTGTTCGTCTACGTGCTTTGAGCGACGCAACGCTTGCCTCAGCGGGCGATGCCGTGCGGCTGGATCCAGCCGCCCCAGATGCCGATGACCACCAGCAGGATCAGCGCCACCGACACCGCGATGCGCCGGGTCAGTGCATTGACGGTGCGCTTGGTCTGGCCCCGATCCACCAGCAGGTAGTACAGGCCGGCACCCAGGTTCCAGACGATGACGATGAGGAACGCAATCACCAGCAGGGTCTTCAGCGAATCGTTCATGCGCGGCTCGATGGCGGGGCGGATGGGCCTATCTGACCGCGTTTGCGGCCGTTTGTCATGATGCGACGGCACACGCGGTTGCTGGGCTGGATGCTGGCCCTGGTGGCGATGGCGGTGTTCTGCCTGCTCGGCTGCTGGCAGCTGCAGCGCATGCAGCAGAAGCAGGCCTTGCTGCAGGCGCAGGCCGCGGCGGCCGCACACCCTCCCAGCACCCTGTCGCGCGCGCTGGCCGCTGCCGGCCCCGTGCACGGCATCGTCGACCACGGCCGCTTCCTGCCGGGGCTGGTGCTGCTGGACAACCAGATGCGCCACGGCCGCGCCGGGGTGAAGGTCTATCGCCCGTTCCGCAGCGACGAGGGCGCGCTGCTGCTGATGGACCTGGGCTGGCGTGTGCTGCCTGCCGATCGCACGCTGCCGGTGATACCGCCGCCGCCCTCCCCGGTGGCCGTGCGCGGCCTGCTGGCGCCCGCGCCGGCGCCAGGGCTGGCGCTGGGGCCGGTGGCCAGCCCTGCCGGTCCGCAACGCTGGCTGGCCAGCCGCCTGCAGTCCGACGCGCTGGCCCCGCTGCTGGGCCTGCCCGGCCTGCCCACGCGCGTGCTGCGGCTGGATCCCGCGCTGCCGTTCGGCGACGAGCGCGATCTGGACCTGCTGCCCAACACGCTGCCGCCGCAGCGTCATCTCGGCTATGCCGTGCAGTGGTTCGGCCTGGCCCTGACCGTGCTGGTGGTGGCGCTGGTGCTGGAATGGCGCCGCCGCCGGCGGTAGTGACGGCCGCTGGCCGTCAATCGCTGGCCGCTGGTGGGTGACGACCGTTGGTCGTCACGCGCTTGCCGGCAGCAGAAGCGTGACGACCAACGGTCGTCACCCACCGAACCCACCACCGAACCCACCGGCACACCCTTCCCCAACATGAGAAAATGCTGCCCATGAACGCTGCTACGTCACCGCAGGACACCGCGCGCGGCAAGGGTCGCCGCACCCTGGTGCTGCTGTTCGTCCTGTTCTTCGGCGCGATGGCACTGGCCGGGGTGCTGCGTTTCTCCGGCTGGCAGCCGGCCGCCCACAAGAACGTCGGCCAGCTGCTGCAGCCGCCGGTTGACCTGCGCCTGCAGCCGCCCGTGCTGGCCAGCGGCGCGCCGTACGCCTGGAAGGGCGAGGAAAAGATCTGGCGCATCCTGGTCGCGCCGCCCGCCGCGTGCGCCGAACAGTGCGTCACTTTGTCGCAGGGACTGGCCAAGGTGTGGCAGCTGTTCGGCCATAACGCCGATAATGTAGAGATCCTTTGGCTGGGAACGCCGCCGGCGCCCCTGGCTGGAACCCCTGCACTGCGCGCGCTGGCACCTTCGCCGGCACTGCGCGCTGCATTGCCCGGTGTCGACGACCCGGCCGGCGTGCCGGTCTACATCGTTGATCCGAACGGCTTCGTGATCATGCGCCATGCGCCCGGCACCGACCTCGGTGGCCTGCGCAAGGACCTGTCCACGTTGCTGAAACTGAAGTGAGCCCTGTTTGATGAGCCTTTCCGCGCGTCCGGCGCTGCACCGCAATTTCCACCGCCTGGCGTGGTTCGCGATGATCATGACCGCGAGCACCATCCTGTTCGGTGCCTTCGTGCGCCTGTCCGATGCCGGCCTGAGCTGCCCTGACTGGCCGACCTGCTATGGCCAGGCCACCTGGCCGCAGCACGTGGAGGAGACCATCGGCCATCCGGCCGCAGACATCCGCCCGCTGGAAACGCACAAGGCATGGCGCGAGCAGGTGCACCGCTTCCTGGCCGGCGCGCTGGGCATCGAAATCCTCACCCTGGCGCTGCTGGCCACCCGCCGTCGACGCTTCGGCAGCGCCGCGGTGGTCACCGCCTGCGTGCTGGTGGCTGCGGGCATCCCGTTGTACATGATGGGCTGGCATGCCACCGCCAGCGTGCTGGCGCTGCTCGGCGAGGTGATCCTGCTGGTCGCCGCGTTCCGCTGGAGCAACAGCGACCTCGCCCGCGCCGCCGTGTTGACCCTGGCCGTGGTGATCTTCCAGGCGCTGCTGGGCATGTGGACCGTTACCTGGCTGCTCAAGCCGATCGTGGTGATGGGCCACCTGCTGGGCGGCATGCTGATGTTCGCGATGCTGGCCTGGATGGCCTGGCGCGCGACCCACCTGCCGATCACCCTGGCCGAAGCACCGAAGCTGAAGTGGCTGCTGCGCATCGGCATCGCCGTGCTGACCGCGCAGATCGCGCTCGGTGGCTGGGTCAGCGCCAACTACGCCGCGCTCGCCTGCGGCGGCGGCAGCCTGTCGCTGGACAATTTCCCGCGCTGTGCCAACCAGTGGTGGCCGCAGCAGAACTTCGCCGAAGGCTTCACCCTGTGGCGCGGCATCGGCGTGGATTACGAAGGGGGCATCCTGGATGGTGCCTCGCGCATCGCCATCCAGATGGGCCACCGCATGTTCGCCATCGTGGTGGCGGCGTACCTGCTCTGGCTGGGCGTGCGCCTGTTCCGTACGCCGAGCATGCGCGGCTGGGCGGTCGCCCTGATCCTCGGCCTCATCGCACAGGTCAGCCTGGGCATCGCCAACGTCAAGATGGCACTGCCGCTGCCGGTGGCGGTGCTGCACAACGGCGGCGCGGTGCTGCTGCTGTTCGTGATGGTCAGCCTGCTGGCCCGCCTGCGGGCACCGGACTGACGCCATGGCCAATTATCGTCAGTACTGGGACCTGACCAAGCCCAAGGTCGTCGCCCTCATCGTGTTCACCGCGCTGGTCGGCATGGTGCTTGCCATTCCCGGCGTACCCAGCTGGGAGCAGGTGCGCCTGGGTGCGCTCGGCTTCTTCGGCATCTGGCTGTCGGCCTCCGCTGCCGCAGCGATCAACCAGCTGCTGGATGCCAAGATCGATGCGCAGATGGCGCGCACCTCGTGGCGCCCGCTGGTGGTGGGCAAGGTCAAGCCATGGCAGGTGCTGGCCTTCGCCGGTGCGCTGATCGTGCTGTCCATGACGATCCTGGTGGTGTGGGTCAACGTCATCACCGCCATCCTCACCTTCGCCTCGTTGATCGGCTATGCGGTGATCTACACCGTGTACCTCAAGCGTGCCACCTCGCAGAACATCGTCATCGGCGGACTGGCCGGCGCGATGCCGCCGATGCTCGGCTGGGCCGCGGTCACCGGCATGCAGACCTCGGCCGACTGGTGGTATTCGGCGCTGCTGGTGCTGATCATCTTCATCTGGACCCCGCCGCATTTCTGGGCGCTGGCGATCTTCCGCCGCGAAGACTATGCCAAGGCGAAGATCCCGATGCTGCCGGTCACCCATGGCGTGGTGCATACGCGCAGGCAGATCCTGGCCTATTCGATCGTGCTGGCGATCATCTGCGTGCTTCCGTACGTGGTCGGCATGAGCGGACCGTTCTACCTGGGCGGAGCGATCGTGCTCAATGCCGTGTTCCTCTGGTACGCGTGGCGCATGCAGGACCCGCCGGACGAACTGTTCTCGATGAAGATGTTCAACTGGTCGGTGGTCTACCTGATGGCGCTGTTCGCCTTTCTGCTGGTGGACCACTGGATCCTGCCCTGGTTGTAATGCCCGGCCGGCAACAGCGCTGACGGCCAGCGGCCGTCACTACCGGCGCGCGCTGACCGTTGGTCGTCACGCCCGTCGCGGATGGTGCACCACATGCTCCGGTAGCGCCGAGCCACGCTCGGCGGAATGTGTCCGGCGCCGATGCAGGAAGCCGCTAAGCATGGCCCGGCGCTATCGTCATCTGGCGCCTCCAACCCATCCGAGCGCTCGCGGCGTGTCAGGAGATTGGAAGGTGGCACACGGACAAGCCAGTGTCCTGCCCTGAGCTGCATGATGAGCATCGTACTTTCCGTCTGGCGCGCGATCCCAAGCGCTTGCAGGAAGGGATAACGGTGCTGCACGAATGTCCGTGCGCGACGCGGGAAGCCTCCATGCAGAAGCGTATGAGAGCAGTATGGGCAATGATTTCTCCAGCACTACTGATTCTGTCGCAAACAGCATCCGCTGAAATCAAGACGCTGAGCCGCGCCAACTGCATAGGATTTATCAACGAGTCGGTGACCTATGACCGTCCGTCCTTCGTTCGGTTCCTGGGCACTTCCGCAAGCACGCACATCCCACAAGGAAACATCAGACCGAAGCATGTTCTCGGGGCAGCCAACAATGGATTCCTCTCCGCCAGGTTTTACGCCGGTGACGGGTCTGACAGCGAGCGCATGCTGGTTCGCGGTTACCACACGTGGGTTACGGCCGGAAGAGTTTGGACATCCAATACAGCCGCTGTTGATTGCAATCTTGTTGAATGGTGACCTGATGAAAATTTCGATCTTGATTCTTGCCGTCATGTCTTGTGGTGCGTGCCCGGAGGTGTCTGCGCAAGCAGGGCCCAACGTAGACGCGGTCGGCCAGTGGCTACGGGATCTGACTGAAGAAGGCGTTGCCCGCCAGCAGGACGCGCTGCTGCACGATGCGCCCAGCGCTGAGGGGGCCTACGTCGTGCAATCCATCGCGGACTTGGACGCACCCCCGATAGTGAAGACACATTTCCAGGACGAGGCAGTCGCGCGGTACACAGGCGTGATGACTGTAGCGATGGGCACAATTCCATCGGTCGCTGCACTGATGGCTCAAACGCCGGTCCGGGTGCTGTCTGACCAGATACTTCGTGAACGGCTGCCCGTCCCGCCGGCTGGCATTGCTGGCACGCCGCTACGGGCTGCCAGGCTCGTCAACACGGATTGGTGGGGAACCCGCAGTGGTATCAACGCTACCGGGCTAAGCCGGATCTACCTCCTGGAGGGGACGGGCTTCATAGAGTTCAGTGAGGACAGTTATCGCTTGGGCGCAGGAAAAATCATTCAGTTCAAGGAAGCGCTCAACGCAACGGTGGGTGATACACCCGCCATGTCCCACATGGAGCGCTCTGTCGATGGAAGGGGAATGGCAGTCCTGTCCTGGGTAACTCCTGAAAAGTCGTTCCAACTGAGGCTGGTGACCGATGATGGTGCGTCGATAGAAAAGGGTGCTGAGCTGCTGATGCAGATTGCAGAGGGCATAGACCGATAGCGCCACGCCAGACGCGGCGGAATGCTGCAGCGTTGGTGATACTGGATGGGACAACCGCCGGGCTTGGCTCGTGGCTACATACCGGCGGGCCGCCTTGAATTGCGCGCAGTACGCCACCATCGCCTCCGTACCTACCCGAAGGAAGCGAGGTGGCACCGATGCACCGATGGATGCGTAGCGCCTGCACGTTGCTGTTGAGCTTGTTGCTGGCCAGTCCCGCGCTGGCCGATGAGACGACTGCCGCGCAGATCCGCCAGCATGCCGGCGAACATCGCCTGCTGGTGATTGGCGAGTACCACGGCACGCGTGAAACGCCGTTGCTGGTGAGGCAGCTGGTCGATGACTACAGCCATGAGGGCGCGCCGGTGGTGCTGGCGCTGGAATTGCCGCGCGGCGAGAATCGGTTGCTGGCGGACTACGTGGAATCGAACGGTGATGTCTCGGCGCGCGATGCACTACGCACCAGCGGCTTCTGGGCCGTGCGTGACGACCAGCATGATGGTCGTCGCAGCCGCGACATGCTCGATCTCATCGAAGCCGTGCGCGTGCTGAAGGAGCATGGCCGCAGTGTGTCCGTGCTGGGCTACGACGTGGATTCCAGCGACGGGAGCAACCAGGTCCGGGATGACGCACTGGCCGCCGAACTTCAACGCGCATACCGGCGCTTGCCCGTGGATGGGACGATGCTGGTGCTGGCCGGCAACGTGCATGCCATGCGTCATCGACCGATGGATGCGCCAGAGGAAATGCAACAACGACCGATGGCTTCGCAGCTCGTTGATCTCGACGTGTACAGTGTCCGGCTGGAGGCCCTGCAGGGTGAGTTCTGGGCATGCATGCAACGCTGCCAGGCGCTGCCGCTGCGTGTACGGGCGGCGCGGCTGCCGCGCGTGGAAACGGCCGAAGATCGCATGTACGACCTGATCGTGTGGATGCCGGAATTCAGCGTGGCGCGGTTGTTTGATTGACGGCCAGCGGCCGTCACTACCGGGCTTACCGGGCTTCTTTGGCGTAGCGCTGGGCGATGATGCCGCACACGATCAACTGGATCTGGTGATAGATCATCACCGGCAGCACGATGGCGCCGAGGCTGCCGCCGGCGAACAATACCTTGGCGATCGGGATGCCGGTGGCGAGGCTCTTCTTGGAGCCGCAGAACACGATCGCGATCTCGTCTTCGCGGCTGAAATGCAGTTTGCGCGCGGCCAGCGTGATCAGCGGCATCGCGATGCCCAGCAGCACCGCCGCTACCACCGCGACCGCGGCCAGCGAGATCAGTGGGGTCTTCGACCACAGCCCTTCGGTCACCGCCGCGCCGAACGCCGAATACACCACCAGCAGGATGGTGGCCTGGTCGGTGTAGCGCAGCAGGCCACGCTGGCGTTCCACCCAGCCGGCGATCCAAGGACGCAGCAGGTGGCCGGCCACGAACGGCACCAGCAACTGCAGCATGATGCCGCCGATGGCCTGCAGCGGGTTGTGGATGCCGCCCTGGGTGCCGGCCAGCGCGGTCAGCAGGAGCGGCGTCAGGAACACCCCCAGGATGGACGACAGCGACGCGCTGCACACCGCCGCAGGCACGTTGCCGCGCGCCATCGAGGTGAACGCGATCGACGACTGCACGGTGGAGGGCAGGGTGCACAGGAACAGCACGCCCAGGTACAGCTCAGGGGTGAGCAGCCAGCCGGACAGCGGATGGAACAACAGGCCCAGCAGAGGGAACAGCACGAAGGTGCAGGCCAGGATCAGCAGGTGCAGGCGCCAGTGCAGCAGGCCGCCGATCACTGCCTCGCGCGGCAGGCGCGCGCCGTGCAGGAAGAACAGCAGGCCGATCGCCACGTTGGTGACATCGTCCAGTACCAGTGCGGCGGGGCCGGTCATCGGCAGCAGCGATGCCAGCAGTACAGTGCCGAGCAGGGCGAGGGTGAAGTTGTCCGGTCGCAGTCGCGACCACCAGCGTGTCATGTCAGGCAGGCTCCTTGGCGGGCGCCCACGCGATCAGATGCGCAGGCTGGCGCGGGCCTTCAGCAGCTCGCGCATTTCGAACTTGTCAGTATCGTCCAAGCCGTGTTGTCGCTGCTTGGCGTTAAGGTCTTCGATGCGCTGGAACAGCAGCTGCTTTTCCAGCTGGCCCACCGCGTCGTGCAGCTCTTCGGTCCACTTCGCTTCGTCGCCGGCCAGCGTCTGCGCGGCCAGCGTATGCAGCGATGCCTGCTCTTCGCGGCCATCGAAGTGTTCCAGCAGCGCGCCGGTGCTGATGTCCGGGCGCTGTTCCACCAGTGCCAGCAGCTCCAGCAGCAGTTCGATGCCGGGCAGGCGCAGGCCATGGAAATGGTGCTGGCCGCCCAGCGACATCGCCAGCGAAGGCTGCTGCAGCAGGATCGCGATCGCCGCGCGGACCAGGCTGCGCTTGGCCACCGGGGTCACCGGCCGGCCCGACGCCGCACGCGCGGCCGGCTGCGCACGCTGGGCGGAGTTGCCGCCCAGCCCGGTCAGCACGCCCAGCTGCTGCTTCATCAGGTCACCGAAGGCGCCATCGGGAATCTGCGCCAGCATCGGCCGGGCCCGTTCGGCCAGCCGCGCCTTGCCATCCAGCGTGCCCAGGTTGATCTCGCGGGTCAGCTCGTCGAAGAAGAACTGCGACAGCGGCGTCGCCTGTTTCAGGCGCTCGTCGAAGGCGGCGGCGCCTTCCTTGCGCACGATGGTGTCCGGGTCTTCGCCATCGGGCAGGAACAGGAAGAACGCCTGGCGGCCATCCTTCATGCGCGGCAGCACCGACTCCAGCGCCTTCCAGCCGGCGCGCCGGCCGGCTGCATCGCCATCGAAGCAGAAGAACACATCCGGCGCGTTGCGGAACAGCAGCTCGGCATGGTCCGGGGTGGTCGCCGTGCCCAGCGTAGCCACCGCCTGGGTGACCCCGAACTGGAACAGCGAGACCACGTCCATGTAGCCTTCGACCACGATCAACCGTTCGATCTTCTGGTTGGCCTGGCGGACCTGCCACAGGCCGTACAGTTCGCGTCCCTTGTGGAACAGCGCGGTCTCCGGCGAATTGAGGTATTTCGGGCCGTCGTCCTTTTCGAACACGCGGCCGCCGAAGGCGATCACCCGGCCACGGCGGTCGAAGATCGGGAACATCACCCGGTCGCGGAACTTGTCGTAGACGTGGCCGCGGTCGTTCTTGGAAAACAGGCCGGCGCGGTCGAGCAGCTTCATCCGCCGCTCGTCCTTGCCCAACGCGTCGCGCAGCCCGCTGTAGCCATCCGGTGCGTAGCCGATCTGGAAACGCGTGCGGTTGGCTTCGTCCACGCCGCGCCCGTCCAGGTAGGTGCGGGCCTTTTCGCTGTCCTCCAGGTTCTTCTGGAAGAAGCGCGCGGCCGCATCCAGCGCCGAATACAGTTCGCGGCCTTCGTCCTGCTGCTGGGCGTTGCGCGGGTTCTCGCTGCGCGGCACTTCCATGCCGACCCGCTTGGCCAGTTCGTCCACCGCATCGAGGAATTCGAGGCGGTCGTAGTTCATCAGGAAGCTGATCGCGGTACCGTGCGCGCCGCAGCCGAAGCAGTGGTAGAACTGCTTGGTGGGCGATACGGTGAACGAGGCCGAGCGTTCGTCATGGAACGGACAGCGCGCCGAATATTCCTTGCCTTGGCGCTTCAGCGGAACGCGGCTGCCCACCACCTCGACGATGTCGG
Organism: Stenotrophomonas chelatiphaga; assembly: GCF_032054965.1. Taxonomy (NCBI): domain Bacteria; kingdom Pseudomonadati; phylum Pseudomonadota; class Gammaproteobacteria; order Lysobacterales; family Lysobacteraceae; genus Stenotrophomonas; species Stenotrophomonas chelatiphaga. Next base: position 112,756 of record NZ_DAMBRS010000011.1, on the reverse strand, counting down.
AGCGGGCCAGCAGGTCATCGATGAAAGCGTCTGGAATGCGGGCCATGGCAACCGGCAGGGCACCGCCGGAAGGCAGTGCGGGCGAACGGGAAGTCCGCCTAGTTTACCCGTTGCCGGCGGCCGCGCCCGGCTTGGGCGGCACGATGCCGGCGGCAGCCAGGTGGTGCTCTGCCCGCAGTCTCTCGTCGATCACCGAGGTCATCAGCGCGCCGACGAAGAACACCACCATGGCGTAGTAGATCCACACCAGCGAAATCACCAGCGCGCCCATCGAGCCGTACGCGCTGCCCGGCGCCACCTGCGCGATGTACACACCGATCCCATAGCGCCCCAGCGCGAACAACGCCGAGGTGATGGCACCGCCGATGAAGGCCTGGCGCCACGCCACGCGCCGGTCCGGCAGGTAGTGGTACATGAAGGCGAAGGCCACCGTGTACAGCAGCAGCGTGCTGATGTAGCCCAGCGCGGGCAGCAGCGAAGGCAGCTGCGCGAAGGCTACCTGCAGCATGGTGGTGGCGGTCATCGACACCACCAGCAGCAGGCCCAGCGCCAGCACCACGCCGAAGGAAAACACGCGCTTGCGCAGCCACGCGGCCAGCCCGTCCAGGCGTTCGCCGCTGGTACGGAAGATCAGGTTCAGCGCGCCCTGCAACTGGGCGAACACCGCCGTGGCACCGATGAACAGCAGCAGGGTGCTCCAGATGCCGGCCAGCGAGCCGATGCTGGGCTGCTGGTCGGCGTTCTTCAACACGGTTTCGGCAACCACCGCCACGCTGCTGCCGGCAGCCGTGCCGATCTGGTCGACCAATGCCTGCTGGGCCGGCGGGTACAGCGATGCGGTCAGCCACAGCAGCAGCACCAGCAGCGGCGCCATCGACAACAGGGCGTAGAAAGATACCGCAGCGGCCTGGCTCAGCACGTCCACTTCGATGAAGCGGTTGAGCACCGCCATCGGGAAACTGCGGTTGAGCCGGTCCACGTACTTGCGCATGGCATGCGGGACGCCGCGGTGCGGATCGGCGGCGGCGGGGGCGTTGGTCGGATCGGACATGCGGGCTGTTTTACCAGCGGCAGGTCGAAGAAAGGGTGAAGCGTGGGGCAGGGGAGCGCCAAGCCATGCCCGGCGGCTTTCCGTTACGGCGTTGCAATGCGGTCGGCCGAGCGGGGCTCGGCGCAACCGGGGCAGGCGTTCGCGTCAGCCTGCGAGCTGCTGCTTGACCAGCTTGGACACCAGGCCCATGTCGGCCTTGCCGGCGACCTTCGGCTTCAGCGCGCCCATCAGCTTGCCGATGTCGGCCGGGCTGGTCGCGCCGGTTTCCGCCACGGCGGCCTGGATGGCAGCGACGATCTCGGCTTCGCCCATCTTGGCCGGCAGGTAACGCTCGATCACCACCATTTCCTCGCGCTCGATCTGCGCCAGGTCTTCGCGGTTGGCCGCTTCGTACTGGCTGATCGAGTCCTTGCGCTGCTTGACCATCTTGTCCAGCACGGCGACCACGGCGGTGTCGTCCAGCTCGATGCGCTCGTCCACTTCCTTCTGCTGGACGGCGGCCTTGATCAGGCGCACCACGCCCAGGGTGTGCTTGTCGCCGCTCTTCATGGCGGCCTTCATGTCGTCGGTCAGCTTCAGCTTCATGCTCATGGAGCACCTCGTGTGTCGTAAGTCAGGCAAATGGGGGGCGCCGTGGCGGCGGCCCGGGAACGCAAAAAGCCGGCGACGCTTGCGCGTGCCGGCTTCTTCCCCACCGCGACAGGCAGAACCTGTCGCCATGAGTGCGTCCGATCAGTACAGGCGCTGACGCTTGGTGACGTCGCGCGACGAACGGCGCAGCTGACGCTTCACTGCAGCAGCAGCCTTGCGCTTACGTTCCTGGGTCGGCTTTTCGTAGAACTCGCGCTTACGGGTTTCGGCCAGCACACCGGCCTTTTCGCAAGTGCGCTTGAAGCGGCGAAGAGCAAACTCAAAAGGTTCGTTCTCGCGGACTTTGACGCTGGGCATGGAATCTCCGGACACTGTGTAGAACCGGGTCTATACCCGGCGAGCCGCACATTATAGCGGCGCTTCGACAAACTGCAAGCATCCCGGCCTGAATACGGGCCGGTTTTCTTGCATCTCAAGGGCCTGCATCGCCCCTGAGGAGCACGCAGGGGGCGCATAATACACCACATGCGAGTACTTGGTATTGAATCATCGTGCGATGAGACCGGCGTGGCGGTGTATGACACCGACCTGGCCGGCATCGAAGCCCTGCGCGCCCACGCGGTGTACAGCCAGATCGCGCTGCACGCCGAATACGGCGGCGTGGTGCCGGAACTGGCCAGCCGTGACCATGTGCGCAAGCTGCTGCCGCTGATCCGGCAGACGCTGGACGAAGCCGGCATGACGGTCGGCGACATCGACGGGGTGGCCTACACCGCCGGTCCCGGCCTGGTCGGCGCGCTGCTGGTCGGTGCCGGCGTGGCGCGTTCGCTGGCCTGGGCACTGGAGGTGCCGGCCGTGGGTGTCCACCACATGGAAGGCCACCTGCTGGCGCCGCTGATGGAAGACGACCCGCCGCAGGCGCCGTTCGTGGCGTTGCTGGTGTCCGGCGGCCATACCCAGCTGGTGGCGGTGGATGCCATCGGTAAATACCGGTTGCTGGGTGAGACGCTGGACGATGCCGCCGGCGAAGCCTTCGACAAGACCGCCAAGATGATGGGCCTGCCGTATCCGGGGGGCCCGCAGCTGGCCGCGCTGGCCGAACAGGGCCGTCCGGGCGCCTACCGTTTCTCGCGCCCGATGACCGACCGCCCGGGGCTGGACTTCAGCTTCTCCGGGCTGAAGACCCAGGTACTGCTGGCCTGGCGCGACAGCGACCAGAGCGAGCAGACCCGCGCCGACATCGCACGTGGCTTCGAAGATGCCGTGGTCGAGACCCTGGTGATCAAATGCGGCCGCGCGCTGGAAGCGGCCGGCACCAATGTGATCGTGGTGGCTGGCGGGGTCGGGGCGAACAAGCGGCTGCGCGTGCGGCTGCAGGAAATGGCCGCCAAGCTGGGGGGCAGGGCATGCTTCCCGCGCCCGGCGCTGTGCACCGACAACGGCGCGATGATCGCCTTCGCCGGCGCACTGCGCCTGCAGGCCGGGCAGCACAATCCGCCGCGCGTGGACGTCACTCCGCGCTGGGACATGGCGACGCTGCCGGCGGTGTGATCGGTCGCTACGGCGGCGTTGCGCTCTTTCCTTCCAGTGGTGAAGCGGCAAGTACCGTTGAAGCCTCTTCGTGGCGCAGCAACCAGTGCAGAGTGGAGGGGCTGCGCGCATGGATGATCCGTGTCGCTGCGGCGAGGTCCGCCCTGATATCGCGCTGGAAGATGGGCTCGTGATGGGCGATGCGGTTGCGGAGCTGACGCAGGCGTGACAGGTCCGCGTACGCAGCAGCGCGCAGTGCATGCGAAGGCAGCGGTAGTGCATGGGGGAATACCCGGCTGAAGCCGGTCATCCACAGGCTCTGATCGAACCGCCGGGTAAACAGTTGATGCCAGAACGCGAAGCTGAGGCCTGCCACCACGTCGTCTACCCGCGTCGAGCGGCTGATTGCCTTCTCCAGCTCGGACCCGGCGCAATATCCGGTATGGACCCGCGGTAGTCGCCGGCGAAAAGCATCATTGCGTGGCCACGCTGGGCCGTGTTGAGACCCGAGTGCCTCCGCAGCTGCATTCCGCACAAGAATTTCTACCAGATGCAGCGGCATGAGCAACGCGCCGCAAAGGCGCATGTTCCAGAGATAGAGCAGTGTCGGGCACGTATCCACCACCGCAGCTGCGTGCAGGTAGGTCGTCCACCGCGCCGTCGAAACGAGTCGCTCCAAGTCAATCTGTCTGTGCATGGGCTGGAAGCACGAAATGCGGTGATACCAATCTGCCCTCCAGAATCCAGGGCATCCATCAGGGCAGGACAGGGTTGGCGGTCAGTCATGACCGCACGCCAGAAGGTCGATCTGAATCTGTCGCATTTGGCTATTGAAGCACCGCTGGGGCGGGCTTAGGCTTGTCCAACGAGCCGCCGGGAATCGCGACCGATAACCTCGGTCCCCCCCGGGGACAATGGCAGTACCAGAGGGCCCGCTAGCAGGGCCCTTTGTTTTTCCCCCGCCCCGCTGTTCATCCCACGTCCCTGCACCCCGCGGCCTGTCCCGTTACCATGACCGCCTCTTTCGTGTGGCAGGCATCATGGACAAGGTATTCATCGAAGGGCTGGAAATCGACGCCCTGATCGGTATCTACGACTGGGAACGACGGATCCGCCAGACGCTGGTGTTCGACCTGGAAATGGGCTTTGACAACCGCCGTCCGGCCGCCACCGACAACATCGAGCACACCCTCAATTACAAGGCCGTCAGCAACCGGCTGCAGGAGTACGTGCGGGCCTCGGACTTCGGCCTGGTGGAAACCCTGGCCGAGCGCTGCGCGGAGATCGTGCTGCAGGAATTCGACGTGCAGTGGCTGCGGCTGAAGCTCAGCAAGCCCGGTGCCGTACGCGGTGCGCGCGCCGTCGGCGTGATCATCGAGCGCGAACGGGCCCTGTAACCCGGCAGCGCCGGCCCCGGTCGGCTACCGGAAACCAAAAAACGATCTACAAGAAGGAGGCGACCTGGTGGTGGATGCGGTAGTGGTGGTGAACTGGCTGGACAGCCTGCAGCATTCGTTGGCGCCGTATCCCGGTGCCTATCTCGCGCTGATGCTGTCGGCGCTGGTGATCGCCGCCGCGCTGGCCAACTGGGTCACCAAACGCATCCTGCTGCGTGGCCTGCGCCGCCTGCTCGCCCGCCTGCCGGGGGCCGATTCCGGCCGCGGCAGCAATGTGATGCGGGTGATCTCCCGGCTGTCGAACGTGGTGCCCAGCCAGGTCATCGCCTCGGGCATCACCTACGTGCCGGACCTGCCCGGCGGGCTGGTGGCGTTCATCGTCGCGGCCTGCCAGGCCTGGGCCATCCTGACCGTCTCGATGGCACTGTCGCATGCACTGGATGCCGCCAACGATCTGTACGAGCGCCGGCCGGACGCGCGCAACAAGCCGATCAAGGGCTACCTGCAGGTCGCCAAGATCGTCATTTTCGCGATTGCCGGGCTGGCGATCGTGGCGACGCTCGCCGGCGTGGAACTGCGTTACCTGGTGACCGGCCTGGGCGCGGCCACCGCGGTGCTGATGCTGATCTTCCAGGACACCATCCTGTCGCTGGTGGCCAGCGTGCAGATCAGCGGCGATGGGCGGATCCGCCTGGGTGACTGGATCGAGATGCCCAGCCAGAACGCCGATGGCGATGTCATCGACATCGCGCTGCACACCGTTACCGTGCAGAACTTCGACAAGACCATCACCACCATCCCGACCAAGAAGCTGGTCACCGAATCGTTCAAGAACTGGCGTGGCATGCAGGAGTCCGGCGGCCGCCGGATCAAGCGCGCGCTGTTCCTGGACCAGCACAGCGTCGGTTTCATGGACGCCGAGGCACGCGCGCGGGTCGGCCAGTTCGCCCTGCTGGCCGACTACCTGCAAGAAAAAGACGCCGAGCTGGGCCAGTGGAACGCGCAGCTGCGCGCGCAGGGAGCCGGTGAGATCAACAGCCGGCGGGTCACCAACCTGGGTACCTTCCGCGCCTACGTCGAGCGCTATCTGCGCAGCCACGCGGGGATCAACACCGACATGATCCTGCTGGTGCGCCAGCTGCAGCCCACCACCGAAGGCCTGCCACTGGAGCTGTACTGCTTCACGCGCAGCGTGGCCTGGGCCGAGTACGAAAGCGTGCAGTCGGACGTCTTCGACCACCTGCTGGCGATCCTGCCGGCCTTCGGGCTGCGCGTGTTCCAGGCTTCCAGCGACGCGATGCTGATGGACGCCCGGTCCCGCAGCGCCGACGTGGGCCGCCCGGCAGCCCCGGAACAGCCGCCGACTCCGCCCGCCACCCCGGCGCCCGGCATGCTTTAAGCTGACCCCGGCCGCGCCGTCGCACTCAGCGCGGGCGGAAAACATGAACGCAGAAGATGCGCACTTTTGTGCCCGGTAGCTTTAGAATGCCGGCACTGAAAACGTTTACATCAAGGACACCCGGTGGCTTCCGAACGTATCGAATCCCTCATTGCGCAGATGACCGTGGAAGAAAAGGTCGGTCAGCTGGGCGTGTTCGCCGACATGGTTCGTCCCTTTGCCCCGGACGTGAACCCGGAAGCCAACGTCAGCAACGCTGACCAGGTGCTGCAGCAGGTGCGCGACGGCAAGGTCGGCTCGCTGTTCAACGGCGTCGGCGCCGAGCTGGGCCGTCGCATCCAGCAGGTGGCGATCGAAGAAAGCCGCCTCGGCATCCCGGTGATCCTGGCCGCCGATGTCATCCATGGCATGCGTACCGTGTTCCCGATCCCGCTGGGCGAAGCGGCCAGCTTCGAACCGGAACTGGCGCGCCGCACCGCCCGTGCCACCGCCGTGGAAGCGACCGCGGCCGGCCTGCACTGGACCTACGCACCGGCCGTGGATATCGCCCGCGACCAGCGCTGGGGCCGTGGCGCGGAGGGCGCCGGCGAAGACGTGGTGCTGGGCTGTGCGTTCGCCGCCGCCCGCGTGCGCGGCTTCCAGGGCGATGACCTGCGTGCGCACGACGCGCTGCTGGCCACGCCCAAGCATTTCGCCGCTTATGGCGCGGTGATGGCCGGCATGGAATACAACATGGTGGACATTTCGCCGCAGACCCTGCGTGACGTGCACCTGCCGCCGTTCAAGGCCGCCTTCGATGCCGGCGCGATCACCGTGATGTCCTCCTTCAACGACATCAACGGCGTGCCGGCCAGTGCCAACGCCGAACTGCTGACCGACATCCTGCGCGGTGAGTGGAACTTCCCCGGCGTGGTGATTTCCGATTACACCGCCGACATGGAACTGGTCGCCCACGGCTATGCCGCCGATGACCGCGATGCCACCGCCAAGGCGTTCACCGCCGGCCTGGACCTGAGCATGCAGAGCGGCTTCTATGCCGAACACCTGCCGGGCCTGGTGGAAAGTGGTGAAGTGCCGATGGCGGTGCTGGACGAAGGCGTGCGCCGCATCCTGTGGCTGAAGGAAACCATCGGCCTGTTCGATGATCCCTACCGTTCGCTGGACCCGGCGCGCGAAGCGGACGATTCGCATATCGCCGCGCATGACGCGCTGTCGCGCGATGCGGCACGTCGCTCCATCGTGCTGCTGAAGAACGAACAGTCGGCGCTGCCGCTGCGCCGCGACGGGCAGAAGATCGCGCTGATCGGCCCGTTCGTGCAGGACCGCGAAAACATCGAAGGCTGCTGGACCCTGTTCGGCGACAAGAGCCGCTACGTGGACCTGGAAACCGGCGTGCGCGCCGCCATCGGCGATGAAGCGCTGCTGGAAGTGGTGCCGGGCTGCGAACTGGAAAGCGGCATCGCCGGTGGCATCGAAGCGGCCGTGGCCGCCGCGCTGCGCGCCGACGTGGTGGTGCTGGCACTGGGCGAACCGCAGCGCTACAGCGGCGAAGCCCAGTCGCGCGTGGAAATCACCTTGCCGCCGGCCCAGCAGGCGCTGGCCGAAGCGGTCGCGATGGCCGGCAAGCCGATGGTAGTGCTGCTGCGCAATGGCCGGGCGCTGGCCCTGCAGGGCGCGGTGCGCAATGCGCAGGCGGTGGCCATCACCTGGTACCTGGGCACCCAGACCGGGCACGCCGTGGCCGATGTGCTGTTCGGGGATTACAACCCGTCCGCGCGCCTGCCGGTGAGCTTCCCGCAGGTGTCCGGCCAGCAGCCGTACTTCTACAACCATCCGCGTACCGGTCGTCCGGAACTGCCGACCATGTCCGAGTTCAAGGCACGCTGGCGCGAGATCCCCAACGAGCCGCTGTATGCCTTCGGCCATGGCATCAGCTACACCAGCTTTGCCTACGGCGTGCCGCAGCTGAGCAGCACCCGGCTGGGCTGGGATGACACGCTGACCATCACCACCACGCTGACCAACACCGGCAGCGTGGCCGGCGAAGAAGTGGTGCAGCTGTACATCCACGACCGCGTGGCCAGCCGCGTGCGGCCGGTGCGCGAGCTCAAGGGCTTCCGCAAGGTGATGCTGCAGCCCGGTCAATCGACCGAGGTGAGCTTCAGCGTGCAGCGCTCGCAGTTGGCCTTCACCGGCCGCGATGGCGTGCTGCGTGCCGAAGCGGGCCTGTTCGACCTGTGGGTGTGCGCATCGGCGATCAGCGGCTCCCCGGTGCAGTTCGAGCTGCTCGCCGACTGAGGGTGCTGACGCGTCCGGCCTGTCCGGACGCGCTGTTTGTTGCCTGGAATGGGCCCGGGACCGGGCCTGCACGGGCCATGCATGCCCGGCTCACGTTGGCGCCGCTAGGCTGGGTGCCTTCGTTCCTGCCGGAGTCGTGCATGCGCCTGTCCCGTTCATTCACCTTGCCGCTGTTGCTGGCCACCCCGTTCTGGTTGGTCGCCTGTTCGCAGGCAGATGCGCCTGCTGCGCCTGCCGATGCTGCGCCGCCGCCGATGTCTGCTGCCGCAGGCCCGGGTGAAACGCCGGATGACCCGATCGTGGCACCGTCACCGAACGAGCCGACCGCCCCGTTCGTGCCGGCCGATGGCGCCCAGGCGCCGCCGGCCGAATCCGGCCCGAACGCACCGGCCGACGCGGCCGCGCCGGGTACCGGCGATGCGCGCGGGCGGATCGAGCGCGTGCTTGGCGATGCCGACCAGTACGAAACCGTGTTCAAGGCGTTGCAGCAGGGTGTCGCCGGCGATGACCGCGCGGCCGTGGCCGCGCTGATGCGCTATCCGTTGCGCGTGGACACTGGCGGCAGCAAGCGTGAGGTGCCCGATGCCGCGACGTTCCAGCGCGAATACGAGCGCATCATCACCGCCCCGGTGGCCCGTGCGATCAGCGCGCAGTCCTTCGACACCGTGTTCGCCAACCAGCAGGGCGTGATGATCGGCAACGGCCAGGCCTGGTTGAACGGCACGTGCCTGGACAAGGCCTGCAGCCGCACCGACGTCAAGGTGGTCGCCCTGCAGGAATGACCGGTAACGCCGAGCGCAGCGGCAAGGGCAACGGCGTGACGACCAACGGTCGTCACCCACCAAGGGCGTGACGGCCAGCGGCCGTCACTACCGGGTCGTCAGTCACCAAGGGCGTGACGGCCAGCGGCCGTCACTACCGGGTCAGCTCTTCGGGGTGAGCTTCAGCAGCTTGCCGTTCTTGCCGTCTTCCAGCACCCACACCGCGCCATCAGGGCCCTGTTCCACTTCACGGATGCGTGCGCCCATGTCGAAACGTTCGGCTTCGCGTGCGTTCTCGCCATCGAAGCTCACGCGTACCAGCGCCTGCGATGACAGGCCGCCGATGAAGCCGCTGCCCTTCCACTGCGGGAACAGGTCCCCGCTGTAGATGATGAAGCCCGCCGGCGAGATCACCGGGTTCCAGGTCACCTTGGGGGCCGCGAATTCGGGGCGGGTGGAATGGTCCGGAATCGGGCGGCCATCGTAGTGGTCACCGTTGGATACGATCGGATAGCCGTAGTTCTCGCCGCGGGTGATCAGGTTCAACTCATCGCCACCGGCCGGGCCCATCTCGTGCACCCACAGCTTGTTGTTGGCATCGAACGCGATGCCCAGCATGTTGCGATGGCCCAGCGACCACACCTGCGCTGCGACCCCGCCCTGCGAAACAAACGGATTGTCAGCCGGCACCGATCCGTCGTCATTCAGGCGGATCAGCTTGCCGAGGTTGCTGGCCATGTCCTGTGCGGGGTCGAACTTCTGCCGTTCGCTGGAGGTGATCCAGAGCTTGCCGTCCGGTCCGAAGGCGATGCGGTGGCCATAGTGGCCGTTGCCGCTGACTTTCGCGTCCTGCCGCCAGATAACCGAAAGATCCTGCAGCGTGCCGGCACCGCTGGCATCGAGCACCAGCCTGGCGCGCGCCACGGCGGCGCCGCGGGTGTTGTTGCTGCCTTCTTCGGCGTAGCTCAGGTACACCAGCTGGTTGCTGGCGAAGTCCGGGTGAAGCACCACGTCACCGAAGCCCCCCTGGCCGCCGTAGGCGACCTTCGGGCCACCGGTGATTTCATGCTTGGTCCTGCTGGTGAGATCCAGGTGCTGCAGGCGCCCGGCTTTTTCGGTGACCAGCAGGCTGCCGTCGGGCAGGAAGGTCATTGCCCACGGCTCGTCGAACGTGGCGAACTCGGTGGCGTTGAACGCGCTGAAGGATTTCTGCGCCGGTGCAGCGGCCGCAGGCGCGGGTGCGTCCTGGCTGGCGGCGCCACAGGCGGTGGTGGCAAGCAACGGGGTCAGGCCGATGGCCAGGGTGAGAAGCAACTTACGGGTCATGGGTATCTCCAGGCGGGGATGCGGATGGCCAACCCCCTCTGTATACCATTGCGACCGTGCACGCCGCAGCGTCCCCCTGAATGGTGGGACGCTGCGGCCTTGTGATGGATCAGGCGTGACGCATCAGATGCCGCGCGTCGGGCCCTTGTCCAAGCGCGGATCGGCAAGCAGCGCATCTTCCCAGCCGCGTTTCACCGCGTGCTGCGCCTGCAGCCATTCCAATCGGCTCTCGCCACGTTCGGCTGCCCAGCGCGTCTGCAGCTCCCGCTCCACTTCTTCATATGCACGGATGACATCCTGCGCACGTGACTGGTGGCCCAGCCGGTAGGCGGGTTCGTAGTCATCGAAGGACGAGCTGGCGTCGTAATAGGGCTCGCTCGGATAGCGCTCACGCCAATAGTTGGCAAAGGCTTCGCGCTGTACGCCGTCTTCCGGCACGCGGCCGGGAATCTGGTAATCGGGGCTCATTCGTCGGCTCCGTCTGTGGTCGTTGGATGAGGTTCCATCCTGACGACCGGCCGGTTAACGGCCCGGACCCGGCGCGTGAGCGCAGCGTAGAGCCGATCCGCCGGCCAGCGATGCATCAACCGTCCTTGCGCGGCAACAGGTAGATCACCGCGCCCACGGCGAAGGCGGCCAGCGCGGCGAGGATGTTCGCCCAGCTGGCGCTGGCAAACAGCGCCAGGCACAGCACCAGCGCCAGGACCGGAATCAGCGGCCCCCCCGGCAGCTTCAGCGCGCCGGGGCGGTCGGCGTAGCGCTTGGCCAGCACCAGCACCGCGGCGGCCGTACCGATATAGGCGAACAGCCGCGTGGTCATCGACAGCAGCGCCAACTGCACGAACGAACCGCTCAGGGCCAGCAGCAGCGAGATGATGCCCTGGCACAGGATCGCCGCCGCCGGCGTGCGGAAGCGCGGATGCACGTGGGCCAGCACCTTCGGGCCATAGCCATCGGCGGCCAGTGCATACAGGAAGCGCGGGCCCATCATCATCGTGTTGCTGTTGGTGCCCAGGATGGAGATCGTCGCGCCGACGGTCAGGATCAGCGCCAGCGCCTCGCCGCCGAAGCCCGCTGCGGCATCGGCCAGCGGCGTGGCCGAGCCGGCCAGGCCGGGCAGGGTGCCCTGCGCCACGATCTGCACCGCGGCGTAGATCACGGTGACGGTGATGATCATGGTGATCAGCGCGAACGGGATGTCACGCCGCGGATTGCGGTACTCGCCTGCGGCGGCCGGGATGTTTTCGAAGCCGGCGTAGGCGTACAGCAGCAGCAGCGCCGCCTCGCCCATGCGCTGCAGGTCGTGCGGGTCCGGACGCTGCCCGGAGAACGCCAGCTGCGGGTCGATGTAGAACGCACCGATGGCCACGAACAGCAGCAGCGGCACCAGCTTGCCGATCACCAGCACCACGCCGGTGCGTGCCGCCGAGCGCACGCCGATGATGTTGACCCCGGTCAGGAAGGCGAGCGACAGCACGATCACCGCGATGCGCCCACCGCCGCTGCCGGCCAGCGGCCAGAAGCGCGCCACCGCATCGGCCAGCGCGTTGCTCAGGGCCGCCGCCGAACTGATGCGGGTCAGCCAGATCATCCAGCCGATCTCGAAACCGGCGAAGCGGCCGAAGGCCTCGCGGGCATACAGGTAGCTGCCGCCAGGTTCGTCGAAGTAGCTGGCGGCCTGCGCGTAGCACAGCACCAGCAGCGCGACCACGACGCCGGCAGCAAGCACGCCCCACAGGCTGAACGGCCCGAGCAGCATCACCGTGGCGGCCGGCAGCAGGTAGATGCCACTGCCGATCACATCGTTGATGGACAGGCCAACGATCTGCCAGCGGCTGACCGCGCGCTGCAGGCTGGGGGTGGGCTGGGTGTCCGGCGCGCTCACCGGGCGTGGCCGTTGGCAGCGGGCAGGGCAGGCAGCTGCCATGCCTGCTGCAGGCGCGCGTATTCCTCGCGCGGCAGCAGCACGAACACCGGCGCGCTGCGCGGATCCAGCCAGGCCAGCAGCTGCCGCATGTGCGCGGCGGTCATCGCGGTGCAGCCGGCGGTGGCCTCGCCTTCCCTGCGCCACAGGTGGGCGAAGATGCAGCTGCCCTGGCCGGGCACGTTGCGCGGGTTGTGGTTGATCACGAAGCCTTGCTGGTAGCGCACGTCGCCGTGGTTGTGCAGGTCAAGCCGCATCGGTTCGGTAGACCCTTCCACGGCCTCGGCGCCGACCCGCCCGGCATCGACGATGCGGTTGTAGTACGGCGAATCCGGCACGTCCATGCAGTAGCTGCTTTCCTGCATCGGCTGCCAGGGCAGGGCGGTGTCCGCCTGCGCTGCGTAACCGAACGCGGTGCCCAGCGCGAACACCCCGGCCGGGCTGCGCCCATCGCCTTCGCGCTTGCTCGGCAGCGCGTCCGTCGCTGGATGCAGACCGATGCCCCAGGCGCTGCCACTGCGGCCCAGGGCCACATCGAACGCGGCGCCTTCCGGCTTCCAGCCGTGGTCGGTGCGGGCGAACGCCTGCAGGCGTCCCTGCGTGCTGTCCCAGCCTTCGCTGGTGACCACCACCACCTGCCTGGCACCGTCCAGCGGGCTGGCCGCCCACGCCGGACCGGCCAGTAACAGGGCTGCAACGGCAAGGCAACGCAACAGCGACTTCATGGGCGGCTCCGGTCAGGTATTCAGCAGGTGTTCGATGCGTTCCAGGTTCACCGCCAACTGGCGGTTGCGATCCGGATTGGCGTCGCACAACAGCACGAAAACAAAATCCAGCAGGGACTGCAAGGACGCACGGTACAGCACCTGCGCCATGTGCGGCGCGCGGTCTTCGGCGCAGACCGCAAGCGAGGCATCGGCATGGGCACGCAGCGGGTTGGCGGTGTGCCGGGTGATCGACACAACCTTGCCGCCCAGGTCCTGGAACTGCCGCGACAGCATCGACAGCTGTGGCAGCTTGCCGAACTCGGAGAACACCAGCATCACATCACCCGGGCGCGCAGCGGACAGGTTGGCCAGCATCAGGATCGGATCGGCGTGGTGCACCACCAGCATGCCCAGCAGGGACAGCCGCATCGCGAATTCGCGTGCGTACAGGCCATCGTCGCCCAGCCCGTACACGAACAGCTTGGGCGCCGCATCGACCAGGGCGACGATGCGCTCCACGTCGGCCTGCGGATTGGCCGCCCGCGTTTCGTCCTCGGCTGCCGCCTTGCTGGCCTGCAGCGCCTGGGCAATGCGCAGGTATCCGTCCAGCCCTCCGGCGACCGCAGGCGGTGAAGCGGGTGCGGCGCCGCTGCGGGCCACGTCCTGGCCAATGGAGAATTTCAGGTCCGGATAGCCCCTGAAACCCAGCTTCTGCGCGAACTTGACCACGCTGGACTGACTGATGCCCAGCGCGCTGGCCAGCTGCTGCGAGGAGTAATCGCGCAGCAGGTGCGCGTTCTCAAGGATGAAATCCGCGATGCGGCGCTCGATCGCCGACATCTGTCCGCGCTCGGCGCGGATCTTCAGCAGCGGCGGCATGCAACAGCATCCAGGGCGTTACCGCAGCGGACCGCACTCACGCCAGCATCTCCAGTCCACGTACTTCGGTGATGCCCAGCCCCGGTGCGTCGCTGATGCTGATTTCCGATTCGTTGAAGGTCACCCCGCCACTGACCGGGTCGAACTGGCCCAGCGACGGCCCATCCAGGTCGACCTTGGTGATCACATCGCTTTTGGCCACCGCCAGGTGCACCGCGGCGGCCACGCTGATGCTGGATTCGATCATGCAGCCGATCATGCACGGCACACCGTGGATGGCGGCGATGTCGGCGATGCGGATCGCATTGGACAGCCCACCGGTCTTCATCAGCTTGATGTTGACGATGTCCGCGGCGCGCTGCTGGATCAGGTCGATCACCTGGCTCGGATTGAACACGCTCTCATCGGCCATCACCGGCGTGTTGACCCGGTCGGTGACGTACTTCAGGCCGGCGATGTCAGCGGCCTTGACCGGCTGCTCCAGCAGTTCCAGCACCACTCCGGCCTCTTCCAGTGCACGCATCGCCTGCACCGCCTGCTTGGCGGTCCAGCCCTGGTTGGCATCCAGCCGCAGCAGCGCACGGCCCTGCACGGCGGCATGGATGGCCTTGACCCGTTCGATGTCCAGGCCGATGTCCTTGCCGACCTTGATCTTCAGCGATTCGAAGCCGCGATCCAGCGCGGACAGGGAGTCGGCGACCATCTTGTCGATGTAGTCCACGCTGATGGTGATGTCGGTGGTGATCACCGGATCGCCGCCGCCCAGCATCTGGTACAGCGGCGCGTCGTGCAGCTGCGCCCACAGGTCGTACAGGGCGATTTCCACCGCGGCCTTGGCGCTGCTGTTGCGCTCCATCGACGACTGCACCAGGGCGCACAGGCGGTTGAGGTTGGCCACGTCCTGGCCGACCAGCCGCGGCTTGATGAAGTGGCGGATCGCTTCGATGATCGACCCGTGCGTATCACCGGTGATCACCGCGGTCGCCGCTGCTTCACCGTAGCCGGTGTGGCCGGTGTCGGTGCGGATCATCACCACCACGTCCTCGACGGTGTCGACGGTGCGCAGCGCGGTCTTGAAGGGTGTCTTCAGGGGCACGCGCAGCATGCCCAGTTCGATATCGGTGATTTTCATCAAGGCGTCTGTCGCGTGCTCTGCGGGCGCACCCGCTGGATGTTGGTGATGCGGTCGATGTAGCGCAGGTCATCGCTGGCCATCATCGGCTCCAGCGGGGTGACCGATACACCGTTCAAGTGCGCCTGGATGCGGGTGCCGTCCTCGCCTTTCCAGCTGCCACCGGCGGTGTCATGGATCACCCAGGTACGGCCGTCGACGTGGCCGATCGCCATCATCACGTGGCCGGGGATGTACACCAGGTCGCCCACCTGCAGGTCGGCCACGGCGCGCTCGCGTCGGGCGGCGCCGTCCTTTTCGGTGAAGGCGATGCGATCCAGCGCCGGGCTGATGCCCTGCGCGCTGGTATTGCGCGGCAGCAGCACGCCGGCGCTGCGGTAGATTTCCGAAACGAAGCCGCTGCAGTCGCGGGTGTCGTAGTCGTGGCCCCAGCCGTAGCGCTCGCCCAGGAATTTGTACGCCTGGGTGAGCAGGGTGCGCGGGGTCAGCGGCAGGTAATCGGCGCTGCTGTCCTGCGAACGCGGCAGCAGCGCGGGCACCAGCTTCAGCGCGCCATCGGCTTCGCGCACGGGCAGCTGCACCACCCAGCTGGCGTGCGCCTGCTGGCCGTTGACCGCCTGCGCCGGCGACCACTGCGCCAGCACCGGCAGGCGCACGCCCATGTCCAGCTGCAGGCGCGAAACGCGCGGCTCTTCCGGCGTGAACGCGGTATGCGCCACTGCACCGGTGATCACCCGGTACGGGCCGGTCGCGGCGTAACCCAGCACCGTGTCCCTGCTGCCGGTGGCCACGTACTGCGCTTCGATCCACGCGCTGTAACGCTCGCTGTGGACGAACAGCCAGGCGCCATCGGCGCTGCGGTGGACCACCGCGACCTTGTCGCCGGGGAACAGCGCCGATTCCTGGAACCGGTCGATGTCGGTGTTTTCGGTGCTGCTGAAAACACGCTGCCGGGTCGGGAAGGTGCGCAGCGCCGCGCGGTGCACCACCAGCCCGTACTGCGGCGCGGTGCGGGCGGGCAGCCTGTCCAGTGCTAGGTTGGCTTCGATGTCGGCACGCTGGCCGGCCGGGATCGCGGTGCCGTGGGCGTCATACAGCGCCCGCGTCGGCCAGCGCGACAGCGCGGTGATCGACTCGCGCAGCGTGGCGGCGGGCAGCGATGCGGGCAATGCCGCGATGTCCTGGATGTGCGGGTCTTCAGCGCGCATGCGCGTGTTCTGCGCGGCGATCTGCGTACGGTCCAGGATCAGCGCATCGGCATCGGGCAGCCGCGCGGCCCAGTACTGTGGCGTCAGATAGGCCTCGTGCAGGCCGATGACATAGGGCAGGGCGGGGCCGGGATCCGGCGTGGCGGCCGGCGCGCGCGCAAGCGCTGATGCCGCGCTGCTGCCCAGGGCCAGGCACAGGGCCAGCATCAGGGCACGGCGGGTGCTGCGGGGAGCCAGGAACATGCGGCAGTGACCCTGTTGGAAAGCTGTTGGAATAGTTATTCCTTTCGTCGCGGAACGCAAGAATAAATTATTGACCCTCATCTCGCTGCGTGTTACACAGCTGTTACCACCCGCGCTGGGGAAGTGTCGCTGTGGATCCGGTCGTTCGCAAACTGTTGCTGCCTGCTGCTGCCTGCCTGTGCGCGGCCGTGGCGTGGGCGCAGCCTGCAGCGGACGCGGCCACGCCGATACCCGCTGCGGTGTCCGATGCGGCGGTGATCGCGATGATCGACCAGGGGCGATTCGCCGAGGCCAACGCGCTGCTTGATGCTTGGCTGGCGCGCCCTCCCGGTGCCGTAGATCGGGATGTGCTGGCCTTTCAGCAGGAGCGCATGCGGCGCATCCGCCTGGACTTCAGCCTGGATGAAGCGGCCGCCAAGCAGAAGCTGCGGCACTGGATCCCCGACCTGCGCGATGACGAGTTCGCGCGCTGGGACGCACAGGGACTGATCGAGCACCTGGATATCGATGGCGAGCGGCGGTACTTCAAGCGTGCCCCGGCCAACCTGTTCCGCCTCAGCAGCGAGGCCCGCGCACGCCGCCGTGCCGATGCCCCGATGCCGGCCGATGGACCCTACGAAAGGCTGGCCCCGTACCACGCGCAGGTGGTCGCTGCCGCCGCGCGCAGCGGCGCCGATTCGGTCCTGCCGCAACGCGTGGAGGTCACCCAGTCCCTGGTGGTGAAGGCCGATGCGGTGCCGGCCGGCGAGACCGTGCGTGCCTGGATTCCGTACCCGCGCGAAATCCCCGGCCAGCAGGAGCAGCTGCAGTGGATCGGCAGTTCGCCGTCCGGCGCGCAGGTGGCACCGGCCAGCACGCTGCAGCGCACCGCCTACCTGGAAGCGCCGGCCGTGGCCGGGCAGCCGACCCGTTTCCAGATCCGCTACGCGCTCACCGTCAGCGCCCGCCACACCGCGATTGATCCTGCTGCGGTGCAGCCCACGCCGAACGATGCGGCGCTGGCACCGTACCTGGCCGAGCAGCCACCGCACGTGCGCTTCACCCCGGCACTGCGCGCCTATTCCGAACGCGTGCTGCAGGGTGAGACGCGGCCGCTTGAAGTGGTGCGCCTGCTGTATCACGCGGTTGACCAGATCCCGTGGGCCGGCGCGCGCGAGTATTCCACGATCAGCAACATCAGCGAACATGCGCTGCAGGCCGGCCACGCCGACTGCGGCCAGCAGACCCTGCTGCTGATCACCCTGCTGCGCATGAACGGCATCCCGGCGCGCTGGCAATCCGGCCGCGTGTTCTCCGACAACGCGATCGGCTACAGCAACCTGCACGACTGGGGCGCGGTGTACCTGGCGCCGTACGGCTGGCTGCCGATGGACGTCACCACCGGTGCACTGGACAGTGACCAGCCGGCGTTGCGCGACTTCTATCTCGGTGGCATCGACGGCTACCGGATCGCCTTCAACGATGATTTCGGCCAGGCCTTCGTGCCGGCCAAGCAGCACTTCCGCTCGGAAACGGTGGACTCGCAGCGCGGCGAGGCCGAGTGGGCAGGCGGCAACCTGTACTTCGACCAGTGGGACGACCAGTTCCAGTGGACGGTACGGCCTGCAGGCGGCAAACCCAGCGCGACACCCTAGTCAACCACACCGTTCAATTTCTGCAGGAGAGAGCAGGGGATGAAGGCAATCAGCATCAAGCGGGCGGCGTTGGCCGTCGCCCTGGGCGCGTGCCTGGGCATGATCGTGCCCAGCGTCGCAACGGCACAGACGGTCTCCGGCGCAGTCGCTGGCCGGGCCACCGCCGGGGACCTGGTCACCGTGGTCAACCGCGGTACCGGGCTGACCCGTTCGGCCACCACCGCCAGCGACGGCAGCTACCGCCTGGGCCAGCTGCCGGTCGGCGATTACACCCTGCAGCTCAGCCGCGACGGTGCCGCCCTGGGCGAGCCGGTCAGCGTCAGCGTTGCCGTTGGTGGCACCACCACGGTGAACCTGGCCAGCGGTGGCGGGGTGGTCAACCTGGATGCCCTGCAGGTGGTCGGTTCGCGGGTGATCAACCGGGTGGACGTGTATTCCACCGAGACCTCGTTCAACGTCAACCGCCAGGAAATCTCGCGCTTGCCGGTGGCGCAGGACCTGTCCGCCGTCGCCCTGCTGGCGCCGGGCGTGGTCGGGGGCAACTCGTCGTTCGGTGGGCTGTCCTTTGCCGGTTCCTCCGTGGCCGAAAACGCGGTCTACATCAACGGCCTCAACGTCACCGACATGTACACCCGGCGGGGCTTCTCCAGCGCACCGTTCGGCTTCTTCCAGGAATTCCAGGTCAAGACCGGCGGTTATTCGGTGGAGTTCGGCCGCTCCACCGGCGGGGTGATCAACGCGGTGACCCGCTCGGGCAGCAATGAGTTCGAAGGCGGCGCGGAAGTCACCTTCGAACCCAATGCCTGGCGCTCGGCGGCACGCGATCATTTCCACCGCGACGGCTCGCCGCACGCCTACGCCAGCACCGACGCCACCTCGTTCACCAAGACCAACGTCTGGGGTTCCGGCGCGCTGGTGAAGGACAGGCTGTTCCTGTTCGCGATGTACGAAAAGCGCGATACCGATGGCAACAACACGTCATCCGATGGCCGCACCTGGTTCGACAACAGCGGCAACGATGATTTCTGGGGTGCCAAGCTGGATTGGAACATCACCGACAACCACACCCTGGAACTGCTGGCGTTCTCCGACGAGACCGAAACCACCCAAGCCTCTTCCGGCTACACCTGGGACACCCGCACGCTGGGCCAGTGGGGCGGTGACACGCTGACCGACGGCGGCGGCAGGAACTGGTCGGCCACCTATACCGGCCGCTTCGGCGAAAGCTTCACCGCCAAGGCGATGGTCGGCCAGAACAACCAGCGGGCGTTCTCCAATTCCACGCTGGACCTGTACTGCGATGCCGTGTTCACCGATGCCACCTATGCACCCTACCTGGGCCAGTTGAACGGCCTGCGCGCCGGCTGCCATCCCACCGGCACCGCCATCGCCGAACGCGATGACACCCGCGATGCCGCGCGGCTGGACTTCGAATGGGCACTCGGCCGCCACCTGCTGCGCTTCGGCGTGGACCGCGAACTGATGACCACCGAGCAGTCCACGCGCTACCCGGGCCCGAGCCAGATGACCTACACCGCGTATGCGGCGCGGCCCGGCGATGAGGTGTGGGACGGCGCCAACGCCTACGTGCCGGCCGGGGTCAACCAGATGCTGCGCGCGCGCAACCGCGTGTCCGGCGGCACCTTCGAAACCGAGGCCAACGCCTTCTACCTGGAAGACATCTGGAACGTCACCTCCACCCTGATGTTGAACCTGGGCGTGCGCTGGGACCGCTTCGAGAACCGCACCGCCGATGGCGATGCCTTCATCAAGATGGACGACCTGATCGCCCCGCGCGTGGGCTTTGCCTGGGACATGAAGGGGGACGGCAGCACCAAGCTGTTCGGCAACGCCGGCCGCTATTACCTGCCGGTGACCAACAACATCAACGTCAATTTCGCCGGCGGGCTCACCGACGAATACACCTACTACGTGCTCAACGGCTGGCAGCAGCAGAGCAACCCGGTCACCGGTGCGCCGTACATGGCGCCGGTCATCGGCCAGCAGGTCGGTCCGACCGATACCCGTATGAACACCGGCGCGGCCGATCTGCGCCAAAGCGTGGACAAGGACCTGAAGGCGGTCTACCAGGACGAATACATCCTCGGCTTCCAGACCATGATCAACCAGGCTTGGTCGTGGGGCGTCAACGGGACCTACCGGCGCATGACCCGCGCGCTGGACGACATGCGCCTGAACTACACCCCGTGCGGCCCGACCGGCAGCACCCTGTGGCCGATCGCCAACCCCGGCGAGAGCCTGACCATCTGGGGCGATTCCAGCATCGGCTGCGCCGAGGAAGGCTGGATCACCATCGACACCGCCAACAGCGGCTACCGCAAGGGCGGCAGTGGCGAAGTGGTCGGCTATTCCAAGCCCAAGCGCACCTACAAGGCGCTGGAGTTCCAGCTGGACCGTGCGTGGGACGAGAAGTGGATGTTCAACGCGTCCTACCTGTGGTCCAAGAGCGAGGGCAATTTCGAAGGCCCGGTGAACTCGGACACCAACTACGGTGACACCGGCATGGTCCAGCACTGGGACCATCCTTCCAACAACGAACGCTACGGGTCGCTGTTCAACGACTTCCGCCACCAGTTCAAGTTCCGCGCGGCGTATGCGTTGAACGAACAGTGGTCGTTCGGCACGACGCTGCAGGTGCAGTCGGGTGGCCCGATCACCGCCTTCGGCGTGATGTGGCCGGGCGACACGGTGGCCGGCGGCAGTACCTCCAGCGAAGGCAGCGGGGGCGGCACCGGCTGGCTGTGCGTGGCCAACTGCAGTGGCAGCTACGACCAGCGCGTGTTCGAGCCTACTGCCCGCGGTGCGTTCGGCAACCTGCCGTGGACGTGGACCATGGGCGCGAACGTGACCTGGCGGTTGCCGGTGGACGGCATCGACCTGAGCGCGCGGCTGTCGGTCTACAACCTGTTCAACAACCAGACCGTCATCAACGTGCACCAGCGCTATGAAAGCCAGCCGGGCGTGTACCGCGAAGCCACGTTCAACACCGGCACCCGCTGGCAGGCACCGCGTTACGCGCAACTCGTGGTGGCCTGGAATTTCTAGCCCGGCAGCGACGGCCGGCCCCGGTAGTGACGGCCGCTGGCCGTCAGCTCTTGCCCTGGTGGGTGACGACCGTTGGTCGTCACGCTTCAGCTCCTGCCGCTTCGCTCGCCGAGCATGGCTTGGCGCTACCCATCCACGCTGAAGGTTGATTCCATGTTCGCGCCCCTGCTGCTGTTCGCCCTGGCAGCCCCACCGTTCGACGCCCTGTTCGAACGCACGATGCAGCGTGAGCAGCTGCCCGGCATCGCCATGGGCGTGGTGGAAGACGGCAAGGTGGTCTACCGCCGCGCGGAAGGCAGCCGCGGCGATACCCCCGACGCCCGCATCGATGCCGATACGCTGTTCAAGATCGCCTCCAACAGCAAGGCGATGACCGCCGCCCTGCTCGCCCGCCTGGTGGAACAGGGCAAGCTGCGCTGGGACGATCCGGTGCGCAGGCACCTGCCGTCCTTCACGATGTTCGATCCCTGGGTGGGCGAACAGATG
Organism: Stenotrophomonas chelatiphaga; assembly: GCF_032054965.1. Classification (NCBI taxonomy): domain Bacteria; kingdom Pseudomonadati; phylum Pseudomonadota; class Gammaproteobacteria; order Lysobacterales; family Lysobacteraceae; genus Stenotrophomonas; species Stenotrophomonas chelatiphaga. The sequence goes on along the minus strand of NZ_DAMBRS010000011.1, from coordinate 91,124 downwards.
CAGGTGCGCGACCTGCTCATCCACAACAGCGGACTCGGCCTGGGCGCCGGCGACCTGATGCTGTGGCCGGAACCGAACCACTTCACGCGCGCCGACATCATCGCCGGGCTGGCCCACCTCAAGCCGGTCACCAGCTTCCGCAGTGGCTATGCCTACGACAACCTCCTGTACGTGGTCGCCGGTGAAGTGGCCGCCGCAGCCGCTGGAAAACCGTATGACCAGCTGATTCGCGAACAGGTGTTCATCCCGCTGGGGTTGTCGCGTTGCCAGGTCGGCGCGTGGTCTCCCCCGGCCGTGGGCAACATCGCCCAGCCCCACGTGCGCCGCGAGGGGCGCAACGTGGTGATCGCCGCGGACGGCGACAGCAGCCCGGATTCGCCGTCGATGGCGGCCGGTGGCATCCGCTGCTCGTTGAACGACATGTTGCGCTGGATGCAGGTACTGCTGGATCCGTCGCAGGTGCCGGGCTGGCTGGGCAGTGAACAGCGCCGCCAACTGTGGACGCTGCAGATGCCGATGCCCTTGGGCGAGCGGCAACGGCGCTGGGACAACTCGCACTTCGCCGGCTACGGATACGGCTGGCGCCTGTCCGACCTGGACGGGCAGTGGAAGGTGGCGCATACCGGAACGCTGTCCGGCATGTATTCCTCGCTGGCGCTGCTGCCGGACCGCAAGGTCGGCGTGGTGCTGCTGATCAACGGTGAAGGCGAAGATGCGCGTACCGCGCTGATGCAGGCCGCGTTGAAGCACTACACCGCCCCGGGCGCCACGCAGGGGGTGGATGGCTGGCTGGACGACCTGGCGCAGGCACGCGCGCCATCGCCGACAGAGGCCGATCCGCTGCCCGATACCCGCACCACAGTGCCGGCGCCGGCAACCGCGCTGGCAGCACTGCAGGGCCGCTATCGCGATCCGTGGCTGGGCGAGGCGTCGCTGTGCCCGTGGCAGGGGAGGCTGCGCTTCAGCGTGGACAAATCGCCGCGGCTGCAGGCCGATGTCGTGCAGGCCGGACCGCGCTGGGCGCTGCGCTGGGATACGCTGGAACCGGCCGCGCAGGCGTGGCTGCAGCCCAACGACACGCCGGTCCCCACGCTGGACCTGCGCGCCATCGACCCGGATATCGACTTCAGCTATGACTACCAGGACCTGCATTTCACTCGCATTGGCGATTGCCCTGGCAACCAGCGCCGGCGCCGCTGAAGCACCGACCGTATCGCCTGCGCGCAGCGCCGCCGAGGCCGGGCTGGTGGACATCCGCACGCGCGCGCCCGGCATCGCGCTGGATATCCGCTACGCCACCTCCAACAACTTCACCGGCCGCCCGGTGCCCGGCTATGAGGCAGCTGCCTGCTATCTGCTGCCGCCGGTCGCCGATGCCCTGGCCAAGGTGGAACGCCAGCTGCGCAGCCAGGGCCATGCATTGCAGGTGCATGACTGCTACCGCCCGGTGCGTTCGGTGCAGGCCTTCGTGGCCTGGGCGCGGGACCCGCACGAAACCTCGCGCAAGGCCACGCAGTATCCGGACGTGGACAAGTCCCGCCTGTTCGCCGAGGGCTACATCGCCGAGCAGTCCGGCCACAGTCGCGCCGCCACCGTGGACGTGGGCCTGATGCAGTGCGAAGCCGCGCGCTGCACGCCACTGGACATGGGCACCGACTTCGATTTCTTCGGCGTGCGTGCGCACACCGCTGCCGATGGACTCAGCACCCTGCAACAGGCCAACAGGACCTACCTGCTGCAGGCGATGGCCGCTGCCGGCTTCGCCAACTACCCGAAGGAATGGTGGCACTACACCTTCCAGCCCGAGCCGGACCCGCACACCGCCTACGACGTGCCGGTGGACTGATTCGCGCAGTTGGCCCGGCCATTACACTGTGGCCATGAACCTTCCCCTCCATTTCGGTCTGCTCGGCACCCTGGAAGCTGCGGGCATCGCCCTGCTCGTGGGCCTGCTGGTGTATTTCCTGTTCCACCACATCGCACGCGTGCTGCGCTGGACCCACGGCCACGCGTTGGGCTGGGCCAGCGGTATCGCGGTGGTCATCTCCGCCGGCATCGACATGTGGAAGCTGTTCTACATGGGCATCGTGCGGATGGAATCGCCGTTCTACGCGCGCCTCTACCTGTCCACCATCCACGATCCGAACGAACTGGGCAGCCGCGTGGTGCTGGAGATCCTCGGTGCGTTGTCCGGTGTCGCGCTCGGCTGGGTGCTGTTCAGTTCGCGGTCAGCGCCGGAACGTGGTGACGCAGGCTGAATTTCGTTCGCGCCTCGTTAAATCCGCGCCCGCTGAATGCGCACCTTACTTTCCGCTCACCGCCTTCTAACCAAGCCGGTAGCCGATGCCCGGCCGGTAGTGGTTAATGCCGCGTATGAAGGCCGATCGCGCCCCAATTTGCGTTCATCGGCGCGCTGCCAACGTAGGCCCCGTACGGAACACATGGCCGTGCAACATCACATCCAAGGAGACCACCCAATGACTCTTCGTAACCGCAAGCCGCTGATCGCCCTCCTCGTTGCCGCCGGCAGTGTGTTCGCCCTTCCGGCCATGGCGCAGAGCGCCGCACAGGAACAGGCGGCCACTGCACAGGCGCAGGCCGTGCAGGCACAGCAGGCAGCAGCTGCGGCCGGCAACCAGGCGGCTGAAGCAGGCAATGCCGCAGACCAGGCCACGCATGCCGCCGGCCAGGCTGCTGCACAGGCCAATGGGGGCGGCCAGACCTGGGCCAGCATCGATACCGATGGCAATGGCACCATCAGCAAGACCGAGGCACAGGTGAACGCCGGCCTCGCACAGGTCTTCGACCAGGCCGACACCAACAAGGACGGCGAGCTGTCGGCCGATGAATACAAGGCCTTCGTGCAGGCCCAGCAGGGCGCCGCCGGCGCGCAGGGCAACTAAGCCCGGCAACACCCGCGTAGCGCCGGGCCACGCTCGACGAGCGCACCGCGCGGCAGCACAAAGCGCCGACCCCGGGTCGGCACGTCGCAACAGGCAGGGCGGCCCACGCAGGCCAGTGCGTGGGCCGCCCTGTTATTCTTCGCGCATGAAAATATCCACGCCCGCGCGCGGCAGCGCCATCGGCCTGGTTGGTTTTGACGGTGACGATACGCTGTGGAAGAGCGAGGATTACTACCGCAAGGCCGAACAGGATTACCTCGACCTGCTTTCGCACTACATCGACGTGCATGACACGCAGACCGCCCGGCACCTGCTCGACGTGCAGCGCCGCAACCTCGCGGTATTCGGGTATGGGGTCAAGGCGATGACCCTGTCGATGATCGAAGCGGCCATCGAAATCACCGACAGCCGCGTCAGCGCAACGCACATCCAGCGCATGCTGGACATCGGCCACGACACCCTGCGCCATCCGGTGGAGCTCATCGACGGCGTCCGCGAATCGGTGGCCCTGATCGCCGAACAGTATCCCGTCGTGCTGATCACCAAGGGTGACCTGTTTCACCAGGAAGCCAAGATCAAGGTGGCCCAGCTGCACGACCTGTTCCCGCGCATCGAAATCGTGTCGGAGAAAGATCCGGAGACCTATGCCCGCGTGTTGGCTGAATTCGACCTGCCGATCAACCAGTTCGTGATGGTCGGCAACTCGCTGCGCTCGGATATCGAACCGGTGGTGACCCTCGGTGGCTGGGGCGTGCATACGCCTTACGCGGTGACCTGGGCGCACGAAACCGAACACGGCGTGGCCGACGATGAACCGCGCATGGTCACCGCCGATACGGCGTGGGACTGGCCGGCCGCGCTGCAGGCCATCGAAGCCAAGGCCGCGGCCGCCTGAAGCGGTGACCTGAAACGGCTGACCTGACACGGCGGCCCGGCTGGGTCACAATCCCAGCATGATGCGCCTGCTGAAAACGCTGCTGTTGCTGTCCGCGCTGCTGGTGCCGGCGATCACGCTGGCCCAGCAGACAGCGGAGAAATCGGCCACCTATACGGTGGACACCGGTGATGCGTGGATCGACACCTGGCTGGCCGACATCAACCATTACGCCGAGCGCTATCCGGACAGTTTCCTGGACGAGGTCGCGCGCTACAGCGGGGTGGATCGCGGTTACGCCGCCGCGCTGGTCAACAACCACGGCTGGCACGCGGCCGATGTGTACTTTGCCTGCTTCTGGGCCAAGGCCATCACGTTGAGCTGCCGCGAGGTGGTACGGGCATTCAGCGCCCACCGCGACGCCGGCTGGGAGGCGGCCGTGGAAGCCTTGCCGGTGCCGCCGGACAACCTGCACAAGCGCGCGCTGCGCCACGCCATCGTGGCCAGCTACCGGCATTGGGATCGACCGATCACCTTGGATGCCACGCTGCGCCGCCAGCTGGGGCAGTAACGGTAGCGCGGGGCCGTGCTCGGCCGGCTGCTGGCAATCCGCCGAGCACGGGCGCTACCAAAGCGGCGATGGCCCGGCGACAATGCCTGCCAACGCATGTTCCGTGTTCCTTGCTGGATACCCCATGAGCGCTGCTGAATTCGTTTCGCCCGATGCCATCCGCCGCCTGTTCGCACAGGCCATGTCGCGCATGTACCGCACCGAAGTGCCGCTGTACGGCGACCTGGTCGACCTGGTCGCGCAGATCAACGCGCAGGTGCTGGCCGACGACACCGACCTGGCCGCGCAACTGGAGCGCAACGATGGCCGCGGTCGCCTGGATGAAGAGCGGCATGGCGCGATCCGGGTCGGCAGCGCCGACGAGCTGTCCACCCTGCGCCGCCTGTTCGCGGTGATGGGCATGTATCCGGTCGCCTATTACGACCTCAGCGTGGCCGGCGTGCCGGTGCATTCCACCGCGTTCCGCCCGATCGACGCGGCGGCGCTGGCGGCCAATCCGTTCCGCGTGTTCACCTCGCTGCTGCGCCTGGAGCTGATCGAAGATCCGGCGTTGCGCGAGCAGGCCGCGCAGATCCTGGCGCGCCGGCGCATCTTCACCGACGATGCATTGGCGCTGGTCGAACAGGCCGAGCGCGAGGGCGGCCTGCACGCCGCCGACGCCGAGCGCTTCGTCGCCGAAGCACTGGAAACCTTCCGCTGGCACAGCGATGCCACCGTGGCGCTGGATACCTACCATGCCCTGGGCAATGCACACCGGCTGATCGCCGACGTGGTCAGTTTCCGTGGCCCGCACATCAACCACCTCACCCCGCGAACGCTGGACATCGATGCGGCGCAGGCGGCGATGATCGAACGTGGCATGGCCGCCAAGGCGGTCATTGAAGGCCCGCCGCGCCGTGCGTGCCCGATCCTGCTGCGGCAGACCAGCTTCAAGGCGCTGGAAGAGCCGGTGCATTTCCCGAAGGACGACGGCGGCGATGCCGGCACCCATACCGCACGCTTCGGCGAGATCGAGCAGCGCGGTCTGGCGCTGACGCCGAAGGGCCGCGCGCTGTACGACCAGTTGCTGGCGCAGGCACGCGAAACCGAGGGCGCCGGCAGCACCGGCGGTGACTATGGCCAGCGCTTGCAGGCGGCGTTTGCCGGCTTCCCGGACGACCACGCCACGCTGCGCAGCGAAGGCCTGGGCTACTACCGTTACCAGCTGACCGACGCCGGCCGTGCAGCCCGGCAGCGCGTGGCCGACCTGCCCGCCGAAGTGCTGATCGGAGAAGGCCTGGCGACCGCCGATCCGATCATCTACGAAGACTTCCTGCCGGTCAGCGCCGCAGGCATCTTCCAGTCCAACCTGGGCGGCGGCGAACAGCGTGCGTATGCGGCGCATGCCAACCGCGATGCCTTTGAAACCGCGCTGGGCGCGCGGGTGCATGACGAGTTCGCGTTGTACGAAAAGCTGCAGCAGGACTCACTGGTGGCGTTGCGGGCGTAGCTGCAGGAGGCTGCCCCGGTGTCCGCAGACGCGGTGCCGCGCACTCACCCTGCGGCCTCGGGCGGGGATTCTTGATCAGCGGGTCACCTTGCCGGGTGTGGCAAGCGATTGACCGGGTGACGGCCAGGGATGAAACGCGCGCAGTTCGGCAAGCACGGCTGCTGCATCGTCCGTTGTTTCGTTCAATGCGAAGGCGTAGGCCGTCGGTCCCAACGGATCTCCTTCCTGCCGGGGCCACATCAGCGGGTCGACTCCCGCTATCGCCTGACGCGCACCGCGCTGCCAGTGCAGTGCATCATTCAGCACCGTTCCGGCGACATGGACGGACGGGGCCTTGTCCACGCGGTACAGGCAGTGCCGCATGTAGGTGGTAAAGCCGTAGGTTCCGCTCATCACCGCACCGTTGGCTGCCACGGCGCGCAGCAGGTGGTCAATCGCATCCCTGTACTCCTGCAGCAGCGGCGGCAGCGGTGAAGCCGGTGCATTCGGCGACGGCGCAGTGCCCTGTCGGCGTTGTTCCGCCAGCGACGCGGCCAACGTCACGTCATCAGCCAGCGCCAGCGTGGTCGCGCGAAGGTACACGGCCGATTCCTGCCTTGTCAGGGTGCCGATGAAGGTCAGTCCGTCGCCGATCAGCTGCGGTGCACCGGCCTCCCCGCAACGTCGGCGCAGACACGCGACCAGATCGTTGCCGGTTTCGTCCGCAGCAAGCCGCAGCAGCGGTGGTACCGACTCCCTGTCAGTTCTCGCGGGCGTATTGGAAACGGCGCGCAGGGAAGCGTGCGTCGGTAAAGCCGGCGCACGGGTGTCGGCAGATACGACTGCAAATGCGGAGTGGCGGGAAGGGATGCTGGTCGGCTGTATGTACATGCCGCCAGCAAACGCGACGCGGCCGCGGCGCGCTTTCAGCGACCGCTCACCGTCCTGGTGCGCCGCATGGCATCAGGCCTTCATGCTGCCCGTATCCAACCACCGCTGGTGCCAGCTCAGCGCCTCCGGCAGCAGGTGCGGGGTGTGCTTGCCGTAACTCTCACGGCTGGCGCGGTCGAAGTAATCCTGCAGCTGCGCGCGGAAATCCGGGTGCGCGCAGTTGTCGATCAGCACCTGCGCGCGCTTGCGCGGGGTCAGGCCACGCAGGTCGGCCAGGCCCTGTTCGGTGACGATCACCGATACGTCGTGCTCGGTATGGTCGACATGGCTGACCATCGGCACGATGGCCGAAATGCTGCCATTCTTCGCCGTGGACGGGCTGAGGAACGCCGACAGGAAACCGTTGCGCGCGAAGTCACCGGAACCGCCGATGCCGTTCATGATCCGCGTGCCCATTACGTGGGTCGAATTGACGTTGCCGTACAGGTCCGCCTCGATCATACCGTTCATGCCGATGCAGCCCAGGCGCCGCACCAGCTCGGGATGGTTGGAGATTTCCTGCGTGCGCATGATGATGCGCTCGCGGTAGAAATCGATGTTCTCCTTGAACGTCTCGTTGGCCTGCGGGCTCAGCGCGAAGCCGGTGCACGAGGCATAACTCAGCACGCCGTCGCGCAGCAGGTCGAGCATGCCGTCCTGGATCACTTCGGTGAACGCGGCCAGGTCGCGGAAACCACTCTTGGCCAGGCCGGCCAGCACCGCGTTGGGGATGTTGCCCACCCCGCTCTGCAGCGGCAGCAGGTTGGCCGGCAGGCGGCCCTTGGCCACCTCGTGCTTGAGGAACTCGATCAGGTGCGCGGCGATCTGCTCGCTGGTGCTGTCAATCGGGCTGAACGGACTGTTGCGGTCCGGGCCGTTGGTGCGCACCACCGCCACGATCTTGTCCGGGTCGCAACGCAGCGCGGTTTCGCCGATGCGGTCATTGGCCTGCACCAGCGGAATCGGCTTGCGATGCGGCGGCAGCGCGGTGCCGTAGTAGATGTCATGCATGCCATCCAGGCCGGCCGGCTGCCACTCGTTGACCTCGACGATCACCTTCTTGGCCAGGTCCAGCCAGGTCTTGTTGTTGCCCACCGAGGTGGACGGCACCAACGCGCCGTCCTCGCGGATCGCCGACACTTCGATCACCGCCGTATCGATATCGCCATAGAAGCCGAACCACACGTGCTGGGCGACGTGGCTGAGGTGGATGTCGATGTAGTCAAGCTTGCCTTCGTTGATGCGATTGCGCGCATCCGGGTCGCTCTGGAACGGCATGCGCATGGCGATGCCATCGGCCTTGGCCAGCGCACCATCCAGTTCCGGGGCGGTGGAGGCGCCGGTCATCAGGCTGATCTGGAAGGGCAGGCCCTGGGCGTGCACCGCTTCGATGCGGCGGGCCAGTTCCACCGGCACGGCCTTGGGGTAACCCGATCCAGTGAAGCCGCTCATGGCCACGGTTTCACCGGGCTGGATGAGCGCGGCTGCGGCCTCGGCGGAGACCACGCGGTCACGGAGACGCGCGTTGGCGATGCGATCTGCAGGCATGACGACGATGTTTCGTGGGGGAAAGATCGATTATCGGCCAAACCTACCCGTACGGGGCCTGCGACCTTGGTGGGATGGCGCTTCCGGCGTGAAGGCTTCTGTACCCTCCAGTATTGTTTTGCAGTGCAGCGTGCAATGTGCTTTTGCAGTCGGCACGATGGCCCTGCATCCCGACGTGGGGGAGGGAGCAGAGCCCGCTGGCAGTTCGCTGCAAGCGGGCTTTTTTACGCCTGCAGCGAACTGCTGAATACGCACCGGTAGTGACGGCCGCTGGCCGTCAACACGCCGCACCGTCCTACAATCCTCCCATGACCCAACCCTATGCGCCGCTCCCCGACGCCCTCGTCCCGCTGGCCGACCGTGCCCTCGCACGCCTGACCATTGCCCTCGGCAGCGCGCCGGGCACCCCGCTTGAACCCTTCCTGCGCCAGCTGGCGGTCGCCAGCGACTTCGCCATCGATACGCTGTGCCGGCAGCCGGCGCTGCTCGCCCACCTGACCCAGCCCGACTGCCCGCCGTTGCCGTTGCCGGAGCTCACCCCGCAGCAGCCCGCCGAATGGCCCGGCCTGCTGCGGCGCTACCGCGCGGCGATGTCGACCCGCCTGGTATGGCGCGACCTGGCCGGGATGGACAGCGTGCAGCAGACCCTGGCCGGGTCCACCGAGCTGGCCGAGCAGTGCCTGCAGCTGGCGCTGGGCGCGCTGGAAATCGAGTTCGCCAGCCGCCACGGCGTGGTCCGCGACGATGCCGGCAAGGCGCAACGGCTGGTGGTGTTCGGGCTGGGCAAGCTGGGGGGCGGTGAGCTGAATTTCAGTTCCGACGTGGACCTGGTGTACGCCTTCGCCCAGCGCGGTGAATCCGATGGCGCGCGGCCGCTGGATGCCGATGAGTACTTCGCACGCGTCGGCCAGCGCCTGGCCAAGCTGCTCGATGACACCACCGCCGATGGTTTCAGCCACCGCGTGGACCTGCGCCTGCGTCCGTTCGGCCGCGCCGGCCGGGTGGCGATGTCGTTCGCGGCGATGGACCAGTATTTCCAGCGCGAAGGCCGCGACTGGGAGCGCTACGCCTGGCTGAAGGCCCGCACCGTGGCCGGTGACATCGACGCTGGCGAGGAGTGGCTGAAGTCGCTGCGCCCGTTCGTGTACCGGCGCTACCTGGACTTCACCGCGCTGGATGGACTGCGCGACATGAAGGCGGCGATCACCGCCGAAGTCGCGCGGCGTGACATGCACGAAGACATCAAGCGCGGTGCCGGCGGCATCCGCGAAATCGAGTTCCTGTGCCAGTCGCTGCAGCTGATCCGAGCCGGTCGCGAACCGGTGCTGCGCGAGCGCCGCCTGCTGCACGCGATGGCCGCGCTGGTGGACGCCGGGCAGATCGCCGCTGAAGACGGCGCGGCGCTGCGCGAGGCCTACCTGTTCCTGCGCCGGCTGGAAAACCGGCTGCAGATGCTGCGCGACGCCCAGACCCACACCTTGCCGGCCGATCCACTGGAACGGCTGCGCATCGCGATCGGCCTGGGCTACCCGGACTTCGACAGCCTGCGCGATGCGTTGGCCGTGCAGCAGCAGCGCGTCAGTACCGAATTCGGCGCGCTGCTGGCCCCGCGCAAAGGCAAGGCCGCGCCGGATGCCGTGGCCAGCTACTGGCGCGGGCTGCCCGCACATGGCGATGCGCAGTTGCTGGTGGACGCCGGCTTCGCCGATGCCCACGGTGCCGACCAGATGCTGCGCGACTTCGCCCAGTCGTCCGGGGTGAAGTCGCTGTCCGATGGGGCGCGCACACGGTTGGATCGCGTGCTGCCGGCGCTGCTGCACGCCGCCACGCGGTCGCCGCAGCCCGATGCCGCGCTCAAGCGCGTGCTGGGACTGCTGCAGGCGATCCTGCGCCGCACCAGCTACCTGGCGCTGCTGGACGAACAGCCCAGTTCGATGGCGCGGCTGGTGGACGTGCTGGCCCGCAGCGCGCTGCTGGCCGAACGGCTGGAAGCCTATCCGCTGCTGCTGGACGAACTGCTGGACGTGCGCGTGTCCGGGCCGCTGCCCAGCCGCGAGGAAATGCAGGCCGAGTGCGCGCAGGTGCTGGCGGTGGAAGACCCCGAATCGGCGCTGCGCTGGCTCAACGAGATCCGCCTGGCCCTGAGCTTCCGCATGGCCATGGCCAGCCTGGATGGCCGCCAGGGCGCGGTGGAGACGACGCGCCAGTTGGCCGAACTGGCGCAGGTGGTAGTGGATGTGGTGCTGCAGCTGGCACAGGCGGACATGCGCGCCGCGCACGGCGACATCCCGGATGGGCGCTTTGCGATCATCGGTTACGGCAGCCTGGGCGGGCTGGAACTGGGTTTCGGCTCGGACCTGGACCTGGTGTTCCTGCACGACAACCCGGCGGAGGTGGACGCCAGCGATGGCGTGCGTCCGTTGGAACCCGCGCGCTGGTACGCCCGGCTTGCGCAGAAGGTGATGGCCCTGCTGGGCGCGGTGACCGCCGCCGGACGGCTGTATGACATCGACGTGCGGCTGCGCCCGGATGGGGGCAAGGGCGCGCTGGTGTCATCGCTGGCCAGCTACCGCGAATACCAGCGCGAACGTGCGTGGACCTGGGAACACCAGGCACTGGTGCGCGCACGCGGCGTGGCCGGGGATGCCGTGCTGCTGGAGGCGTTCGAAGACGTGCGCGCGCAGACCGTGGGCCGCCCGCGGGACGGCGAGGTGTTGCACGCGGACATCGTCAAGATGCGCCAGCGCATGCGCGCGGAACTGGACCGCAGCGATGCCGCGCGGATGGACCTCAAGCAGGGCGCGGGTGGCGTGGCGGACCTGGAGTTCCTGCTGCAGGCGGGTGTGCTGGGCACGGCGTCCGCGCAACCGGCGCTGCTGGAACCACGTGATACGCCGGGCTTGATCGCCGCACTGGCGGCGAGCGGTTGGCTGCCGCCGGAACGCGCCAGCGCACTGCAGACCGCGCACGCCACGCTGTTGGAACTGGGGCTGGCATGCACGCTGGACCGCCGCCCGCGCATGGCCGCGCCAAGCGACGCACTGGAGCACGCACGCGCCACGATCAGCGCCGCCTGCGTGGACGCCAAGCTCCCGTTCGACACCTGACCCCGGTAGTGACGGCCGCTGGCCGTCATGCCTTCGCCGTCAACCCGCGCTCTTCACCGGCGCCATCTTCCACAACAACGCGCGGAACGGCGCCAGCAGGCACACGCCGATCGCCAGCTTCACCGCCAGATCGCCCAGTGCCCAGCTCATCCACGGCAGCGAAGACCCGGCAAACGCGATGCTCCAGAAGATCGCGGTATCCACCGTGGCACTGCAGGTCGTGGCCACCATCGGCGCGCGCCACCAGCTGCCCCGACGCAGCCGGTCGAATACCGTGATGTCCAGCAACTGCGCCACGATGAACGCCGAACAGGACGCTACCGCGATACGCGGCGTGGCCACCCAGAACGACAGCACCACCGCCAGCGCGAAGCCGGCCCATGCCACCCGACGGGCCGGGCCCGGGCCGAAGCGGCGGTTGATCAGGTTGCTGACCAGGAAGGCGACCGGATAGCTGAAGGCGCCCCAGGTCAGCCAGTCATTGATCGGGTACTGCACCAGCACGTTCGAACCCAGCACCACCGCGCCCATCGCCAGCACCGCCAGCAGCAGCGCGCGCAGGGTCATCGGGGCAAACACAGGGACAGGGCGCACGGACATGGCGAGCCAGTGAGTTCAAAGGAAGGCGCGCATTATCCGCCCCGGCAGGGCACGCGGCCAGCCGGGACGTTCAGCCGACAGCCATCACCAGGTGGTGCTGGTGCTGTCCGCTGCGGCGTAGGCGGTGGGCACGTAGGCCAGCTGGCGGCCCGCGGCATCGTGCACGTTCCAGCCGGCGCCGGCCGGGGTCGGCACGAAGGCCACCGTCTGCCCGACCACGAAACCGGCGCCGGGATCATCCGCGCGCGCCGGCCATTCCAGGGTGGCCGTCTGGTCATCCTTGCCCGGCACCTGCAGCTGCACGCGGCGCCCGCCATCGGGCAGGGGGGTGACGTCCTTCACCTCCATTTCCGGCAGCGGCGTGGCCGGCACCCGCTTGGCGGCCTTGTGCCGGTCGCTGGCCTTGAACGGTGCCGCGGACAGGCCCGCCAGCCCGGCCGACGCGGCCAGCGGGATCGACAGGGTCAACGCGACGGAGATGAACACCGTCGCCTCGCTGCTGTTGAGCTCGCCGGCGCGTGCAGGCGGCGCCAGCAGGGAGGAGGCGAGGATCAGGGCGAGTGCCGGCGTGGCGAAGGAACGGGACATGCGTGTCTCCTGCGGAATGGGGTCAGGGCGTAGCGGCCGTGGCACCGGCCACGGGGACATGCGGAATGGAAAGCTCCTGCGGCAGCTGCTGGCGCGCGCGCAGGAAATCGAACACCGATTCCACGCTCACCACCGAATAGTTGCCGGACACGCGCTCGGCCACCGGGTGGTCGGTCGTGGTGGCATTGGCCACCGCCACGCGCGCACCCACGCGCTTGCCCAGGCTGATATGCAGCACGCTGGGCAGGTAGCCGTTGGCGCGCAGCCACTGCTGCACCTGGGCGCGGTCCTGCAGGGGCGCGGCGCCATCGGCACTGGCCATCGCCGCGGCCAGTACTTCCAGCACCCAGCCGTTGGAGTTCTGGAAATCGGTGCGGTACGGATAGGCCACCACGTTGTAGCGGGGTTCGTGCAGTGCGTGCGCGGCCGTGGCCGGCGATTGCAGCATCGCCTTCAGGCGGGCGGCCAACGCGGGCGCGAGCAGGCCGATGCGCAGATCGGTATGGCCGCCGGTTTCGCCGATGAAGTTGGCCAAGCCTTCGTAATACAGAAGCGAACGGTCGGTCTTGCAGCGGTTGAGCAGGTGCACCGCGCGCCAGCGTCCGTCGTCGTCGCGCAGCAGGAAGGCCAGGTGGCTGTGGCGCAGGCCGTAGCGGCTGAGGTCCTGGCCGCCGCGTGCGGCAATCACCACATCCACGTCGGGCAGGGCGTCGAGGCGCTCGGCGGTGGTCCACGCCACGTCGAACATCGCCGCTTCGGCGGCCGGGCTGGGATAGCGTTCGCGGCAGGTGCCACTGTCGGCCCAGGCAGTGGCCGGGGCGAGCAGCAGGAGCAGGGCGAGGGATAAGAAAGGACGGTCCATGTCGCGGCCATCATAGACTGGTAGTGCCGATACAGGGTCGGCGGGTGCCGCGCGGACAGCGTGACGACCAACGGTCGTCACCCACCACAGCGGGGATGACGGCCAGCGGCCGTCACTACCTGTGGCGGGGGATGACGGCCAGCGGCCGTCACTACAGGGCCAGGCGCTGCTTCACTTCGGCGGCGATGCGTCCGGTTTCGCGCAGCGGCGCGATGGGCCCATGGTCCCAGTCCAGCCAGCGCGGCTGCAGCCGGCCGCGTTCGTGCAGTGCCTGCTGGAAGTGCTGCATGCGGCCCTGTGCACTGGCCGCCAGCGCCACCATCACCGGTGCACGCGTGGCACTGGCTTCGGACAGCAGGTTCACCGAATCCGGCGATACCACCACCCGGTCGGCCCAGCCCAGCAGCCCGGCATACGGATTCACCCCATCACCGCCATCGCCCCAGATCACGTTCGGGATATCGGCAAACGTGTCACGCAGCGCGTCTGCCAGTGCCGGCGGGGTGCGCCGCGAGGTGGTCGCCAGCAGGCTGCCACCCTGTTCGCGGATCTGCGCGGCCAGCTGCTCGAACACCCCGCGCATGGCCTGTTCGTCCCATGCCGCGTGGGCGGTCGGCCCGCCGACCAGCAACGCGGTACGTGGGCCCGGCAGGCCACGGAAATCGGCAAAGGCGGCTCGCCCCAGCGACAGCCAGTCATCGTCCACCGGGTTCAGGCTGCCGAGCAGGGTCAGCACGTTGCCGCCGCGCAGGCGGTCGTGTTCGGGCACGACCACCAGGTCCCAGTGGCGCGCGCTGATGCGCGGATCCAGGATCTGCACCACCCGGCTTCCCCGCGCACGCAGTGCCCGCAATGCCCCGGCGGCCTGTCGTCCACAGCCTATTGCCAGTGTCGGAGGCGACGTCGCCAGTGCCGCGAATGCCTCGCCGTAACCGTGCCGGATGTCACCGGCCAGGCGTCGTGGCGACAGCCAGCGCCAGGGCGCACGCGGCACCAGCGTCAGGGGTTGGTGCGTGCCCAGACGCAGCGCGCCGGCCAGCGCCACGGCCTGCCGGACGTTGCCGGCGCGGCCATCGGTAATCGTCGAGGGCGCACTCGATCGTTTCACGATTGGCATTAATTCGTTTCAGCCCTGCTGGGTGTTGCAACAGACGCGACACTCTACACTGCCCCGCATGGACCCGGCTGCAGGCCTGTTGGCAGGCAGCACCGGGCTGACGCTCTTTACCTGGAGGATGCATGTCGCACGAACTCGACGCTGCCGCACTTGACCAGTTGTTCCGCACTGCCCGCACCGCGAATGACTTCCACGACAAGCCGGTGGACGAGGCCACGCTGCGCGCGCTGTACGACCTGGTGAAGTTCGGTCCGACTTCGGCCAATTCCAGCCCGGCACGGTTCGTGTTCGTCACTTCCGAAGAAGGCAAGGCCAAGCTGGCCCCGGCACTGTCCGAAGGCAACCTGGCCAAGACCATGGCGGCACCGGTCACGGTGATCATCGCCCACGACCTGGACTTCCACGAAAAGCTGCCCTACCTGTTTCCGCACACCGATGCCAAGGCGTGGTTCGACGGCCCGCAGGAAAACCGCCAGAAGCCGGCCTTCCTCAACGGCAGCCTGCAGGGCGCGTACCTGATCCTGGCCGCACGCGCGCTGGGCCTGGACGCCGGCCCGATGACCGGCTTCGATCCGGCCAAGGTGGATGAAGCGTTCTTTGCCGGCACCTCGCTGCGCAGCAATTTCCTGGTCAACCTGGGCTACGGCGACACCGCCGGTCTGTTCCCGCGTTCGCCGCGCCTGTCCTTCGACGAAGCCGCTCGCATCGTCTGAACCGGGTTTGTGTTTGAATCGGCCGGTCCCGCTTGGACGGGTCGATGTTTGCAGTCCATTCCCTTACTGAAATCGAGAGAGTCCTGAACATGACCAAGACCACCAAGCTGCTGCTTCCGCTGGCCCTGACCCTGGCGATCGCTGCCTGCTCCAAGCCGGCCGACGAAGCCACCCCGGCTGCCGACGCCGCCGCCACCCCGGCCGCCACCGAGCAGACCACCACCCCGGCCGCCGATGCCGCCGCCGCCGCACCGGCTGCCCCGGCCGCCGACGCGATCCAGATTGCCTCGGGCACCTACAAGCTGGATCCGACCCACACCGACGTGCTGGCGCAGTGGAGCCACTTCGGCTTCTCCAACCCGACCGCCCACTTCGGCAGCGCCGAAGGCACGCTGGTGTATGACGCGGCCGACGTGACCAAGTCCACCGTGGAAGTGAAGCTGCCGCTGACCGGCCTGAACAGCTTCACCGCCAAGTTCGACGAGCACCTGAAGAGCGCCGACTTCTTCGATGCCGCCAAGTTCCCGGCTGCCTCGTTCAAGAGCACCAAGGTGGAATCGGCCGGCACCAACAAGCTGACCGTCACCGGCGACCTGACCATCAAGGACCAGACCAAGCCGGTCACCCTGGACGTCACCATCAATGGCGGCGGCGAGCACCCGATGGCCAAGGTGCCGGCGGCGGGCTTCGATGCCACCACCACCATCAAGCGCAGCGATTTCGGCGTCGGCGCGTACGCCCCGAACGTCAGCGATGAAGTGAAGATCCGCATCACCACCGAAGCCACCGGCGAAAAGCCGGCTGCCTGAACCCAGGTGGTTTGAACGGAAAAACCCGCCGGCGACGGCGGGTTTTTTTTTGCCGCTTCGGTAGCGCCGATACACACTCGGCGAGCCGGTAGCGCCGAGCCACGCTCGGCGAGCGCAGCGGCCATGGATCACCCCAACTTCGTCTGCATCCAGCGGTCGGCCACGGCGATCGGGGTCAGCCGCGGGGTGATCTTCAACGACAGCGCCCGCACGAAATCCTGCGCGGCGCGGCCATACGCCTGGCGCGCGATCAACGCCGCCTGCTTGGCACTGGCCTGCTGCTTGCGCAGCTGCACCAGGTGGATCGACGGACGCCCCGGCGGGGCGAACTTCTGGTCGCGGCGCAGCATGTCGGCGACCAGGCCGACATCGGCGTCGGCCTTCAGCGCCTGCTGGCGCGTGTCCAGCAGTTCCTGCAACGAAGGACGCAGTGCGCCGGCATCGCCATGGGGGGCCAGCACGGTGTCAAAGGCGGAGGGGTCGGTCTGCAGGCGCGAAAGCGCCGCGGCGACGGTGGCAGCAAAGAGGTCGGTCATGCCGCCATTATCGCGTTAATCCGGTAGTGACGGCCGTTGGCCGTCAAAAGGCAGGTTGACGGCCAGCGGCCGTCACTACCGGGTTGTCGGGTTGACGGCCAGCGGCCGTCACTACCGTGGTCTGTCGGGTTGACGGCCAGCGGCCGTCACTACCTTTCAGTCGCCGTCGGTGTCATCCGGGTGCGCCTTCCAGTACCCGGTGGAGCGGATCCAGTCGCGTGGCACGGCGTGGTGGCCTTCGAAGAACTTGCGCATCATCCGCGCACGGCGCGATTCGGTGGCGATCCAATAGAACACATCGCCTTCCGGTGCCTCGAAGTCCACCAGCGCGTCTTCCAGCAGCGAACTGCTGGCCGCCGGGAAGCCATTGCGTTCCAGCCACTGGATGCGCACGTTGTCACCCTGCGGCAGGTCCTGGCGCTCGGCCTCGTCGGCCACTTCGATCAGCACCTGCACTTCGGCTTCTTCGGGCAGGATCTCCAGCCAGCGGCCAATCGCCGGCAGCGCGGTTTCATCGCCGATCAGCACGTAGCCATCGTAGTCATCGGCCACCTGGAACGAACCGCGCGGACCGCCGACGGCCAGCGTATCGCCCGGCTGCGCGCGTGCGGCCCACGGCCCGGCCACACCGTGGTCGCCGTGCAGCACGAAGTCGATTGCCAGCTCGCCGGCCTCGTGGTCCCAGCCGCGCGGGGTGTAATCGCGGGCCACCGAATGTTCCTTGCCTTCCGGGTAGCGCGGGCCTTCGGGGGTCATGGTCGGCAGCACCAGTTCGCCGCTGCTGTTGGGGAAGAACAGCTTGATGTGGTCATCCGGGCCGGGTGAATCGAAGCCCGCCAGGTCGGCGCCACCCAGCACCACGCGGCGCATGTTCGGGGTGACTTCTTCGGTGCGCAGCACGGTCAGTTCGCGGAAGCGGACATCCAGGCGCAGGCGCTTGTTTTCATGGGAAGACATAGGGAATCCTGAAGAGGGAAGGGGGCGCGACAGGCGCGGGGCGACCGGGCTGGCTCAGGCGGGCGGGGTCGCAGGTTCGGGGGATGCGGCGGGCACGGGCGGCTGGCCGTTCAACAGGGCGGCGGCCTGCAGCAGCAGGGCGGCCACCTGGGCGGCTTCGCCTTCCTGCCAGCGGCCGTGGTGGCGCACCAGTGCGCCCTTGAACTGGCGCAGGGCATCACGCAGGTCCGGCGGCATGTCGGCCTTGGCGATCTCGCGGGCACGGTGCCAGGCGCGGTGCTGGGCGGCTTTGACTTCATCGCGGCGTGCCAGCAGTTCGGCGCGGCCGCTGTCGGTGATGCGGAAGCGGCGGCGCCCAGCGTCGTCTTCGGCCAGCACCCAGCCGGCCTGCTCGAAGCTGGCCAGCAGCGGGTACATGGTGCCGGCGCTGGGGGTATAGGCGCGCGCGAACAGCTCGCTGACGTGCTGGATGAGCTCGTAGCCGTGGCGCGGTTGGTCACCGAGCAGCGCCAGCACCAGCAGGCGCAGGTCACCGCGGCTGAGCAGGCGGGTGGTGGCGGGGGCGGGGCGCGGCGGGGTCATTTCGATATATCGGTTCGGATGGCGAAACGATATATCGATATGGGGTTGGGTGCAAGGGTGGGGTGGGTCGTCACCCCACCGGGGCTGGGTCGGCGCCTACCGGGAGAGCTGACGACCAGCGGTCGTCACTACCGGCTACAGTTCGCCGCTGGCTACTTTCTGCTGGATCGCTGAAAGGTAATCGTCCAGTTCCTGCTGGGAGGCGAAGACCTCTTCCACCGGGACCGCTTTGACCAGTTCGAATACCTTGCGCACGCCCGGGCGGGGCTGCATCACCAGCAGGCGGCCGGCGTGCGGGTGCAGGGCCTTGCGCGCGCGGAAGATGGAGCGCAGGCCGGCGCTGGAGATGTACTCCAGCCCGGCCAGGTTGAGTTCCAGGATGTGCGTGCCGTCGTGCAGCAGCGGCGCCAGCGCCGCGTCCAGTTCGGCATGCGTGCTGCCATCGAGCCAGCCGGACAGGAACACGCGCTGGTACGGGCTGTCGCCGGGATCGATACGCAGGGTCAGGCGGGGCATGGGCAACTACTCCTTGCGCGCTGCGGCAGGCAGCAGCAGAAGACGGACGTGATTGCTGCCATCGCGACGGCAGTATTCGATGTGGTCGCTCAGCGAGCGCACCAGGTGCAGGCCCCAACCCCCGATGGCGCGGCGTTCCATTGCCGCGTCCAGGTCTGGCGCGGGCGTAACGGTGGGGTCGAAAGCCTGCCCGTCATCGCGCACGTCCAGTGCGAGGCCATCCTCATCCAGGGTCGCGGTGACGTCGAGAGTCACACGCGACAGAACCCGCTGATAGCTCATCGCGTTGGTGCCCAGCTCTTCCACGACCAGCCGCGCCACGCCGATGCGCGCGCTGTCCACCTGCATGCCCTGCAATCCCGCCACCAGGCGCTGCAGCAGCTCGGCCAGGCCATCGGCGGTGGCCGCCGCCCGCAGCCGCAGCGGTGACCACAGCGCCTGCCGCCCCACGCTGACCAGCGCCAGGTCGTCCGGGTTGCCGGTGCCTTCGCAGAAAGCGTGCAATGCGTCCACCACGCGGGCGCACACGCGGCGGTCGTCGGGTTCGGCGGCCACCGCCGCGCGCAGCCGCTCCAGGCCGAACCAGCGGCGGCGCGGACACTGCGCCTCGCTGATGCCATCGGTATAGGCCAGCAGGTAGTCGCCCGGCGCCAGCAGCCCGCGCGCGCATGGGTAGTCCGCATCGGCGCTGATGCCCAGCGCCGGCCCGCTGTGCATCGCCTGCACGCGTACGCGGCCATCGGCCTGGCGCAGCAGCGGTGACTCATGGCCGGCGCTGGCCAGTTCGAAGCGGCCGCTGGATACATCCACCACCCCGCACAGCACGGTGGCAAACATACAGGCCTGGTTGCGTTCGGCGATATGCCGCCCGGCTTCGGCCAGGATGGCCGGTGGGTGCCGATGGCGCTGCATCGACGCTTCCAGCACGGTCAGCACGCGGGTCATGAACAACGCCGCCGGCACGCCGTTGCCGGACACATCGCCAATGACGAAGCACAGCGTGGTGCGGTCCAGCTGGGCGATGTGCTGGAAGTCCCCACCGACGTCGCGCGCGGGCACCAGCAGCGCCGCACTGCGCAGCAGGAAGCCGTCGGCCTGCAGGCGCGGCGGCGGCGCCAGCATGCCCTGCTGGATGCCATGGGCAATGCGCATCTCGCTTTCGGTGCGTTCGCGTGCGCTGGCCATCCGCGCGATGGTGTCCATCTGCCGTAGGATGGAACAGCGCGCCCCTTCCAGCGAACGGGTCAGCTGGCCGACTTCGTCATCGTGGCGTGGCAACGGCAACGGCTGGTGGAAGTGCCCGGCGCTGAACCGGCGCGCGGCGGCGGTGAGTGCTTCCATCGGCTGCAGCAGGCGCATCGCATGCCGGCGCACCAGCAGCAGCCACAGCCCCACCCCCAACAGCCCCAGTCCCACCGCCCAATGCGCCACATCGCGCAGGTCGGCCAGCAGCAGATCGCGATCGGCCGACAGCACCACCTGCCAGCCGGGCTGCTGCAGCGGGGCGATGCGGCTGAGGAAGCGGGTGCCATCGCTGCCGCGGTGGGCCAGTCCCTGTCCGGGAGCCAGCCCCGGCCCGCGCTGGTCGAACAACGGCGCCAGGTCCGGGCGCAGCTGCAGGTACTGCTGCAGCGACATGCCGGGCTCGATTTCCGGCACCGAACTGAGCACCACGCGGTGGTCCGGGCCGAGCAACGTGGCGCGCAGGCCGACGGTCACCGGCAGTTCGCCCAGGTCCTGCTGCAGCCGCGCCAGCGGCACGTCCACGCTGACCAGGCCGGCCGGCAGCAGCTCGCCCGGCAGCCGCAGCGGATTGCTGTAGGTGATGAACAGACGCCCTTCGGCCTGTGGGTTGGCATACGGCGCCGACCACCACGGGCCACTGGCGCGCAACGCATCGCGGTACCAGCTGCGCCGGTGCGCATCGAAGCCCAGCTGGCCGCTGCAGGACTGCTGCACGCTGCCATCGCTCAGCACGTCATTGCACGCATAGCCATCGGGCAGGTCGACCACCCGGCCGGGTTCGATGATCACCGTGGCCCCGTCCACGTTCGGGTCGGCCACCACCGCCGCGCGCAGCAGGCCATCCAGCTGGGCGGCATCGAAGGCCTGGCGGCCCAGCGGGGACAGCAGCATGTCGCCGGTGATTTCCGCCGAACGCAGCGAATTGCCCAGGCTGCGCGCGGTCTGGTCGGCCAGCGAACGCAGCTGTTCGGCGGCCTGCTGGTGCACCAGCGTGCGCGCACCCAGATAGAACAGTGTCACCAGCAGCAGCAACAATGCGGCCTGCACAACGCTTGACCACAGCATCAGCCGCGTGCGCAGGCTGCGGCCGGCGGGCCGGTCGGGGGAAGGCGGCGTAGGGCGACCAACCATGGCGCGATCCTTGGTTTTCCGTCCCGGATCAATGGCATGGCCGGGGCGGGCAGGGCAAGGAACCCGGTCCGCTGCGCGCGTAACACCTTGGAAACATTGGCCGGGACAGCTTCGGACAGTCCGCAGGGACACAGGCCATTTACGACCATACGCAGGCGTAGCCAAGTGACGGAAGCCACTGGTGCGCTACACTTTGCGGTCTAGAAATCAATAACAGTCGCGCGCGTGCGTGCGGTAATGGGAGCGCTAATGAACTGGTTGAACGAGCTGCTGAACAACGACCCGAACCCGGTAGAAAGCCAGGAGTGGATCGAGTCGTTGAAGGCCGTGATTGATGTCGAGGGCCCGGAGCGCGCGCATCAACTGCTGGAAGGCATGGTGGAACTGACCCGTCGTTCGGGTGCGTACCTGCCGTTCTCTCCCACCACCGAATACGTGAACACCATCGCGCCGAACCTGGAGGCCAAGAGCCCGGGCGACGCCGACCTGGAATGGCGCATCCGTTCGATCATCCGCTGGAATGCGATGGCCACCGTGGTGCGCGCCAACCGCAAGCCGGGCGACCTGGGCGGCCATATCGCCAGCTTCGCATCGGGTGCCACGCTGTATGACGTGGGCTTCAACCACTTCTGGCGCGCGCCGAGCGACAACCACCCCGGCGACCTGCTGTTCATCCAGGGCCACAGCGCCCCGGGCATCTATGCGCGTTCCTACCTGGAAGGCCGCATCGACGAAGCGCAGCTGGACAAGTTCCGCATGGAAGTCGACGGCGGTGGCCTGTCGTCCTACCCGCACCCGTGGCTGATGCCGGATTATTGGCAGACCCCGACCGTTTCCATGGGCCTGGGCCCGCTCGCCGCGATCTACCAGGCGCAGTTCCTGCGTTACCTGGAAAACCGTGGCCTGATCGAAAAGTCCGACCGCAAGGTGTGGTGCTTCATCGGCGATGGCGAGAGCGACGAGCCGGAAACCCTGGGCGCGATCGCGCTGGCCGGCCGCGAAGGCCTGGACAACCTGATCTTCGTGGTGAACTGCAACCTGCAGCGCCTGGATGGCCCGGTGCGCGGCAACGGCAAGATCATCCAAGAACTGGAAGGCGTGTTCCGTGGCGGCGGCTGGAACGTGATCAAGCTGCTGTGGGGCGGTTACTGGGATGCCCTGCTGGCCAAGGACACCGATGGCGTCCTGAAGAAGCTGATGATGGAAACCGTCGACGGCGAATACCAGAACTGCAAGGCCTTCGGCGGCGCGTATACCCGCGAGCATTTCTTCGGCAAGTATCCGGAAACCGCTGCGATGGTTTCGGGCCTTTCCGACGACGACATCTGGCGCCTGAACCGTGGTGGCCATGACCCGCACAAGGTGTTTGCCGCCTACCACCAGGCCGTCAACACCAAGGGCATGCCGACCGTCATCCTGGCCAAGACGGTCAAGGGCTACGGCATGGGCAGCGCTGGCGAGGCACTGAACCCGACCCACCAGACCAAGAAGCTGGACGACGAAGCGGTGCGCCACTTCCGCGACCGTTTCAACATTCCGGTGACCGACGAGCAGCTGAAGGACGGCCAGGTGCCGTTCTACCACCCCGGCCCGGATTCGCCGGAAGTGAAGTACCTGCAGGAACGTCGTGCCGCGCTGGGTGGCTACCTGCCGCAGCGTCGCCGCAAGGCCAGCAAGAGCTTCAACGCACCGAAGCTGGAAACCTACGAGCGCCTGCTGAAGAGCAGCGGCGAACGTTCGTACTCCACCACGATGGCCTTCGTGCAGAGCCTGAACATCACCCTGCGCGACAAGGAACTGGGCCCGCACATCGTGCCGATCGTGGCCGACGAAGCGCGTACCTTCGGCATGGAAGGCTTGTTCCGCCAGATCGGCATCTACGCCCCGTTCGGCCAGAAGTACAAGCCGGTGGATGCGGACCAGCTGATGTTCTACCGCGAAGACCAGAGCGGCCAGGTGCTGCAGCAGGGCATCAGCGAGCCGGGTGCCATTGCATCGTGGATGGCCGCCGGTACCAGCTACTCGGTTTCCAACGTGCCGATGCTGCCGTTCTACATCTACTACTCGATGTTCGGCTTCCAGCGCGTGGGCGACATCGCCTGGCAGGCTGCCGACATGCGTACCCGCGGCTTCCTGCTGGGTGGTACCGCCGGCCGCACCACGCTGAACGGTGAAGGCCTGCAGCACGAAGATGGCCACAGCCATCTGGCCGCCGGTGGCATCCCGAACGTGCGCAGCTATGACCCGACCTTCGGCTTCGAAGTGACGGTGATCCTGCAGCACGGCACCAAGGCGATGATGGAAGACCAGGTGGATGAGTACTACTACATCACCCTGATGAACGAAAACTACACCCACCCGGAAATGCCGGAAGGTGCGGCCGAAGGCATCGTCAAGGGCATGTACCTGCTGACCGACGCCGGCAAGCCGAAGAAGAACGAGCTGCGCGTGCAGCTGCTGGGTTCGGGCACGATCCTGCGCGAAGCGATTGCCGCGGCCGAGCTGCTGGACAAGGACTTCGGCGTGACCGCTGATATCTGGAGCTGCCCGAGCTTCAACGAACTGCGCCGCGATGGTTTCGACGTGGAACGCTACAACCGCATGAACCCGGAAGGCGAACAGCGCAAGGCCTACGTGACCGAGCTGCTGGAAGGCCGCCAGGGCCCGGTTGTTGCTGCTACTGACTATGTGCGGGCTTATGCGGATCAGATCCGTGCGTTCATCCCGGGGCACTACACCGTGCTGGGTACGGATGGCTTCGGTCGTTCGGATACGCGGGCTAACCTGCGTCGTTTCTTTGAGGTTGACCGGTATTACATCGCGCATGCGGCTATTGCGGCGCTGGCGAAGGAAGGGAAGATGACCGGGAAGGATGTGGCCCGGGCGATCAAGCAGTACAAGATTGATGTGGAGAAGTCGAATCCTGTTGGGGTTTGATTGATTGAACTGATGGAGGCGCGGACTGAGTTCCGCGTCTCCGTTGGTGAGATGAGGGAAAGTTAGACTCGCCAACATGACAGGAACAATCGCCATGACCGTTCTGGACCACAACGCAGCGTTTAACGCCGTGCTTGAAGAGTTCGAACAACTGGTGGCACAGTAGCTCCGGCGGGGCCAGACCACTCAGCGACCCGATGGGTCGCTGAGAGTGGACCCGACGAATGTGTACATCGATGCGCGGGAAGCCACACGTTCGTTGGAGAACCTGCGCCGGTTCAAGGCCGTAGGGAAGTAACCCAGATGGGGCCCGGTGGCTCGGCAATCATACTGTTGTCGCTTGTCACCAGCGGCTACCTGTTCAACTTCGTCTTTCATCCTCTCCGCTTCTTTACCCGGCAGGCCGAAGGGCAGCGGCCCTTCTTCATGTCCGCCGGGTCAGGCATAGCCTTGGCTGCGGTGGTATTTCCCGCAGCGGCTCTACTCAGGACTCGTTTGCCTGCGGACAGCTGGTTGATGATGCTGGCCCACGCGTTTGCATCTGCCGTCGGGGTTCCGCATGCGACCAAACTGCTGCTCACGTTGGTGGCCGCGATCGTGCTGGATAACGCGCTGAACCTGGCATCGGTTCGACTGGTCAGGGGAAGGCGTTCCACGCATCTGATGAGCTTCGGTGGCAAGGCGAAGACGCGTGCTCGGTGTGTCTACGACACCCTTACCGAACGGCATGGTACGCCGATGGCGCAGTTGCTGCGTCGCGCGGCGGATCAGCAGAAGTTGGTCATGCTCACGTTGAAATCGCGAAAGCTATACTGCGGCCGCATCTTCCAGGTGTCTTCAGATATCGACTCTGCCGAGGCTTGCCTGAAGATCCCCCCATCCTTCTAAACTTACCGCGACAAGGACACGCTGAAGATGGGTGAAGAGCGTACTGAGTACCCGGTCATCTACTTCTGGGTGACGATGCAGCGTGCCTACTCGTTGAAGCCGAAGCTCCAGATTTTCCGGAGCCAGTTCGAAGCCTTCGCTACCAAGCGAGACGTAGCATTGACTGCAGCACTGTCGTCCGCTGTCGTGAGACATGAACAGGATCTCGTCAACCAGATCGCCGAGCTTAAAGCGTAGATAGAAGGCACCCTCCACGGACGGGGATTCGAGGTCGAGTACTGGGTGGAAGTGATTCCGCTGAAGAAAGTCGAATCTGCGTCCTTCTACGATGCTGACGCCTACAGGGATTGGTTTTCGTCGGCTGGTGAGCACGGCCCGCCCTAGCGTCACCGACTGATCGTGCGGGGCTGCAGGATCCGGTTCGGACCTGTAGGTCGATAACTCCGAATAAATCAGCTCTGTATGAGTCTCCAACCCGGTTACACACCTAGACCTTCTCACGGGCCATAGGTCGGCGGCACCTAGGCATGGGTCGGCCCATAAGTGATACTTGCGTCACGCTTAGGGAAGCTGCGGGATGGATCGTGGCTGGGCGTGCGAAGGACTCAAGCGTGAAAGGACTCGTAATCGATGAACCGTGGCTTTCGTTGATTGTCAGCGGGAACAAAACCTGGGAAATGCGGTCTCGGCCCACTTCTCACCGGGGCCGCATCGCCCTTATCCAGAAAGGATCGGGCGTGGTTGTTGGTCTGGCCGATCTGGTCGACTGCATTGGTCCCCTGGATGCGGTCGCATGGCGTGCACACGCAGACAAGCACTGCATTCCGCCTGACAAGCAGGAATCGACCCGCCCGTGGACCATGGCATGGGTACTGGAAGGTGCAGTCGCACTCGGCGAACCCGTGCCCTATGAGCACCCCAACGGAGCCGTTGTCTGGGTTCGCCTTCAGGACGAGGTGGTCGCCAAGATACAAGCGTCCCTCTCGCGGCCAAAGATTGTGCTCGCGGGACCGGAGGTTGCTGCTACCACGCGCCTTACGCTGACCAGCACTTTCAAGAGTGCCGTTGCGTCGGCTAACGGGACCTCCGATACCACAGCCCCAGGGACACTTGGGCCGGTTGCCAATGACGGAACGTGATTCTCGCCAGACGTCAGACGTGGTCGTGGATACACCATTGGTCCTAAGGGTGAAGAGTCCGCGGTCGATAACTACATCGAGGCGCTCCAATGTCTCCGAGAGATGAAGAAGCCCGTCTGGCGTCGGCTGAGCACCCCCGGTAACTGGCGCGCCGACGCCTGATCTCCAGCTGCCGTCAAGCCTTTGATCGATGTGTGGCGTAAGGGCTGGCTTCATTTCTAGGGCTGAAAGCGCTACGCGTCATGACGTTCTGCTGGAAACGTCCCAGCCCTAACGCCTGCCGCGGCACGCTACATGCGGCCCTCTGTGGGTAGTCGATTCATCGAAATGTTTCAGTTGCCTTGACTTACTAACAGAGGCCTTCTGGGCTCCGGAATTGGCGCGCAGACCTGCGTGATTCGGGCGCTGACGAAGCAGGGAGGGCGAACAAAGATGTTGCGCGGACAATCAAGCAGTACAATGCCGACACAGGAGAGCCCAAGTCTGTTAGGGTCGAATCGAATTTTCGGTAACAAGATGAGAAGCAATCTCTCTCCATACTCAAGGGGGCAAGGATGAAGATTCTAGGGGTGGCGCAGGATAAGCGGACTGATACGCCTGTCGTCTATGCGCAAGTTCCGATTCGGCAGCTACTTGAAATTGTAGGTCCGACGTTTGGTGACTTTTCAATCCAGCGCAGGCGCGAGAAACACCGTGCCTACGAGCGTTTAAAGCGGGATCTTAGTCTGGGCGCGTTGTTGCCTTCGATTATTCTTGCTGTCGAGCCACAGCGAGTTCCTTCACTTAAGAAACTATTTTTCGAACAGGACTTTGAGGCGTTAGGTGTCGAGCTTCAGCGCGCAGGTGGGGTCAACATTCTGGACGGACTGCAGCGCACATATATTATTCAAGATCTCGTGGATGATGGGATTGAGTTTGCTCTAGACCATATGCAGCATCTGGAGTTCTGGCTAGAAGAAAGCACTGACAACCTTGTCTACAGGATGATCGTGCTAAACGCCGGGCAGAAGGCGATGAGCATGCGCCATCAGGTTGAGTTGCTATTCTCAACGCTAAAGGAGCGCCTACAAGCCAAGGTTCCGGGTCTCGTGATTCTCTCAGAGAAGGACGGCGCAAGGCGTCACAAATCGAGAAGCTACCCGCTGGATAGACTTGCGACGAGCTATCAAGCGTACGTAACTAAATCGCCTGAAATAACCCGAGAGAATGTAGTGGCGCAGGAGCTGGTCGAGTCTGAGGTGCTAGATTCGTCTGAGCAAGAAATAACCGAGCAATTTAATAGGTTTGTCGAACTCCTAGCCGACTACGCAACTATTGATGACGATGTTTGCAGGATTTATCCAGAGCGAGACAAGGAGGAGGGAGTGCCGACTGGCGCTAGCTGGTTTGGTAGCGACAATGTAATGCTGTCATTTTTCGCGGCATACGCCCAGTTTTCGCTCGGAAGTGAGCCGCACTCCCGCCGCGCGGGCGAGGCTCTAGCGAGTTTGCGCAATCTGGTTCGGCACGCGCCCGTAGACAGTGACCCCATGGGCTTGCTTACGCTGGTGCAAATCCAGAAGGGATTGAGTCCCAGGAAACATAATGTCGGCTTCGCGACGAGAAGGCTGCTTACTGGGGGGTTCAAGGAGTACTTTCGGAATGGTGGTGAGGAGTCCTTGGAAAACTGTTGGAAATTTGCGGCGGAGTAAGCATGGATGCTAATAATGTTCGTCTTCTAGCAAATACTGACGCTCTGGATGGTTTCAACGTAGACGTGCATGAGCGCGATGGCAGATTGGTCGTCAACGGCAGGGTGGCCCTCCCCGTCAGATGCGACGTTTCGACGACTTTCAGTGTCGATCTAGACGTCTATTCTCCAGAGGGACACTTGATCGGGCTCCTATGCTTCACCAGTCGTCCGGTTGAGAATCCACTAGGGCGATCCGATTATCACCTTTGCGCATATCTAACAGAGCAGGAGAGAGTTGATTTTTCTCTTTCTCGTGTTCTTGGAAATGATTACCTGGTGCTTGATGAGTTGGAGGTGGCGGACTATCTTTCATCTTGTGCAGAGACGTCCGTGCTTTGGGGTAGCTTTGTCCATGTTGGGGAGCCTTTGGGCGTAAGAAAGCGCTCGGGCGTACCTTTCATTAAGGCAAGCCGGGAGATGAAGCTGGTCCATCCCTCATCTAATATGTTGTGCGCGCGCGCGGCATTGGCCGCGCACCCGTTTGACCGGTTTCTGAAACACTATCATCAGTTGGAACTGCTGGTCGACTGGTACATCGTACAGCGGATGACAAGACTTCCTCCTAATCTGAATGGGCTGAACAAATTAATGTCCTCATACGCAGCGACTGATCTTGAAAAGATAAAGTCCCTGTTGAATGAGTTTTGTGAAAACCATCAGGATATTAAGCTTGCGTTAGATGCCGTCTCTCATCATTGGGATGTCGCGACTGAGGTTTTCCAGGATTTCGGAAAGGACAAAAATCCTTACAAGGAGATCTCTCAATGGGCTGCAGTCAAAGTTAATGGGGTGACCATAGGGCAAGCCACGACGGTCGCGGCGTATTGGCTTTTTCGTGTACGATGTAGCATTGCTCATCACCGTGCTGGGGAGTATTTAATGAAGGAAAGCGATCAAGACTTTGTAGTTGAGTTTGCTGAGCCGCTCCTGTTGGAGGTGATTCGCCAAGTGTTGAGCAATGAAAAGCTCCAGCGCCTCGCCGTTTAGCTCTGACTGCGCAAGGCGGAGCGATTCGAAGGTTTGTCCGGTTATCTCTACTATATTCTTAGGTAAATCTACGGGCCAAGCTAGGAGGGAAAGGTTTTTGGCGGTTTCTGGATTCGTTTTCAAATGATAATTCGATGAAACTTATTGGGCCCGTTAACGGCTTCCTATCAGGTTCTAAACCTGCGCGACCGTCAGTTGGAGCCCTGACGTACTGTCTATGGATGGCGCTAACAGCAGGTCTAGGGCCCCGCTCTGAGTGTTAGCAACTTCGCCGGCCTTGCTTAGTATTAAATTTTAAAGAGGCCGGTGCCTTTGATTCAATAGCAATATTTCCCCGGTAAATTGCTGTTTAAGCGTGCGCCGATCCTTCAGATTGTGGCGTCTATGCGTTCTGCACATAGCCTCTGGCGCTCTCGGTTCCCCATCAGTATCTAGCGTGGCCCCATAGTGATTAGCTAATACATCGAACGCTACAATAGAACCCTTCGATACGCGTGGCTTGCCAGCAACCTGTTCAACGACATCGAGCAGGTTCAGGACATTGCCACCCGCTGGCTGTGGACTTACAACCATGAGCGGCCGAATATGGCGCTCGGCGGCATCACGCCAATGCAGAAGTTGGCGTTGGCAGCATAGTTCCACTTTTGGCGACGGCTAAAAACGGGGGGTTACCGAAGAGCGGGCTCACCACACCGGATTGCCTCTACAAAACGACGTTGAAAAAGCTTTATCTCGGCACTAAAGGAGCAGCTATCGCGATCGGTCGCTCTGAATGCAGGACGCATGGCCATCGGCGGGTCGTTGCCCGGATTGTCTTCTGCAGCCGTTCCTTTGGGTTGCGGAGCGCGACGCCTCAGGCACTACCTATGCAGCCCGGCAGCATGACTTCTAGTCAGTACAGCCGCTCAGAATATTGCACCATTTCGAGTACCAGACGGTCTGGCGTGTTTGTGAAGTACCCTCTGCTTGCGTTCGCTAGCTAAGACCGTCTTTTTACCAAGTCTGCGTCTTTGTGTGTGGCGTCCTGCCTGGATGCAGGCCAGTAGCATTGCTGACACGTCAAGGCCGCAGCCCGATGACGGATCTGGTTACCTGGCGACGGAAATGGCACCATCGATCTACGATAGTTCTCGTGGATCAATGGAATGCTTGCGATAGCCAATAGGCCCCTTGAAGAAGCCATTCGCTTCTTCGCACAATTTGGAGCGGAAGCGGGCTACCTAGTCCCTACCGCAACTGGACTAGCCAAGTCCATCATGGACGCGCATCTTTCTTTGCGCGATTACTTGGCGAAAGTCGGCTACCACGACTTCAGCAAACAAGCGCAGGGACCGGCGGCCAAGCTGCGGCAGCCGGTGAAGGTGCTGGAGCGCGACGGTTGGCGCGACGAATTCATATCGTTGTACCGCCCTGAGACGAAGTCGGGCGACCCGCGGGTTTGGATCACCAAACTCGGCAACTATGCTGGCGCCGGCGATCTTCTGGCGGTTCTACATGTACAAGGCCAGTTGTACATCGTAAATGCGGGCCGAGATGGCTTGTTGGAGTCTGGTGCAGATCCGGGGACTCCGCTCGGTAGGCTGTTGGCTGTTCTGGCGAGTCCAAGCCATGTGGCGGAGGAGCTCTTGCAACACCTGCGGCAGATTTCTGCAGAAGGTCCCTTGCTGACGGTGGTTCCTGGTCCCACCGGGGTAGGCATGACATTGGAACGCAGGCTCGGAATTGCGCCGAACAGCCGCAAGGAGCCGGATTTCAAGGGCATCGAACTGAAGGCATCACGCTCGATGAAGGGGGGTAGAAAAAGCGCCAACCGCATTACCCTTTTCTCACGCGTACCTCTCTGGAAAGACAGCCCGGTAGGCACCGGTTTAGAGCTGCTTGAGAAACACGGGTATGAGGATTGTGACGGGCGAGTCCAGATCTACGGAACGCTCAGCGCCAAGCCAAATAGCCAGGGGTTTTATCTCGAGCGTGAGGCTGGGCTCCTCTACGCGACTCGCCTCGTCGAAGGTCGCAGTGAACGGTTGCTTTGCTGGAAGGTAGAGGACTTGCAGAAGAGCTTGACCGCGAAGCACCACGAGACATTCTGGGTGAAGGCCGAGAGCAACGGCGCAGGTGCGGGCGAGCAGTTCCACTATGTTGAGGTGGCTCACACCAAGGGTCCGCTTGAGGCAAACTTGCCCGACTTGTTGGACATAGGCAAGATCGAGCTGGATCTCGTGATGCATCGCGTGCCCGCCGCGCGCAAGGATACTTTCCGGGTTAGGGACCATGGGTACCTGTTCAAGATCCGCCCTCACGACTTAGATTTGCTCTTCCCTCCGGCTACCCGTTACAGGCTCGATCGAGTTGGCTGACGGAGGGCCGATGCGGTGCACGTGCAACGGGCGCTCTTCTGCGCGCCCGTTGCATCAGGCATGCTTAGCCTTTCAGTTTCGGGGCGGGCCGCAAAATCTTCGCGAGATGTTCGCCGACGGCATTCGCAAGTCCGACGGGGACCGCGTTGCCGATCTGCGTGTATTTGGGGACTTCTCGATCGAAAATCCCTTCCCTGGGGTTGCCCGCACGACGGATGCCCCCAGTGGTTCGCTTGCCGGCAAACTTGTACCAATCCGGGAACATCTGAAGGCGCGCCCACTCACGCACAGTTAGGACGCGTGGTTGTGAGAAGTGGACGTAATCATCGGCTAGGGACGTCGCCGTGATCGTGGGCCCCTCCTCACCCCAGTGCGCGGGTAGCAGGCGCTGGGCGAACTTCTTCGTCTGGAACTCGCTGGGTACTTTGCCACCATTGGTCTGCATGGCCCTGAACTTGGCCAAGACGAGAGCGTTATGCTTACTGTAATCATGCTCTGTGATGATGTCCCCCTTTTTCAAGGGCGTCCCACCAGCCTGCGGAGTGCGAAGCAGCTTTTGGATAGGCGTGCGCGCAGCTGCCGGATAGCGGGTCGTCGATCCGCCATTCTCGTAATCCGGGTCGATCAGGTCACCCAGCAGATCAATTAAGTCAGGAGTTTGGATGTCCTCTCTTTTCGCGGGCAGGTAGCCACGGCTGATTGCATCCTCTGCGTTACCCTCACGTTGGATATCGCTGCCGACGTCATCCCGTATACCTACCATGAGCACACGGGGGCGATTCTGGGGAACGCCGTAGTCCTTCGCGTAGACAAGGGAGTAAGCCACGGAGTAGCCCGGGATGTCTTGATAGGTTCCCAGAATATCCTTGAAGATCTCGCCCTTAGTGCCGCTTTCGGTCCACTTGCTGTTCAGTAGGCCGCGAACGTTCTCAAAAAGAAAAGCACGAGGCCGCAGTTTATGGATGATTGCTGCCATGTCCTGGAAGAGATGGTTCGAAGGCAACTGCTCCTTGTCCACGGCATATGACCGCCGATGTCCGATGCCGGAGAAGCCCTGACACGGTGGCCCTCCTACCAACAGGTCGAGCTCGCCGTTCTCGATGCCAAATGTCCCCTTCAGGCGGGACTCAAGAGATGGTAGGAACTGCTTGTCAAGGACCATTCCCTTTACATCAGCGGCGCTGAAGCCAGCTTCGCCAAGCCATTCGTGCCTGCCTACCCGATTCTGGATATAAGTGGCTCGCGCGTGGTCATTCAGCTCGTTGACAAAAACCGGCATGAAGCCTGCCTGCTCAAGGCCAAGGGACAGGCCCCCACATCCCGCGAAAAGATCAACGACCTTGAGGCTCTTTTCCACCACTGTACCTCTCCTAACTCGAAATTCTGATCTGATTCTGGCTTGCGGGCGTCTCAATGCCCGCGACGGATCTTGCTTACCAGACGTACAACGGCCCGCTCCCTTGATGCAGCGGACTTGAGCTCACACTCCCAGACCGTGAGGACTCGCCACCCCGTCGACCGGAGCGCCCGATAATTCTTGGCATCACGGCGTCGATTCGTGTCGAATTTCTCTTTCCAAAACATGGGGTTGGACGCCGGAATACGCCCCTTTTGGCAGGAGTGAGCATGCCAATAGCAGCCATGGACGAAGATCACCGTGGCGTACTTTGGCATAACGATGTCCGGCCGTCCAGGCAGGGTGCGCACATGTAGCCTGAAACGGAAGCCGAGGGCGTGCAGCGAGCGCCTTACCCATAGCTCCGGCTTCGTGTCCGTGCCCCTAATCCGGGACATGCGCTCACTTCGCTCTTGCACCGTTAGTGTATCCGCCATTGACAGAGTCTCCTACCTAATTCGTGTCGCGTCCAAGGGGGGGGGGGGGCTACACATAGCTCGTGGAGTGGTCGGCCAGCTCCTAAACGGGCGGCGTAGCGCACGCCGTCGTGCTGAGAGCTGCGGCCAGTGCCAAAGCAAGGCATCGACTGGGTGACAGGACACTCATGGGACCAATCCTTTCTGGGTCAACGGCAAAGTTGTAGGGGTCGCAGTGTCAAAGTCTCGGTAAGCGATCACGGTTTCTATCGCAAGTTCCATCAGGAACCAATCCGCGTCATCTCAGCTTTGAGTGCGCCAATGCGGACCGACCCCAGGCCCCCCGGTCCGGACCTCATATCCAGTGCGAGGCACTGTTGGATAGCGTAGTAGCCTGACCCGCTGTAGGCGAATCTGCCATTGCCCGCTGCTTGCCCACGTGGTACCTGCCCCACGCGGCTGCCATGCCAAGGCACGCGAAGATGATGCCCACCTGCCACCGCGTATCACGCAGGCCGGATGCGCCCAACAGAATCAGCGCGAAGCCAATAAAGCCCACGTGGTAGCCGATAGCCAGCACCAGGAAAAGCAGCCCGAAAAGCAAAAGGACAACACGTAGTTGGCTACGGCGGTCAGACGTATGCAGCATGATGTTCCTCCTTGGAATCACTGGCGGTGTAGAAGCAGCGCGATCGGTTGGTAGCGGACACAGTGGCAATGGTGCCACTTTATGTGCCCTGCCTTGGGCCCCGTCTGCGACATCACCGCGTGCCGGCCCGGCGCGCACCTGACACCCATCCTCTTCGTGTCCGTCAGTCCCTCTCCCACGAGCACCAGTCCAGCCTCGCCAGCTCATGATCGTCGGCAAAGGCCATCGCACCGCTGTCGCCCGGCAAGTCAGCGTAACGCTGCAGTACCTCCGCATCCGCTCCGACGTCCGCGTGATCGACGGCGAAGTACCTGCGCAGCGTTGCATCAAACGCCGCCAACCATGCGGGATCGATGGGGTGCTGGCACCCCACTCAAATCACCTCTATCCGCAACCGGATACCCAGCGCCCGCATCGCGGCCAGTACGCTGTCCAGGTACAGCGGCCGGTTGCCGCTCAACTGCCGGCGCATTACCTCGCTGCTGTGCCCGCATTCGCGCGCGATATGGCTCATGCCATGCAGTTCGGACACCAGCAGCAGGGAGCGCGCGAACGTGGTTTCATCGTAGTTGGCCATGTTCAAGCGGGCATCCAGGTACTCGGCCATCTCGGCTGCACGCAGGTTGCTGACGCGCGCATTGGCGAAGCCGCCGTCCGGCCCGCTCAAGACCGGCTCCACATGGCATCCGCCGATGACCGCACCAGTTCCCGTCCGGTGATGATCAGCCCTTCGACGAGGTATTCGCCGAAGCCATTATCGGGCTGGCCCTGCTGCCGGCCGACATGCACCGAGTGCAGCACTTCGAAGATCGAGGCCAGCGCCTGCAGGGTGCGGATCGGCACGGCGACGTCCGCGGTGCGCTGAGGCTCCCGGTGGCAACCGCTGCCTTCTTTAGGTGCATCCGCTGCGGGTTCTGGCACCACGCGAAGGTGCATCACGCGATGTTCGTTGGTGCGTGAGGTTTCGAACGCTTCGAGCCTCCGCTCAAGGCGTTCGATGAAGTGGGGAGGGAAGTCGATCATCCGATCGCCCATCAGGGCGTATAGACGCTTTGCGCTAAGAGGGTAGTGCGAAACCATCGGCGTACCTCACAAGGCTGGAGGCCACCTGCGCCGAAGCGCGAGGTGGCGGGCGATGCGGGTTGGCATACCGGGCGACCAGATCAAAAAGACCGGCGGATCAGGGATCCCCCACATCGCCCGCCATAAAACCGACGTGCGATGCAGTGCATTCTCCGCCGTGCCCAAAGGGCAAAACAGAGTCAAAGATCCAGTGCGCTTGCAGGATGCCAATCCCGGCTGACGCTCTTCGTCGCCAGCGCGTCCATACCATCAGCCATAGGCCATTGCGTACATGGGCGAATCTGCAAAAGTGACACGACATCGACCCGCCACAAGTCATGCGGGCGTACGGCGAGCCCGTCACCTACACAGGCGCCACGCCCCCCCTGCGAGGGCCTGCAGTGACCGTGAACGCGGCCCGTCGCGACACCCGGCCTCACATTATTTTTGCAACTCATCCCCCGGCCATTGCTAAGTTCGCCTCATAAACCCCCCAAGGAACCTGCCATGACCCGGACGTCCCCTCTTGCCCTGCTCGCCCTTTGCCTCAGCCCCGTCTTGGCCTTCGCCCAGGCCGACCGCGAGGTGGCCGCAAACATGGTCACCCGCGCCGCCAACGTCTGCCCCGGCCACAGCGCCGAGCGCACCACGCCGACAGTGAAGAAAGTGCCGGTTGGCGCACTGCGCGTCATGATCGACCGCGGCCTGGTGATGTGCCCGGACCGCCGCCTGGATGCCTCCGCCCCGGCCGTGTTCTATGGCCGCGTGGGCGTGTTCACCTGGAACCCGGAGACCGCTGACGCAGATGCAGTGATCGTCAGCAAGATCGATGAGATGACGCGTAAGGACGACTATCCGGTCGAGACGCTGGTTTGGGATGCCAAGGGCAACGCGTTGACCCAGCAGACCGTGCCGGCATTTGAAGCGCGGCCGGGCGCGGCGGTGCTTTACAAGCTGCGTTGAGGTGGGGAGAGTTGGGCGGCCGCCCTGAGTGGCATGGCTCAACGCGTTCAGCTCTATTCAAGGAGGAAGCATGCCGCTCGATTTCTAGTCACGCAGGGGCGCTGCCTACGACGCCGCCAGTGGCATCACCATTCCGGAACCGCGCACCCTTCCCATGACGATGCCCGATGGCAGCCCGGGAACGGAGTACCAGTACGCGTTCTATCAGAACGGTCGACGGATTGGCGGCTTGGGGGTATGGGGCCACAACAC
The DNA here is from genome assembly GCF_032054965.1 of Stenotrophomonas chelatiphaga. Taxonomy (NCBI): domain Bacteria; kingdom Pseudomonadati; phylum Pseudomonadota; class Gammaproteobacteria; order Lysobacterales; family Lysobacteraceae; genus Stenotrophomonas; species Stenotrophomonas chelatiphaga. The sequence goes on along the minus strand of NZ_DAMBRS010000011.1, from coordinate 55,289 downwards.
GACGATCAACATCGAAGGGCGAGATGTGACCCTGTTCGGTCTTGAGCTTCTAAACAGCCGGATCATCCACTCGATGATGGGCCTGAGAGATTCGATGGAGAATCCGGGGCATCACCTCAGATTCCTCTTTGGCATGGCGCGAGGGCTCGTGAAGGCCCACACCGGAAGGCCAAAACATGCATGCGATCTGCGCTATGTGGCGCTGACAACCGTCGATACTCTGATCCAGTCAGGGTTCGTAATTCCTAATCCCCAGGTACTCTCCCACAATGGCAATCTGGTCTTGGCTGAAGAAACAATTCTCTCCAGTGCCGGCCGAGACGGTTCGTACGGCCAACCTCACGTTCAGTGACTACGCGCGCGCGACGCTGGAAGGCGCGCATAACGTCAGTGATCAGAGCGCTTTGTCGAGCGAGCAGGTTGAGCGGACAATTCAGTACCTGACCTCGCCGGGCTCAGGGCCTGCTCCCGGTGCGAGCTTCGCCACGTACGTTCTGGAAAAGCTGAAGGAACATCCAGCCAAGCTTCCCTATGGCATGCAATGCATCAGCTTTTCCGGCATCGATGGCATGGGCATGAGCAACTATACGAACGCGCTGGCGTACGTGGAAGATGCACCCGAGGCTTACGGCACGATGTGTGACACGCCCTGGGGAATGTTCATCGAAGACCTGCGTATCAATGCAGACCAGCATCCTGATTTCCTGCTGATGGTGCAGGCTCTTGAAGCCTTCATGGGAGAGCAAGGCATCGCGCCCTTCCATGAGAAGTACGCCGGTGCGCTCCATGACATGATGTGGAACGCCGGGTGTGCGGAGTACATCACCAACGCCGTGGCTGCCGGGGGATCACTGCTGGCATTGGTTGAGAACGCGCCGCGTGATGGCAGCTTCAACAGGTTTGAGCTGGTGACGCTGCTGGAATATCCGCAGGGCGTGATCAATGGCTATCCTGTCAGCGCCATTGCGGCCGCCTCTCCTGGCTGATGGAGGCAATGACAGTACTCGCGGGTGAAGCGTCTTGGTGAACGGAGGAGGTTTGAAATTGCCTCAAGGTGCTCGCTAACAATAATGGAAAAAGGAAGCCGACATGCCCATCTTCTTTCAGGCGCTTTCAAACTCTTCATATGATCCAATCAGCAGGATATCAATACCTCGGCCACGCGTACTTCCTGCGGACCTCGAAGACGGTCGTCCGGGTAGGGAATACCAATACTCTCTCATTCGGGATGGAGGGTTTCTTGATGGGCTAGGTTGTTATGGCTCTGAGACGATGCTTGGGGAAGGTGTGAATCGCGAATGGGCATACACCATTGATCTGGGGCATGAGCGCCTGATCAGAACCATCGTCGGATTCAAAAAGCTGTTTGTCGATGCAGATGAGGATGACTACGTCTTCTTGTGTGAATTTGCGTGGGGATTGGTGCTCGCTTACGCCGGCCGAACAGACAACGACGAAGGCATGAAGTACTTCGCAACGACGACTGCGGAAGCGCTGGCAAACGCAGGCGTCCTTATTTCTGATCAAAAGGCGATAGCCGCCGATGGCGTGTTGATTCTTGCGGAAGTGTCCATTCCAGCGCACGTGCCTGAGGAATAAGCGCCATGAGCAGTCCGGGCTTCGACGATTACGTATTCACGACGTTAAGCGGCGCAAGCAACTCCGCGGATGGCAGTCCCCTGTCGCTGCAACAGAAGAGTGACGTGGCCGCTTACTTGAGGTCTCCCGGTTCGGGGCCAGACGCTGTCACCAGCTTCGAGCTCTACTTATCCAAGGCGATGCAAGCCTCGCCTCCTGAACTCCCCGTAGGCACTGAGTACTTGGGCTTTTCAGGCAAGGATAGCTCTGGGCAATCGAACTACCAGAACGCAACGCAGTATCGCGCTGAGGCAGGCGTGCGGACGGGGATTATTGGAGATACGCCATGGGGCGAGTTTATCGTGGACCTGGATGTCAATCCGGCTAGGCACCCAGAGTTCGGCGCCATGGCGGACGGTCTTCAGAGCTTCATGAAGTCACAGGGCATCGAGCCCTTTGATAAGAAGAATTATGCTGGCGCCCTTCATGACATCATGTGGAACGCGGGCAGCTCAAAGTATTTTGAAAACGCCATAGCCACCGGCAAGCCCCTACTGGCCTTCGTAGAAAACGCACCGCCCAACCGCGGATTCAGCAATTTTGAGCTCACCACCGCGCTCAAGCACCCGGACGTACGCATCAACGGTTACCCGGTCAGCGCCTTTGGCCCTGACCCGCTTGCCTTCGTGAGCGCGTCTGCTGCGGAATACCAAGCACTCGAACGGACCATCGCGCAGCAGGCCACCATCAATAGCGGCCACGCCGTCGACGTGGCCCAGATACGTCGGCACCTCACACCGATCCAAGGCTGGGATGCAGTCGACAAGACGCTCTTCAGCCGGCCCGTGGATGAGTTCCATGCCTTGAACCTGGCCGACATGACGCGCGTGCGCGCGGAGTGGGTCGCTGCGCGTCCGCAGTTTGGGTCAGGCCCACGCCTGTATGCCGATGTGCCGGAATTGACGCCCCACGCACCCGGGCAGCCCGGCGCGCCGCGTGGTCCACCGGGTGCCGCCGCGGTAGCTGAGATGGGCGGCGACGCTGCGCACGCTGCACGCGTCAGCCCGGGAATGAAGGCCGCGGGCGTGGCGGGTGTCGCGCTGCTGGCACACGACTTCGCCACGTCCGGCCACAAGTGGGTGGAGTTGAACGCGCAGGGCAATGCGGCAGGCGCCGATTCCACCGCTGCGCACTTCATGGGCCGCAACGTGGGCGGCGCGCTGGGCGGCTTCGTTGCAGGCGCCGGCGTCGGGCTCGCTACGGGCTCATGGACAGGGCCGGGGGCGCTGGCCACGGGCATCGGCGGCGGCGCGGTCGGCGCCTACCTTGGCGAGCGCTGGGCCGACCAGAAGGATATCGAACGCATCTACACCCAGGTCGATCCGATGGGCCGCACGTGGACGCGTGATCCGGCCGACGCCGAGGGCCGCTGGCTGCGCGGCGCGCACCAGCAACAGGTGCAGAGCAGTGATACCGGCAGCGGGATCGAGGTGCGGCCGGTGCAGGACGCGCAGGGGCAGGACGTTACCTTCCGCGCCGCCTACGTGGCATCGGGCACGCTGGGACGCCAGTTGAACTGGCAGGCCGCACGCGCCTCATACGAGCTGGGGCTGGCCAACCCGCCGACGCCACAGGACCCGTACCGGCTCAGTGCCAGCGGCGTGGACCAGCCGCCGCGCGCCCCGTTCGAGAGTGGCCGGGAGTTCGTCCGCGACCCGCAGTCTCGCGAATGGCAGCTTGAGATCAGGGAGACGCTGGATGGCCGCGTACCCGTGATTCGGCACGACGCGGTATCGCCCGAGCGGGCACTGGCGCTGGATGAGCAATCGCGGACGGTGATCGCCCAGAACGCTGCCAATACCCCCGCTGCGATGGCTGCGCGTTACATGGTGGCGCACGCGCAGGAGCGCTGGAGCGACTTCGGCGGACCGGACAACCCGTCCATTCCACAGGCGGTGCAACAGGCGCGGGACAACGCCAATACGCTCAGGGCCAGCGATGGCAATGACTACACGCGCCAGGCGGACGGCAGGTGGATCAGCGAAGGTCTGGTCTTCGACAGCATGGCCAATGGCAACATGGCCGAGCAGTTGGACGTCACTTGGCGTAGCCAGAATGCCGGTGTCGCGGAAATGACCGCGATGGCCGACGGTATCCGGTCAAGCCTGGAGCTGGCACCGGAGGGCATACGCGGGCAGGTGGCGGCGCTGTATCTGAAGCACGGCATTGAGCGCAGTGAGTCCGAGTTGGCCGCCACATCGGCGGCCGTGGAGCAGAGCCTGGCCAGCACCGGCCGGCCGCCCGACGTGGTGCTGGAACTGATGCCGGACCCGCGTACGCACGCGCCGGGTGCAGGCAGCGCGATTGCCGCCTTCAGCGATGCCGGCGGCAATCGGATGGTGCTTACCGCGACCACAACAGTTGAAGATGTTGCCCGGGTGCAGGCCAGCCAGCAGCAGGCATCCATCGCACCCGAGCGGGCGGACGAAGCCGTTCCCACGCTGGGCACGGTGAGCGTGCGCCCGGAGCAACAGGCGCCCGTACCGGACACCCCAGAGCTGCGCATCGAGGCGCTGTCTCCGAAGGAGCAGGACGCGCATCGCCAGGCGCTTCATGAAGCGAACCGCCAGGGTGCTGCGACGACCGATGCACAACAGGCGGCGTCCGTGGCGGCGCTGATGGCCAATGGTGCGCAGCCAGACCCAGTGCGCGCGTCTGCGGTGGAAACGGACGTGCCGCGCGATCGCGAGATGGGCCGCATGGCGGTGCCGCCGGTGCAGCAGCCTTCCATGGCCTCGACGCAGGCTGCGGAGATGGCGGCGGCCAGTGCAGCTGCGGCGTCAGTGCCGCCGGTGGACCCTGCGGCTGTGCCGAGGGAGGCTGAGCGGCCGGCAGAGCTTCAGCGGTCCGCGCCATCTTCAACCGAAGCAGAACGGGCGGAGCGTCAGCGCCAGGATGAGCTGCCTGCCCAGCGGCAGGAGGAGGCGGCCAGCGAGCGCGCGACTACGCAAGCTGTGGACGTGCCCGCCGCGGTTCCCGATACGTCGGCGCGGGCGAATCAGGCTGAGATCGAGCAGGCACGCGTAACGCGAACTGCGGAGGTGCCCGTGGCGGGCCCCCGCGACACCGCGCCGGCCCCTGCAGTGGCGCCGCCGGATGCTACTGCCCGCGTGCCGGTTGCCGCCGTGCAGGAAGGGCAGGGGCCGGAACGCTTGCGGCCGTCTGACGAGACCTTGCAGGTTGCTTCGGCGCCAAAGGAAGAGGTTGCTCAAGCCGCGGACGCCGGCGTGGTGGACAGTCACCGCCCACCGGTGCTCCCTGGTCAGGTGGCGGTTGCGCAGGAGCCTACTGCCTACGAGTCACGGATGGAGCATCACGCGGCGCCGCCTCAATCTCAGGACCCCACGCAGCGGGATCATCCCGACTTCGCGCTTTACCAGCAGGTTCGTCAGGGCGTGGCTACTCTGGACGAGAAGCATGGCCGCAGCTTCGACGAGGTAAGTGAACGCATGAGCGCCAGTCTGCTGGTGCTGGCCAAGGACAATGATCTTTCGCGGGTGGACCACGTGCTGCTGAGCAACGCGACCGAGCGTAACCCCGCCGGCCATATGCTGTATGTAGTCCAGGGCGAGCCGAATGACCCGGCGCACCTGCGCGCCAGCATGCCGACAGAGCAGGCCGCCATGACCGCAGTAGCTGATTCGATGCAGCAGTTCGCCGTGGCCAGCGAGCTCGCCGAACAGCGCGCCGTGGCGCAGCACCAGCAGCAGGCAGAGACCGAAAGGACGCAGCAGGAAACACAGGGCGCCTTGCAGCGCATGGGGTGAGCGAAGGAGCGGAATTCAGTCAGCTGGATTTCCTATCGACCGCCGACCCGCGCACAGCCATGCTGTCGCCGACGCACTTCGGCGATCAGCTTGGCTGCGTCTTCGACGGTAACCAGAAGGTCGAAGTCGCGGCGGGTCGGGATCAGGACACGGTTCCTGCTACCACTTACTGCAGCGAAAACCGGTCTCCCGTAGCGTGTGGTGAAGTGGCCAACGCACAACCCGGGCAGGCCTATTCCATTTTTTCGCCATTTCAGCCGGACCGCATCCCCATCGGCCACCTGGTGAGCTTGGTCTGAAAGCAGTTCGGAATAGGGAAGCGTCACGCGGTAGGGCAGCACGCCAATCCGGATCGTTGAATCAGTCAGTACTACACGGGCGCGGGCCACCGTCGATCCCAGCAGCCCGAGCAGGCCGGCCGACACAGCGCCGGCGAAGACAATTCCGCCCGTTGGAGAGGCTGCCATGAAAGAGGCGCCGAGCAGAATGCAGAGCACTGCAATGGAAGACATGGACTTCCAGTTCAGAAGCCCGATTGAAAAGACCTGCGTCCGAGCATTCATCCGCGCAGCGTCCATATTCAACGGCATCCTGATAACAGGCGATCAAGGTGGCCAGTGTCGCTGCAAGTGTCTTTCAGAAATCGCTCAATACTCCCTGAGTTCACGGGGGCGTCGTATGCGCCTGACCAACCCAATCCCGTGACGGTCATCACTTCCCGCTTATCCGCTTCCCTTATGCTCGGCATAACAAGGAAATCAGACCGCCCGTCAGTCCGTGCGGGTACGCCTCGAACAGGGATGCATCATGCTGAATCCGACATCAGGACGTCTCCGAAATGCCGCGTTGGCTGTGGCATTGGCAGCCCTCGCTGGCTGCAGCGGTCCTGCCCCTGCGCCGCCGGCCGTGGCGCCGCTTGATGCCGCGCAGGCCGCCGCACGCACGCAGGTGCCGCTGACGCGGCCCGTGGCGCTGGACGAACCGGGTGTGATCGCGGATCTGGAATTTGATCTGCCGCCGCCGGGGGAACTGGCGTGGTCGTCGCTGATTATCGGTGTGCGAATCGAGGGAACGGAGGTGAAATCCTTCATCGCCTACTCTGACCTGATCGTCCGCGGCGGTCTGCCGGCTCGGGTCCATCTGCAGCGTATCGAGGGTGAGCAGAGGAATGATGTTCCACTGCTGCGTATTGGGCCTGATCTGCGGGAGCGCATCGCCATTGGCGAAGACGGATTCACGCCCGGTGTCAGGACGGCGGGTCTGGACGGGACGATGCTGTACGAGGCGGGTTTGGAGCGCGAGGGGATGCTATCTGACGTCCTTTCGTTTGCCCGTGCTTCGGCGCCCGCACCCGGCAGGTATCACCTGCGCGTGGAACTTCTGGAGCCGAGACCCCTGTTGCAGGGGAAACCTGCCGAGTTGATCATCGGCTACAACGCAAGAGCGAAGTGAGTAATGGACCAGAGCGATCGCTACACCGTAACCATCTATGCTGCCGCGCCCGGTACGCCGCTGATTAATCCCGAGCGACCGGATGCGCCGCGCGAGACGTCGTTGACGGGCCACATGTACCTTGAGGTGTCCCACGGCGAAGAGGCTCGCAGCATGGGCTGGCAGCCGGGTCTCCGTACGCCGGACGGTTACCTCGGGAAGGTCTCTCCTGACGACGTGCCGAGCTACGCAGATCCCTATTACGCACGCACCATCGAGATCACGCAGGAGCAGTACGAGAAGCTTCAGGAGTTTGGCAGGGCGCCTACCCGCTTCGGCTTCGACCCGAAATACGACGCCTTCTCCAACGGCTGCACCGATTTCACCTGGGGTGCGTTGAACCATGCCGGACTGCACATGCAGGTCGGGCCGATCCCGATCGAGCGGCACGAGGGCGCACTGAAGCCCTTGAACAACATCCCCGCCATCGAAAGCATCAAGGCGCCGTTCCCGGAGAGCGATCTGAACAAGGTCGAGCGCAACCCGATGCCGGAACGCGACTGGAAGCAGTTCCTGCTGTCCGACAACGACCGCGCAATGATGGACCAGGTGAACCGCGGCGTGGCGTCTCTGGATGCTGCCCACGGGCGCACCCCCGACGAAACCAGTGAGCGCATGTGCGGCAGCCTGTTCTGCCTCGCAAAGGAGAATGGCTTGTCCCGCGTGGACCACGTGCTGCTCAGCCAAGCCAATGAGCAGGGCCACGCCGGCACCAATGTGTTCGTGGTTCAGGGCGATCCATCAGACCCTGCCCACCTGCGTGCCAGCATGCCCACCGCGGTCGCCGCGCAGACGCCGGTAACTGAATCGATGGAGCAGGCGCAGCAGATCAGCCAGTCGCAACAGCAGGTGGCCGTGCAGGAACAGAGCCAGGTGCAGGAACAGCAGGCGGTAGTGCAGCGGATGGGGTGAGCGGGCCACGCCTCTTTCAGCCGCCGCTACGCGTTCTAGCGCACCTCATACCGCCCGATCATGGCACGCACCCCATCTTCCATATGCTTCCAATCCTTGAGCCACGACTGCTGGTAGCTCATCTGGATGAACAGCTTGCGGCCTGGAACGATGAAATAGTGGATGCAGTTGGCGAGCTGGGCGCCATCGTTCGCTGCAGGATCGCCAGCGGTCTGTCCGCCGGATACTGGTAGGGCGGTATGCGGTCGGTCGCAGGAGATGAACGTGCCAACCCGACCATTGGCGGCACGCGCGATGTACCAATCGGACTCGAAGGCCGGGGAGCGCGGCAGCGCTTTTCCGTAGCGGGTAAGGTAGTCGCGCGCATAAGCGTCCATCAGCTGTTCATTGATGGTGGACGGTGAAAGCCCCCACTGTTCGGGCTGTTGCACCCGCAGCTCCAGGCGCTCGCGAGGATCACGTCGCTCCAGCGATCCGACCACACTGCGATCGTCATTGACCAGCTTGCGTTCCAGCATCGCATTCACCGTGATGCCCTCGGGTGATTCGATGGTGATGGGCACATCGTGCAGCATCGCCTGCATGCTTGGCCCGCCCCGCGTGCGAATGCCTTCGGAGCGCGGCGTCATCGAGGGTGCCAGCAGGCTCAACTCCACCGGTCCGCGTGGGGGCGGGCCGTCGGGTCCATCAAGCTCGATCAATGGCCAGCGGTAGACGAACCCGCCCAAGGTGACCTCGGCGGTGCCAGCCGGGCTTGCCGCGTAGGCCATGGGGCCCAGTCCGGCCAACAGGATCGGGGCGAGCAGCAGGCAGGAACTGACCGATGGTGTAGCCATGAAGAATCTCCGCTCAGATTGGGCGGTTGGACTATGGTCATCCCTGCATGGACGGGAACCTCACTGATCGCCTGGCGAGCCCGAAGCGGGTGGGGAGCGTCGCAGCCGCCATAGGCGTTGCGCGAGCGGCTGTGCGGATGCCGCGAGCAGGAAGCTGGGTTACCATGTCGTCCTCAGCCAGCCTGCCCACGCCGTCGTCGTGTGGCCGGCCGCTTCGGTGTTTCTGCACTGCATACGCGGCCGCGCGAGCCAAGGATCTCTCCTGACTCACACAAGGACGCTGGAATGAATTCGATCTTCTCCAAGAACCCGGGCATGGCCCGGCGCTGCACCGTCGCTGCGCTGGCCGTGGCGATTGCCATGGGCATGGCCGCACCCGCGGCCTACGCCGCCACGCCGACCGCCAGCAATGCCGCCGCCGTACAGCGCAATGCCGTGGCGCAGGGTCTTTACGAGCTGGCCTACAGCGCCAGGCAGAACGCGGTGTATGTGGCCTCCTCCGGTGGCTTCGGCGATGGCGCCGGCCCGGCCCAGGTGCTGAAGCTGGACCCGGCCACGCTGGCCGTGCAGGCCACCATCCCGCTCGAGCGCAAGGGCTTCGGCGTGGTGCTGGACGATGCCAACGACCGCCTGTATGTGGGCAACACCGTGGACACGTCGGTGACGGTGGTCGACACCGCGCAGGGCAAGGCGATCGGCATCGTGCAGCTGATGGAAAAGAAGGTCGGCAAGGACGGCAAGGCCAGCTACACCCATGACCTGCGCGAGCTCGTGGTGGACGGCGCCAACCATCGCCTGTACGTCACCGGGCACTCCGGCGAGGGCAGCGTGTTGTTCGTGGTGGATACGCAGTCGTTGAAGCTGCTGGATACCATTCCCGGCCTGGGCAATGCAAAGGCCCCGGGCCTGGCGCTGGACGCGGCCAGCAAGCGCGTTTACACCAGCAACCTGCTGGGCGAAGTGGTAGTGGTGGGCACCGATACCGGCAAGGTGGAAAAGCGCTACAAGGTCACCGCCGAGCAGCCGATGAACATCGCACTGGATCCATCCGGCCCGCGCCTTTTCATCACCGACCAGGGATCGGAGATGATCCGCAAGTACCAGGGCAGCAGCATCGAAGGCTTCGCGTCCACGCACCCCGGCAAGCGCGTGCTGGTACTGGACCGCAGCACCGGCAAGGAACTGGCCAGCATCCCGGCCGACGCCGGCACCCTGGGCATCCTGCTGGACGCACCGCGCAAGCGCCTGTACGTGACCAACCGCGAAGCCGGCACCGTGACCGGCTACGACAGCGACAGCTACCAGAAGATCGGCGAGTGGTCGGTGCCCACGCACCCGAACAGCCTGGCACTGGATGCCAGGAACAACGTGCTGTACGTAAGCATCAAGAACGGCGACAAGGAAGAAAAAGGCGCGCAGGAAAGCGTAGCGCGCATCGCCCTGTAACCCGGTATCAACGGCCACAAAGGGTGGGTGACGACCGTTGGTCGTCACTGATCCCTCCGGCGCCCGTTCAGCAGCTTCTACAGCTCACCCTGACCACAGAGGGGCACTCATTGATCCTTGCTGGATCAACTACGTGAGTCGCCGCATCTGATCTCTGAATAATTCGCGTGCAGGTAAGCGGCAACCGGCCAGCACAGGGAAACGAAAGCTGCCGATGAGAATGCGACGACAAGCCAGTCCTTCGCGACCATACCTAGAACTATCGGAACGCCTAAGACGGCAAATGCAATGTGGACGTAAACTATGAGTAAAACGTATCTCCCGTAGTACACCTCCGAAACAATTTTCTCGCCGCAGGCCGAGCAACTCGTGACCTGGGATCGATTGATCGCCGTCAATACGCCGAACCTCTGCTTAGGTGTTCCGCACGACGGGCAGGTGGTTGTGAAAAGCGAACTCATTGGCTGATATCCTCACCGACAACCACTGCAGGAGTAATTGCATCTGGCGGTGGGCTGGTGGCTAACGGTCATGCTGCGTGCACCGCTGGGCGCTGCACCATGGTGGTCTAGCCCCCACGCCTATTGAGAAAGTTAACCAGACACACAACGGAGAGAAGAAGGGAAAAGCAGCCCAGGTAGCCTAGTAAGTAGTGCCGGAAGAACAGTTCCTCTCCTTCCACAACCTTGACGGCCATCACTGCGGCGCATACGGCGAAGATTGCGAAAGTCACCATCGCGTTTATGAGATGAATGCTGTTCTTATTCACTGCTATCACCTTCACGTGCAGGCATACGCGGCGTGATGTTGACGGGGTCGATGCGGCCACCTACGAATAGACCTCTGGAGTCACCCGTCTTGCGCCGACGCTATGCGCGAATTGCGCTTCCAGGCCTATTGCTTCGATCAGCTCCTGGGCAGTCATCACTGGATGCCAAGTGGCAAAGAGATCGAGTAGGTTTCGTCGAGGTGCATCATAGATCATTGGTTGCCACTGCGGTCCTATCGTCAGCAAGTTGATGAGCCCGGTAGTGACGGCCGCTGGCCGTCAAGCTTGCGAGCGCGTGCAGGGATCACTTGGCCAAAAAGGTGCGGTAGATGGTAGTAGCCGCTACGAGCCCAAACAGGGCGACAGCAATGCCCATGGCGTCTTTGGCCACCAGAGGAACGTCGTAAGCCAATTTGTAAGCAAAGCTGAGAGCGACGTTGATGGGAAGTAAGCTCATTCCAACTATTGCCATCCAACATACAATTTTTAGAAAGCGTCTCCTGATCATATGGTAGGCATTGCTCTAAGGCTCCAATTAGATAGCGTTACGGCCGCTGGCAAGGCACGCAATCTCGGCTCCTGCCGATGCCTGAATCAGGATCACCGTCTTGGAATCTGCAAAAGTTGAATTATTTGAGCTGTCGATGTCAAGGAGCTGGCAGGCGCGCTGATACTCAAATGAAGTGCTCTTTTCATGGAAAATGGATGCGTCGAGGATGATGTTCTGTAGAGAGAAGCCGTCCACATACAGGTCGACAATGTTCACCAGCACGAGGTCAGCACCCCGCTGGCCTTCAGCGTCGGTCAGGCTCACTGTCAGCGTGTTACTTGATTCGTTCAAGTGCAGCCCCGTGATGCGGTGATCGTGCAAATCACGCATTGGTGTTCTCCAGTCCGGTCATTCATGTGCACTCCAGGTGCGCGCGTTCCATCGACTCGTAGGCGCGTATGTCGCGCTCCTTGGTCGTGCTTACGATCTCCACCGCCTTCAAGGGTTGGAGCCTGCATCGGTGTCGTAGAGCCTCAATCCTCAAGCCGAGTGATAGTGCAAAACCTGTAGATCATTTCCAAGGGCTTCCTGTCTCTTTCCACTTCTCGCTAAAGAGGTAGAGACATTGAAAGCCGTAGAGATCAACCAGCCTCATCCCTGCTATGAGTGCCGCAGTGGATAGCATCTCAGCGATATCGCCCCTGATGTCCGGAACGAACAAGTAGCCATACGCAAAAGGTAGCGCGCCACATAGAGTTGCGTATATCAATGCGTAGGAAATCAGTGCTCGCCGACTGGTCGTGTTGGCGACTGCGACGGACAGCGGGATAACAAACAGAAATGGAAAAATCATAATTATCAGAAAGTGCATCTTTAGTCGCTCTCGCAGCAAGAGAGGATCGAGGTCTGGCAAGATCGCTTCAGCCCGTTGCAGTCACTTGCCTTGATTCGACGCTATGCGCGAATTGGGCTGCCAGGCCTATCGCTTCGATCAACTCCTGGGCAGGCACCACTGGATGCCCATTGTGCGAAGAGATCGAGTAGGTTTCATCAGGGTGCATCAGAGATCCTTGGCTGCCGCTACGGGTAATGTGGTGACCCCGGCGGTGACGGCCGCCGGCCGCCAAACTTGCGAGTACGTGCAGAGTGATCCGGTTTCATACCTGTGAGCGGCTCGCCATCGGTATGTGCGCCACCCTACTCGAAGATATGCTTGTACCAATATCCCCGCCTGTCGCGAAGGAACTCGAACTGAGATCCATCTGAAAAGACGCTCAGCTGCTTCATATCCACCCCATACCTGTAGAACAGGGCGAGAAGTTCACGCAGGTCATACTCGTTCATGGCCGCCGGACTCATCACAATATCTAGGTATCTGCCGCTCCCACGTACCGAATGAACAAAGGTCATGGCTTTCAGCCAAGTGAAAAACGCTGACTCGTCGCCTGGAGAATAAAATACGGTTTCCTCAGCTGTCAGTGTGATCTTTTCGTCTTTCATCTAGTTCTTTCACCGGAAGGATAGGTGTCTGCGCTTGAGAGGCTCCAGCCCATTCGGGAGTTCCCGACCTGTGCCACCGCTCTTTCCTCAAGGTCCACAGCTTGCCCAGTTCGGTCAGGACTAGCGCCGCGACCATGATCTGGACGGAGCCTGTCGTGGACCCGAGGTAACCGAGGAGCGGCACCGAAGGAATGACCAGTGCAATCCGGAACGGTGCCTGTGCAATGGCCAGGTAGCGCCCTGCAGGTCGGTTGCATACAAGCAGATAGCCTGTTGCCAACAACGAAAGCACGATGACAGCGTGGATGCAGGAGACGACCAGCGGTAGGGAACTTCCGTACCGCTGGAATGTCGCCAGGGCGTCTGCAACGTCATCCCAGAGCGGAAACCTGCCGTTCACCACGCTGGCCATCATGAGCAGCACAACGGCGACGAGATCCAGTGCGCCCCACGCACGTGTCCAGAGTGTTGCTCGGTCACTGCGCTTCGTAGCGTCGATCACGTAAGACATCCTCAGACGCCGCCGCTTGTGAGGAGAACGATGAGCACGAGAAGCATCGACTGTAGCGCACAGGAGAGGATGGCAAGGATTATGGGAACCCGTCTCGGCGCAAAAGCGGATAGCAGGTTCAACCCGACAAAGAGACCCGGCGCTACGACGCGAAACTCAAAATCGGTCAGGTACGGATACGGGAAGCTCTTTGCGGCGTCTGGATAGCTGTGCTCGGGTACGATGAAGAAGCCGATGATTCCCAGGGTCAGCACCGCCAGCCATGCAAGCGTCAGCAGGGAGAATGTGAGCCTTCTACGCCCGCCCGCACTGAGACGAGGGGAATGTACGTCGACGCATTCCTCTTTCCAGTTCCATTTCTTCAACTTCAACAGAAGTCCGGGAGCATCTGCCGAAAGGAGGAGCAGCAGGAACCCAGACATCATCCAGTACAGATCTGCGTCAATGGACCCGGGCAAGGTGGCGCAACTCGATACCACCTCCCCTGATCCGGCCAGTTCGTAGCACTGCCGCGATAGACGATAGTTCGCCGCCGCGGACAGCTTCCCGTGGATGAGCATGCCGACGCCACAGGCAGACAACGTGCGTATCAGGGCCGGCCGCATTGCGTATCCTTGCAGAATGAGTGGCACGAGGCAGATGGTGTGCCCCAGCAGAAGCTACCAAGCTTCGATTGCTCGTTCGCCGCGCCCCTGCAATGCAAGCCGATAAGTTCCATTCGTCTCGTCCCCCGAGTGATACGCCTGACGCGCACTGCCTTCCACGCTACAGAAGGCGTCAATCCAAACCTGCTTCGGCGCGCCTCCAATGGGTGCTCACGGTGGCAGGGGATGCTGCCGTTCAATTAGTCGAGATACAGCAGGTAGGCGCTCGTCCTGCTCGCGCCTTTTGTCGGGCTGTAAGCATGGGTGATTCCAACTCAAGCGCCATCCACGGGTCGGTCGATCGTAGTCTGATGGTGTGGAGAATGATCAACTTCTTGCGAGCCAGGATCTAACGGAGCGAGCGCAAACTTTTAAGTTGACTTGACCTAGAAAAACCAGGAAGAACCCAAACATAATCATTCTAAGTTCGCCGTCTATAGATGCGTCTAATTGCTTGCACACTTCGGCTAATGATTCTCTGCTTGCCTTCTCGACGCATGTTCTCAGGTGCGTGTAGCTTCTTGAGGCGGCGCTGCATGAGCCCAGTGCACAGGCCAGCCCAAGTGCGCGAGCTAGAAATTGAAAATTCTTGGCAAATTTTGTATTCATCATAAAATGCTTATTCGCATTTTTGAATGGAGTCTTCAGCGATGATGTCTCCATCAAAGTCTCTCAATGTGTAATCGACAGAGTGCCCGCCCTGCGATAGGACTTCGCTCCCACAAGGAAAACGTCGCCGCGATTCAGTCGAAATCCGTTCGTTGTCGCTCTTGCGCCGTCGGTATTCCTCCGCCATTTCCGTCAAGCTGTTAGCGCGTTCGAATTCCCTTTGCAGCATCCATATCCGGCGATGCGCCCAAGGCTTGGCATGCCAATGACAACATTGGTCCTGGCACGGCCGCGCGCGCGGACATCCACGCTCTCTTTCCAGACTCCATTCGTCTCGTACCACGAGTGATACGCATGGCGCGTACTGCGCCTTCCTTGCGCTGTTGATTGCCTGAATATTATGTGAACTTCTGGCGAAATCCAACCCCGTGTCAGTTTGTCTAGCTTTGAAGGTCGTGAGCAGCGTCAAAAGCGACACATGGAACGGTCGCGCTTGCGTATGAGTGAAATCTGCCAACACTTCCGCCTCTGATCTAAGGCTTCAGTTGTCCACTTACTACCGGAAGGAGCTATCAGGTTGCGTAGAGCCGACTTCAGGTCGGCTCGGCTGGGAACGTGCGAACCCGCAGCCGCTCCTGTCCCGCATGACGGCCAGCGGCCGTCACTACCGTTCCCGGGTGACGTGCTGCTACGCCATCACCCGCGGCTTGTGCTCGCACCGCGGATACCCCGAGCACGAATGGAAGTCACCGTACTTTCCGGTCTTCTTCACGATGACGCCCGTCCCGCACGCCGGGCACCGGCGCTCTTTTACCGGCTGTCCATCCAGCGTGGTGACCTGCACCGCGCCGTCCCGCTCCAGCTCATCCAGGAACGCCGAGCGCTTTCCGGAAACAGTGAACATCGCCACCGACCGCCGGGCACGGGTGAGTGCCACATAGAACAGTCGGCGCTCTTCTCCCAGCGGATAGGTATCGCCATCGGGCATCGCCAGCGACAGCACGTCATCGTCCGCGCGCAGGTTGGGGAAGGCGCGGTCCAGCAGCGCCGGCATGATCACCACGTCCGCTTCCATGCCCTTGCTGCGGTGGGCGGTAAGGAAGCTGACCTCCAGCGTCGCGCCGAAGCGTGCGCGCCAGTTGCCGGGCAGGTAGGCGCGGTCGGCGTTGTAGCGGCCCAGCACGAATACGCTCAGCTTGCCGTTCCGGCCCGCCGGCATCGCGCCGCACAGGCTCGCTTCGTGCAGCTGCTGCAGGTACTGGCTTACGGCATCGGTGAGCTGATCACGCGCGGCGACCTGGAACGCCTGCAGCACCGGCCCATGGCTCGGGGTGCTGGACCATACGCGCTTGCGGATCTGCGCCGGGTTGGCGCTGATGAAGCGGCTGGAGACGTCGCACAGGGCCTGCGGGCAGCGGAAGGTCTGCTCCAGTCGCAGCACCTGTCCATGTCCAAACCATTCGTTGAAGCGGGTCATCACCGAGACGTCGGCACCGGCGAAGCGATTGATCGACTGCCAGTCGTCACCCACCGCGAAGAAGTACGTGCCCGGCTGCTGCACCAGCGCACGGCACAGTCGTGCCCGTGCCCGTGAAGCGTCCTGGAACTCATCCGCCATCACCAGCGTGTAAGGCGCTGCATGGCGGCCTTGTTCCAGATGCTCGGCGGCCTGGTTGAGCATGTCCTCGAAGTCGATGGCGTGCTCGGCATCCAGTGCATCGTCCCAGGCCTGCAGCACCGGTCCGGCGATCTCCAGGAAGCGACGGTAGCGCTCCTTGAACTGATCCTCGGGCAGCTCGCGCAGCCGCGTGGCCATGTCATCCAAGCCCAGGCAGTTGCTCTTGGCATGGCTGATGAAGGTGCGCATCAGGCTGATCAGCTCGGCGTCGGGCATCGGCTTCTGGCCGTCGTCCGGGATGTCGCGGTCCGGATTGGGATCCACCGCCACTCCACCGGCGGCGAGCGCCTGCTCGAGGTCGTCGAACGCCCAGCCCATGCGCAGGTCGTGCGAGCTGGTGTCCAGATGGCGGCCGTCCCTGCCCGGCAGCGGATCGGTGTCCGCACCGCCATGCCGATGATGCAGTCCGGCATCGGGGTAATGGAACTGCGTGGACTGTGCGTGGAAGGCGTCCTCGCCGGCGTCGAATGTCTGGCTGCGGTCGTACGCATAGCGCACGCCGTTGTAGAACAGCCAGTCGGCCAGGATGCAGTCTTCCACGCTGCGCACGCGCTCGCCCTGCAGGGTGCGCACGTAGCCGCTGCCATCCTTGTCCCAGCCGTCGGCATCCATCGCGCCGCCCTGCGCCGGCAGGTCGCGGCCGAACACCAGCCGGAACATGTCCCAGCGCGTACGGAAGGCGTACGAGCGGTCCTTCAGCTGGTCGATGAGGTCGGCCAGCCGATGCAGGCCGAGCGTGGCATCCACCGCCCAGTCGGGCACTTGCGGACGGCGTCCGGTGACGCTGGCGATGATCGCCAGGCCCAGCGCGTGGAAGGTGCGCGCCTGCACCACGCCCTCGCCCATGCCGAGGCGGGCGAACGCGCGATCGGTGCGCTGCTGCAGTTCGCCGGCCGCTTCCTTGTTGAAGGCCAGCATGACGATCTGGCGGGGCTCAGCGTAACCGCGCTGGATGGCATAGGCGGCCTTGGCCACCATCGTGGAGGTCTTGCCGGAGCCGGCGGCGGCCACGACCTGCACGCGGTTGTCGAAGCAGATCACCGCGTGCGCCTGTTCGTCGGTGAGCGGGCGGCTTTCCACGCGGTCCAGCAGGGCGCGCGATGCGCTGCGTTCGGCCGTGAGTATCTGCGCGTTGACGGCGTCGCAGGCGGCGCTCCAGTCCTGTTCCCACAGCTCCAGTTCGATCAGCGCCGATTCGCGTTCGTCTTCATCCAGCGGCAGGCCGGTGTCATGGAACAGGGCGTGCAGCGCAGTGGACGCCATGTCCAGCGCGGGGCGCGCATCCAGCAGCGCCTGCAGCTCGTCGTGGCTGATCCAGCGCCGTTGCGCGCGGCGTTCAGTCAGCAGTTCCTCGGCATCGCCATTCCATTGGCGCATCAGGTCAAGGACATGCAGGAAGGCGGGGCCGCGCTCGCGCTGGTCCTGCGCCTGTTCGGCCGTGTGCAGGGCCTTGGCGAGGGTGCTGGCGTCGGCGTGGGACAGGCCGTCCAAGGTGATGGTCGGGCCTTCGCGGCGCTGTACCACCACGCTGGCCCACAGCAGGCCGCGCTTCACGGTCAATCGCGCATCGAAGCCGAGGGTGAGCCGGTGGATGGCGTCGCCGAGGTGGATCACCATGTCCTCGCCGTCCAGGTGCAGTTCCCATGCGGCAGAGCGGGGCAGGGCGAGGGCCAGGCGCGAAGGTGTCCAGTGCTGCGTCATGCGTACTGCGGTCCTGCGGGATCGGTGTTTCAACGGTGTCGTCATGATAGGGCAGCATGGGGGCATGCGCGCGGTGCGGGCGATCAGGTGCGCCGGTCCGCGCCGTGCAGGCCATGTCACGACGGCGCCGCTATCTTTCACGACGGACCAAGCCCCGGCCGCTTAGCGTTGACCCTCCTTCCCTTCCATGGAGTTGCCATGACTGCGTCCCGCGTCCGTCTGCACGTTGAAGATTCCGGTGGCACTGGCCGCCCGGTTGTCCTGATCCACGGCTGGCCGTTGTCGGCTGAATCCTGGCAGGCCCAGGTGCCGGTGCTGCGTGATGCCGGCTACCGGGTGATCGCCTATGACCGTCGCGGCTTCGGCCGTTCGGACAAGCCGGCGGACGGCTACGAGTACGACACGTTGGCCGCTGACCTGGCCGGTGTCATCGAAGACCTGGACCTGAAGGATGTCTCGCTGGTCGGCTTTTCGATGGGCGGTGGCGAGGTGGCGCGTTACATCGCCAACCACGGTGAAGAGCGCCTGCACAGTGTGGTGTTCGCCGTTGCAGTGCCGCCGTACCTGCTGAAAACCAGTGACAATCCCGACGGCCCGCTGACCCAGGAAGCCGCCGATGAGATGGCCGGCGCCTTGGCCAAGGACCGTGAAGCCTTCTTCGATGACTTCACCAGGAAGTTCTTCAGTGCCAACGGCAAGCTGAAGGTCACCGAGGCACAGCGGCTGGAAGCGGTGGCGCTGGCCCACCAGTCCGACCAGACCGCCGCACTGGGCTGCCAGAAGGCCTTCGGTACCACCGACTTCCGCGAGGACCTGAAGAAGGTCACCGTGCCGACCCTGGTGCTGCACGGTGACAGCGATGGCACGGTGCCGTTCGAAGGCTCCGGCAAGCGCACCCACGAGGCGATCGCGGGCAGCGAAGTAGTGGTGCTGAAGGATGCGCCGCACGGCTGCAATGTCAGCCATGCCGATGATTTCAACCTGGCCCTGTTGAAATTCCTCAAGAAGTAAGCTGCGCCAGTTGCCTGCAACGACGCCCGGCTGCCCTGCCGGGCGTTGTTGCGTCCACGCTACGGGACTCTTTCATGCGCAAGTCGACCACGCCGCCCTGGAAAAAGCCCAATCCGAAGGTGCAGGCATCGCGCCCGCTGACCGACGCGCAGAAGGCAGCCGCGCGGCAGCGGGCGGAGGAGAACGGGCGACCGTATCCGAACCTGGTGGACAACATGTGGGCGGCCAAACAGCGGTAGAGTCACGGGCTGCTCGACTACCCGTGCGCCGTGGCCCCGATGACCTTGATGACCTCACGTTTCTTTGCGTTGCTGTTGCTTGCCATCACCGGTGTCGGCCATGCGGCCGGGATCGACCGCCGTATCGCGGTCACCATCGATGACCTGCCATGGGCGCGACTGGACGAGATCCAGCCGGCGGACCTGCAGGCGCGCCATCAGGCGTTGCTGGGCCAGTTGAAGCAGGCGAACGTGCCGGTGGTCGGCTTCGTCAACGAGAACAAGCTGGAAGTGGACGGCGTGGTGCAGCCGCAGCGGGTGCAGATGCTGCGCGACTGGCTGGATGCGGGCTATGCGCTGGGCAACCACACATGGTCACACATGGATCTGAATGCCGAGGGCGTGGAGGCGTTCCAGCAGGATTTCCTGCGCGGTGAGCGGGTGCTGCGCCCGCTGCTGGCCGAGCGCGGGCAGGTGCCGACGTGGATGCGCCACCCGTACCTGCGCGCCGGCCGCACGGCGGAAGATCGTGCGCGCATGGACGTATTCTTCGCCGAACATGGCTACCGCATCGCGCCGGTCACGGTGGACAACGGAGAGTGGGTATGGGCCTTCGCCTATGCCAACGTGCTCAACGAGCAGGCCGACACGCCGGCGCGCGAGGCCGTGCTGCGGCAGCTGCGCCGCGGCTACGTACCGTACATGTTGAACAAGCTGGATTACTACGAGGCGCAGTCGGTGGCGCTGCTGGGCTATGCACTGCCGCAGGTGTGGCTGATGCATGCCAACGAGCTCAACGCGGCGACCTTCGCCGAGCTGGTGGCGGCGACGCAGCGGCGTGGTTATCGCTTCGTCAGCCTGGACGAGGCGATGCAGGATGCTGCGTACGTACGCGGTACCACCGGGTATGACGGTCGCTATGGGCCGAGCTGGCTGCACCGCTGGGCGATGGCCGAGAAGCAGCCGAAGACCTTCTATGCGGGTGAGCCGGAAGTGCCAGCATGGGTGAAGACGTTGGCGAAGGTAGATTACGAATAACTGCCGCGTCGGCCAGCGTGGCATGGGTAGCGCCGTGCCATGCTCGGCGAGCGCGCAGCGCGGCATGTGTCAGGCATCGCGTTGACGGCACGAAGAGCCGCCGCGCATGGCGCGGCGCTACCGGGATGCAGCATCAGGACGCCGCCACGCTGTCCTTCGCCGCGCTCAGCGCCTTGTCCGCGCGCAGGAACACCGCCGACGTAGGCTCGCCGCTGTCGGTACCCGCGCTGCCCATCAGCAGCGATGCGCCCAGCGTATGGCGCAGGTCCTGGGCCACCTTCTGCAGCGCTGCCAGCGTATCGGCGTCCTGCTCCACGCCCAGCACCGCGATGAACTCGCCACTGCCGGTGACCCGGTTGATGCTGTCACCGCGTGCGGGCTGCAGGCACTGCTCCAGCTGCTGGTCCAACTGCTGCAGCTGGCGTTCCAGTGCGCGTTCGCCCAGCCGCGCCGACAGCGCATCCAGGTCCTGCAGCTCCAGGATCACCACCGAATACCGGCCCGCCGCTTCCGGTGCCGAGCCCGCTTCGATCTCCAGGCCCTGGTTGAGGATTTCCGCCACTGCCTGTTCGCGTTCGCGGCTGCGCGCTTCCATCAGCGCCATCGTCAGCCGCGCCAGCGCCTTCAACGCCTCGCGCTGGGTTTCGTTGAGCTCGCGCGGGTTCAGGTCGACCACGCACACGCTGCCCACCGCGGCGCCGTCGTCGGTGACCAGCGGCATGCCCGCGTAGAACCGTGCTCCCATCTCCTTGAGCACGGGGTTGTCGGCGAAGCGCGCGTCCTGCTGCAGGTCGCCGATTTCCATCAGGTGTTCGGGCTGGCGGATGGCATGGTCGCAGACGGCGACGTTGCGCTCGGTCTGGTGGCCCTCTACGCCGGTGCGCGCCTTGAACCACTGGCGGTCGCGATCGATCAGGGTAACCAGCGCCATCGGCGTGCCGCACACCGCCGCCGCGACCTTGACGATGTCTTCGTAGGCCGGTTCGGGCAGGCTGCCGACGATGTGCAGCGCGTCCAGCGCGCGCTGGCGTTCGGCTTCATCGGCGGGCTGGGCATGGACGTCGGTCATGGCGTGCTCTGTAGCGATGGTGTCCTGCCAAGATTACGGCAGGATCCGACAGCGAGGTTAACGCGGCCCAAGCGGGATGCGGCGCAAGCGCGTTCGTGATCGGCCACAGGGACCGCGGAAGCCTTGATGGACAGCGACGCCGGCTGACGCGGGTGGCACGCGCTGATCGGTTTTCGGCGTGCAGGCGCACCGCGATCCTAGAGTAGGCGGCTGTAGGCGCACGACGGTGGAGTCGGGATGCTGTACCGGACGCTGTGGCGATCCATCGTGAAGGGCGACTGGGTGCTGCTGGCGCTGGCCTGGCCGGTGCTGGCCGGCGCGGCGGATCCATCCGCCTGCAGCGGACTTTCCACGAACCGCATGTTGCCGGATGCGCGGCTGTGCCGCAGCCGCCTGTTGCCTGCTGCCAGCGGCGCGCCAGCGGAGGGCGTGGCGGCATTGCTGGCAAGCGCCGGCGAGGCGATGCAGGGCGCGCGCGATGCGGATGCAGAGCGGCTGCTGGACTGTGCCGACGCGGTCGTAGACGACGCCGGGAGCGGCGCGGAGGTCTTGCGTGCAGCGGTGTCCCGCCAGCGCGGTGTGCTGGACTATCGTCGCGAGCGGTTGCCCCAGGCGATGCGTCGGTTCGAATGTGCCGCCGCGTGGTCGCGTGCGGCCAATGATGCGGAAGGAACGGCCCGCGCACTCAACAACCTGGGCTCGGCGCAGCGTCGCATCGGTGACTTCCGTGGGGCGCTGGGCAGCCTGACCGAAAGCCTTGCCCTGCGGCGTGCGCAGGGGGGCGCGACCAGCGCGGTGCTCAACAACATCGCCGATGTGTACCGGGCGCTGGGTGAAAGCGAGACCGCGCTGGGCTACTACCAGCAGGCGTTGCAGGCAAGCCGCGCGACCGGCGACGGCGTCGAAGCAGCGCACGTGCTGGAATCGATGGCGGAGGTGACGCTGGACGCCGGGCATCCCGTGCAGGCCGCGGCCTGGCTGCGCCAAGCGCTGCAGGAGTACCAGCAGGCGGGCAACCGGGTGTATGCACTGCGCGTGCACGATGGGCTGATCCGGGTGGCCCTGGCGCAGGGGGATGTAGGTGCCGCCCGCGGTTGGCAGGAAGCGGCGCTGGCGCTGGCCCATTCCTGGTCGCTGCCACTGCCGGCGACCCTGCAGTTGCAGGTGGCCCGCGTGCAGCGGGCAGACGGTCGGCTTGCGCAGGCCAGGATGCAGCTGGAATCGGCATTGGCGGCGCTGGCTGACCGCGACCCGGTGGAAGTGGATCTGCTCAGGGAGCTGGCTGCGGTGCAGGGCGCCAGCGGCGAGGTAACGGCGGCGAACGCGACGTTGGAGCGTGCCAACGAACGTGCGCTGGCGCAGGCGCGTGCCCAGCACGACCAACGACTGGACTGGATGCGCGTGCGCTTCGAAGCGGAAGAGGAGCGTCGGCTGCAGGCAGGTGCGCCGCCCTCGCAAGGGCGCGCGGTTGGACCCGTTGCTGCGCTGCTGGCGATGATGCTGGCGGTGATGGTTGCGTTCGCGCTGCGGCGTCGCCGGCGTGCGTCAACGTGTCCGACGCCGGTGGAACCGCCGCTGCCAGCTGCGCCGCGGCCGGCGGCCGCACCGCCGCCACCACCCGAAGCGCCTGTGGGCGTGCCAAGGCAGGCCGATCCGCAGGCGTTCCGCAGTGAGCTGGTGGCGTTGATGCTGGCATCGGTGGAGGCCTGGGAGCGTTGTACCGGCAGCAGCCGGCTGGAGCTGGCAGAGCGCAGCCGGCTGTGGCGGGTGAACGTGGATGACGGGCGCCTGCGCGCGCGCGCGCTGGAACGCTACCTGTCCGTGGCGCGGCTGCCGCGGCAGCCGCGATGGCGCAGCGTGGTGCGCACGGCCTACTACGTGCTGGCGCAGTGTCCGGCCCTGGACGCGGCCAGCCGGCAGCAGCTGCAGGCTGGCGTGGACGGGGTGCTGGCCCATGCGCACAGTACGGCGCTGCAGGCGGAAGCCGATGCGTGATCAGCGCGACGGGCGCACGCAGACCGCGCAGATGCCCATGATGCCGTCGTCGATGCGGTAGCGCGCATGGTGGTCCTTGTCGATGAAGCTGGACGGCCCTGAAATAAAGGGCATGGCGTCCTGGCGCGGCGCCACGATCCTGCACCATTCGCCCATAGCGTTGGCGACGGTGTGGAAGTGGTCCTCGCCTTCGAGGATGCCGCACTTGGCCATGACATCGCGGATCTGGCCGCCATCGAACTTGAACGAGGCGACGCGTTCGGGCTTTGCGTTTTCATCCACGCACCAGTCCGCGGGGACGATGTCGTGGGCGACGGCAGTGCGGGCGCAGGCGGTGAGGGCAAGGCACAGCAGGAAGCAGCGGATGGGTGACATGGCAGGAACCTGCGGGGATGGGATGGACGTCCATGCTGACGCTGGTGGCCGCAGCAGGACAGGACGCGGCCGGGAACAAACCGGGAACGAATCGCGCCAACCCGTTGATTCTTCGAAGCTGGCCCGTGCCAGGCTGAGTCCGTTGCAGCGCCGGGCGCTGCGCCGCAGGAGCCTGCAGGCAACGCCTGCGAAAGCGCCCCGGCGTGGCCCGGTTCGATCCTTGAGCGGCGGCAGGGCGCTGCCTAGCGTGGAAACGGTGCAGCGGACATGGCGTGGCAGCCAAGGCCCGCCGTGGTTCCTGCACCTTCCAACCACTGACTGAAGGATCCACCATGCGTTACAAGACCCTGATCGCTTCCGCCCTGCTGCTGGCCGCTGGCTGCGGCGGCAGTGCATTCGCCGCCGGCAACCCGCAGGACCGCGTCGGCGTGCAGCACAACATGTACCTGGACTGCCTGCGCAGCAACCGCGTACCGATCGAAGACATGCTGGACTACCTGGTCGGCCAGTGCGGCTACAAGCCGGAGATGTCGATGGAGCAGTTCCGCAAGACCTTCGAATGGACCTACGACCTGGATCCGACGCTGCCGCTGGCCAAGCACATGGACCCGTACCGCACGCAGTTCAGCGAACGCGAGTACCGCTTCTTCCAGCGCATCGACGAAGTGAACGCCAAGGCCGGCAGCCTGGAGAACGCGGCGGCGCTGTACGAGCGGCTGGAGCAGGAAGCGGTGGCCACCCTCGACCCGCGTTCGAGGGGCGCGGCCAACGTGCTGGCCAGCCTGAGCGTGGGCCGCCATTCGCTGGCCTATTGGACCAAGGCGGAAGGCGAGAGTCGCGCTGCCGGCAATGGCCTGGTGACCACCGCACGCTGGGGCTGGGGCAAGGTGCTGGCGGTGGTGGGGGCCGATATCGCCGGCGCGGCGATCACCACCGGGATGGGGCTGGCACCGGCAGCCGGTGCGGTGGCGGCCGGCGCATCCAATGCGGTGTCGCACGCGATGTAAGGCCATGCGGCCAGGTGTCGGCCAAGCGCCGGCACCTGTGCCGTGGCATCAACCGGCTCAGCCGCGATAGGTCGCCAGCACGCCGTCCAGGGCGAGTTCGGCCTTGAACCCGGCTTTTTCCAGCCGCTTGGCGACTTCGCGCGGCACATCGCGGCCGCTGGTCAGCTTGTTCGGCGCGCCGGTGTAATGGAACAGCTTGCCGCCGCTGCGGATCACCCGTGCAAGCTGGTCGTAGAACACCTGCGAATACAGTTCGCCGGCGATGCCGAAGCGCGGCGGGTCGTGCAGGATGGCGTCCACGCTGTTGCCCGGCAGCGCAGCGATTTCTTCGGACACGTCGCCCTGCGCCAACTGCAGCCGGCCACCGGCACTGGCCGCATCCGGATCCGGTGACCACGGGTTGAGCGTGCGCAGCCACAGCACGTCCGGGTTCTTTTCGAACGAGCGGATCTGTGCCACGCCGGCGTCCAGGCAGCAGGCAGCGAAGTAGCCCAGTCCGCCGCAGGTATCGAGCACGGTCTTGCCCGCCGGGGCGATCAGGTCCACCTTGCGGCGCGCATCGTCGAACGGCGACAGCTTGGCGCTGGGCAGCATCTTGATGCCGTCGATTTCGAAGGTCGGCGCGCCCCATTCGGTGGGCACCAGCTTGATCAGTGATGCGCTGAAGCGCGAGATCGGCAGGAACTCCTCGCCATCCCAGTAGTACAACGTGCGGTCCTTGACCTTGCCCGGCCACGGGTAGGACTGGCCGCGGAAGACGAAGCCATCCGTAGACAGGCCGACGGCTTCTTCGCTGCGTCCCAGGTCCAGCGAACCGGTCCAGCTGGATGCGCCGGCAGCTGCCGCGCGCTGCAGGGCAGTGGCGGATTCGCGGGTCAACAGGGGGCCGGAATAATGGGGCACGGGTGCGGTCGCGTGGCAATCAGGGGCCGCTAGTGTAGGACGCAGCGGCGGAACGCGTTACCGGTGCGCGGCTCAGTGCAGGATCATCGACACCAGGAACAGCGCCAGCGGCACTGCGGAAAAGGCTGCACCGGCCAGTGCCAGCCATGGCCAGCGCTCATCGCGCACGCGCGAGGCCAGCACCGCGCAGAATCCACACATGGCCGCGGCCAGCACGCCAACGGCGGTTGCGCTGTTGCCGCTGGCACCCAGCGCGCGGGCCGCCTGTTCGACCACCACGCCGACCACCATGCCCAGCCAGCTGCACAGCCCGAACCAGGGCACCACGCCGCGTTTGATCGCACGTCCTCTTGCTGACATTGCCTGCGCTCCGTTGCCTGCACGGCCAGACGGCCGTCGCCTACAGTAACCGCTTGCTCAGCACTGGCGGTGACGACGGCGCGCGTTCCACAGGTGGGTGGCCGCCAGCAGCAGGCTGCCGACCACCGTGACCACCGTTTCGCTGTCGTGGCTGGGGAACTCCAGCGCGCCCGCCAGCAGCAGCGCCAATCCGGCTGCAGCGGCCAGCCAGGCCCGCGCCGGCAGCGGGTGCTGGCGGTGGGCGCGCCACAGCGCGAAGCCGGTGATCGGCAGGGCGATGGCCACGAATACGGCGTGCACCCACTCCGCTTCGGCCCAGGCGCCGAACAGCGGAAGCGCAGCGGCCAGCAGCGGCAGGGCCAGGCAATGCAGCAGGCACAGGCTGGACAGGGCGACGGCGCTGGCGTCGAGCAGGGCGGCTTGGCTGGATTTCATCGGATGCGGATCAGGAACGGGGTGTTACATAGTAACACTTCGCAGGTGGGCGTCCTTTCACCACGCCCGCAGCGTCCAGTCGGTTTCGTTCATCAGCAGCACGTGGGTGGGCTGCATGGCCTGCAGCAGTGCCGGATCATGGCTGGCCATGACCAGCGTGCCGGTGAACTGGCCGAGCAGGGTTTCCAGTGCATGCAGCGCGTCCAGGTCCAGCGCGTTGCCGGGTTCGTCCAGCAGCAGCAGGCCCGGGGCGGGGTCGGCATACAGGGTGCACGCCAGCGTTGCCTTCAGTCGTTCGCCGGCGCTCAACGTGGCGCTGGGCCGTTCGATGCGCGCGGCATCCAGGCCCAGCAGGGCCAGCCGGGTGCGCAGGTCGGCCACCGGCGTGGCCGGGCAGGCCGCCTGCAGCGTCGCCAGCGCGCTGCTGCCCGCGTGCAGCGTGGCCAGCGCCTGGTCCAGCAGGGCGGCCGGTACGCCGATGTCACAGCTGCCGGCACGCGGCGCCAGCTGACCGGCCAGCACCCGCAGCAGGGTCGATTTGCCGCTGCCGTTGTCGCCCACCACGGCCAGCCGCTGGCCGCGCTGCAGGATGAGGTCCAGTGGTGCACGGCAGCCGTGCGGCAGCCGCAGGCCCTGCAGCCGCACGACCCGCTGGCTGGCGTGCGGGCTGGGTGGTGCGAAGGCCACCAGCTGGGCGCTGGCGGCGACGCCGGCGCTGGCATCGCGCAGGCGGCCCGCACTGTCGGCAAGGCGCTGCGCCTGCAGCTGCGCAGTGCGACCGGCGCTGGCTTGTGCGCGCTGCTTCTGCAGTCCCAGCAGGATCGGTGCCTGGTTGGCATCGCGTGCGCTGCGGGCACCGCGCGACTGCCGTTGCTGGGCGCGTTCGTGCAGTTCGCGTGCGTGTCGTTGCTGCTGCCGGTGCTGCTGCCGCGCATGGTCCAGCTGCGCCTGCGCGGCGGCTTCGTGCACCGCCTTGGCGTGGACGTACTCCGTGTAGCCGCCGCCGAAGCGCTGCAGCCCCTGCGCGTCCAGTTCCACGATACAGGCCATCTGGCCCAGCAGCTCGCGGTCATGGCTGATCACCAGCAGCCCGCCGCGCCAGCGCTGCAGTGCGTCGCGCAGCTGGGCACGCCGTCGTGCGTCCAGGTGGTTGCTCGGTTCGTCCAGGATCAGCCAGTCCGCGCCACTGGCCCACGCGCCGGACAACGCCACCTGCATCGCCTGCCCGCCACTCAGGCGCGCGGCCGGATCTTCCGGTTGCAGGTCGGCGGGCAGTCCGCTGCGCTGCCACTGCAGGCGCAACTGTTCGCGCAGGTCCCAGCGCTCCCCGACGCAGTTGAAATCCTCGCCGTGGACCTGCCCTGCGGCAATCCGGTCCAGCGCATCCAGCACCTCGCCGACGCCGGCCAGGTCGGCCACGCGGCCCCGTGGCAGGCCACTCAACGCGGGCAGCAGGAACACCCGTCCGCCGCCGTGGCAGCGCCCGGACGTGGGCGGCAGCGTGCCGGCCAGCAGCCGCGCGAGCACGCTCTTGCCGATCCCGTTGGCGCCCACCAGTCCGGTGGCGATGGGGTCGAAGGTGAAGGACAGATCGGAAAACAGCGCGCGCCCATCGGGCAGGCGGAAGGTCACGCGTTCAAGCGTGAGCGGATGCGTGGTCATGCAGACCTCCAACAGATGCCATCGACTCCCCCTGCGTGCAGGGGCGGGAGAAGAATCAGGCCGTCGACGAAGACGGCGGCATCAGTGGCGCATTGGCGTAAGCCTCCAGGTGGATGCGCCCAGTATAAGCGGGCCGCATGAACCGCACGACGACGATCAATGGCCCGCCTGCCGCCGCGTATTCTGCATGTCTTCGCGCGCTGCGCCGTACAGTTCCTGGCGGCGCCGATGGAAGGCGATGAATTCTTCGCGTGGCAGCGCCTTGGCGAACAGCCAGCCCTGGCCGAACTCCACGTGGCGGCTGTGCAGGTAAGCCAGCTGGTCTTCGGTTTCCACGCCTTCGGCCACCACGAACAGCCCCAGGGTCTTGGCCATGTCGATGATGTGGCCGGTAACCGGGCTGGTGGCGCTGTCGGTGCCGATCGCATCGATGAACGACTTGTCGATCTTCAGCGCATCCAGCGGCAGCTGCTGCAGGTACTGCAGGTTGGAATACCCCACGCCGAAATCATCGATGGCCACCGCGTGCCCGGAATGCCGCGCGGCCGAGATCACGGCGCGGGCCTTTTCGATGTCCATGAAGCCGCGTTCGGTGGCTTCCAGCCAGATCTGCTGGTTGGCGATGCCGGTGCCGGCCAGCTTGGCGGCGATCACCTTCAGCGCGCGGCCGCTGATCATGTCTTCCGGTGCAAGGTTGATGGCGATATGCGCGCTGCGGTCGCCGACCAGCAGGTCGCGCATGTCCACGATCACCCGTTCGATCACTTCATCGGTGATCGCCCCGATCAGTCCGCTGGCTTCGGCCAGGGGGATGAACAGGTCCGGCCGCACCTCGCTGCCATCGGCGCGACGCCAGCGCACCAGCGCTTCGGCACCCACGCAGATCCCGGTTTCCAGTTCGATGATCGGCTGGTAGACCACGTACAGTTCGTTGCGGCGGATCGCATGGCTCAGTTCGCCCTTCAGCGAATAACGCCGCCGCGACAGCGCCAGGGTGCCGGCCATCGCGGCCGCGCCCAGCAGCAGGCTGACCGGCACCAGCACCCAGGCCTGCTGCAGGAATATCCCGCTGATGCTGGTGCGTGGCGTGGTCACCACCGCAAGCCACGCTTCGCTGCGTGCGCTGGCGAACAGCAGCGTGCCGTCATCACCGGTGCGGGGGTCGCGCAGCAGCGATTGCAGCAGCGCCTGGTCGGGCAGTGACTGCTGGGCGATCAGCCGGCCATCCGGGGTCGCGATGGCGATGCGGATGTCACGCGCGCCGATCAGGTCGACGAAGTGGTACGGGTCCATCAACGCTTCGTAATCGTCCAGCCGCAGGGACAACATGCATCGCCCGTACGGTGCGCGCGGTGCGAGGTCCAGCTGCAGGATGGCGCCATCGGCGGTGGTGTGGTCGGGCTGGCTGGGCGCGGGCACGTCGACCGGACGGCCCCACGAGGTGCAGCGCACGCGGCCCTGCTGGAAGTAGCTGATCTGGTCGACCGACGAGGTGGTGACCACCCGGGTCTGCATCAGCTGGATGTGCTCGGGGCTGCAGGGCGCCAGCAGGCTGTGCTGCATGGCCTGTAGGGCGGACAACGCCTGCTGGTAGGAGCGGTCGGCGCGCTCCAGGGCGCGTTCTGCGGTCTCGCGCAGCTGGGCCTGGGCGGTGTTGGCGGCGTGGTGCCAGCTGAGCCAGGTCATCATCGCCAACGGCAACGCAGCGGCGAGCAGGCCCACCAGGGCCATCAGCAGCTGCATGCGGATGCGATTCATCGACGGCTCCGTGTCCGGGGGCAAGGCGTTCGGCCGCGCGCTGCCTGCCGGCGTGCCTTGCCCAACAGCGTAGCTGAACGCTGTGCTGGATGGGGACGCAGCCGGCGCGGGCGCCCCACGCGTGGACTGCATGCTACGCAGGGCAGCGGCCCAGGCGGCCAGAAACGTCAGCTGGCGTCTTCACCGGGGATTCCGCGCCCGCGGCACACCATGCCGCCGACCCCCTGCCGATGCTCCTGCCGATGCGCGTGCCCGCCTGCTTCTGTGTGCTGTTGCTGGCCGTGGCCTGGGGGTCGGCGCAGGCGCGTACGGTGTACCGCTGCGTGCAGGGCAACACGGTCAGCATGGCGACCGCGCCGGAGCCGGGATCGCGCTGCACGGCAAAGGAAATCGATGACAGCGCGGTGCAGGCGCCCAACCTGTGGGGGAACATGGGGGTGTTCAGCGGCACCCTGTACGAACGCGAGCAGGACGGCAGGCTGGTCTATTCCACCCGCAACCTGCCCGGATCGCGGGTGTACCTGAAGTTCACCGTGGCCACCCCGCCGGGGGAGCCGGCGCATGCCGGGCTGGGCCGCGTCGGCGCCGCGCAGCTGGCACCGCATGCGAAACAGTTCAAGGCGGCGGCCAAGGCCACCGGGGTGGAAGATGCCTGGCTGCGCGCGATCGCCCATGCAGAGAGCGGCTTCGATGCGGCCGCGGTGTCGCCGAAGGGCGCGCAGGGGGTGATGCAGCTGATGCCCGATACCGCCAGCGACTACGGCGTGCAGGACCCGCTGTCGGCCGCGCAGTCCATCGACGGCGGCGCCCGCCACATGCGCGCCCTGCTGCGGCGCTACAAGGGCGACCACGTGCTGGCGGCAGCCGCCTACAACGCGGGCATCGGCGCGGTGAGCCGCTACAACGGCGTGCCGCCGTATGCCGAAACGCTGGCTTACGTGGAGAAAGTGATGGCGTTGTACGCGCGTTACCGCGAGGCAATGGGCATCCGCAGCGAAGTGCCCGCGCGCTGAGCCTGCCGCGTCGGCCTGCCTTGGCGCGCGTTGCGGCAACGGCTATCGTCCTCGCTGCGAAAAGAACGAAGGGATGCAGATGGTGCGTGTGCGATGGATCATCGGGGTGGCCGTGGCAACGGCGTTGGCGGTGGCAGCGACCTTCCTGCCACGAACGGTCACCGAGGCCGTACCTGCAGGACCGGCACCGACCACGCTGGGTTGGACCGCGCAGCTGCAGCCGCTGGCCGGCGATGGCGTGCCGGGCCTGCGTGATGGTGCCGCAGCGCAGGCGCGTTTTTCCGATCCGTACGCCCTGCTTGCGCTGGACGATGGCAGCCTGCTGGTGGCCGACGCCGGGGACAACAACCGCATCCGCCGCGTGGCCGCCGATGGCAGTGTTTCCACGCTGGCCGGCAGCGCTGAAGGACTGGCCGATGGGCCGGCGCTGCAGGCCCGCTTCCATACGCCTTCCGGGTTGGCGCGCGATGCGGCCGGGGTGGTGTACGTGGCCGACACCGGCAACCATGCGATCCGCCGCATAGGGTTGGACGGCCAGGTCACCACGCTGGCTGGCGGCACCCGCGGCTTCGCCGATGGACCTGCCGCGCAGGCGCGCTTCGACGGACCGATGGGCGTGGCGGTGGATGCGCAGGGCCGTGTCTACGTGGCCGATACCTGGAACGACCGGATCCGGGTGATCAGCCCGGATGGCACGGTGCGCACCTTGGCCGGCGGCGGCGAGCCGGCGCACATCGATGGTTTCGCCGGCGTGGCCCGCTTCGATACCCCGGTGGCGCTGGCGTGGGACGGCGATGGCGCATTGCTGGTGGCGGACTTCCATAACAATGCGATCCGCCGGGTGGGCATGGACGGGCAGGTGGATACGCCGGTGCCGTCTTCCAACGTGATCAACGGTCCGCTGTCGCTGGCGGGCAGCCATGACGGCGTGCTGTACGTGGGCGACCGCAGCGGGCGCATCGTGCAGGTGTCCGCGCAGGGCCACCAGATCGCCCTGGTTGGCACCGGGCAGGTACCGCGGCTTGCCCGCCCCAGCGCCGTGGCGGTGGCCGCTGATGGCAGCCTGCGCGTGGCCGATGCCGCGGCGTGGCGCCTGCACCGGGTGGTTGCGCTGGATCCGGGCCAGGCACCGGCACCGGCGCTGGTGGGACCGGCCGTGGATGCGCCGTTGCCGCGCACGGAAGGCCGCTGGCCGCTGGCGCCGCAGTTGGGCTGGCACGAGGTGGTGGGCACGCTGGGCGAGGTGCGCGGCAACTTCAAGGGCGAGAGTCGGCACCACCTGCACGATGGGTTCGACGTGCGCGGCGATGTCGGCCAGACCGTGCTGGCGATCGCCGATGGCAAGATCGACAGCCCGTTGTCCAGTTGGACCGTGGGCGGACAGGCCGAAGGGCTGGAGGTCGGGCCGCTGCGTTACCTGCACATGCGGGTGGGCCGCGATGCGCGCGGGGTGGCCTTCGACGAACGCTGGCAACAGCTCTTCGATGCGGATGGCAAGCTGGAGCGCATCCGCCTGCGCCGCGGAACGCGGATCCAGGCCGGCGACCGGCTGGGCAGCATCAACAGCCAGGCGCACGTGCACCTGAGCGTGGGCAGCAGCGGCTTCCAGCGCAACGCCGCGCTGCTTGGGTTCAACGGTTTCGTGGATACCGTGGCTCCGCGCATCACCGATGTGGCGCTGCTGGATGATGCCGACCAGCCACTGCGCGCCGATGCCCAGGGGCGCGTGCCGGTATCACGCAGTGGCCGCGGCGTGCAGATCGTGGTGGAGGCCTGGGACCAGGTGGACGGCAACCTGCCGCGGCGCCGGCTGGGGCTGTACCAGGTGGGTTACCAGATACAGGATGCGGCCGGGCAGCCGCTGGCCGGCTACGAGCAGCCGCGCTGGAACATCGTGTTCAACCGCATGCCTCCACAGCAGCAGGCGGTGCGCGTGGCGTATGCGCCGGACAGTGGCATCACCGTGCACGGCAGCGCGGTCACCCGCTTCCGTTACCTGGCGACCAACACCGTGCGCGATGGACTGATGGCGGTGGGGCGCTGGCAGCCCGCCGCCTTGCCCCCGGGGGAGTACGTGATCCGTGCGCACGCGCGCGACCACAGTGGCAATGAAGCCTTGGGCGTGCGCGACCTGCGCGTGCTGCTGGTCGACTGAGCCGCTGCAGGCGGCAGGTGCGTGGTGCCGGTTCAGGCGCCGACGCGCAGGCGCTCGGCATCCAGGTCTTCCAGGGGCCGCACTTCGATGCTGCCGAAGCGTGCCCAGGGGAAGCCGCGGGCGATGCGCAGGGCGCTGTCATGGTCGGGTGCCTGGATCAGGTTGAACCCGGCCAGCAGTTCGCGGGTTTCAGCAAAGGGACCGTCCAATACGCGCTCCTGGCCACTGCGTACCCGCAAGGTGCGGGCCTGTTCGATCGGCTGCAGTTTCTGCGATGCCAGCAGGGTGCCTTCGGCCTGCAGGGCATCGGCATGCTGCAGGCACGCGCGCATCAGCGCATCGAACTCCGCGCCGGGCAGCGCGCCGAGCAGGGCGGGGTCGATATAGATCAGCAGGGCGTACTGCGGCATGGGAGTGTCCGTTGGCGGCAGGTGCCCATGATGGCGCAGCGCGGCGCTGGGGCGTGCTGCGGCGCCGCATCAGGCGGTCCTGCGCGGTGCCTGCCAGTGACCGGATGGCCGGTGATTCCCCGTTTGCACACGATGTCGATTTCCCTGCCCGTGGTTCGTCGACATCATGAAGGCCGGGCAGGACCGGCCGCTTTGGGAGCGCAGACATGAAGGTGATGGTTTTCGTCAAATCCAACGCAAGGATCGAGGCGGGCACCCTGCCCAGCACCGATGACATCATCGCGATGGGCAACTTCAACGAAGCACTGGTGCGGGCCGGGATCCTGCTGGCGGGCGAGGGGCTGCATGCCAGTGCCCGCGGCAAACGCGTGCACTTCGGCGAGGCCACGCCGCCGCAGGTCGAAGCCGGTCCGTTTGCCGATCCCGGATCGCTGGTGGCCGGTTTCTGGCTGTGGCAGGTGCGCTCGCTGGACGAGGCGCTGGAGTGGGCGCAGCGCGCCCCGTTCGCACCGGGCGATGTGCTGGAACTGCGCCCGCTGATGGCCGAAGAAGATTTCGGCGAGGCCTTCACCGCCGAACTGCGCGAGAAGGAACAGCGCCTGCGCGAGCAGACCGCCGCGCGCTGATGGGGTCAGAGTCCGGGGTCAGAGTCCGGGGTCAGAGTCCTGACTCTGACCCCGGACTCTGACCCCGGACTCTGACCCCTCCTTGCTGGTCGTTCGTAACCACCTCTGCACGGGAGTACCGAAGATGAAACTGATTCCATTCCTTGGCTTCAAGGGCCAGGCACACGACGCGATGGCGTTCTACGCCCAGGCGCTGGGCGGCAAGGTGACTGCGGAAATGCGGTACCGCGACATGCCGCCGCCCGACGGCTCGCCCGGCTGCAACGAGATGCCGCCGGAGACCCTGGACCACGTGGCGCATTCGCAGCTGGAAGTGGGCACGGCGGTGCTGATGGCCGCCGATGGCCCGGGCGAGGACGGCGGGGGCAGCACCACCATCAACGTGGACGTGGACACGCCGGAGGAAGCCGAACGGGTGTTCGCCGCACTGGCCGAAGGCGGCGTGGTGCACATGCCGATCGGCGAGACCTTCTGGGCGCATCGCTGGGGCATGCTGCAGGACCGCTATGGCAAGCCGTGGATGGTCAACTGCATGAAGTCGCCCTGAGCATGCAGGAGCGGCTGCATGCATTGTGGCGGATGGAGTCGCCGGGATTGATCGCGCGCCTGGCACGGATGCTGGGCGGTGATGTCGGCCGTGCCGAGGAGCTGGTGCAGGACTGCTGGGTGGCCGCGCTGGAGCGCTGGCCGCTGGAGGGCATGCCGGACAATCCAGGAGCCTGGCTGATGACCGCTGCGCGCAACCGTGCCATCGATGTGCTGCGCCAGCGCCAGCGCGTTGCCGGGCAGCATGCGCAATGGGGCGAGGCGCTGCATCCGGCCGTGCCTGCGCCGCCGGACGACAGCGAGGCACTGGGCGATGACATCGGCGATGACCTGCTGCGGTTGGTGTTCGTGGCCTGCCATCCGGTGCTGCCGGCCGATGCGCGGGTAGCGTTGACCCTGCGCCTGCTGGGCGGGCTGACCACGCAGGAAATCGCCCGTGCGTTCCTGCAGCCCGAGCCGACCATCGCCCAGCGCATCGTGCGTGCCAAACGCACCTTGGAGCGCAGCAACGTGGCGTTCGAGGTGCCGCGCAGCGCCGAGCTGCCGGCGCGGCTGCAGTCGGTGCTGGAAGTGGTTTACCTGGTGTTCAACGAAGGCTACGCGGCCAGCCATGGCGAAGACTGGATGCGCCCGGCGCTGTGCGAAGAAGCGTTGCGGCTGGGGCGGATACTGGCGGTGCGGTTGCCCGCGCATGCCGCCGTGCACGGGCTGCTGGCCTTGATGGAACTGCAGGCGTCGCGCGGTGCGGCGCGCACCGGGACAGGCGGGCGTGCGGTTCTGCTGGAGCAGCAGGATCGCGCGCGCTGGGACTGGCTGCAGATAGAGCGCGGACTGGCCGCACTGCAGCGTGCGAAGGAACTGCGCGGCGACGACGACCGTTATGTGCTGCAGGCCGGTATCGCCGCCTGCCATGCTCGAGCGCGCGTTGCTACGGACACCGACTGGGCCGCGATCGCGGCGCTGTACGATCGCCTGCTGCGGGTGCAGCCGGGTCCGGTGGTGGCCTTGAACCGGGTGGTGGCGGTGCTGCGCGCGGAAGGCGCGCTGGTGGCGTGGGGACAGCTGCAACCGCTGTTGATTGAACCGCGGCTGCAGGCGCACGCGCCGCTGTGGGTGGTGAAGGGGGAGGTGCTGGCGCGGCTGGGGCGCACAGCGGATGCGCGCGCTGCTTTCGTGCACGCCGCTGGGTTGAGTGGAAACGCGCGCGAACGCGAGGCGTTGCTGGCGCGGGCGGATGCGTTGCGGTGACGCGATGATTGACGGCCAGCGGCCGTCACTACCGGGGCATGCAGCGGCTACACTCGACGTCTTGTCGCAGTCCCTGCTGGAGAGAGCAATGAAGCGAGTGGTAATGAGCGTGCTGGCCCTGTCGGTGTCCACCGCGGTGATGGCGGCAACGCCGAAGTTCGATGGCGCGCGGATCTCCGCCGACGTCAAGGAACTGGCCTCCGATGCCTACGAAGGCCGTTCCCCGGCCACCGCCGGCGAAGCAAAGACCATCGCCTTCCTGAGCCAGCAGTTCGCTGCCGCCGGCCTGCAGCCCGGGGGTGATGTGCAGGATGGCAAGCGCCTGTGGACCCAGGCCGTGCCGCTGCTGAAGGGCGACATCGTCGGCATCCCGCAGTTGGCGCTGCAGCAGGGCGGCACGTCGCTGCCGCTGGAACAGGGCAAGCAGATCGCGGTGCGCGCGGCGATGAACGGCGCCGACCATGTCGACATCAGCAAGGCACCGCTGGTGTTCCTCGGCTACGGAGTGAAGGCACCGGAAAAGAACTGGGACGACTTCAAGGGCGTGGACCTGAAGGGCAAGATCGCCGTGGTGCTGATCAACGACCCGGACTTCGAAACCGGCCAGGGCGACTTCGATGGCAAGGGCATGACCTACTACGGGCGCTGGACCTACAAGTACGAAGAAGGCGCACGCCAGGGGGCGCTCGGTGTGCTGATCGTGCACGAGACGGCACCGGCGTCGTATGGCTGGGCCACCGTGGCCGGGTCCAATACCAACACCATGTTCGACGTGGTGCGTGACAGGCCGGCCGACAGCCACCCGTTGCTGGAAGGCTGGATCCAGCGCGACCTGGCGGTGGACCTGTTCCGCTCGGCGGGCCTGGATTTCGAGGCGCTGAAGCGCCAGGCGCAGCAGCGCGATTTCAAGCCGGTGCCGCTGACCGGCGCCAGCCTGGATGCGAAGTACGCGGTGAAGACCGAGGTGATCACCTCGCACAACGTGGCCGCGCGCCTGGAAGGCAGCACGCACGCTGATGAGACGGTGGTGTACAGCGCGCACTGGGACCACATCGGCGTGGGTGAGCCGGATGCGCGCGGTGACCGCATCTTCAACGGGGCGCTGGACAACGCCAGCGGCACGGCGTCGCTGGTGGAACTGGCGCGTGGCTTCGCCAAGGCGCCGAAGCCGCAGCGCTCGCTGCTGTTCCTGGCCGTGACTGCCGAAGAGAAGGGCCTGCTGGGTTCGGAGTACTACGCTACCCACCCGCTGTATCCGCTGGAAAAGACCGTGGCGGTGATCAACATGGATGGCATGGCGCCGTTCAGTCCGTCGCGCGATTTCGGCATCTACGGCACTGCACGCTTCGAGCTGCTGGACCAGCTGAAGGCCGTGGCGCAGCGTTGGGACATCCGCTACACGCCGGATCCGAAGCCGGAGGCGGGCCTGTTCTTCCGCTCCGACCACTTCCCGTTTGCCAAGCGCGGCGTGCCGGCGTTGTCCTGGTCGGCCGGGCAGGATTGGGTGGACGGTGGCATCGCGGCGGGCAAGAAGGCATCGGACGATTACACCGCCAAGCGCTATCACCAGCAGGGCGACGAGTGGCAGCCGGACTGGAAGTTCGCCGGCGCCGCGCGTGACCTGGAGGTGCTGTACACCTTGGGCAGCGAGCTGGCGAACTCCCGTGCGTGGCCGAACTGGAACGCGGAAGAAGCGTTTCGTGCGGTGCGCGACCAGAGCGCTGCGGAGCGTCGCTGAGGCGGGGGCGTGACGACCAACGGTCGTCACCCACCGGGGCTGGGCTGACGGCCAGCGGCCGTCACTACCGGGGCTGGGTTGACGGGCGGCGGTCGTCACTGCCGGGGCGGGGTTGGTCGGCGGATTCAGGGCTTTCGTCGCCCGGTGCTTGCGGTGGTGGGCTGGCGCACTATGCTCGGCCCATCCTTTCGTGAAGGCGGTTCCCGTGTTTCCCAGCGTCTCCCTGATCTTCCGACACCTGTTGGCCTGGACGGCGGCGCTGATCGTGGCCGGCATGGTCTGGAGCGGGCTCTTCAGCGGCATGAACGATGGCCCGGGCTGGGTGTTCGGGCTGCTGGCGATGTTCCTGATGCTGTCGGCGCTGGGCAGTGCGATCACCCATGTGCGGCGGGTGTGGCTGGTGGCCGGCAAGCTGGACGGCAGCACGCTGTCCAGCCGCCAGCGGCGGCAGATCGAGCTGCCGATGGACGCCGGCCCGGCGTTCGCGCTGCTGGAATCGGCAATCGCCGAACTGCCGCGGGTGGAGGATATCGAGAGCGCATCGGGCAGCCTGCAGGTGCGTGCCTACGTGCGCCGGGTGGATCCCTGGAATGGCCGCCAGCCTTCGCGCTGGAACCTGCCGGCGCGGCTGGCGATCAAGCGCAACAGCATCCTGGCCACGATCACCCCGGGGCAGGGCACCAGCACGGTGACCCTGTTGTTCGAACCCGATGCCGGCTGGTGGGCCGACCTGCTGGCGCTGGACGAGGGCAGCAACTACGAGAATGCCGAGGCGGTGACCCGTGCCGTCAGCCGCCGCGTGGCCGACCAGCGTCGCGACGAACAGGCCGCCGCCGAACAGACCCACGTGGAAAAGGAGCTGTCGGTCGCGCGCTTGAACCTGCTGCACGCGCAGGTCGAACCGCACTTCCTGTACAACACGCTGGCCAATGCG
Source organism: Stenotrophomonas chelatiphaga (assembly GCF_032054965.1). Classification (NCBI taxonomy): domain Bacteria; kingdom Pseudomonadati; phylum Pseudomonadota; class Gammaproteobacteria; order Lysobacterales; family Lysobacteraceae; genus Stenotrophomonas; species Stenotrophomonas chelatiphaga. The sequence goes on along the minus strand of NZ_DAMBRS010000011.1, from coordinate 16,796 downwards.
CAGGTGCTGACGCGCACCGATCCCGCGCGTGCCGACGTGATGCTGGGCCACCTGATCCAGTACCTGCGCAGCTCGCTGCCGAGCATGGACGAGTCGGTGTCCACGCTGGGCGTGGAGCTGGAGCGCACCCGTGCCTACCTGGAAATCCTGCGCATCCGCATGGGTGCCCGGCTGGGCGTGGAAGTGCAGGTGCCCGATGCACTCCATGGCGTGCGGCTGCCTTCGATGGCGCTGCAGACGCTGGTGGAAAACGCGGTCAAGCATGGCCTGGAACCCAAGCCCGGTGGCGGCACGATCTGGATCATCGCGCGGGCCTTCGATGACCACGTCACGGTGACCGTGGCCGATGACGGCTTGGGCTTCGGCCACGGCACCAGCGGCACCGGCATCGGCCTGAAGAACCTGCGGGAACGTCTGCGCCTGACCTGCGGTGAGCAGGCCGGCGTGGCGATCGTGGCCAATTTCCCCAGCGGCGTGGCCGCCACCATGACCCTGCCGCAGGCCGCCAAGGAGCCCCGACATGCCGCTTGATGCCTTGATCGCCGAAGACGAAGAGCTGCTGCGCAGCGCGTTGGTGGAGCAGCTGCGCCGGCTGTGGCCGGAGCTGCGCATCGTGGCCGAGTGCGAGGACGGCGCCAGCGCGCTGGAGCAGCTGGCCGAGAAACAACCGGACATCGCCTTCCTGGACATCCGCATGCCCGGCATCAGCGGCATCCAGGTGGCACGCGCGCTGGGCGAGCTGAGCCCACGCACGCAGGTGGTGTTCGTCACTGCCTACGACCAGTACGCCATCGATGCCTTCGAACAGGGTGCCATGGACTACCTGCTGAAGCCGGTCAGCGACGAGCGCCTGCTGGCCACGCGCGAGCGCCTGCTGGCGCGCCTGCCGGCGGCGCGCAACGACGATGCGGTGCTGGAGCGCCTGCTGCAGCGGCTGGGCACCGGGCAACCGCGTGCCGACACCCCGCCACTGGCCTGGATCACCGCAAGCAATGGACGCGATACCGTGCTGATCATGCTCGAAGACGTGGTGTATTTCCGCGCGGACAACAAGTACACCACGGTGGTGACGGCGGCCGGCGAAAGCCTGTTGCGCACGCCGTTGCGCGAGCTGCTGGAGGCGCTGGATGCGCGCCAGTTCCGGCAGGTGCATCGCTCCACCATCGTCAACATGAAGGCCGTGGCGGCGGTCAGCCGCGATGACACCGGACGCGGCGTACTGCGCCTGCGCGACCGGCCTGAAACGCTCTCCGTCAGTCAACCGTTCATGAGCCTGTTCCGCGGCATGTAACACCGCGCCGGGCCAACCAGGAAGGACCGTGCCATGCGTTATCTCACCACCGTGCTGAGCTGCCTGCTGTCGTTGTTCGGTTGCCAGGACAAGGTCACCAGCACCTCGATCACCCGTATCAGTGAACAGGGCATCGACCAGCTGTTCAGCCGCACCTCGGTGCGTGCGGAAAGCGCGTCGTTCGAATGCGTGCGCAGTGCCAGCGGGCGCTGCTATTACCAGGTCTTCAAGGAGACCTGCGACGGCCAGCACCACTGCGAACGCGGCATGCTGCAGGCGTTCGACATCCGCGCCGGCCACAGCCAGAAACGCGCAGGCCTGCCCACCGGCTTCAAGACCTGCGTCAGCAACAGCACCACCGCGCCCTGCCAGTAACCGTGAGGAAGGGACGGAGGGGATCCGTCCCGTTCCTGATCAGAAGGCGGGCTGCAGGGTGAGGTCGCGGTGACTGCTGGTTTCGCCGACATGGTTGAGGCGACCGACCAGTTCGCTGTGCTGCCGCATGCGCCCGATCTCGGTCATGATGCGGATGTCTTCGTGGCGCAGTTCGCGCTTTTCGGTGACGGCCTGCTTGTAATCCAGCACTTCCGGATAGTGTTCGGCCATGCCCAGCGCATCGGCCACGCATTCCACGCTGTCGGCGCTGGAGGTGATGCGCGCGCGGCTGTTGAAGGCTTTCATCCAGCGTTCGAAGCCGGCCTGCTGGTCGAACATGTTGGCCATGAACCAGATCACGAACAGGATCGAAACCCACGAGCCGATGATGATCACCACGCGGGTAAAGGTGATATGGAAGTCGTCGCGCCAGAGGTAGTTGGCGATCAGCCCCAGGATCAGCAGCGAGGCGGCCTGCCAGCCGACGATGGACGCCATCAGCCATTGGCACTTCGCCTGCGCCAGTACAGCCACCTCGTCGCGGATCTGCTGCTCGCTCATGCCGCGCCAATGGGCCACCTGTTTTTCGAACGGGCTGTGGTACAGCTCGTTGTCGCGCAACAACAATCCTAGACCTTTGAACAAAGCAATCATGGCGGGCTCCCTGTTGGAACGTGCGGCGATGCGTTGGACCGGTGAGGCGGATTCAGTTCTAGCACTTCCAGCGGGCGGCGCAATAAGGGCGGTGCGAAGACCGCGTGTGCGCCCGGGCTGAATACGCCGGGGGTGGAATGGTGTGATGCGACGCAGCATCAGCTGGACGCCCTGCGACAAGATGTCGCAGTGTGAATCGTGCTGCGGCCGCACATCCGCGATCGCGGTGAAGCACGTGAGGTGCCCGGTCATCGCCGATGACCCACAATGGGCCGGAAACGCGCAATCTGCGCCAATCAGGAATCCAGGTCCGCCGCATGTCTTCACCGTTGAATCCACTGACCGCCCCGATCCGGCGCTGGGTGCTGGACGCCTTTCCGCGCGGCCAGAGTGGCATCGACTATGACCACCCGGCCGGCGACCCCGGCTGGTTCGGACCGGACAGCATGACCTGGCGGGTGCATGCGGAACTGCCATCGATGCTGGCCGGCGGGCTGTGTGCGTTGATGCTGCAGCTGCTGCATCCGCGTGCGCTGGCCGGGGTGTATGACCATTCCAACTTCCGCGAGGACCTGGTCGGCCGGCTGCGCCGCACCACCGCCTTCGTGGCCGGCACCACCTATGCGCCCACGGCCGAGGTGGAAAAGCTGGTGGCGCGGGTGCGGCGCATCCATGCCAGCGTGCGCGGCAGCGTGGATGGGGTGGCCTATGCGGCGGATGATCCGGAGCTGCTGACGTGGGTGCACGTGACCGAGGCCTACGGGTTCCTGCAGGGTTTCCGCCGTTACGGGCGTGCGGTGCCCGGGCCGCTGGCCGACCGTTACTACGATGAATACCGGCGCGTGGCCGAGGCGCTGGGCGCGACCGGCGTGCCACGCAGCGAGGCGGAAGTGGATGCGTGGTTTGCCCGGCAGCAGCCACAGCTGCGCCTGGACGGGCGGGCCCGCGAGGTGCTGCAGGTCCTGCAGTCGGTGCGGCTGCCGGTACCGGTGCCGGGCGTGTCGCGCGACGTGTTCCTGGGCGCGGCGGCGGCACTGCTGCCGCCGTGGGCAGGGGAGATGCTGGAGCAGGGCACGCGGCAACGGCTGCAGGCACGCGCGTCGATGCGGCTGCTGCAGGGTGCAGCGCCGCTGTTCCGGCGTGCGCTGCCGGATGGCCTGGCCAGCCGCGCGTGTGCGCGGATGGGGGTTGGGGTGGGGGTGTTGAAAGCGTGGCCGAAGGGCAGTGACGACTGACAGTCGTCATCGACCTGGGCCCGCTTGTTACCAGACCTTGACGCGCTTTTCCGGTGCCAGGTACAGCTTCTGGCCTTCCTTGACATCGAAGGCCGGGTACCACGCATCGAGGTTGCGCACGGTCAGCGCACGGAACTGGCCGGGTGCGTGCACGTCGGTCAGCAGCGAATTACGCAGCGCCTGCTCGCGGCTCTTGCTGCGCCACGCCTGCGCGAAGCCGAGGAAGAAGCGCTGGTCCGGCGTGAAGCCTTCCAGCGTCTGGCCGGGCTTGCCCTGCAGCGACAGCTGGTAGGCATCGTAGGCGGTGCCGAGGCCGGCCACGTCGGCGATGTTCTCGCCCAGCGACAGGCGTCCATTGACGTGCACGCCGGGGAACGGCTCGTAGCTGCTGAACTGCGCCGCCAGCGCGTCACCGGCCGCGTTGAACTTCTCCAGGTCCTGCGGCGTCCACCAGTTGTGCAGGCGGCCGGTGTCATCGAACAGGGCGCCGGCGTTGTCGAAGCCATGGCTGATTTCATGGCCGATCACCGCGCCGATGGCACCGTAGTTCACCGCATCGTCGGCCGCACCGTCGAAGAACGGCGGCTGCAGGATGGCGGCCGGGAACACCAGGCGGTTTTCCAGCGGCACGTTCATCGCATTGATGGTCTGCGGCAGCATCGCCCACTCACCATGGTCCGGCGCCTTGCCCAGCTTGGCCAGGTTGCGCTGGTACTCGAACTGTTCGGCGCGTTGTGCATTGCCCAGCGGGTCGTCGCGCTTGATCTCCAGGCCGCTGTAGTCGCGCCAGCTGTCCGGGTAACCCATGCCGACCTTCAGTCCGGCGACCTTGGCCTTGGCGCTGGCCTTGGTCTGCGGCGACATCCAGTCCAGCGCATCGATGCGCTTGCCGAACGCGGCGATGATGTTCTTCGCCATCTCGTCGGCGCGCTCCTTCGTCCTGGCGTCGAAGTGCTTTTCCACGTAACGCTTGCCGATGGCCTCGCCGATGGCATGGTTGGCATCGTCCACCGCGCGCTTCCAGCGATCACTCTGCTGCGGGGTGCCGCTCAGCGTGGTGCCGTGGAAGGCGAAGCGCGCATCGGCGAACTTCTTCGGCAGGTAGGGCGCGGCGCGGTCGAGGGCGTGGAAGGTCAGGTAGTCCTTCCAGACGTCCAGCGGCTCGGTGGCGACCAGCCGCGACAGGCCGGCGACGGCCTTGGGCTGCCAGACGATGAAGTCCTGCTGCTGCGACAGTCCCGAGGCCTCCAGGAAGGCCGCCCAGTCCATGCCCGGTGCCTTGGCGCTGAAGTCGTCGCGCGTCCACGGGTTGGCCCCCTTGGCCACGTCGTTGGTTTCTTCCTGGGTGGCGTGCGCCTTGGCGATCTTGGTTTCCAGCGCGACGATGCGCTGCGCCTTGGCGCCGGCATCGGCAACGCCGGCCAGCGTCAGCACTTGGCCGATGTACTCCTGGTACTGCCTGCGCAGCTCGGCCATGCGGCCATCGCCCAGGTAGAAGTCACGGTCGGGCAGGCCCAGTCCACCCTGCACCAGGTAGGGCGCGGTGCGTGCCGGCTGCAGCAGGTCCACCGATACCCACAGGCCGAACAGGCGGTCGGTATAGAAGTTGGTGGCGTTGAGCAGGTCCACGTCGGCGCGTACGTCGGCGCCCAGCGCGCGGGCCAGGGCAGCCTTGTCGGCCAGTGCATCGATCGCCTGCAGCTGCGGCTGCACCGGTGCCAGCCCACGCTGTTCAATCCCGGCTTCGTCCATGAAGGCGGCGTAGTAATCGCCGATCAGCTTGTCTTCGCCGCTGGCCTGCGCGTTGTTGGCCGCCCCTTCCAGGATGGCGCGGGTGTCGGCCTGGGTCTTTTCGGCGATCACGTTGAAGCTGCCGAAGCGCGAACGGTCGGCCGGGATTTCGGTGTTCTTGACCCAGCTGCCGTTGGCGAAATCAAAGAAGTTGTCACCGGCGGCGATGCTGCGGTCCATGCCGTCGGCGTCGAAACCGAAGCTGCCCAGCTGCGGCTTGGGCGCCTGCGCGGCTTCTGCCTGCGGGGGAGCCTCGGGGGTGGCCGGGGGATCATCGCCGCCACAGGCCGCCAGGGAAAGGGACAGGCTGGCGGTGATCGCCAGCAGCAGGGGAGCGCGACGCAACGTAGGCATGGAGTACTCGGGCGACGGGAAACGGCCAGTCTAATCCCTGCCGGCGGGGCTGGTTGCAATGGCAACCGTACCGAAAGCGGGGGTCGCCTGTGCCGGATGTGGCTGAACAGGGGCGGACACTCTTCCTGTCGTCATCGACGTGATGCATGCTGCACGAGGGGGCCGGGAGGAAGCGCGTTCGACGCGGAACCGCCGGCGAGAAGACAGCACGGTCAAGAAAGTCGATCCGCGGCCGCTTAGGTGTGGATCACAGGAAAACGTTCGCGCATGAGAGCACCTGGCCACTACCGCCGACGTTGCCATCGATGGCCGCACTGAGCCGCATGCTGGTTCGGCCGCAGCGGGCCCTGTTATGGGGTGGAATGCTGCTGGGCCTGCTGTTCGCCGCCGGGCTGGCGACGATGCTGGCCAGTGACTTCCAGCGCCGCCTTGATGTTGCCCAGCGCCAGAGCCGCACGTTGGCGGTGGGCAGCCAGCGCCTGCTGTGGCTGGAAATGCGCAACCTGGAACGGGCGATGCAGGGCGTCGGCGCGGACGCTGCACAACTGTTCCGCAGCGTGCCCGCACAGGCACCGGACCTGCTGGACCAGAACATCGCCGGCGTGCTGCACCGGCATGCCGAACTGGACAGCATCGTGGTGGTGGACCAGCACGGCCGCGCGCTGACCAGCGGCGTCGGCGACCTGCAGCTGCCGCTGTGGGTGGACGGGCAACGGCGTGGCCGCGGCAGTGACCTGTACCTGGGGCCGCCGCAGCGACGCGATGGCCTGAACTGGGTGCTGCCGCTGGCCCTGCAGCTGGAACAGGATCGCTGGCTGCTGGTGCGCCTGCATACCAGCGAGCTGCAGCGGATCATCGGCGGGCTGGACATCGGCACGCGTGGGGTGGTGTCGATCAGCGATGTGGAAGGCCACGTGCTGGCGCGATCCCCGATGGACGGCAACGTGGTGGGGCAGCAGTTTCCGTTGGCCCACCGACAGGCGCTGGGCAGTGACGCGGTGCGTTCGCTGGGCGTGGAAACGAGCCCGATCGACGGGGTCGCGCGCATATCGGCGATGAGCACGCTGCATCAGTATCCGCTTGCGGTGTATGCCGGGCTGGGCCATCGCGAAGTGCTGGCCGCATGGTGGCCCTACGTATACGCCTCGGTGGCGATGTTCCTGCTGTACTGCGGGCTGCTGGCCGGCCTGGTGTGGGGCATCGGCCGCGCGGCGCGGCGGCAGCATGTGCTGGCCGAAGAACTGCGCACCGGCCACGCCGAACTGTTGCTGGCCCACCAGGTAGGCCATGTCTGCACCTGGCACGTGGACGAAGACGCCTGCCAGTTGCACTGGTCGCCGCTGGCACGCGAGATTTTCGGCGTTGACGTCGATGCGCTGCCCTTGTCCGAGTTCTTCCACCGTGTGCACCGCGAGGACGGCGTGCGCATGCAGGCGGCCTTCGACCGGGCCTTCGCCGGCGATGCCGTGCTGGATGAAGTGTTCCGCATCGTGCTGCCGGGCGGCGATGTCCGCTGGGTGTCCGCGCGCGGTCGGCGCGTGGTGATCGGTGATCGCCAGCGGCGGATGATCGGCGCCCTGACCGACATCAGCGAGCGCTACCTGGCGCGCGAGCGCGCCGACCAGGCCGAGCGCCAGTTCCGCCTGCTGTTCGACCGCAATCCAGCGCCGTTCTGGGTGTTCGATCCCGATACGCTGCGCTTCCTGGAGGTCAACCAGGCTGCGATCAGCCAGTACGGCTATACCCGCGAAGAATTCCTGGCGATGAGCATTCTCGACATCCGCCCACGCGAAGGCTGGGACGAGATCCGCGGTGCCATCGCCGAGGCCCGCGTTGGGGAAGCCGCGGACGCGAAGATCCGGCTGCACCAGCGCAAGGATGGATCGGTGTTCGAGGTGCGTGCGCATCTGTCGCGGCTGGATTTCGACGGCCACCCGGCCTGCCTGGTGCTGGCCGAGGATGTCAGCGAGCGCCTGGCCTACGAGCGCGAACTGGCCTACCACGCCAGCCACCACCCGCAGACCGGCCTGCTCAATACGCGTGCGTTGGCCGAGGCGCTGGACGAATGCGCCGGCAGCTACACGGTGGCGTTCATCCAGCTGCGGGGCCTGCGGCTGATCTCCGATGCGCTGGGCAGCGACATCGGCGACGCCGTGCTGCAGGCGATGGCCACGCGCCTGGGGGGACTGGGCGCGCGGTTCGGCTGGCTGGCGTTCCAGCCGGCGGAAGATTTCGTGTTCGCCTTCAGCGATGCGCACGATGCGAAGAACGCGTTGGATGCACTGGTGCAGATCGTGTCCGAGCCGGTGCGCGGGCAGGATTCGCTGCACCAGTTCGAGCCGAGCATCGGCGTGGCCGTGCACGCGCCCGGCGACGGGCTGCTGGCCGCGCAGGTGATCGGCATGGCGGCGCAGGCCGCGCACAGTGCGCGTGCCGAAGGCGATGTACTGGCGCGCTTCGACCCCAGCGTCAATGCACGGCTGGCCGAGCGGTTGCGGCTGGCCGGCCGTATCCACAACGCCATCGATGCCGAATTCGAGCTGTATTTCCAGCCGATCTGCCATGCCAGCGATGGCACGCCGGCCGCGCTCGAGGCGCTGCTGCGCTGGCCGCAGGCCGATGGCAGCTTCATCCCGCCGGGCGATTTCATCCAGCTGTGCGAAGACACCGGCCTGATCCTGGCGTTGGGGCGCTGGGTGATCCGCGCGGCCGCGCAGGCCCAGCGGCAACTGGTGGATGCCGGCTGGGCCGACCTGCCGATCGCGGTGAACGTGTCTGCAGTGCAGTTCTTCAACAGCGACCTGGTCGGCGAGTTCGGCCGCGCGATGGAGGAGTTCGGGCTGGCACGCGGTGCGTTGCAGGTCGAGCTTACCGAAAGCAGCCTGATGCGCAAGCCGGCCCAGGCGATGCAGACCATGCAGCGCCTGCACGAACAGGGCATCTGCGTGTCGCTGGACGACTTCGGCACGGGGTTCTCCAGCATGTCCTACCTGCAGCATCTGCCGCTGGACATCCTGAAGATCGACCGCAGCTTCGTGGCCGATGTGGAGATCAACCCGCGCAACGCGTCGATCTGCCGGGCGCTGCTGTCGCTGGGTCACAGCATGGGCCTGACCATCATCGCCGAAGGCGTGGAGACGCCGGGGCAACTGCAGTGGCTGGCCGCGCATGGCTGCGACCAGGTGCAGGGCTACCTGCTGGGCCGGCCGGCCCCGTTGAAGACGGTGATCGAGCAGTTGGACGCGGTGGAAGTGGTGCTGTAGCGCCGAGCCGTGCTCGGCGAGCGCCCCGCGCGGTGCAGGACTCCCGCCGAGCATGGCCTCGGCGCTGCCGGGCAGCAGGCCGCGCCGGCAGTGGGGCCATTGTTCCTGTTCCTGCAACAAACCGACTCGATGCGCCGTATTTTTCGCGCGGGCTGCTGGCCATAAGCTGCGATGAGTCCTTCGAGGAGTCCGCCATGAGCCGCCTGCCCAGCCTGTACATCTCGCATGGTTCGCCGATGACCGCGCTGCAGCCCGGGCTGGTTGGCCAGCGGCTGGCCGAGCTGGCGGCCGACCTGCCACGCCCGCGCGCCATCGTCATGGCCAGCGCGCACTGGCTGAGTGCGCAACCGCTGGTGGGGGCGCATCCGCTGCCACCGACGATCCATGATTTCGGCGGCTTCCCGGATGCGCTGTACCAGCTGCAGTACCCGGCGCCGGGTGCGCCGGCGCTGGCGGCCCAGGTGCAGCAACTGCTGGTCGATGCCGGCCTGCCGGCGCGGCTGGATGCCGGCCGCGGACTGGACCACGGCGCCTGGGTGCCGCTGCGCTTCCTGTTCCCGGACGCCTCGATCCCGGTGGTGCCGCTGTCACTGCAGCCGCAGCTGGGCCCCGCCCACCAGTTCGCGCTGGGCAGGGCGCTGGCGCCGCTGCGCGAACAGGGCGTGCTGCTGGTGGGATCGGGCAGCATCACCCACAACCTGCACGATTTCCGTCGTTACCAGGACGGCAAGGAAGCGCCCTATGTCCGGCCGTTCATCGGCTGGGTGGAGCAGCGCCTGGCCGACGACGACGTAGGGGCACTGCTCGACTACCGGGCCCGGGCGCCGGGGGCCGTGCAGGCGCATCCCAGCGACGAGCATCTGCAGCCGCTGCACTTCGCCATGGGCGCGGCAGGCGAGGGCGGACTGGGCGCACGACGCATCGACGCGGGCATCGATGCCGGCATGCTGGCGATGGATCTGTACCGCTTCGACGGCGCCGGCGGTTTGCTGTCGCCCCGCTGAGCCCATGCGATGCAGGCGTGGGCCTGATCGCCGGGGTGTGCTAGTTTTTTCCGGTTACTGGCGCCTTGGCCGCATGGCCATCCCTCCCCTCGTTGGCGCCGTCATCTGGATGATGCATGCACACCATTGAAGTGGTCCTGGCGATGCTGGTCGCCGTCGTGGCCAGCGGTTACCTGGTCCGCGTCCTGCCGTTTTCGCTGCCGTTGCCGCTGGTGCAGATCGCGCTGGGCGCGGTGATTGCCGGTGTATTCAACCGCGGGCACGAGCTCGACCCGGACATGTTCTTCCTGCTGTTCCTGCCGCCGCTGCTGTTCCTGGACGGTTGGCGCATCCCCAAGCAGGGCCTGTTCCGCGACAAGGGCGCGATCCTGGAACTGGCCTTCGGGCTGGTGGTGTTCACGGTGATCGGTGCGGGCCTGCTGATCCACTGGATGATCCCGGTGATGCCGCTGGCGGTGTGCTTCGCGCTGGCGGCGATCATTTCGCCGACCGATCCGGTCGCGGTTGGCGCGATTGCCTCCAAGGCGCCGATTCCGAAGCGGCTGATGCACATCCTGGAAGGCGAATCCCTGCTCAACGATGCCTCCGGCCTGGTCTGCTTCCGCTTCGCGGTTGCGGCGGTGATGACCGGTTCGTTCTCGCTGGCCACCGCTTCGATGACCTTCCTGTGGGTGGCCGCGGCCGGCCTGGCGGTCGGCGTGGCGGTGACGCTGGGCGTGTCCACCTTCCAGCGCTGGCTGTGGCGCCGCTTCGGCGAAGAGCCCGGCGCGGCGATGCTGGTCAACCTGCTGATTCCGTTCGCCGCCTACCTGCTGGCCGAAGAAATCAACGCATCGGGCATCCTTGCGGCGGTGGCGGCGGGCATCACGATGAGCTACGTGGAGCTGACCGGCCGCGTGTCCGGCAGCATGCGCGTGCAGCGTTCGGCGGTGTGGAACATGCTGCAGTTCAGCTTCAACGGCATCATGTTCGTGCTGCTGGGTGAACAGCTGCCGGGCATCGTGGAGCGCGCCGTGGCCACGATGAGCGAGAGCGGCCACCAGAGTCCGTGGTGGCTGGCGGTGTACGTGATCGTGATCAACCTGGCGCTGATCCTGCTGCGCCTGCTGTGGGTATGGCTGTCACTGCGCTGGAACCTGCTGCGGGCACGCCGTCGCGGCGACGAGCAGCGCCAGGCACCGAACTGGCGCATCGTGGTGGCGACCTCGGTGGCCGGCGTACGCGGGGCGATCACCCTGGCCGGCGTGCTGACCCTGCCGTTGTTCCTGCCCAGCGGCGATCCGTTCCCGGCGCGTGACCTGGTGATCTTCCTGGCCGCGGCGGTGATCCTGTTCTCGCTGGTGGGCGCCAGCGTGGCCCTGCCGCAGCTGCTGAAAGGCCTGCAGTTGCCGGCCGATTCGGGCGAGCGCAAGGAAGAGGACGTGGCGCGCAAGCTGGCGTCCAAGGCGGCGCTGGCCGGGGTGGAGCGGATGCGCCAGCAGCTGGTGCTGAACCAGACCACCGACAACGTGCAGCTGTACAACGATGCGGCGTCACGGGTGAGCCTGCTGTACCAGCGCAACCTGGAAAAAGAGCATGGTCCGGATGCCGATCCGGAGAAGGTGCGGCGGATGGAGCGCGGCTACCGCCAGCTGCGCGGCGCCGGGCTGACCGCCGAGCGCGAGGAGCTGTTCCGGCTGACCCGCCGCGGGGTGATCTCCGATGAGATATCACGCAAGCTGATCCGCAACCTGGACCTGCTGGAATCGCGGCAGCGCGAGTAGCGCCGCGCCTGCGACGGCCCGCAGGATGCCGGTCAGGACGACCGGCATCGTCATGCTCGGCGGATCTTGATCAGGCCTGCGGCTTCAGGTCGAGGTAGCGGACTTCGACGCTGCCCTTGATCTTCAAGGTCATCGGGTTGCCGCGACGGTCGCGGGCCTTGCCGGCCTGCACGCGGATCCAGCCTTCGCTGACCGAGTATTCTTCGACATCGGTGCGTTCGACATCGTTGAAGCGCACGCCGACGCCGCGCTCCAGCGCCTGCGCATCGTGGTGGGGGCTGGCCGGGTTGATGGCCAGGTGGTCGGGAGGGGTATCGCTCATTTCAGCTTCACTGTGACGGCCACCAAGGCCGGCTTCATGGAGTGAAGGATACCTGTACGCGGCGCGCGACCCAACGCCGATGCTTCCGGCGGCGTCCGCCAGGCCTCAGAATGCGTGTCACAGCACCATGACCGCAGGATCCCGAACATGCCCGACAACAGCGATTATTTCGACTTCGAAGAAGACGCCCACGACTACGACGAGGACGATTTCGAGGCGCGTGCGTGGAACCTGCTGGTGCTGATCAATCCCGGCGACGAAGAGCTGGCGCTGGCCCAGTTCAACCGCTGGCGCGAGCTGCTGGCTGACCAGGGCGAGCCGTTGGAGCCGGACAGCGACTGGATTCCGCCACTGTTCACCGCGATCGGCTGGCAGAGCGGCTTCGAGGTGGAGCGCGATGACCTGGAATCGCTGATGTCGGCGGTCAACGAGCTGTCTGCGCGCTTCAACCTGCAGGTGGACTGGGGCGGCGACCTGGACGACGAAGACTTCAGCGTCGGGCTGGACGGCGTGCAGCTGATGTCCACCGCCTTCGACCGCCTGCGCGAAAACAATTACACGCTGTGGAGCGTGGACGCCGGCAGCGATGGCTTCACCGGCTGGATGGCGCTGACCCGCGACGACGATGCGATGCTGGCGCTGTGTTCGCTGCTGAACGTGGAAGTGCGGCTGGGCAGCGATCCGTTCTGAGCGCACCGGAGCCGGCGCCCGTTACCCGGGCTGGTACTGCGCGCGGGCATTGGCGATCACCGCCTTGAGCCGTTCGCGGTCGGTATGCCGGGAAATCGGCTGCGCGCCGAGCACGATCGCCTGCGCGCGCAAGGCCACGGTGACATCGTAGTGCGCGCCGCTGGATTTGTTCTGGAACGCTCGGCGCGGGATGCCGAGCTGCGCCGCCATCGCGTGCAGCTCGGCCAGGGTGTCGGCCATCAGGTGGGCCCAGCGCTGTCCGCGCCAGGCCTGTACTGCGTCGTCGACGTAGACCGTCACCGGGGTCCCGAAGCCCTTCAGGCCTTCGGCTTGTCGTCGGCGTCGGCGTCGGCGTCGGCATCGGCCGGTGCCTCGGTGGCCGCCTCGGCGTCGCCGCCTGCAGCCGTCTCGCCAGCGTCGGTGCCGGCATCGGCATCGGCATCGGCATCGGCATCGGCATCGCCCTGCGCGGCCTCGCCTTCAGCGGCGTCTTCGGCATCGATGTTGTCGAACTCGGCGGCCAGCTGGTCCAGGTAGGCGTCGGCGTCCAGTTCCTTTTCGGCGGCCATGATCTTGATCAGCTCGCCCAGGCCTTCGGAGTACTGCAGCTCGACCTTGCGGCCTTCCTTGCCCTGCACGTTGGCCAGGTGCTTGAGCATGGCCAGCATCGGCATCGGATCATCGGCGTTGCCCATGGTCTGGCCGCCGATCGACAGCAGCCACTGGCGGCCCTGCAGGCCGATCGCCGCGACCACCTGGCCTTCTTCGTTGGTCAGCACGGCGTGGTTCTGTACCTGCTGCTGGTCGCTCAGGCGGGCGAAGGCGCGCTTGGGCTGCTGCTTCTTGCGCTTGTCGCGCTTGGCTTTGGAAAGCTTGGACATGGTGGGAGCCTGAAAAAAGGGAAGGCCGCCATTGTAATGGCCCAGCGCAGGGCGCGCTTGGCGCTACGGCGCGGCGTCGCCCACCACGGCCGGCACCTGCGCGGCCTGCACGTCCGGATCGGCCACGGCGGCGGACAACGCGACCGGCGAGCCGGCGCCTGCCAGCGCGGAGGCTTCGGCATCGCGGGTCATCACCACGATGCTGATGCGGCGGTTGATCGGGTTGGCCGGGTTGGTCTTGTCGAACAGCACCGAAGAGGCCAGCCCCACCACGCGGGTGACCTTTGCCTCATCCAGCCCGCCATCCACCAGCGCGCGGCGGGCCGCATTGGCGCGGTCGGCGCTGAGTTCCCAGTTGCCGTAGCCGTGCTGGGTGCTGTACGCGGCGGTGTCGGTGTGGCCGGTCAGGCTGATCCGGTTCGGCACATGGTTCAGGTAATTGGCCAGTTCGCGCAGGATGGTCTGCGTGTACGGCTTCAGTGCCGACCCGCCGAGGTCGAACATCGGCCGGTTCTGTTTGTCCACGATCTGCACGCGCAGCCCTTCCGGGGTCAGGTCGAGCAGCAGCTGGTCCTTGAACGGTTCCAGCGCCTGGCTCTTGCTGATCGCTTCGGTGAGTTCCTGCATCAGCGCTTCCAGCTGCTTCTTCTCCTGCTGGCGCGTATCGGGGTCGACCGCCTTGGGAATGCTTTCCTGCTGGTTCTGGAAGGGATCATTGCTGGTGCCACGGCTGACATCGGCCGCCCCGCCCAGCTTGATCATCGAGGTGCTGGCGCCGCCCGGCCCGGCCATGCCCGGTGCCGGGGTACTGCTGGTGCCGGACAACGGGCTGGGATTGCGGAAGTATTCTGAAATCGCGCCGCGCTCGGGCTTGCTGGTGGACGCCACCAGCCACAGCACCAGGAAGAAGGCCATCATCGCGGTGACGAAGTCGGCGTAGGCCACCTTCCACGAGCCGCCGTGGTGGGCGGCGTGGCCCTTCTTCTTGACCCGGCGGACGATGACGGTGGGCTTGGTCTCGCTCATGGCTTACTTGACCGTCTTCAGGTGCTGCTCGAATTCGGAGAACGCCGGGCGCACGTCGGACGGCAGCGTCTTGCGGGCGAATTCCAGCGCGATCTTCGGGTTGTAGCCGCGCAGGCAGGCCAGCAGGGCGGTCTTCACCGATTCGTAGATGCGGCTGTCCTGCTCGGCGCGTGCTTCCATCGCCGCGGCCATCGGGCCGACGAAGCCGTAACCCAGCAGGATGCCGAGGAAGGTGCCGACCAGCGCGCCGGCCACGTGCGCGCCGACTTCCTCGATCGGGCCGCCGATCGAGCCCATGGTGATCACGATGCCCAGCACCGCCGCCACGATGCCGAAGCCGGGCAGGCCGTCGGCCACCTTGGTGATGACCTGCGAGGGCGCCAGCGCTTCTACATGGTGCTTGTCCAGCTCCAGCTCCAGCAGCGGTTCCAGTTCGTGCGGTTCGATGTTGCTGCCGATCATCAGGCGCAGGCAGTCGGTGATGAAGTCGACCAGGTGGTGGTCGGCCTGGACCTTGGGGTAGTTGGCGAAAATGGGACTTTCGCCGGGCTTCTCGACGTGGTCTTCCAGTGACATGAAGCCTTCGCGGCGCGCCTTGTTGAGCAGCTCGTAGACCAGGCTGAGGACGTCGATGTAGTCCTGCTGCTTGTAACGCGGGCCCTTGAACACGGCCACGCTGGCTTTCAGGGTCTGCTTGACGGTCTTTGCCGGGGTGCCGACCAGGAACGCGCCGACGGCGGCGCCCCCGATGATCACCAGCTCATACGGCTGCCAGAGCGCGCCCAGTCGTCCGTGGGCGCCGAGATACCCACCGAGCACGCTGGCGATGACGACGAGGAAGCCGATGAGGATGAGCATGGACGCGACGCAGGGAGAGGGGGTAACTCCCTAACGGCGCGTTCACGCGATTTCTGAAGAGGCAATGTGTGAAATCCGTCGGCGGGCGTGCCGCCGCGGATCAACCCGCTGGTTCGGCTTCGGCGCCGCCCCGCTGCAGTGGATCGTCATACGACGCGCCGTTTTCGGTGAACGAAAGTGAGACGGAGTTCAGGCAGTGGCGCTCGAAGGTGGGCGGCGGGCCGTCCGGGAACACATGGCCCAAGTGGCTGCCGCAGCGGGCGCAGGTGATTTCGGTGCGGATCATTCCATGGCTGATGTCGCGGATCTCGCGCACGTGTTCCGGGGCGAACGGGGCGAAGAAGCTGGGCCAGCCGGTGCCCGAATCGAACTTGGTGCTGGAGCGGAACAGCGGCAGGGCACACAGCCGGCAGCAGTAGACGCCATCGCGCTTGTTGTCGAGGAACACGCCGCAGAAGGGCGCTTCGGTACCGTGCTGGAGCAGCACGCGGGCCTCGTCGGGGCTGAGCGAGGATTCCAGTGCCTGGCGCTGTGCGTCGGTCGGGGGCGTGAGGTCGAAGGCGCTCATGCGGTATCTCCTGGGGGATGCCTGCGGAGATGGGGACGCCGCGCCGGGCATGCAAGCGCGGGCGTTGTTCATGGGAGGCACACGGGGGACGGCGCACGCTGCGCTGAACTACTGCCGGGGCCTGCCATGAAGCGTTCATTGTTCCTGCTGTCTGCGTTGCTGCTGCCGGCGCTGGCGTCGGCGCAGCTGGCGTCGCCGTCCAGCCCGACGGCGACCCGCAGTGCGACCACGGTCAGTCCGCCGCCACCGCCGCCGGCGCCCCAGCCGCCGCGCGCGGTGCAGCCTGCGCCGCCGTCACCGGTGCAGGCTCCGCGGCCGATAGCGAGCCCGCCGCCGGCGGCCGGGCCGATCCGCAGCACGGGGCCGGCGCAGGTCGTGGCGCCCCCGGCGAGCACGGCACCGGCGAAGGTGTATGACCGCGATGGGCGGATCATTCCGGGGGTGAAGCCGGCCGGTCCGAACCGGGTGTTCGATTCGCGCACGGGGCGGTATCACGACAGCGTTCCGCAGGGTGTCGATTCCCGGGTCAAGCCGTAGGGGTGGGTTGGGTTGGTTGCCGGGCTGCGCCCGGCACCTGCTTGCTTACAAGCTACCGCCACGGCAACGGCAAACGCTGTGGGGCTGTTGGGTTGGCGGGGCGGGGTGGGTTGGCGGGGGACGGCAAGGGCCGCATCCATGCGGGCCTCGTTTCGCGCCATCCATGGCGCTCAACGCCCCCGCC
>NZ_DAMBRS010000010.1:0-157522 GCF_032054965.1 Stenotrophomonas chelatiphaga | reverse complement strand
TAAGGGGGCGCGCCGAAGGCGGGGGGATAGGAGGGATGCGGGGGCAGGAGCCGTGCGGCGCAGCCGCATGGCTCCTGCTAAGGGGGCGCGCCGAAGGCGGGGGGATAGGAGGGATGCGGGGGCAGGAGCCGTGCGGCGCAGCCGCATGGCTCCTGCTAAGGGGGGCGCGCCGACAGGCGCGGGGATAGGCAGGCGAATGAAGCAGGGTCCATGATTCCGGTACGGAATCATGGGAATCCCGAAGGGGCGAAGCCCGGAAGGGATTACTGCAGCAGCGAGCGCAGCATCCAGGCGTACTTTTCGTGGGTCTGCAGGCGCTGGGTCATCAGGTCTTCGGTCGGGGCGTCGTCGGCGTCGTCGGCCACGTCCAGCACCTGGCGGGCGGTGCGGCAGACCGCTTCGTTGGCGACCACCAGCTGGCGTACCATTTCACGCCAGTCGGCGCTGTTGGTCAGGCCGGGTTCTTCCGGGATGGAGGTCAGCGCGGCGAATTCGCGGTAGGAGCCCGGTGCGTTGAAGCCCAGTGCGCGGATGCGCTCGGCCACTTCGTCCAGGGCAGCCCACTGTTCGGTGTACTGGGTTTCGAACATGGCGTGCAGCGAGTTGAACATCGACCCGGTCACGTTCCAATGGAAGTTGTGGGTTTTCAGGTACAAGGTGAACGCGTCAGCCTGGTAGCGCGACAGCCCGTCGGCGATCTTCTTGCGCTCGCCTTCCTTGATCCCGATATCAATACCCGGTGCCGACGGTGCGGCCGCGGCGAGCTTCTGCTTGCCGGTCTTGGCGACATCCGCCTTTGCCAGTGCCGGGGCCTTGGTGATGCTCTTGGTCTTTGCCATGGGGACGTTTCTCCTTGTGGATGAGATGATCTTCACGATAGACCAGAACTAATGTCTGGTCGCTATCAAGTTTTTAAACGAATCGATTGATGAACTCTATTGAAAAAAACCCGGCCTCCCGCCTGTCGCAGCAGCGGACCGCCCTCGACGGCGCGATGACCCGCGACCGGGGGCGCCTGCTCGGCATGCTCTCGCGCTGGCAGTCCAAGCCGCAGGATGCAGGGCTGGCGCAGGCGTTCGAGCAGGCACTGCAGGCGTCGGTACAGCGCCGCCAGGCACGGGCCAGCCAGAAACCGGCCATTACTCTGGACCCGCAGCTGCCGATCGCGCGTGAAGCCGAGTCGATCATCGCGCTGATCCGTGACCACCAGGTGGTGGTGATCGCCGGTGAAACCGGGTCGGGCAAGACCACCCAGCTGCCCAAGCTGTGCTTGGCTGCCGGCCGCGGTGAGGCGGGGATGATCGGCTGCACCCAGCCGCGGCGGATCGCGGCGCGTGCGGTGGCCAGCCGCGTGGCGCAGGAATTGAACAGCGAACTGGGCCAGCTGGTGGGTTTCCAGGTGCGCTTCAACGACAAGGTCAGCGAAGACAGCCGCATCAAGTTCATGACCGACGGCATCCTGCTGGCCGAGATCGCCAGCGATCGCTGGTTGTCGCGCTATGACACGATCATCGTCGACGAGGCACACGAACGCAGCCTCAACATCGATTTCCTGCTCGGCTACCTGAAACAGCTGCTGAAGAAGCGCCCGGACCTGAAGCTGATCGTCACTTCGGCGACCATCGATACCGGCCGCTTTGCCGAACATTTCGACGATGCGCCGGTGATCAGCGTGGAAGGGCGGACCTATCCGGTCGAAGTGCGTTACCGCGCGCTGGAAGGCGAAGGCGAAGCGCAGGGCGAACGCACGGTCAACGATGCCATCGTCAGTGCCATCGACGAGATCACCCGCCTGGATGCACGTGGCGATGTGTTGATCTTCCTGCCCGGCGAACGCGAGATCCGCGATGCGCACCAGTCGCTGGAACGGCGCAAGTACCGCAACACCGAAGTGCTGCCGCTGTACGCGCGGCTGTCCAACCAGGACCAGGACCGGGTGTTCAACCCCGGCCCGAACCGGCGCATCGTGCTGGCCACCAACGTGGCTGAAACCTCGCTGACGGTGCCGCGCATCCGTTACGTGGTCGATCCGGGCTTCGCCCGCGTCAAGCGCTACAGCCCACGGCAGAAGCTGGATCGCCTGCATATCGAGCCGATCTCCCAGGCCAGCGCCAACCAGCGCAAGGGCCGCTGCGGACGCGTGGCCGAAGGCATCTGCTACCGCCTGTACGCCGAGGCTGATTTCCAGGCCCGGCCGGACTTCACCGATCCGGAAATCCGGCGCTCCAGCCTGTCCGGGGTGATCCTGCGCATGCTGCAGCTGGGCCTGGGACGGATCGAGGATTTCCCGTTCCTGGAAGCGCCGGACGAGCGCGCGGTTGCCGACGGCTGGCAGCAGCTGGCCGAGCTCGGCGCGGTCGATGGCGAGCGCCGCTTGACCGCCGTGGGCAGGCAGATGGCGCGGCTGCCGGTAGACGTCAAGCTGGCGCGCATGCTGGTGGCCGCGCAGGCGGCCGGCTGCCTGAAGCCGATGCTGGTGATCGCCTCGTTCCTGGGCATCCAGGATCCGCGTGAGCGTCCGCCCGAAGCCCGTGGCGCCGCAGATACCGCGCATGCCCAGTTCGCGGATGGACGCTCGGAGTTCGTCGGCGTGCTGCGGCTGTGGGATGCCTACCGGCAGGCACATGAAGACCTGACCCAGTCCAAGCTGCGTGACTGGTGCGGGCGCAATTTCCTCGGCTTCCTGCGCATGCGCGAATGGCGCGAGCTGCATCGACAGCTGCGCCTGCTGTGCGAGGAACTGGGCTGGACCGAAGAGGCCAGCGAGGCCTCGCTGGCGCCGCTGCTGGCCGGCAGCAAGGCACCGGCCGCGGCCAGCGACGACGCCACTGCGATCAAGGCCACGCGTGGCCAGCTGCACCGCGCCGCGCGACTGGCGCGCGAGGGCAAGCCGGCCGAGCAGGCGCCTGCGCCGGTGGCGGTGCGTGCGCAGAAGGAGCAGGCACCGGAAAGCGGTGGCTTCAGCGAACGCGCCCGTTCGGCGGCCTACCAGACCTTGCACCGCGCGCTGATCGCCGGGCTGCCCACGCAGATCGGCCACCGGACTGAAAAAGGCGATTTCCAGGCACCCCGCCAGCGCCGCTTCCAGCCGTTCCCGGGCTCCACCCTGGCCAAGCGGCCGCCCCCGTGGTTGCTTGCCGCCACCCTGCTGGATACGCAGAAGATCTGGGGCCTGACCAATGCGGCGATCGAGCCGGACTGGGTGATTGCCGAGCTGCCGCACCTGCTGCTGCGCAAGCACTTCGATCCACACTGGTCACGCGCGCAGGGACAGGTGCTGGCCTCGGAACAGATCAGCCTGTTCGGGCTGGTGCTGGCGCCGAAGAAGCCGGTGCATTACGGCCGCATCGAACCGGCCGAAGCGCACGACATCTTCGTTCGCCAAGCGCTGGTGACCGGTGAGATCACCACCCGCGCCAGCTTCGTCGCCGACAACCAGAAGGTGCTGGAACACGCGCGCGAGGAAGAAGCCAAGCTGCGCCGCGCCGGCATCGTCGCCGACGAAGGCTGGCAGGCGCGCTGGTACCTGGACCGGATTCCGTCGGAGATCCATTCCGCGGCCGGACTGGATGCCTGGTGGAAGAGCCTGCCGCCTGCGCAGCGGCATGGCCTGTCCTGGTCACTGGTCGATCTGCTGCCGGGCGAAGGCAGCGAAGAAGACCGGTTCCCGAAGTACTTCGCGCTGGGCGATGCCCGGCTGCCGCTGAGCTACCGCTTCGAACCGGGCGCCGACGATGATGGCGTGACCCTGGACGTGCCGCTGCACCTGCTCAATGCACTGGATCCGGTGCAACTGGGCTGGCTGGCGCCGGGGTTCGTGGCGGACAAGGCCACGGCGTTGATCCGCAGCCTGCCCAAGGCGATGCGGCGCAACTACGTGCCGGCACCGGACTTCGCCCGGGCCTTCGCCGAAGCGTTCCCGCAGCCCAGTGCTGATGACATCCGCGGCGAGCTGGCGCGTTTCCTGTCGCGCGCGACGGGGGCGGCGGTGGCCGCGCTCGATTTCGACCTGGAGTCGGTCGATACGCACCTGCACATGAACCTGCGCCTGCGCGATGAGCAGGGCAAGGTGCTGGCGACCTCGCGTGACCTGGACGGGCTTCGCGCACGCTTTGGTGACCAGGCCGGGCATGCCTTCGCTGCGCGTGCTGGGCGTGACATGGCGGCAGAAGGCCTGCGCGATTTCCCGCCTGCGCCGATCCCGCTGCAGGTGCCCGGCGAAGCCGGTGTACCGGCCTACCCGGCACTGGTGGACGAAGGGGATTCGGCTGCGCTGCGCATCTTCGCCGATCCGCAGCAGGCCGCTGAAGCGCATCCGCGCGGCGTGCGCCGACTGCTGGAGATCGGCCTGGCCGAGAAGGCCAAGCAGGCGCGCAAGCAGCTGCCGGTGTCGCCGAAAACCGGCTTGTTGTATGCGGCCATCGAGTCGCAGGAGCGGTTGCGCGGTGACATCGTGGACGCGGCGATGAATGCCGTGCTGGCCGAAGGCCTGGATGCGATCCGTGACCCGCAGGCGTTCGCGCAGCGGCGCGACAGCGCGGGCAGGTCACTGTTTGCCGAAGCGATGGAGCGGCTGAAGCTGGCCGAGTCGATCCTCGGCCTGGTGGCTGAGATCAAGCCGGCGCTCGAGGCACCGTTGATGGGCTGGGCACGCGGCAATCTGGATGACATGGAGCGGCAGTTGGCCGGGCTGGTGCATGCCGGCTTCCTGCGTGACACGCCCGCCGACGCGCTGTCGCAGTATCCGCGCTATCTCAAGGCGATGCTGCTGCGGACCGAACGCGCCAAGCGCGATCCGCCGCGCGACCAGGCCCGCATGCTGGAACTGCATCCGTTCCTGGAGGCGCTGCAGACGGCGCGCGAGCAAGGCATGCAGGACCGGCCGCAATGGCAGGCACTGCGCTGGGACATCGAGGAACTGCGCGTGTCGCTGTTCGCGCAGGAGCTGATCGGGCGCGGCGGCATTTCAGCCAAGAAGGTCGCACAGCGCGTCGCCGAACTGCACAAGGCGCGCTAGCGCGGAGCCCGGCCGGGCGCGGTCGGCCCGGCCCGCCTTCACTTCACCCGCTTCACCTTGGCGCGGGTGTTGACGCCGGGGATCTGCAGATACCAGGCACCGCTCACCGACGGGGCGATGCTGACCTGCGGGTCCTGCCGGCGCACGCCGCCGACATTGGCGCTGTCGGTCTGCTCCCAGTGCTGGCCGTTGGCCAGTACGTACACCCGACCCTGGGCAAAGCCGCGGAATTCGCCGGGCAGCACGCTGGTGATCGGCTCGCGGCTGCCGAAGTCGAAGAAGCCGCGGTGCTCTTCGACGACGGCCCTGCGGCCCTCTTCGCGCGCGACCTGCACCGCGGCGGCCGACGCGGCTTCGACCTTGCCCTGCAGCCAGCGATTCAGGCTGGCCAGTTCGGTTGGTTCCAGCTTGTCCAGTCCGGCGGCCTTGAACTCGGCCGGGCTCATCTGCTGTTGCAGGTCGCCCTCCACCACGCGCTGGGCCCAGGCGGTCGAAGAAAACGCCAGCAGGGCGAGCGAGCAGGCAAGCAGGCGGGGCGTGGGCAGGGACATGGGGCAGCTTCCAGAGGGAGTGGGCCGAGTGTAGGCCAGCCACGCCGGGCATGAACATAGGCGGCCGGATGTCCGCGCAACGATTGTTCCTGAACGGGTGCGGCGCTAGTGTAGGTCGTACCTGTCTTACCCGTGATCGTTGTGAACCGCGCTTCCGTACCCGGCCTGGATGCCTTGTTGAACCGTCCCTCCGCCTCAGCGGTCCACGAACCGCTGCGCACCGCACTGCTCGGGCAGTGGACGCTGGCCGGCCACCAGGTCGGTGCCGAGGCCAACTGGTCGGTGCTGGGCGACACCTTCGATGCCCTGGCGCTGCTGTCCGCCGACGAAAGTTCGCTGGTGGCCGCCCTGCTGTTCGACCTGCCGGCGCTGCGTGAGCGCAGTGCCAGCCTGCCGCTGGGCAACCCGGCCGCGGTCAATGGGCTGCTGGACGGCCTGGATGCCGCAGACCAGGTGTGGGCGCTGCATGCCGGGCGCGAGGCCGGCCGCAACAGCGAAGGCCTGCGTCGACTGCTGCTGGCGATCATCCAGGACCTGCGCGTGGTGCCGCTGCTGCTGGCCCGGCAGCTTGCGCGGATGCGCGCGGCGGACAGACTGGACGACGAAGAGCAGCGTCGCGCGCTGGCCCAGCTGACGCGTGACATCCATGCGCCGCTGGCCAATCGGCTCGGTATCTGGCAGCTGAAGTGGGAGCTGGAAGACCTGGCGTTCCGCTACCTCGAGCCGGACACCTACCGCCGCATCGCACGCGAAGTGGACGAGACGCGGATTGCCCGCGAGCGCTACGTGGAGAACGTCAAGAGGCTGCTGTCACGCGATCTGGCGGCCAATGGCATCAACGCTGAAGTCAGCGGCCGACCGAAGCACATCTACAGCATCTGGCGGAAGATGCAGAAGAAGCGCTTGTCCTTCGACCAGCTGTACGACATCCGCGCGGTGCGGGTGATGGTGGACGACGTCGGGGCATGCTACGCCGCGCTGGGCGTGGTGCACGCGCTGTGGGCGCCGGTGCCCAGCGAATTCGATGATTACATCGCCCGTCCCAAGGCCAACGATTACCGCTCGCTGCATACCGCGGTGGTCGGTCCGGAAGGACGCACGATCGAGGTGCAGATCCGCACCCATGACATGCACGCGCAGGCCGAGCTCGGCGTGGCCGCCCATTGGAAGTACAAGGAGGGCGGCAAGGGCGGGGAGAAGGCGTTCGACCGCAAGATCACCTGGATGCGGCAGCTGCTGGAGCAGGCCCAGGAGGCATCGGCCAGTGGCCTGGCCGGCGCGCTGGATGCCGAGCTCACCGAAGACCGGGTGTATGCGCTGAGTCCCAAGGGCGAGGTGATGGACCTGCCGCAGGGGGCGACGCCGCTGGATTTCGCCTACCACGTGCATACCATGGTCGGGCACCGCTGCCGCGGTGCGAAGATCAACGGGCGCATCGTGCCCCTGACCTACCGGCTGCGCAGCGGTGACCGGGTGGAGATCCTGACCGCGAAGGAAGCCGATCCGCGGCGCGACTGGCTGTTGCCGGCCAATGGCTACCTGGCCAGCAACCGTTCGCGCGAAAAGGTACGCAACTGGTTCCACAAGCTGGACCGCGCGCGCAACGTGCAGGCCGGTCGCGAGCTGCTGGACCGCGAGCTGAAACGCCTGGGACTGGCGCAGGCGGACCTGGGCGCCGTGCTGAAGAAGTTCCATGCCGACAGTGTCGAGGACCTGTACATCCAGGTGGCACTGGCAGACACCGGTCCCAACCAGGTCAGTCGCGCGTTGCTGGAGGCCGAACGGGCCGCCAACCAGCCACCGGCGCCGCCGGCGCTGCCGCGGCCGACGGCACGCCGCGAAGGCCTGGGCAAAAGCAAGTTCACCGTGCAGGGCGTGGGCAACCTGCTGGTGCAGCTCGCGCGCTGCTGCCAGCCGGTGGCCGGTGAACCCATCGTGGGCTACCTCACGCGGACCCGCGGGGTGACCGTGCACCGTGCCGACTGCCCGTCGCTGGCGCGCCTGTCGGCGGCCAGCCCGCAGCGCATCCTGCCGGTGGAATGGGGCCAGGCTGGCAGCGGCTATGAAGTGGACGTGGTGGTCGATGCGGTGGACCGACGCTGGCTGCTGAAGGACATCACCAACCTGATCGCACAGGAAGACGCCTATGTGCTGGATATCCACAGTGACAACGTGCGCAACAGCGGCCAGGCCCATCTTCGGCTGCGCTTGAAGGTCAGCGATTTCGACCAGCTGTCCGCGCTGTTGGGCAAAATGGACGCACTGCCTGGCGTGAGCCAGGTGCGCAGACTGGGCTGAACTTCACGCCAACCGGGCTAGTCTTCGCACATGGACAGGAATTCGCGTCGCGCAGGCGAGCAGGGACACGACGCGCTGCAGCGCGTGCGCCGGGAGGGGCGCTGGTGGTGGGTGCAGGCGCGGCACACGCGCAGGATATGGCGCTGGGCGCTGCTGGCTGCCGGCGTGCTGTTCCTTGCCCTGATCCTGTTGCGCAGACCGCTGGCCGATTGGTTCTGGGACGAGCCGCAGATAGAGCAGCTGATCGAACAGGGCGATCGTGCCTTGGCAGCAGGGCAGCTGAGCAGTGCCGATGGCCGCGGCGCGCGCGATTACTTCCAGGCAGCCCTGGCGCGGGATGGCGATCGCAGCGAGGCCCGCGATGGTCTTGCGCGAACCGGCGCCGCAGCACTGCGTTCGGGCGAGGCTGCACTGGCCAGCGGCGCGCTGGAGGAAGCCGCCGAGGCCCTGGCCTTGGCGCGGCAGTTGCAGGTGCCGCAGCGGGACAGCGAGGCGCTCGCGCGGCAGCTTCGGGAGCGCCGCGCTGCGGGCGCGGGCCTGGACGCGCTGCTGGCCCAGGCGCGCCAAGCCCTGGCTGCCGGACGACTGGATGACACGCCCGATGATGCCTTGCCGTTGTTGCAGCGCGTACTGGAACTGCGTCCGTTGGACGTGACGGCGCTTGAAGCACGCGAGGATGCCTTGAGCGATCTCCTGCTGCGCGCCCGTGCGGCCAGTGACGAAGGTGATGTCAGTCAGGCGGCGCGGCTGGTACAGCGAGCACGCGATTACGACCCCGGCCATGCCGACATTCCAGCCAGCCAGGAAGCGCTTTCACGGGCGCTCGAATCGTGTGTCCGGCGCGCAGCCAGCGAGCTGCGGCGGGGCCGCCTGGATGCGTCCATCGAGCAGCTCCAACCGGCGCTGGACGCTGCCGGCGACGAGGCGGTGGTTGCCGCACAGCGTGAACGGCTGGCGGCGGCACTGGTCAAGGAGGGGCTGCGGCTCGCGGCGGACTACCGCTTCGCTGACGCCGTGGCGCGGATCGATGATGCGCAGCGCATGCAGGCATCGCCACGCGAGGTTGCCGCAGCACGCCAGCAGGTGGACCGGGCCCGCGTGGCGCGGCAATCACAGCAGGGACGCATCGCACCCTCGCGTGCAGGCAGGCAACAGCTCGAGCGCTTGCTGGAGCGCCTGCAGCAGGCCGAGGCACGCGGCCAGTTGATTGCTCCGCCCGGCGCCAGCGCGTTCGACGCGCTTCGCGAAGCCCAGTCGCTGGCCCCGGACGACCCGCGTGTGATGGCCGCCGCCAAGCGGCTGCTGCCCGCCAGCCGGCATTGCTTCGAAGACGCGCTGCGGCAGAACCGGGTTGAAGCGGCCGGGGCTTGTCTGCAGGCATGGCAGACCCTTGCACCGACCGACGCGGCGATCGGGGTGGCGCGCAATCGACTGGCCCTGCGGTGGTTGGCGATCGGCAGCGAACGACTGGGCAGTGGCGATGTGGGGTTCGCCACCCGCGCGGCCGAGCAGGCACGCCAGTGGCAGCCCACGCTCGCTGAGCTGCCCGCGTTTGAAGCACGGGTACGGCAGGCCGGGGATATTGGACGCTGAACCATCGCGCTGTCGGCAGCGGTCGGTGTCCGCTATAGTCCTGCCGCTGCACCTTTCTGCCACGGCCTGCCATGTCTGCTGCTGTTCCTCCCACCGAGATCGTCCTGCGCAACACCCCGGGCGCGGGGCAGTCCAGCGATTTCGATGCGCTGATGGTCTGTGCGGTGATCGTGACCTACGGACCGGATCCGGTGCTGCTGCGGAAGGTCGTGGCAAGCGTTGCTTCGCAGGTGGGCCATGTTGTCGTGTTCGACAACGGCAGCCGCGCGGTCGACGTGGTCGGTCTGCTTGCCGGGCAGGAGCGCGTCAGCGTGGTGCCTTCGGGGCTCAATGTCGGCCTCGGCGCTGCACTCAACCGTGCCTGCGAACGCGCCCGCCAGATGGGGTTCCAGTACGTGCTGCTGATGGACCAGGACAGCGTGCTTGCAGAAGGCATGGTCCAGATCCTGGGCACGGCCCTGGTTGACCTGCAGCAGGCAGGGCATGTGGCGGCCGTGGGGCCGCAGTTCCGCGACGCGCGAAGCGGCGAGCCGGCACCGTTCGTTCGCTTCGGATTCCCGCTCAACCGGAAACTGCGCGGGGGTGCCGGGCAGCGGATTTCCTGTGATTTCCTGATTACCTCGGGCTCTCTGGTTCCAGTGGCGGCGCTGGAGCGGATCGGACCGATGGACGAAGCGCTGTTCATCGACAACCTCGACATGGACTGGTGCTTCCGTGCCAAGCGCGCCGGGTTCTCCCTGCACGGTATCTGCGATGCGCAGATGGCACACAGCATCGGCGAGGAGCTGCGTGCTTCATGGGTGAAGCAGGACGGTGTGATCGTGCACAAACCGTTCCGTCTGTACTTCATCATGCGCAACCGGGTGCTGCTTTACCGCCGCCGCTACACCCCCCGGGTATGGATAGCCCAGGATGTGCCCCGGCTGGTGCTCAAGTTCGTTGGCAATGCGCTTTTCCTTCCCCAGCGCTGGCAGCGGCTGGTGTTCATGTGCAGAGGCGTGCGTGATGGCCTGCTGGGACGCGGCGGTGGATTGCCGGGTTGAGTCGGGGGGCACGGCCCAGGCCAGGGCTGTTGCTGCAGCGATGGCACCCGACTGCTTGAACTGAAGCCAACCGCGCGGCCAGGGACAAGCGGTCTTCGCGAGGGCTGGGGTAGACTCGGCGCATTCAAATATCGCGCCCTGCCCGTGCCCCGACGCTACGATTCCGACGACATCGACGATCTCGACGACGACAACGAGACCGGCCCCTCGCCCTGGCGCCGCCGGTTGATCACCTGGAGCATGGCCGCCGTTGCGCTTGGGCTGGGCTTCCTCATTCCGTATACGGTGTACCTGAACCATCAGGTGACCCAGCGCTTCGGCGAGCTGCGCTGGCAGATCCCCACGCGGGTGTACGCGCGACCGCTGGTGCTGGTGCCCGGCAAGGCAATGGACGCTGCCACGCTGAAGACCGAGCTGGCCGCCTCGGCGTACCGCGATGACGGCGTCGGTGAGGCGCCGGCGACCTACGCGGTGCAGGGCTCGCGCTTCACCATTTCCAGCCGCGGTTACAACGATGTAGATGGCCGCGTGGCACCGCGACGGGTGGAGCTGACGCTGTCCGGCGGCAGCATCGCCTCGCTGCGTGATGCCGAAGGGCGCAAGGCGCTCAAGGCCGCGCGCCTGGATCCTGCGCGCATCGCCACGCTGTACGGGCAGAAGCAGGAAGAGCGCCGCCTGATCCGCATGGAGGAAGCGCCGGACCTGTTGGTCACCGGCCTGCAGGCGGTGGAAGACAAGGATTTCAACCGTCACCACGGCATCGATCTGTCCGGCATCGCGCGTGCGGTGTGGGTGACGGTGCGCTCGGGTGGACAGAGCCGGCAGGGCGCGTCCACGCTGACCCAGCAGCTGGCACGAAGCGGCCTGCTGGGCATCGGCAAGGAACAGACGGTCACCCGCAAATTCAACGAGGTGCTGTTCGCGCTGATCATGGAAGCGCGGTATGACAAGCGCACCATCTTCGAGGCCTACCTCAACCAGGTCTATCTGGGCCAGCGCGGCAGCCAAGCCATCCACGGCATGTCCTCCGGTGCCGAGTTCTGGTTCGGCCGCGATCTCGCTTCGCTGGAAAGCGAGCACATCGCGCTGCTGATCGGACTGGTCAAGGGGCCGTCCTACTACGATCCGCGGCGCAACCCGGAGCGTGCGCTGGACCGGCGCAACTTCGTGCTGGGCAAGCTGCACGAAGCCACGCTGATCGACGATGCGGAGTACCAGCGCGCGCTGAAGGCACCGCTGGGCGTGCCGAAGAATCCCGGCATCGTCGCCGCCAACCGGTTCCCGGCCTACATCGATCTGGTGCGGCGCCAGCTCGGTCATGACTACCCCGAATCCGTGCTGCAGGGCGCAGGCATGAGCGTGATGAGCGGCATGGCGCCGTCCGCGCAGGCCTATGCCGAAGGGGCGGTGACCCGCACCGTGAAGTCGCTGGAAAACAAGAAGCGACCGGAAATCCAGGCCGGGCTGGTGCTGACCGACGTCCACAACGGTGACGTGCTGGCGGTGGTCGGCAACCGTGATGTTTCCGCGCCGGGCTTCAACCGGGCCATCGAGGCGCAGCGCCAGGTCGGCTCGCTGCTCAAGCCGTTCGTGTACCTGCTGGCGCTTGCCCAGCCGGACCGTTATTCGCTGGCCAGCTGGGTGGATGATTCGCCGGTCACCGTGAACCTGGGGCGCAACCGCAACTGGTCGCCGGGCAATGCGGACAACCGCAGCCACGGCACCGTGCGGCTGGTCGATGCGCTGGCGCATTCGTACAACCAGGCCACCGTTCGGGTTGGCATGCAGGTGGGCCCGGAGCGGGTGACCCAACTGATCCACGTGCTGGCCGGGATCAAGGCCGAGCCGAATCCGGCGGTGATCCTGGGCGCGACCGACCAGAGCCCGTATGCGATGGCCCAGCTGTACCAGTTCCTGGCATCCGGCGGTGAAATACAGCCGCTGCATGCGGTGCGTGGCGTGCTGGACCCGCAGGGCAAGCTGCTGAAGCGCTACGACAAGACCCCGGCGCCTGCCCAGGAAGGCGATTCGATTGCCGCCAACCTGATCAGCATCGGCCTGCAGCAGGTGGTGTCCAGCGGTACCGCGCAGCGCCTGAACGCCGATGGCCTGGCGCGCCTGCAGGCCGCCGGCAAGACCGGTACCTCCAACGATGGCCGTGACAGCTGGTATGCCGGTTACACCGGTGACCACCTGGCGGTGGTGTGGATGGGCAACGACCAGAACGAGCAGACCGGCCTGTTCGGCGCCACCGGCGCGATGCGGGTCTGGTCCGGCATCTTCTCGCGGCTGCCGACCGCGCCGCTGCGGGTCAGTGACAAGGGCCTGGACTACCAGTACGTTGAAGCCAGCGGCACCGGATCGACCGATGAAACCTGTCCGGGCGCACGCCGCTTCCCGTTCGTGGTCGGCTACGCGCCGGCGTACGCGCCGTGTGCCCCGCCCGCCGCGCTGCCCGAAGAGGGCGGCGAGCAGGGTGGGGGCTGGCGCAGCTGGTTCGGCCTGGATCCCAAGCCGGACGCGCCGGCAGAACCTTCGGCGCAGCCAGCGCCTTCGACGACCCCAAGGTGATTGCCATGTCTTTCCGTTTTCCGCGCGTGTCTCTGCTGGTGCTGGCGCTGAGCGCCTCGCTGGCTGCCTGTGTCAGCGCGCCGCCGCCGGTGGTGGCACCGGTGGATACCACCACGCCGGCCCAGCGCATGGCCGCCGTTGAAGCCGCCGCCGGTCCTGATGACAAGGAGCTGTCGGTGGCGCCGTTGCGCGATCCGCAGGTCGACGACCTGCGCCAGTCTGCGCACGCCCAGCGCCAGGCCGGTGACCTGGCGGCCGCTGCCGCGCATCTGGACCAGGCGCTGGGGCTGGTGGCGGAAGATCCGGCAGTGTTGCAGGAACGCGCCGAGATCGCGCTGCTGCAGGGGCAGTGGGCGCCGGCTGAACAGTTCGCGCAGCAGGCGATCCAGCTGGGCTCCAAGACCGGCCCGTTGTGCCGCCGGCATTGGGCGACAATTGAGCAATCGCGCCTGGCGCGCGGCGAGCAGGAGAATGCGGTATCTGCGCGGGCGCAGATTGCCAGCTGCACCGTGCCGCCGATCATGCGCTACTGAGGTTGGCGAGCGGGTTGAACCCCCTCGCGGGTGGCTGTTGTTTGAAGCTGCAGCTGGGGGTGGGCCGGGTGGTGGGACTGGTCGGGGGACGGCAACAACCGCATCCTGCGGGCCTCGTTTCGCGCCATCCATGGCGCTCAACGCCCCCGTCCAGCCCCACCACCCGACCCGCTGACAGGTTCCGGGGGCCGCCACCCGCGTAATGAAAAGAACAAAGGAAGGGGTCAGAGTCCTTTCCCTGCGCGAAAGGACGCTGACCCCCTGTTTCTCCCCCCTGCCACCCCCTGTTTTGTCCATGGCCACCATGGACCTGTCGAAGGTGGGGCGGGGTGGGTTGGCGGGGGCGTAGAGCGCCATGGATGGCGCGAATCGAGGCCCGCAGGAGCGGCTCTTGCCGTCCCCCGCCAACCCACCTCGCCCCACCATCAAGCAGCCCTGCAGCTGTTGACCTTGACCTTGACGTTGACGTTGACCTTGATCTTGACGTCAGCTTCTGCGCTGCCGGGCGCCGCCCGGCGAAAACGCTCCCCACCCGGTATCCTGTCAGCGCTGATGAAGCCTGATCTTGTCCATGCCAGCCGCGAGGCGCTGAGCCAGGGCGGGGCACTCGCCTCCCACCTGGACGCGTTCGTGCCGCGCCCGGCACAGCTGTGCCTGACCGAAGCCATCGCCGAGACGCTGCAGCAGCGCGACCTGCTGCTGGCCGAAGCGGGCACCGGCACCGGCAAGACCTACGCCTACCTGGTGCCGGTGCTGCTGTCCGGCATGAAGACCATCATCTCCACCGGCACCCGTGCGCTGCAGGACCAGCTGTACCACCGCGACCTGCCGCGCGTGCGGCAGGCGCTCGGCGTCGGCCACCGCAGCGCGTTGTTGAAAGGGCGCGCCAATTACCTGTGCCGCTACCGCCTGCAACAGGCCCGCGGCGAGCCGCGTTTCAGCACGCCCCAGCAGGCGGCCGAGTTCCAGCGCATCCTGGCCTGGTCCGGGCGCACCCGGCACGGCGACATGGCCGAACTGGACGCCCTGGCCGATGACTCCCCGCTGCTGCCGATGGTCACTTCCACGGTGGACAACTGCCTTGGGCCGGACTGCGCTTACTACGACGACTGCTTCGTGGTGCAGGCGCGCCAGCGTGCGCAGGCTGCCGACGTGGTCGTGGTCAACCATCATCTGCTGCTGGCTGACCTGGCGTTGAAGCAGGAAGGCTTCGGCGAGCTGCTGCCGGGCGCCGAGGCCTTCGTCATCGACGAAGCCCACCAGCTGCCCGAACTGGCCGCGCAGTTCTTCGGCGAAGGCTTCGGCATGCGGCCCTGGCAGGAACTGGCGCGCGACTGCCTGCTGGAAGCGCGCAGCGTCGCCGGCGCACAGGCGGCATTGCAGGCGCCGGTGTCCGCGCTGGAGCACGCGTTGATCGACCTGCGTACCGCGATGGACGGGCTGCCGCAGCGCGGCACGCAGTGGCGTGCGCTGGCGGTGCCGCAGGTGCGCGATGGCTTCGATGCGGCGATGAGCGCACTGCACGCGCTGTTGCAGGTCCTGGACAGCCTGCGTGAGGCCTCTTCCGGGCTGGACGCGTGCCATGCGCGGGCGCGCGAGGCGGTGTCGCGGCTCGGCCGCTGGCTGGGCGATGACGCGCCGTTGCCGGACTTCGATGCCGAGCCGGACGCGGTGCCTGCCGACGCCGGTGACGTGCTGTGGTACGAGCTGACCCCGCGGGGATTCCGCTGCCAGCGCACGCCGATGGATGTCTCTGGTCCACTGCGCGAACACCGGCAACGCACGATGGCGGCGTGGATATTCACTTCGGCCACGTTGACCGTGGGCGGCGGGTTCGAGCACGTCACCCAGCGACTGGGCCTGGACGACCCGCGCACCCTGGTCCAGCCCAGCCCCTTCGACTGGCCGACCCAGGCGCTGTGCTACCTGCCGGAAGGCCTGCCGGATCCGGCCGCACGGGGTTTCGGTACCGCGCTGATCGTCACCCTGCGCCCGGTACTGGAGGCCTCGCACGGGCGCGCCTTCTTGCTGTTTGCGTCGCATCGGGCGCTGCGCGAGGCGGCAGAAGCGCTGCGCGGCGGGCCCTGGCCGCTGTTCGTGCAGGGCGAGGCGCCGCGTGCGACGCTGCTGCAGCGCTTCCGCGAATCCGGCAACGGCGTGCTGCTGGGCTCGGCCAGTTTCCGCGAGGGTGTGGACGTGGTCGGCGATGCGTTGAGCGTGGTGGTCATCGACAAACTGCCCTTCGCCGCGCCGGATGACCCGGTGTTCGAGGCCCGCCTGGATGCGATCCGGACCCAGGGCGGCAACCCCTTCCGCGACGAGCAGCTGCCGCAGGCGGTGATCGCGCTGAAGCAGGGCGTTGGCCGGCTGATCCGCAGCGAGACCGACCGGGGCGTGCTGGTGCTGTGCGACCCGCGGCTGCTCAACCGTGGCTATGGACGGATCTTCCTGGACTCGCTGCCGCCGTTCCGGCGCACCCGCGCGCTGGCCGATGTACAGGCGTTCTTTGCCCCACAATGGACGCCGGCGGCGCCTGCGCCTCTTCCCGATGACGTGCTGCCGCCCGGTACGCCGCTCTCCCTGTTCTGAACAATGACACGATGAAACTGCTCGCCTTTGAACTGTCCACCGAAGCCTGTTCCGTTGCCGTCCACGTGGATGGCGAGGTGCGTGAGCGCTTCGAGATCGCACCGCGCCGACACGCGGAACTGGCCCTGCCGTGGGCCGAGGAACTGCTTGCCGAAGCCGGCATCGCGCGTTCGCAGCTCGATGCGATTGCCTTGGGCCGCGGTCCCGGCGCGTTCACTGGCGTGCGCCTGGCGATCGCGCTGGCGCAGGGTGTTGCGCTCGCGCTGGATCGTCCGCTGGTCCCGGTTTCCACGCTGCACGCGCTGGCGATGCGCGCGCCGGCCGACGCAGGACAGGTGCTGGCCGCCATCGATGCGCGGATGGGCGAGGTCTACGTTGCCCGCTACCAGCAGGTCGACGGCGTGCCCCTGCTGCAGGATGCCGAGCGGGTGTGCCCGCCGCAGGCCGTGGTGCTGCCCGAGGGCATCCGCTGCGCCGGGGTGGGCACCGGCTTTGCCGCGGCCGAGGGCGCGATCGTGGCGCAGTTGGGCGATGCATTGAGCTGTGTGGACGCCACCGCGTTGCCGCATGCTTCGGACGTGCTGGCGCTTGCCCTGCCGATGTTGGCGCGCGGCGAAGCGATCGCTCCTGAACGGGTGGAGCCGGCCTACCTGCGCGACAACGTGGCATTGACGCTGGTCGAGCAACAGGCGTTGCGGGCGTCCAGGCAGCGGTGAGATAGCGAACGGGTGGGACCCCCTCGCGGGTGGCGTCCAACAGCACATTGCTGGCTTGGCGCCGGGTGGGTGGGATTTGCAGGACACGCCGCAAGTACATCCTTGTAGGCTGCGTCGCCGCATCCATGCGGCTCAGCGTCCTGCAAACCCCACCCACCCGACTCCTGACAGGTTCCGGGGCGCCGCCAGCCGCGTATTGAAAATAAAAGAACAAAGGCAGGGGTCAGAGTCCTTTCGCGTAGCGAAAGGACTCTGACCCCATGTCTCTCCCAGCCTTCCAACCCTTGTTTTGTCCATGGCCACCATGGACCTGTCGAAGGTGGGGCGGGGTGGGTTGGCGGGGGCGTAGAGCGCCATGGATGGCGCGAAACGAGGCCCGCAGGAGCGGCTTTTGCCGTCCCCCGCCAACCCATCCCGCCCCGCCAGCAAGCAACCCTGCAGCTGTTGACGTTGACGTT
Source organism: Stenotrophomonas chelatiphaga (assembly GCF_032054965.1). Taxonomy (NCBI): domain Bacteria; kingdom Pseudomonadati; phylum Pseudomonadota; class Gammaproteobacteria; order Lysobacterales; family Lysobacteraceae; genus Stenotrophomonas; species Stenotrophomonas chelatiphaga. Next base: position 140,153 of record NZ_DAMBRS010000010.1, on the reverse strand, counting down.
GACGTTGCAGTTGACGTTGCAGTTGACCTTGCTCGAACAAGCAGCCGCCGGGCGCAGCCCGGCACACCCACCCTCAGTCGTCGCGCAGTTCGCCACCGGGCAGGAACGCCCAGGTGCGGGTCACCTGCAGGATATCCACGTCATCCTTGGTCTGCGGCAGCGCCGGGAACGGCTGCGCCAGCCGCACCACCCGCAGGGCCGCCTCGTCCAGCAGCGGGGTCCCGCTGGAGCGCAGGATGCGCGCACTTTCCACGCTGCCATCGCGGCGCACGCCCACGGTGATCACCACCTGTCCGCCCAGTCGACGCTGGCGCGCTTCATCGGGGTAGTTCAGGTTGCCCACGCGTTCTGCCCGGTCGACCCAGGCGCGCAGGTAGTTGGCCCACGCGTACTCACGGGTGCTGGCGGAAACGAACTTGCGGTTGGGCCGCTTCGCATACTGCGCCGAGCGCAGGTGCACCTCGGCGGCGAGCCGGGCCATCTCGGCATCGCGCTGCTCGCGCGCGTTCAACGGCGCATCCGGGCGCGGCTGTTCCGGCATCGGCTGCTGCTGGGCCCGGGCGACCTGCTCTTCGCCATTGCGGCTGCTCACCACCCGCGACTGCGGTGGCGGCGGGGCAGCGGCATCCTGCCGTTGCTGCGGTACGGGACTGCTGCCGGGCAGCGCCTGCGGCACCACCCCGGCCTGGCTTTCGCGCGGACGCATCGCCTTGTCATGCTCACCGCCGCCGACCTGGCTGGCGGCGGCCAGGAAATCAGCCTGCCTGGGCGTCAGCGCGGTCTGGGTCTGGGTGAAGATCACGTCCAGCGTCGGCACCAGGGGGGCGTCGCCGCGCACCGCGAACCCCACGCCCAGGATCAGCAGCGCATGCAGGGCGACGGACAGGGCCAGGGTCGCGCCCAGCCGCTGTGCTTCGCGGCCGCCGGCAGCGAGGGAAACCGTCGCGCTCATCGCGGCAGGTCGGCCTCGATGGCGTCGAACAGCTGGCCGGCGATGTTCAGCCCGTACTGCGCGTCCAGTTCACGCACGCAGGTCGGGCTGGTCACGTTGACCTCGGTGAGGTAATCGCCGATCACGTCCAGGCCGACGAAACGCATGCCACGCCGCTTCATCTCCGGGCCCACCTGGGCGGCGATCCAGCGGTCACGTTCGCTCAGCGGGCGGCCTTCGCCGCGTCCGCCGGCGGCCAGGTTGCCGCGGAATTCATCGCCCTGCGGGATCCGCGCCAGGCAGTAATCCACCGGCACGCCGTCCACCAGCAGGATGCGCTTGTCGCCGGCGGTGATGTCGGGGATGAACTTCTGCGCCAAGGTCAGTTTGCGGTTGCCGTCGGTCAGCGTTTCCAGGATCACGTTGAGGTTCGGATCACCGGTGCCGCTGCGGAAGATCGAACGTCCGCCCATGCCGTCCAGCGGCTTCAGCACCGCCTGGCCGTGTTCCAGCACGAAGGCCTTCAGCGCCTTGGCGTCGCGGCTGACCAGGGTCGGGGGGCAGCACTGCGGGAACAGCAGGGCGGCCAGTTTCTCGTTGTAATCGCGCAGGCCCTGCGGATTGTTGACCACCCGCGCGCCTGCCGTGGCGGCCACGTCGAGCACCTGGGTGTCGTAGATGAACTCGGCATCCACGGGCGGGTCCTTGCGCATCAGCACGACCTGCCCGGGCCCGAACACCGTCTGGCTGAACCCGCCCAGGGTGTACCAGTCGGTCGGGTCGTCGCGCACCTGCAGCGGGGCGGTGAGGGCGACGGCGCGGCCGTTGTCCAGGCTCAATCCGCCGGGCCTCACGTAGTGCAGGGCGTGGCCGCGGCGCTGGGCCTCAAGCAGCATGGCGAAAGTCGTGTCCTTGGCGATCTTGATATGGGCGATGGGGTCCATCACCACGATGACGTTCAACGGCATGGCGGCACCTGTCAGGCAAGGTGCTGATGGTAGCGGCTCCGCCCGCGGCGTGCCCGCCTGTCTGCGCGCAACGGTGCGTGCGGCCAATCGATCCCCCCCCCTTCGCCACGGCCGGACGGGCCTCGCGCACGAAAGTCGTCGCCGAACTTGCTGGCGGTCACGCAAGTGCGATATAGATACGCCTTCGCAGCGGCGCCGACCGAAGTGCCGCGCATGGGGAACGGTAATGACTGAGAACATGACTGCGGGCGGGGAGCTCGCAGGACTCCGGGTGATGGTCATCGACGATTCGAAGACCATTCGAAGGACGGCGGAAACGCTGCTGAAACGCGAAGGCTGCGAGGTGGTGACCGCCACCGACGGCTTCGAGGCCTTGGCCAAGATCGCAGACCAGCAGCCGCAGATCATCTTCGTGGACATCATGATGCCGCGTCTTGACGGCTATCAGACCTGTGCGCTGATCAAGGGCAACCAGCTGTTCAAGTCGACGCCGGTGATCATGCTGTCGTCCAAGGATGGTCTGTTCGACAAGGCGCGCGGGCGCATCGTCGGCTCGGAGCAGTACCTGACCAAGCCTTTCACGCGCGAAGAACTGCTGGGTGCCATCCGCACATACGTCAACGCCTGACCAGGGGGGAAAGGCAAAATGGCTCGTATCGTCCTGATCGAGGATTCACCGACCGACCGTGCGGTGTTCAGCCAATGGCTGCGCAAGGCAGGGCATGAAGTCGAAGAGGCAGACAACGCCGAAGCCGGGCTGGAACTGGTCCGCAGCCAGTTGCCACAGCTGGTGCTGATGGACGTCGTGCTGCCGGGCATGAGTGGCTTCCAGGCCACCCGCGCACTGGCCCGCGATGCGGCCACCAAGCACATCCCGGTGATCATCGTCAGCACCAAGGCGATGGAAACCGACAAGGCCTGGGGCCTGCGCCAGGGGGCGGCCGATTACATCGTCAAGCCGCCGCGCGAGGAAGACCTGATCGCGCGGATCAACGAGCTGGTGTCCTGATGCGCTCTCCCTTCGACATCCTCGAAGCCTACGAGCGCCGCAGCCTGGCCCATGCGGTGCAGTTGCCGGAACGCCAGTTCGCGCAGGATCTCTGGCGTGGCGTCGGGTACCGGGTCGGCCATCGCCGGCTGGTCTCGGACTTCCGCGAAGTGGTGGAAATCGTGCCGATGCCACCGGTGACGCCGGTGCCCTGCGCGCAGCCCTGGCTGCTCGGCGTGGGCAACCTGCGCGGCAACCTGTTCCCGGTGATCGACCTGAAGCTGTTCCTGGAAGGCGCGCGCACGGTGCAGCAGGAAGGCCAGCGCGTGCTGGTCATGCGCCAGGCCGGCGGCGACGTGGCCCTGACCATCGACGAACTCTACGGCCAGCGCAGTTTCGAGCTGGACCAGGAAGTGGCGGTGGGCGGACTGGCCGAAGGGCGCTACGCCCACTTCGTCGAACGTGCCTTCCATGCCGACGAACACGACTGGGGCGTCTTCTCGCTCTCGCTGCTGTCGCGCACTCCCGAATTCCGGCAAGCCGCGGCCTGAACCGCGGTTTCCGTTCCTGCATTGCATTGAACATCGAGGTTGAACGATGAGTACTGCTTCCGATACCAGCAAGGCGGCCAAGGTGCGCCTCGGTGGCACCAACGCGTGGTTGATCCTGCTGCTGCTGGCGATGGCCCTGTTCGGCCTGAACACCGGCGTGGCCACCTGGCAGGGCAGCCGCCTGGCCGACGCCAGCACCAAGGCGGCCGACCTGCAGGTGCTTTCACAGCAGCTGGCCAACCAGGGACGAGAGGCAGTGGCCGGCAACGCGCAGGCCTTCACCGCGTTCAAGGCCACCCGCGCTGCGATCGATGAAAACGTCGCCACCCTGCAGGGCCGCTACGGCACCGAACCCGGTGTGTCCGCCCCGATCGGCAAGCTGGCCGCGACCTGGCAGCCGCTGGCCAAGAGCGCCGCCCAGCTGGTGTCCAGCGAGCCGGCGGTGCTGACCCTGGCCGGCAACGCCAACAACTTCACCGGTGCGGTGCCGGGCCTGCAGGCCCAGTTGAACGAAGTGGTGCGTGCGATGAGTGCCTCCGGCGCACCGTCATCGCAGATCTACAGCGCGCTGCAGCAGGTCGTGGTCGCCGGCACCATGGCGCGCCGGGTCACTGAAATGCGCGCCGGTGGCTCGACCGCCGCGGCGGCCGGTGATGCACTGGCACGCGACATCACCGTCTTCAGCCAGGTGCTCGACGGCCTGCGCAACGGTAACGACGACATGGGCATCGTCGCGGTACGTGGCGCCGCCGCGCTCGCCGCGCTGGAGCAGTCCCAGCAGCAGTGGACGGCGATGAAGACCGACGCCGATGCGATCCTGGCCAGTTCGCGCCAGCTGTTCGCCGCCCAGGCCGCCGCCGCCAGCCTGACCGCGGGTTCGTCGGACATGCTGGCCGACAGCAAGGGCCTGTTCAACGCGTTCTCGTCCTTTGGCTCGGTCAGCGATACCCGCCTGTTCCCCAATTTCTGGATCGGCGTGGTGTCCGGCATCCTGTCGCTGATCGCCATCATCGGCTTCGTCAGCACCTCGGTGCGCGGACGTTCGCGCGAGCAGGAACTGCGTTACCAGACCCAGGTGGAATTCAACAGCCGCAACCAGCAGGCCATCATGCGGCTGCTGGATGAAATCAGCTCGCTCGGTGAGGGTGACCTGACCGTGAAAGCGTCGGTGACCGAAGACATGACCGGCGCCATCGCAGACGCCATCAACTACGCCGTCGACGAGCTGCGCCACCTGGTGACCACCATCAACGACACCTCGGCCAAAGTCGCCGTGTCCACCCAGGAAACCCAGGCCACGGCGATGCAGCTGGCCGAAGCGGCAGGCCACCAGGCCAACCAGATCACCACCGCATCGGACCGCATCGGCGAAATCGCGGCAAGCATCGAACAGGTGTCGCGCAACTCCTCCGAGTCCGCCGAAGTGGCGCAGCGCTCGGTGGTGATCGCCGCCGAAGGTGCCGGCGTGGTGCGCGAAACCATCCAGGGCATGGACCAGATCCGCGACCAGATCCAGGAAACGTCCAAGCGCATCAAGCGGCTGGGTGAGTCTTCGCAGGAAATCGGCTCGATCGTGGAACTGATCAACGACATTTCCGAGCAGACCAACATCCTGGCCTTGAACGCCGCGGTGCAGGCGGCTTCGGCCGGTGAAGCCGGTCGCGGCTTCGCCGTGGTGGCCGACGAAGTGCAGCGCCTGGCAGAACGCACCTCCGGTGCGACGCGACGCATCGAAGGCCTGGTGCAGGCCATCCAGGCCGATACCAACGAAGCGGTTACCTCGATGGAGCAGACCACCGCCGAGGTGGTGTCCGGTGCACGCCTGGCCGAAGACGCCGGCACCGCGCTGACCGAGATCGAGCGCGTGTCCAACGCCCTCAACAACCTCATCAAGAACATCTCCGTGGCCGCCCAGCAGCAGTCGTCGGCCGCATCGGACATCACCCATACCATGGGCGTGATCCGGCAGATCACCGGCCAGACCTCGCAGGGTGCGGGGCAGACCGCCGAATCGATCGGCCACCTGGCACAGCTGGCCGCCGACCTTCGCCGCTCGGTCGCCGACTTCAAGCTGCCGGCGTAAGCCGGCAGTACGGGGAAGCAAGGATCATCTGATGAAGCATCGTCACTATTTCCGCCACACTGCATGCCATGCCCCGCGCGGCATGCGTTCGCTGGCGACCGGAGTCCGCCCATGAGTACCCTGCGCGATGCAATGAGCCATGCCGCCCTGGGCTGGGTGAAGCCGGAGCTGGATGAGACCCTGCGCCAGGTGCGCAACGAGGTCGAATACTTCGTCGAGGCGCCCGCCGACGCCAGCCGCATGCGCCTGTGCGCCGGCTACCTGCACCAGGTGCAGGGCACGCTGCGCATGGTGGAGCTGTACGCACCGGCGATGGTGGCCGAGGAACTTGAACAGCTCGCCGTGGCGATCGGCAGTGGCGAGGTCGCCGAGCGCGATGAATCCTGCGCGACCCTGATGCGCGGCAGCGTGCTGCTTCCGGATTACCTGGAACGCCTCCAGAACGGCCACCGCGACATTCCGATCGTGCTGTTGCCGCTGCTCAACGAAATCCGTGCCGCGCGTGGCGTGGCCGGCATCAATGAAAGCGTGCTGCTGGCCTTTGCGCCGGACAGCGTCGGCGCCACCGAAGCCGAACTCGACCATGCCCGTGGCAGCCTGAGCGGACGCAACCGCGAACTGCTCGACACCGTTGGCAATGCGGTGAAGGAAGAACTGCTGCGCATCAAGGATGCGCTGGACCTGCACCTGCGCACCGGCGGACAGCCGCAGCAGCTGCAGCAGCAGGTCAACGAACTTGCCGCGGTGGGCGATACGCTGGCCATGATGGGCCTGGACGTCGCGCGCAACGTGGTGGTGCAGCAGCGCGATGCGCTCAGCAGCGTCGTCGCGGGCGAACAGCAGATCGACGAGAGCCTGCTGCTCGACGTGGCCGGTGCGCTGCTGTACGTGGACGCCTCGCTGGATGACCAGGTCGCCCACCTGGGCGCCACCGGCAGCGGCGAAGACGACCCGTCCGCCGCTGAAACCCGGCGCACGCTGGAAGTGCTGGCGCACGAAGCGATCGCCAACTTCACCGTGGCCCGTGAGCACTTCGTCGCCTTCATCGAAACCAACTGGAACCACGAACAGCTGCAGGACGTACCGCGCCTGCTGGGCGAAGTCGGCGGCGCGCTGCGCATGCTCGACCTGCCGGTACCGGCCGACTACCTGAAGGGCGTCCAGCTGTACATCGACGCCGAGTTGATCGGTCGCCAGCGCGTGCCCAGCGGACGCCAGCTGGACACGCTGGCCGATGCGATGGCCAGCCTGGAGTACTACCTGGAAGCGCTGCGCGATCGTCGCGCCGGACGCGAAAGCATCCTGGACATCACCCGCAGCAGCCTGGAAGCCCTGCGCTACTGGCCGTTGCCGGTGGCCAACGCGGCCGCCGTCGAACCGAACGCCGAAGTGGCGCCGCAGCCGGTGCAGCGCGAAGCCGTGCTGCCGCCGCCGCTCACGGTGCCGGGGCTGGAAACGCTGGAGCTGCCGCCGCTGGCGGCGGCCCCCGCGCAGGTCCCGCCGCCACTGCCGGACTTCGTGTTCGACGCCGCGCCGACCGTGCAGGCGCAGGTGCTGGAAACCGCAGCGGACGTTGTCGACGAAGCCGTCGCAGCGCCGTCGGTCGAGGCCTCCGACGGCACGCCCCTGCAGCGCGCAGCGACCGAACCGACCGCACCGACGCTGGTGTTCGCCGCCACCACCGCGGTTCCGCCGCCGGTCCCGGCCTGGGAACTCGGCAGCTTCCACGCGGAAGCGGATGCGAACGACAGCCGCGCGCCGACCTTCACCGATTTCGATCCGGTCGTCGCAGAAGATGCCGCCGATGCCACGCGCTGGACGGTCGAACCGATCGCCCACGTGGATCTGACGGCCGTGGCCGATGCCGAGTCCACCCACGGCGACGTGCCGGGAGTGCTCGGCGATGCCGACGAGGGCCTGTTGCTGATCGATGGCGCTGACTTCGACCCGGTGCTCGCCGAAGTCGAGGCGGAGGACGATGCGATCATGCCGGTCAGCTTCCACTTCGATGAGGGCGCCATCAGCCGTGCCGACGATGTCCTGTCGTTGGACGCGCTGGAAGCCTCGGTCATCGAAGCGCCGGCAGGTTTCGATGTCATCACCGCAGCCGAACCGCCAGCGTTCGCGCCGACGGCAACCGAGCCGTCGATCGACGTCGACGCGCCGCCGGCCGCGGCCGTTGCGCTCGACGATGCCGATGCACGTTTCCTGGCCGAGCTGGCCGCCGCGGCGGCGGACTTCAATCCGCAGCCGGAGCCGCAGGCACCGGTGCTGGCCGAAACGCCCGTTGCCACCGCCGAGACGCTTGACGGTGGGTTCGACGAGCAGGCCGAGAACATCGACCAGGATATCCGCGAGGTGTTCCTGGAAGAGTTCGACGAAGAACTGATCAACCTGGGCGGGCTGCTGCCGGCCTGGCGCGCGCAACCGGACAACATGGACCGGCTGCGCCCGATCCGCCGCGTATTCCACACCCTGAAGGGCAGTGGCCGCCTGGTGGGCGCGCGTACGCTGGGCGAGTTTGCCTGGAAGATCGAAGGCATGCTCAACCGCGTGCTGGATGGCTCCCGCCCGGCAACGCCGGCGGTGGTGGCCGTGGTGGAACAGGCTTACCACGCCCTGCCCGAACTCAATGCAGCGCTGCGCAGTGGCCAGCGCGTCAGCGCGGACCTGCAGGCGCTGCAGTCGATTGCCGACCGCGTCGGCGCCGGCGAAGAAACCTTCCACGTGCCGCTGCCCGCCCATCCGGTGGCGGCAACGGGTTCCGCTGCGGACGAGCAGCCCGGGATCGATGCGCTGGAAGCAGCGTTCGCCGCCGATGCGGAAGCTGCGTCGCTGGAAGGCGCGCCGGCCAGCATCGACAGCGTGCTGCGCGAGATCCTGGAAGCCGAAGTGGAAGCGCACATGGCCACCCTGCACGGGTGGCTGGCATCGTCGCGGGTCGAACCGCAGCCGGTCTCCGACCCGCTGCTGCGCGCCGTGCACACCATGAACGGTGCCTTCGCAATGACCGATGTGCCGGAGATCACCTCTGTCACCGGCGCGGCCGAGAGCTACATCAAGCGCTCGCTGGCGGCGTCCGAAGTGCCCAGCCATGACGGCGTGCACGCGCTGGATGCCACTGCGCGCGCGATCGAAGCCACCATGCTGGCGCTGCAGGCCGAATCGCCCCGCGTGCCGCTGCAGCAGGCGCTTGCCGAACGCCTGCAGGCGCTCGCCGCGACCCTGCCGGAAGCGCGTTGGCCGGTGCTGGAAGAGGTCTCCGATGCGCCTGAAGAGGCGCAGGAGGAAGATGCCGGCGATGCCACCGAAGCCAGCAATGCCGACGGCGATGTCGATGCGATCGACTTTGCGGATCTGGTCCAGCAGGCCGAGGTCGAGCAGATCGCCGAAGCGATGGTCGACGACGGCGAACTGCAGGTCAGCGAATCCGCCTTGCTGCCGGAGCATGGACACACCGCACCGGTCCCGGATGACTCGCGCGACGAGCAGATCGCTGCGTCCGCTGACGCTGCCGATACCGCGGTGGAATTGACCGGCGCCCACGATCTTTCCTCGTTCCTGGATCCGGCCCCGGCTCCGGCCACGTCCGATGGCCACGAATGGGACGCCGGACCGGTCTTCATTGCAGAGGCCGAAGACGCTGCCGGAACCGCCGAAGACAGCGTGCCGGTCACCGGCGAACCGGTGCAGGACCGCGATGTCGAGGTCCAGCTGACCGGCGCAGAGGATCTGTCGCTGTACCTGGATGATGCAGCGCATGCTGCACTGCCTGACAGCTACGTGCCGGGCGCGGTCGAAGCGCTGGCGCCGCATGGGCAACCGCTTGAACCCCGCTTCGAGGCAGGCGATGACCAGGCGCAGGATGCGCTGCCCGAAGAGCTGCAGGGCAGCGCGGCGTTCGGCGATGCCGTGTCGCTGCAGGAAGCGCTGGAAGAAGGGCTGCACGTCATCGACGACGCAGTCGAGGATGACGCCGACGAGGCAGTCTCCGTTGCCGGCCACGATGCATCGCTAGACGACGAAGCGCCCTTTGGCGAGTTCATCGAAGACCAGGCCCCGTCCCTGTCACCGCAGGTCGATCAACCGGAGCCGACTGCCGCCGAAGCAGAAGCAGAGGCAGGGGCAGGGGCAGAGGCAGAGGCAGAAGCCGAAGCCGAAGCCGAAGCCGAAGCGGAAGCCGAAGCCGAAGCCGAAGCCGCTCAGCAGCCGTATTTCGAAATGGAGGCAGTTGCTGCACCGGCAGCAGACTCCGCCGTCGACGCTGGCGTCGCAGCAGACGAACTGTCTGCCGTGGACGCTGCCGGCGCCGAGGCGCTGCAGGAAGTGCAGGACGTTTCCCTGCAGGCCGCTGACCATGCCGAGGACGTCGAAGCAGACGACGGTGTCACGGTCGAAACCAGCGAAGCAGTCGAAGCCGTCGAAGCCGTCGAAGCAGACACCGAGGTGGCCGCCGATGCGCTGGACTTCAGCGTGCTGGACCGCGAGCTGGTCGACATCTTCGTCGAGGAAGGCAAGGACCTGCTTGACCACTGCGATGGCCTGATCAGCGAGCTGCGCAGCGCGCCGGAGGACCGTGAGCCGTTGGCCGGCCTGCAGCGCGACCTGCACACGCTGAAGGGCGGCGCGCGCATGGCCGGCATCAACCCGATCGGTGATCTTGGCCACGGCATCGAATCGCTGCTGGAAGCAGTGTTCGCCGGACGCACCAGCATCGAACACAGCGATGTGCAGCTGCTGGAGCGTGGCTTCGACCGCCTGCACCAGATGCTGACCCTCACCGGCAACCATCGCCAGGTGGCGGCGGCCGATGACCTGGTGGCCGCCTTCGAGGCACGCACCCAGGGCCGCCCGGCCACGCAGGGCGAAGCAGAAGAACCGGCCGCTGCCGCGTCCAGCGCCGCCGCGCTCATCGCCAGCCTGCCGCTGTCCGCGCCCTTGCCGGTGGAAGCCGGCGGCGAGGAAGAAGGCGGCGCGCGTCCGCAGCAGGAACAGGTGCGCGTGCGTGCCGACCTGCTTGACCGCCTGGTCAACCACGCCGGTGAAGTGGCGATCTACCGCTCGCGGCTGGAACAGCAGCTGGGTGCCTTCCGCGGCGCCATGGGCGAACTGGACCGCACCAATGCGCGTCTGCGCGACCAGCTGCGCCGCCTAGACCTGGAAACCGAGGCGCAGATCGTTGCCCGGTACCAGCGCGAGCAGGAACAGGCCGACCACAGCTTCGATCCGCTGGAACTGGACCGCTTCTCCACGCTGCAGCAGCTCAGCCGCGCGCTGAACGAATCGGCAGCCGACCTTGGCGGCCTGCAGGGGGTGCTGGACGACCTCTCGCGCCAGTACGATTCGCTGCTGCAACAGCAGTCGCGGGTCAGCTCGGAACTGCAGGATGGGCTGATGCGTGCGCGCATGGTGCCCTTCGACGGGCTGGTGCCGCGCCTGCGTCGCGTGGTCCGCCAGGCCGGTACCGATACCGGCAAGCAGGTCCACCTGACGCTGGAAGGAACCCACGGCGAACTCGATCGCAACGTGCTGGATCGCATGGTGGCGCCGCTGGAACACATGCTGCGCAACTCCGTCGCCCACGGCCTGGAAACGGCCGAACAGCGACGTGCGGCGGGCAAGCCGGTGGAAGGTGAGATCTCGCTGCGCCTGCACCGCGAAGGCTCTGAAATCGTGCTCGACGTGGCTGACGATGGTGCCGGACTGGACCGCGAGGCGATCCGCCGGCGCGCGCTGGAACGCGGGCTGATCCAGGCCGATGCCACCCTGGCCGACAACGAACTGGACAACCTGATCTTCGCCTCCGGCTTCAGCACCGCCGACCAGCTCAGCCAGCTGGCCGGGCGCGGCGTGGGCATGGACGTGGTGCGCAATGAAGTGCGCCAGCTCGGCGGCAGCGTGGAAATCCACTCGGTCCGCGGACAGGGCGCTCGTTTCACCCTGCGCCTGCCGCAGACGCTGGCCGTCACCCAGGCGGTGTTCGTGCAGATCGGCGAGACCACCTTTGCCGTCCCGGTGGGTTCGGTCAGTGGCATCGGCCGCATTTCGCGCGAACGTTTCGAGGCAGGCGACAGCACCTACCGCTACAGCGGCGAGGACTACACCCTGCATGACCTGGGCAGCCTGATCGGCCAGGCCCCGGCACGTGCCGAAGGGCAGGCCCAGGTGCCGCTGCTGCTGGTGCGTGCGGGCGACCTGCGTGCCGCCGTGGCGATCGACCAGGTGCTGGGCAACCGCGAAATCGTGGTGAAGCCGGTCGGCCTGCAGATCGCGTCGGTCCCGGGCATCTACGGTGCCACCATCACCGGCGATGGCCGCGTGGTGGTGATCCTGGACGTGGCACCGCTGGTGCGCCGCTTCGTCGCCAACCCGGAGCGTCCGCTGCCGGTGGCCGAACTGGAACAGCAGCGCCAGGTGCCGGTGGTGATGGTGGTCGACGATTCGCTGACCATGCGCAAGGTCACCAGCCGCATCCTGGAACGCCACAACTTCGACGTCAGCGTGGCGCGCGATGGCGTGGAAGCGCTGGAACGGCTGGAAGAACGCGTGCCGGACCTGATGCTGCTGGACATCGAAATGCCGCGCATGGACGGTTACGAGCTGGCTACCGCGATGCGCGCCGATCCTCGTTACCGCGATGTGCCGATCGTGATGATCACCTCGCGCAGCGGCGACAAGCATCGCCAGCGCGCTTTCGAAATCGGCGTGCAGCGTTACCTGGGCAAGCCGTACCAGGAGCTGGACCTGATGCGTAACGTGTACGACCTGCTGGGGATCGCCCGTGTCCGAGAATGATGCAAGCCTGCCGCCGGCCGTCGCGCTGCTGGCACGCCCGGGCGCGGCCCGTGACCGCCTGCGCGAAGCGCTGGTGCAGGCCGACGTGGCGCTGGTGCTGGAAGAAGACCCGGATGTGCTGGACGCCGCGACGCTGATCGCGGTTGCCCCGCAGGCCGTGGTGATCGCGCTGGAACCTGCGGTGGAAGCGGCGCTGGAGCGACTGGACGACGCACTGTCTTCGCCGGCTTTCACCCTGGTGTTCGACGAGGCCGAACTGGCGGCACGCCGCGAAGGCTGGGAAACCCAGCGTTGGGCGCGCCATCTGGCCGCCAAGTTGCATGGTCACCGCCAGGTGCTGCCACCCGGTGCGGAAGTCGAAGAAGACCTGCAGATCGAACCCGGCATGCCGGACACGCCGGCCCAGCTGCACGTCGATGCGCCGCTGGATTTCCACCTGGACGAAGCGGCCGACGCGGCGGACCTGCTGGCGGGCGACAGCCTGTATGAGGCCCCCGCGCACTGGCAGGAACCGCAGACGCTGGAACAGGCGCTGGCGGCGAACCTGCCGCAGGCCCACGCCGACGCCAACAGCGACGCCCCTGCTACGCCTGCCGATGCCGGCGCGGTGGCGCCGCCGCCGCTGGGTGACCACAGCCGCTGGGCGCTGCTCGACGAGGACAGCGCACCGGCCGCGGTGACCCGCGAGGCCGCCGCGCCGCCGGCGTTGCCGGTGTTCGATTCGGCACACCTTTCACTGGTGGACATGGAAGACACGCCGCCCGGCACCGGGCCACGCCGCGGCGCCCGTGGCGCGGTGGTGGTGCTGGCCGGCATAGGCGGTCCGGATGCGCTGCGGCGCCTGCTGGCGGCGCTGCCGTCGGCGCTGGACGTGCCGCTGCTGGTGCGGATGCCGCTGGACGGCGCGCGCTACGGCAACCTGGTCAAGCAGATGGCGCGCGTTTCGCCACTGCCGGTGCTGCTGGCGGAGACCGGCGCCGATGTGCTGGAAGGCCACGTCTACATCCTGTCCGACGATAGCGCCACCGCGCTGCGCGACGGCGGACTGTATTTCGAAAGCCAGCCCCAGGGCCTGGAGCTGGCGCGGCTTCCGCCGGGCGAAAGCGCGGTCATCCTGCTCAGCGGCGCCGACCTGCTGCAGGTCGACCCGGCACTGACGCTGGCCGAGGCCGGCGCGTGGGTGGGCGGCCAGGTGGGCGAGGGCTGCTACGACCCCGCTGCGGCCACCGCCGTGGTGGCTGCCGGCATGTTCGCCGGCGAGCCGCAGGAGCTCGCACAGGCCATCAGTGCCCGTTGGGCACGTCCGGAACAAGGGGAAGCGCAGTGAGCCATGCCAACAACGATGAAATCCGCGGGGTCCTGATCCAGTCCGGTCCCGAACGCGTGCTGCTGCCCAATGCCACCGTGGCCGAAATGATGGCCAAGGTGCAGGTGCAGGCGAGCGCCGAAGGTCCTGACTGGCTGCTGGGTACGCTGGCCTGGCACGGCTGGGACGTGCCGCTGGTGTCGTTCGCACGGCTGTCCGGGCTGGGCGAGGAAAGCATCGGCGGCAACAACAAGGTCGTGGTGCTCAAGGCACTGGCCGGCAACGCGCAGCGCCCGTATTTCGCGTTGCTGACGCAGAGCTTCCCGCAGCTGATTTCGGTGCCGCGCGATGGCCTGCTGGCCGACGCTTCCGAAGAAACGCTTCCCGACAGCGTGCACATGCGCGTGCTGCTGGGTGAGCAGAGCGCGCTGTTGCCGAACCTGGACGCGGTGGAAATTGCGCTGGATTCGCTGCACTGAACAAGCAAACCGGCGGGTGACGACCGGTGCTCGTCACGGCCTCGTCCCGGCAGCCGCATGACGGCCAGCGGCCGTCACTACCGTGTCCTCGCCGATGCACTGGTAGCGCCGAGCCATGCTCGGCGAGCGCAACGCTTCAGCCCATGTCGCCCAGGCGTGCCTGCAGGGCCGCGATGGCCGCGAGCCCGGCTGTTTCCGTGCGCAGGATGCGCGGCCCCAGCTGCAGCCCCTGGAACCCCGCGGCGGCCAATTGCTGGCGATCGCGCGGCGACCAGCCGCCTTCTGGACCGATGGCGATGACCACCCCGCCTGCAGGGGCCGCCTGCAGGGTGGACAGGCGGTGGCTGCCTTCTGGATCCAGGGTCAGGCGCAGGGTGTCGGCGGGAAGTACCGCCATCGCCGCAGCCAACGCCAAGGGCGGACCCAAGCGCGGAATCACCGCACGCCCCGACTGGCCGCAGGCGGACTGCACCACGTTGTTCCAGTGCGCGACCCGCTTTTCCGCGCGCGCGGCATCCAGCTTCACTTCGGTGCGCTCGGCATTGACCGGCACCACGGCCGCCACGCCCAGTTCGGTGGCCTTCTGCAGGATCAGGTCCATCTTCTCGCCGCGCGCCACGCCCTGCAGCAGGGTGATCCGCAGGGCGGATTCATTGGCCAGCAGCGTGGCGGCCTCGACGCGCACCTGTGCATCGCGTTTGCCGGCCACGACAAGCGTCGCCGCGTAGTCATGCCCATCACCGTTGAACAGCACGCAGGCATCGCCCTCGCGCAGGCGCATCACGCGCAGCAGGTGGTTGGCGGCGTCCTCGGGCAGGGACACGGTCTGGCCGGCCTGCAGGGGCATCGACACGGGGCAGCGGGTCACGCGCATGCGGCGTTCTCCAGAGCGGATGGGCGGGCGTCCTGCGGGGAGGGGGGTGTCTCTGCTAGCATCGTGGGCTCATGAACATGTTGCTTCCTCCGTCCATTCTATCGGCCCGCGCGGGGCATACCGCATGAGCCGTCCCCTGCCGATCATCCATCGCATCACCGATGAGGAAAACGGCCCGTTCCAGCGCCAGCACCTGGACCTGGAGTTTTCCAACGGTGAACAGCGCCGCTTCGAGCGCCTGGTCAGCCGCGGCCACGGGGCGGTGGTGGTGGTGCCGATGCTGGACGACGACACCGTCCTGCTGGTGCGTGAATACGCCGCAGGCATGCACCGCTATGAGCTGGGACTGGTCAAGGGCCGCATCGATGCCGGCGAGACGCCGGAGCAGGCAGCCGACCGCGAGCTGAAGGAAGAGGCCGGCTACGGCGCGCACCGGGTGGACGTGCTGCGTGCCATGACACTCGCTCCCACCTACATGAGCCACCAGTCGTGGCTGGTGGTGGCGCGCGATCTGTATCCGGAACGGCTGCAGGGGGATGAGCCGGAAGAACTGGAAGTGGTGCCGTGGAAGCTGTCACGGATCGACCAGCTGATGCTGCGCGAAGACTTCTCCGAGGGCCGTTCACTGGCGGCCTTGTTCATCGCCCGTGAGTGGCTGCAACGCGGCGCGACGGGGCCATGACCCACGCACGCCTCACCACTGACCTGCGCGAAACCGTGATCGCCATTGCCCAGGATGCCGCAGCGGCGATCATGCAGGTCTACGCCTCCGGTTTCGACATCACCCTGAAGGCCGATGACAGCCCGGTCACCGCCGCCGACCTGGCCGCGCACCAGCGCATCGTCAGCGGCCTGTCGCGGCTGACGCCGGACCTGCCGATCCTGTCCGAGGAAGCCACCGCCGCTGCATGGGAAACGCGGCGCCACTGGGGCGCCTACTGGCTGGTGGATCCGCTGGACGGCACGCGCGAGTTCATCAAGCGCAATGGCGAATTCAGCGTCAACATCGCGTTGGTCTACCAGGGCGCGCCGACCTTCGGCGTGGTGCTGGCGCCGGTGACCGGACTGGTGTGGCACGCGATGCGTGGCGAGCAGGCCTACCGTCGGCAGGGCGCGCATGACACCGTGCTGCGCACCCGCGTGCCGGCACAGTCACCGCTGCGGGTCGCCGCCAGCCGCTCGCACCGTTCGGCGCGCACGCAGGCGCTGCTGGATCGCATGGGTGATATCGAGACCGTGGCCCAGGGCTCCTCGTTGAAGTTCTGCCGGATCGCCGAAGGCGACCTGGATGTGTATCCGCGGCTGGGTCCGACCAGCGAGTGGGATACCGCAGCCGGGCAGTGCGTGCTGCACGCGGCCGGTGGTGCGGTGCTGTCCACCGCCACCGGCAAGCCGTTCCGTTACAACCGCCGCGAAAGCCTGCTCAATGGTGATTTCATGGCATTGGGTGATACCCGCCTGGCATGGCGCGACTGGCTGCCCCCCGACGAACCGGAGACTGCATGAGCACGAGCGACGCTGCCACCGAACTGGGCCGCCTGTTGGCGATCATGGCGCGCCTGCGCGACCCGCAGGGCGGCTGCCCGTGGGACCTGGAGCAGGATTTTTCCAGCATCGCGCCGTACACCATCGAAGAGGCCTACGAGGTAGCCGATGCGATCGATCGCGGCGACCTGGACGATCTGTGCGATGAACTCGGCGACCTGCTGCTGCAGGTGGTCTTCCACGCGCAGATGGCGCAGGAGCAGGGCGCGTTCGCCTTCGCCGACGTGGCACGCAGCATCAACGACAAGATGGTGCGCCGCCACCCGCACATCTTCGCCGATGCCAGTGCGGGCGATGCCGCCGAGGTGCTGCGCAACTGGGACGCGATCAAGCGCGAAGAGCGCGCCGCCAAGGGCGAGACGGATGCTTCGGCGCTGGCCGGCATCTCGCGCGGACTGCCGGAATGGCAGCGGGCGATGAAGCTGCAGTCGCGCGCGGCCAAGGTCGGGTTCGACTGGCCCGGCCCGTTGCCGGTGCTGGACAAGGCCGCCGAGGAGCTGCAGGAA
Source organism: Stenotrophomonas chelatiphaga (assembly GCF_032054965.1). NCBI lineage: Bacteria > Pseudomonadati > Pseudomonadota > Gammaproteobacteria > Lysobacterales > Lysobacteraceae > Stenotrophomonas > Stenotrophomonas chelatiphaga. The sequence goes on along the minus strand of NZ_DAMBRS010000010.1, from coordinate 123,127 downwards.
CTGCGCGAGGAATTCGAACGCGGTGACGTGGCGGCGAACAAGTTGCGGTTGCAGGAAGAGCTCGGCGACCTGTTGTTCGTCTGCGCCAACCTGGCACGCCACGCCGATCTTGATCTGGGCGCGGCGCTGCGCGGGGCCAACCACAAGTTCGAGCGACGCTTCCGCGCGATGGAAGCCCGCGCCGGCGAACACGGCACGCGCCTGGCCGAGCTGGGCCTGGATGCCCAGGAAGCGCTCTGGCAGCACGCGAAGGCCGCCGAAAGCGCGTCGTGAAAACCTTCGGGTTGTTCCTGTTGACGGCGCTGGCCGAGATCATCGGCTGCTACCTGCCGTGGCTGTGGCTGCGTCGCGATGGCAGCGCCTGGTTGTTGCTGCCCGCGGCGGCCAGCCTGGCCCTGTTCGCCTGGCTGCTGACCCTGCATCCGGAGGCCAGCGGACGCGTGTATGCGGCCTACGGCGGTGTCTACGTGGGCACCGCGCTGGTCTGGCTGTGGCTGGTGGACGGCATCCGCCCCGGCCGCTGGGACCTGATCGGCGTAGGGCTGTGCCTGGCCGGCATGGCGGTGATCATGTTCGCCCCGCGCACCGGCTGATGATCGGCTGGACGATCAGCGTGCCCGGCAGCCCAGCATCCCGAGATCGATCGCGTCGGCCATGCGTGCATAGCCTTCATCGTTGGGATGCAGGTGGTCGCGGGTGATTCCGGCGGGCAGTGATTCCGGTGCGGCCGGATCGCGCAGCGCCACATCGAACTCCACCACCCCGTCATAGCCACTGTCCGGCCCACGTGCCCAGGCATTGATCGCCGTGCGCGTGGCCGCTGAAACCGGTTCGTAGCGCTCCGAGCCACCGAACGGAGTCAGCGTGCCGATGAAGGCCCGCGCGCCGTGCAGGTGCAGCCGCTCGGCGATCTGCCGGTAGCCGGCCTGCATGTCCGCCGCGTTGCGTCCGGGCAGCGGTGCCGGCCCGCCGCCATGGCGGATATCGTTGATCCCTTCGAACACGATCACCTGGTCGGCATCGGACGTTGCGATCACATCGCGATCCAGCCGCGATAACGCACTGTGGCTGCGGCCGTGGTCGAGCAGCTTGTTGCCACTGATGCCCTGGTTGAGCACCACGAAGCGGTCCGGGCAGGCGTTCTGCAACCGCACCGCCAGGCGTTCCGGCCACTGGTTGTAGGCGCCGCGCTGGGCGGTCGCGCCTTCGGTGATGGAATCACCCAGCGCCACGATCACCGACGGCCGATCCGCGCGCTGTACCAGCACCGCGGAAAACACATTCTGCCGGTAGGACACCGCCACCGAATCGGCGATGCGCGGATGACGGCCATCGACGACCCGCACGGTCGTGCGGCGCACCGCCGGCCGGGTCGCCTGCGGTAAGTAGCCGGTGACCCGGATCTCATCCAGTGCGGCCGCGTGCAGCGGCACCACGTCCGTCAGCAGGGCTGCGCCGACCGGCACCTCGATGACATCGCGTCCGGCCACTTTCACCGGCAGCGCAGTGCCGGACGGTCCCTGTACGGTTACATCCTGCAGGCGCAGCGGGGCAACCCCGAGCTCATTGCTGATGCGCAGCCGCAACGCATCGGCGCGGCTGCCCAGCCGCATGTCCTGGCGGACAGTCTGCGCGGCGAACTGCACGGGGGCCTGCGGCGTGCCATCCAGGCGATCCGGCGCGGGCGAGGCGGTCCATGCGGTGACCCACACCGGCTGCGCAGGGGCAGCCGATGCGGAAAGCGCCGAACCAACGGCAAACGAAACAGCGGTGATCCAGCGCAGCATGGCAAAGCTCCGGTCAGGAGAAGAACGTACCGCCGTTGACGTCCACGTTGGCACCGGTCATGAAGGCCGCCGCGTCGGACGCCAGGTACACCGCCACGTCGGCCGCTTCTGCGGGCAGGCCCTGGCGACGCAGGGGCGTGCCGGCGGCCACCGCGGTGCGCACTTCCGGCTTGGTGAACTCGTCGTGGAAGCGGGTAGCGATCATGCCGCAGCACAGCGCATTGACACGGATTCCCCTGGGCCCGAGTTCCTTGGCCATCGCGCGGGTGAAGGTCATCACGCCGGCCTTGGCGGTAGCGTAGATCGCCGCGCCCGGGCCGCCGCCATCGCGTCCGGCCTGCGAAGCGAAGTTGACGATCGCCGCGCCTTCGCCCATGTGCGGAACGACCGCGTGGGTGGTCAGGTAGGTCGAGGTCAGGTTGAGGTCGATCACCTTGTGGAAGAACGCCGGATCGATGTCGGCCAGCGGGCGACGCTCGACCATGCCACCGGCCACGTTGACCAGCACGTCGATGCGGGGACCGAACGCCGCCTGCGCCGCAGCGACCAGGCCGGCCACCGCGGCCGGATCGGTGACGTCGGCGCGGTGCGCGATGGCCTGTCCACCGGCAGCCTGGATCAGCTCCAGGGTCTGTCGTGCACTGGCTTCATCGTTGGCGTAGTTGATGCAGACGCGGGCGCCGGCAGCGGCGAGTTTGATCGAAATGTCGCGGCCGATATCGCGGCCGCCACCGGTGACGATGGCCACCTTGTCCTGGAATGACATGGGGTGAAACTCCTTGTTTACGTGAGGGAGAAGAGAGAGCGCAGGCGTGCGCTCAGGAATCCGATGAAGGGGCATCGAGGCGGCGCACCGGACCGGTGATCCACCACAACGCGATCAGCGAGAGCGGTACCAGCGCGGCCACCAGCATGAACATCGGCGCGTATGACTCGCGGGTCAGCACCGGCACCAGCCAGGTGGTGATCAGCGTGCCGGCCACCGCGGCGAGGCCACCCAGGCCAGCCAGCGTGCCGACCGAGCGTCCGCCGAACAGGTCACCCGGCAGGGTCTGGATGTTGCCGATCGCCACCTGGAAGCCGAACAGCACCGCCGCGATGGTCAGCACCGCGGTCAGCGGCTCGGCCGCCAGCACCGCGCCGAGCAGGGCAGGGGCCATCACCACGCAGCCGAGGGTGATCGACCATTTGCGGGCACGGTCCACGCTGTGGCCGGCGCGGATCAGCCGGCCGGACAGCCAGCCACCGGTCAGGCTGCCGAGCATCGCGCCGACGAACGGAACCCAGGCGAACAGGCCGATCTGCTTGATGTCGAAGCCGAAGGTTTCGGCCAGGTAGATCGGCAGCCAGGACACGAACAGCCACCAGATCGGGTCCAGCAGGAAACGGCAGGCCAGCATGCCCCAGCTCTGCCGATGCGCCAGCAGTTCGCGCACGCTGCGGCGGGGGGCCGCCGGATCGGCGGCACCGGCCTGGTCTTCCATGATCAGGCGACGTTCGGCATCGCTCACCCAGGGATGCTTGTCCGGCCCAGCGCGGTACACGAACAACCACGGCAGCAGCCACAGGAAGCCCATCACGCCGACCAGCACGAAGGTGCCACGCCAGCCCAGCCAGAGGTACAGCGCGGCGATCGCCGGGGCCGACACGATGGCACCGATCGAAGCGCCGGCATTGAACACACCCTGGGCCAGCGCACGTTCGCGTGCGGGGAACCATTCGGCGTTGGCTTTCACCGCGCCCGGCCAGGCGCCGGCTTCGCTGACACCCAGCATCGCCCGCACCAGGCTGAAGGACAGGATTGAATGGGTCACCGCATGCAGCGCGATGGACAGCGACCAGACGCTGATCGACAGGGCGAAGCCCATCCGCGTGCCGATCAGGTCGAACAGGCGCCCGAACAGGAACTGGCCGGCGGCGTAGAACAGCATGAACACCGTGACGAGCAGCGCGTAGTCATCCTTGGTCGCACCCACCTCGCGGGCGATCTCCGGCCACATCACCGCCAGCGCGTTGCGGTCGATGTAGTTGATCACCGTGGCGACCGCGATCAGCCCGACGATCAGCCAGCGCACCGCCGAACGCACCGGGACCTTGCGCAGCTGCGCGATGGCGGTGGGGCCGTTCATCGGCTGCCGCCCTTGCCGGCCGCGCGGTCGATCCGCGCATGGCTGCCACGCCAACGGTAACTGCGTCCTTCGACGTTGACGCTGTGTTCGACATCGGTGCTGCTGTCATCGGCCACGCCCAGCGCGATGCGCGCGCCGCTGGCCAGGGTCAGTTCGATCAGCTCGGCATCGCTGCCGCGTGCGCGCTTCAGCTCGCGGATCTGGCTGTCGGCGCCGTGCACGTATTCGGCGGTGCCGTTGTACTCACCATGCGGTTCCAGCACGCTGAAGAAGCTCGCCGCGCGCTGCCCGTCCACGCGCTGCACCAGCGCCGGCTCGCGACGCAGGTTGAACTCGGGATCATTGGCGCCGCTCTCCACCAGCAGGGCCTGCGAAGGCACGCTGCTGCCGAAGCGGTAGCTGTAGAAGCGGCCGTCCAGCAGCCAGGCCAGCGTGCGCTGGTCGCTGCCCGGCGTGCTGCGCGCATCCAGCCACAGGTGCTGGTAGCCGTTTTCCCTGCCCAGCACGGGGCGCTGGTCGACGAAGCGCTCGGCCTCGAATCCGGTACTGACGATGTGGCCGTTGAAGTGCAGCGGCAGGTCGAAGCGCGCGGCCTTGTCCGCACTCACCTGCAGCAGGTCCAGTACCACCGGCAGGCCCAGCTCCGGATGCTGCAGCAGGGCCTGGGTACGGGTGAACACCACGCCGGGATACGCATCGCGCATCGTCGCCGAGGCGACCTGGGTGTCCTTGCCCGCCTCGAAGAAGCGCACCGACGGGGCATGGTCCTCGCCTACCTTCCAGTCACCGTTGAAGTGGCTTTTCTCGTCCACCACCAGGGTGTTGTGGGCGATGGTCTGCTTGGCCCAGCTGCGGTTCTCGGCCAGGTAGATGCCACCGCGCTTGGCTTCCACGTTGAGGAAGCGCGCCGAACCGTAATCGGTCACCACCCGCTGGCCGTTGTCATAGAACAGCCAGTTGAGTTTGTCGAAGTGGCCGTGGCCCATCCCCTGCATGGTGTCCTTCTGCACCAGCACCTGGCCGCGCTCACCGCCCATGCGCAGGATCGCCAGGCCGCCCTGGTCGCCGTCCGGGCCATCGCGCAGCAGCATCGGGGCGTAATCGAACGGCTTGGCCTTGCCGGCGGCCAGGCCCTGCGCCACCTTCAGCCCTTCCGGGGTCAGCAGCAGGCGGCCCTGCTGCTCGGCGACGGACAGCAGGCGGTCGTCGCCAGTGCGGGCGTAAGCGATGCCGATGCCGGCCACCAGTTCCTCGGTGTCCACGCCCTTGTCCAGGATCGCATCGTTGATCGGGAAGAACAGGCCGTCATAGCTGCTCTGCACCAGCACGTCGACCGCCTTCAGCAGCACGCCATCGCGTCGCTGGAAGATCCCGCGCTGCGGCTCGTTGCGTTCGATCGCATTGGCGAACAGCAGGAACGGTGCCAGCGCATAGCGCTGGTAGTAGGGGCCTTCTTCGTAGTACCCATCCGGCGAGAACAGCAGGTCGACCTGGCGCAGGAAGCCGAACGCATCGTCCTTGCGGCTGCCGCGCAGTGATTTCTCCACCAGCTCCTGGTCGCGCAGCACATAGCCGGTCATGCCGGTGGCGGCCACCGCCCAGGTGGAATGGTTGTGGATCTGGTCGAAGTTCTTCGGCTCACTGGCGAGGAATTCGGCCATCGGACGGAACACGTTGTCATCGATGGTCTGGCGGTCCCTGGCCGGCAGTGCATCGCGGATCGCGTCGTAGCCCTGCACTGCATTGACCAGCCATACCGAGTCGTTCAGCACCTGCCAGAACACCCGTCCCGGGATCTGCCCGCGGCCTTCCGGATGCGGCCCCAGCGTCGGGTACAGCGTGGCGTACTCCAGCAACATGCGCCGCGCGTAGTCCACGTAGGCGGTGTCACCGGTGAGCCGGTACAGCGTGCCGGCGGCCAGCAGCGCCTGGTAGTTGCGCTTGTGCTGTTCGTGGGTGCGGCCGCCGCCCTTGTCCTTGGGGAAGGGCACGTCGATGCCGGCCTTCATCATCTTTTCCAGCATGGCCTTGTTGCGCGCCTGTTCCTTGGCGAACCAGGGATAGCGCGCGCCATCGCTGGCCATCTGCTGCCATTGCGCGGCGGTCACCAGCACCGGGGCGGTGCTGCTTTCCGCTGCTGCCGGGGCCGCGGCGAAGGCTGTCGACGCTGGCAGCAGGGCAAGGGTTCCGGTAGCGGTGGCCACGGCGAGGGCAAGCGACAGGCACGTGTGTTTCATCGATCAGCTCCGTTGGCGGGCAGGCGGTGGCCAACAGTGGCCGCATCCGTCCATTCCCCTTGTTTGGGATACCAGGTGACCCCGGTAGCGTCGCGCGGCATCACCGCCAGGTTGGTTGCCGCGCCCACAGCGGCCAGCGCCGGCGAGGGTGACCACAGGCCGTTCGGCGCCTGCACCAGGGTCACGGTCATGCTGTCCACGCCGCCGGGCAGCGCGGTGGAGGCAAGCGGCGATTGCACGTTGCCGCTGAACGCTACGCCGGCCAGGCTGCCATCGACGGTCACCGGGTTGGCACCGCTGCGGTTGACAATCAGGTTGCCGCGGAACTGGCTGCTGCTGGGCGGCACCACGATGCCGCTGGCCGCGTTGTAGCCCACGCCGAAGCTGACCTTGGCCACGTCGACGAAGGTATTGCGCTCGATCAGCGCGTCCACCACCGGCGAGTAGCCGGACAGCGCGGCGTTGGCCTGCCCGTGCATCACCGCCAGCCCGGCGCGGTTGCTGCTGCCGGCCAGCGCCTGGAAATAGTTGTTGCTGACCTGCTGCTGCGCGTTGATCACGCGCACGCCGCCGGTGCCGGCCTTGCCCTCACCGATGAACACGTTGTCCAGCACGCGGTTGCCGTTGCCGTGGCGCAGCGTCAGCGACCCGGCCGAGCGGTAGAACACGTTGCCGCGATAGGTGTTGCCGCCGGACTTGTTGGAAATGATCTCGGTTTCGCCGTCGCAGCCTTCGAACCAGTTGGCTTCGACGGTGCTGTTGGAATCACTGAGCGAGGTATCGCTGGTGCCGATGCGCAGCGTTTCGCCGCCGTTGACGCCCAGCGCAGGCCGCGGGCCGAACCAGTTGTGGTCGATGCGGTGCTGGTTGTCCAGGCCCTGGGCAGCATCACGCACCACCACCACGGTGGGGCCGGCGTTGGTCTTGCCGCGCAGCTGGCTGTGGTCCAGGCGGTTGAACGCGCCGTACAGCATCACCCACTGGTCCTGGTCGGCCGGATCCGGGTTGCTGTAATCGTCGATCACCAGGCCGGTGACCCGGCTGTTGCGCGCCACCGCCTTGCTGGATTCGCGGAAGGCGACCACCGCATCGCTGGGACTGTAGCCATCGCGGAACACCAGGTCGGCCACGTGCAGGTACTGGCCTGCCAGGCGCAGGTCGGACTGTCCGGTGAGCACCACCTGGCCCGGCGTCTGCGCGCGCAGGGTGATCGGCGCGGCGGCGGTACCGTTGCCTTTCAGCAGCAGGCGCGCGTTGTTCCAGGTGCCGTTGGCCAGCACGATCTCATCGCCCGGCTGCAGGTTGGCGGAGGCCGTGGCGTATTCGCCGGCGTCATGCACCAGGTAACTGGCTGCATCGGCTAGCGGTGCGAACGGAATTCCCAGGGCCAGCACCAGGGCGGCGGTCAGATGGCGTGATGCAGACGGCATGGTGTTCCCTCCGAAGCGTGGCCTGCGAAGCAGGAGATGATTGTAAGCCGTAGTGCTAGTCCAGTTGGGATGCAAATTAGGGCAACAGGATCAACAAGTCATGCTGCAACAGCACATCTTTTTCTTTCAAATTGGCCTATACCAAAGGTAAGACGAAATAATCAGTCCAATTGGTTGACATTTATGTGTCGGCATGTGGAAAGTGCGCCCCATGCCCGGTCTGCGGGACATCCTTTGGGAGGAGGACATCATGCGTCGTACCGAACTGCCCGTTTCACGGATCCATCCAAGCCCGCTCGCGGCCGCCCTGCTTGTGGCCCTGTGCGCTGCCGCCCCGGCAATGGCCCAGCAGGCCGACCCGCCGGCCGCCGGTGCGGCCACCACGCTGGACCAGGTGCAGGTCACCGGCATCCGCGAATCCATGCAGAGTTCGATCAACAAGAAGCGCGACGACACGGTCATTTCGGACGTGCTGTCGGCGGAAGACATCGGTGACCTGCCGGCGCCGTCTTTGGCCGACGCCATCGAGACGCTGACCGGCGCGGCCTCCACCCGCGACAAGACCGGTGCCTCGGAAATCTCGATCCGCGGCCTGGGCGCGTTCCTGAGCAGCACCAACTTCAACGGCCGCGAAATCACCAACGGCAGCGGCGACCGTTCGGTGAACTTCAACATGTTCCCGGCCGAGCTGATCAACACCGTGGCGATCTACAAGACCCAGCGCGCCGACATCATCGAAGGCGGCGTGGCCGGCACGATCGGGCTGGAGACGGTGAAGCCGCTGGAATACGGCAAGCGCGCGGTGCAGATGGACCTGCGCGGCAGCTGGGCGGAGTACGACAAGAAGTACAAGGACGACGATGGCATCGGCTACCGCGGTACCGCCAGCTACATCGACCAGTTCGAGTTCAGCAACGGCGGCAAGCTCGGCGTCTCGCTGGGCATCCAGCGCCTGGAAGGGTCTGATCCGGAGGAAAGCATCACCAGTGGCTCCACCTGGTACGCCTGCGACGGGCGGGTCAACGTCGCCAACGCCAACTGCACCGAGCCGGGTGCTGCGGCCATTGCCGCCGGCACGCCGTATTACCTGGTGCCCAGCAGCCGCATCTACCGCCTGAAGCAGGAGCGCAACGACCGCCAGAGCGAGTTCGCCGCAGTGCAGTGGCGGCCCAATGACGTGGTCGAGGTCAATGTCGATGTCGAACATACCGACCGCAACTGGTATGAGAACCGCAGCGACCTGAGCCTCTCCAACACCCGCCGCGGCATCATCAACCGCCAGGTGGACGACAACGGCGTGGTGCGCGCGTTGTCCGGCAGCACGTCGATCGATTCGACCTCCAACCGCTATTGGCGCAACGAGGAATACACCGGCGGCGGACTCAACCTGATCGTGCGCCCCAGCCCCGCCTGGGAGCTGTCCACCGACCTGTCGTATTCGCATACCGAGCGGCTGGACAACGAACGCGCCACCCGCCTGCGCGCCAACCAGCGCGACACCGCCAATGCCATCGTGCCGGGCATCAGCAGCGGCGCCACCGGCTATGTGAACTATGACTGGGCGTGGCAGGGCGAAGTGCCGAGCGTCTACCTCGACCCGGCCTTCGACCCGGGCAACTGGGACGCCTACACCGGCGCGGCGCGCGTGACCTCCAGCCAGACCGAGAACGACCACCAGATCCGCGCCGGCCGCTTCGATGCCAGCTTCATGCCGGAAGCAGGCTTCTTCACCCGGATCAAGGGCGGCGTGCGCGCCAGCCAGGCCGATTACACCCTGCGCGACAACACCCTGCTTACCGATTACGACCAGCGCGTAGCGGGTGACAAGGCCGCGATCATCGCCGCCAACCGGGCCTGCCGCACGGCCTTCCCGCAGAAGGATTTCATGGATGCCGCCAGTGGCAACACGATCTCCGAGTGGGCCTACTTCGACCCGATGTGCCTGTACCAGTCCTTCCGCGGCACCAGCGACAGCCTGCTGGACCCGTCGCAGCCGGATCCCAACAACGTCGACATCACCGAAAAGACCCGCTCGCTGTACCTGCTGGGTGAGTTCGCCAGCGAATGGTTCGGCCTGCCGGTGACCGGCAATGTCGGCGTGCGCTGGGTCAAGACCGATGTGCGCTCGGAGGGCGTGCGCACCGGGCTGACCGTGCTGGACAACGGCGATGGCACCATCCGCCTGCAGCCGACCGGCGACTTCACCACCCAGACCTTCAAGGCCGGCAACGACAAGCTGCTGCCCAGCGTCAACGCCTCCTTCGAACTGCGCGATGACCTGCTGCTGCGCGTGGCCGGCTACCGCGCCATGTCGCGTCCGGACATCTCCGCGCTGGGCGCCGGCCGCACCATCAACGTCAACAGCGATGCCAGCTTCGGCAACCTGGCCGATGCGCTGGATGACATCAGTGCCAGCGGCAATCCGGCCGCGCAGCCGCTGATGAGCTGGAACGGCGACCTGTCGCTGGAGTGGTATCCGAACCCGGATACGCTGCTGGCCGCCGCCGTCTACTGGAAGCAGTTCAATGGCGGTACCGCCACCGCGCTGGTCGATGAGACCTACACCATCAACGGACAGTCGGTCACCGTGCCGGTGCGCCAGCAGGTCACCACCGACGAAGACAGCACGCTGACCGGCATGGAGCTCAGTGCCACGCACCGCTTCTCCTACCTGCCGCAGCCCTTCGATGGCCTCGGCTTCAAGGTCAGCTACAACTACGCCGATTCGGACTATGAAACCCAGGATTCGCGGCTGGGCGAGCAGCTGGCCAGCGATGGCACGCTGATCCCGGCGATCGTGGCGCCGGCGGGCCTGAGCGGGTTCTCGCGGCACGTGCTGTCCGGATCGCTGTACTGGGATGTCGGCCCGTTCAACATCCAGGCCATCGCCAAGTTCCGCTCGCACTACTACCAGGACTTCACCGGCAACACCGCGCAGCAGAACCGTTACTACGATGACAACACCAGCGTGGACCTGCGCGCCCGCTACCGGGTGAACAAGAACCTGTCGCTGTCGCTGGAACTGATGAACATCACCAATGAACCGCGCGTGGCCTACCAGCCTTCCTATGGCAACTTCCGCGAGGTGGTGAGCTACGGGCGACGTGCATTTTTCGGTGTACGATACAAGTTCTGAACGAGACGGCGCGGTCCTGGTGATCGCGCCGTTGCTCCAACCGGACCAGCCCCGCGTGCGGTGGCCCGGGACGGTGCCGGAGGGAACCACCGAGGGTCAGCCCATGTCCGCCAACCGCCTGTACCAGACCATCGCCGCAAAACTGCGCAAGTTGATCGAGGACGGAGAGTTCCCGCCCGGCGCGCGCCTGCCCGGCGAACGGGAGCTGGCCGAACGTTTCGGCGTGAGCCGGGTCACCGTGCGCGAGGCGGAAATCGCCCTGGAAGCGCAGGGCTGGATCGCCATCCGGATCGGTTCGGGTGTCTATGTAAAGCCGCGTCCGCTGGACGGGCAGGGCGGTTTCCCTGACGTAAGCGCCTTCGACCTGACCGCGGCGCGTGCGGTGTTCGAAGCCGAAGCGGCGGCGCTGGCGGCCGGCAACCTGGACGATGCGGACATCGCCGAACTGCGGGTGCTGGCCGAGGCGCTGTGCCGCCGCGACCTCACCGATGCCGAGGCGGGTGATTTCGACCGCCGCTTCCACCTGACCATCGCGCGCCTGTCCGGCAACCCGGTGGTGGAATACTTCGTGCAGCAGATCTGGCGCATGCGCAGCGACCTGCCGCGGGTGGCTGAGGTCTATTCGCGGGTGTGCCACGACGATGGCGCCAGCCGCGCGGACGAGCACATGGCGATCTTCGAAGCCCTGGCCTCGCGCGATCCTGTTGCAGCGCGCAACGCGATGCGCCATCACTTCCAGCGCCTGTTCGAGGCGATGCTGGAAGCCACCGAGAACGAAGCCCTGGCGGAGATCCGCCGCCGCACCGCGCACGACCGCGAACGCTTCATGGCGACCACGCGGATCTGAAGCCTGCGATCTGCCCGATAGTTTCCTGCGCCGGTCCTGAAGCCGAGCAACGCTAGGCTGCTCTTTCTTCTCCTGTCGTTTGCCCCAGGCGGCCGACCCACTGTCCGGCGGTGGCAGGCAGGGGTGTGCAGGACCGTCGTGAGGCAGGAGCCGAACGCGAGCCTACAGGGATGTACTTGCGGCGTGTCCTGCACAGCCCTGCCTGCCGCCGCAGCGCGAAAGGGAAAGAAACCGCCAGCGCGGCACACCCACCCCGCGCGGTATGCTGCAGGTCGGTTTTCATGGAAGAGGAAGCGCGATGTTCCCGACGATGTTCTTTACCGTGGTGCTGGCCCTGGTGGCCGTGATCATCCTGTTCAAGGCCGTACGGATGGTGCCGCAGGGGTATGAATGGACGGTGGAGCGCTTCGGGCGCTATACCCACACCATGTCGCCCGGCCTGCACTTCCTGATCCCGATCGTCTACGGGGTGGGGCGCAAGGTGAACATGATGGAACAGGTACTGGACGTGCCGAGCCAGGAAGTGATCACCAAGGACAACGCCGCCGTGCGCGTGGACGGGGTGGTGTTCTTCCAGGTGCTGGATGCGGCCAAGGCGGCCTATGAAGTGTCCAACCTGGAAGTGGCGATGATCGCCCTGGTGCAGACCAACATCCGGACCGTGATCGGCTCGATGGACCTGGATGAATCGCTCAGCCAGCGCGAAGTGATCAATGCCCAGCTGCTCAGCGTGGTCGACCAGGCCACCAATCCCTGGGGACTGAAGGTCAACCGCATCGAGATCCGCGATATCCAGCCACCGCGTGACCTGCTTGATGCGATGGCGCGGCAGATGAAGGCCGAGCGCGAGAAGCGCGCGCAGATCCTCGAAGCTGAAGGCGCACGCCAGTCGGAGATCCTGCGCGCGGACGGTGAGAAACAGGCGACGGTGCTGGAAGCCGAGGGCCGTCGTGAAGCGGCATTCCGCGATGCCGAAGCGCGCGAGCGCCTGGCCGAAGCCGAGGCCAAGGCGACCCAGATGGTGTCGGTGGCGATCGCCGAAGGTGACGTGCAGGCGATCAACTACTTCATCGCACAGAAGTACGTCGAAGCGTTCAAGGAACTGGCGACCTCGCCGAACCAGAAGCTGGTGCTGATGCCGATGGAAGCCAGTGGCGTGATCGGCTCGATCGCCGGCGTCGCCGAGCTGGCCAGGCACGCCTTCGCCAAACAGGAAGAAAACAAGGCTACCCGCGCGGTACCGCCGCGCTTTGGAGACTGACATGCGCTGGGAAGTGGTCGGATGGGGGGCACTGGCCCTGCTGCTGTTCGCCGCCGAAGCGATGGCACCGGGCGCGTTCATGCTGTGGATCGGCATCGGGGCGGCGGCGGTATTCCTGATCACCGCGCTGGTGCCGGGCATTCCGGTGCTGTGGCAGGTGGTGGCCTTCGTGGTGCTGAGCGTGGTGGCGATCCAGGCGTATCGGCGCTGGGGCCGCACCCGCGGGCGCGAAAGCGACAAGCCGCTGTTGAACCGCCGCAGCGAACAGCTGGTGGGCCGCGTGGCGGTGCTGCAGCAGGGGATCGTGGCGGGGCAGGGGCGGGTGAGCATCGACGATGCGTCGTGGCAGGTGACCGGACCGGACCTGGCGGCGGGAACGCCGGTGCGGGTGGTGGCGGTGGTCAATGGCGTGCTGCAGGTGGAAGCGAACCGGTGAGACCCCCTCGCGGGTGGCTGCTTTGTATATCCGGCGCTGGGCCGGGCGGTGGGGCTGGTCGGGGGACGGCAAAAACTGCATCCATGCGGGCCTCGTTTCGCGCCATCCATGGCGCTCAACGCCCCCGCCCAGCCCCACCGCCCGACCCGCTGACAGGTTGCGGTGGCCGCCATCCGCGCAAGAAAATAAAAGAGCAAAAGCAGGGGTCAGCCTCCTTTCGCGACGCGAAAGGACCCTGACCCCTTTCACGGCTACGTGGCGGGTGGAGGAGAGGGAGCCCCTGAGTCAGGGGCGGCCGCGAAGCGGCGGGGTGTGGACGGGGCCCGCGGTTTGCGCAGCAAAGCGTGGGAGCGGCAGCGCGAATGCGATGACGTGGACCCCCCATGGATGGCGCGAATCGAGGCCCGCAGGAGCGGCTCTTGCCGTCCCCCGCCAGCCGACCCCGCCCCGCCACGAGCAATATGCACGCTTTGCCTTTGCTTCTGCAGTGGACCGCGCAGCGCTGTGCCTCTATCTGGGATAATGGCGACCTTGTTTCCCTGTTGCCGGACCGGTCATGACCCAGAAGACGCTGCTCAACGATTCCCACCGCGCCCTCGGCGCCAAGATGGTCGATTTCGGGGGCTGGGACATGCCCATCCACTACGGTTCGCAGCTGGATGAACACCACCTGGTGCGCCGGGAAGCGGGCGTGTTCGACGTCAGCCACATGACCGTGGTCGACCTGCGCGGTGAGCAGGTCAAACCGTTCCTGCGTCGCCTGCTGGCCAATTCGGTGGACAAGCTGAAGGTGACCGGCAAGGCGCTCTACTCCTGCATGCTCAATGAGCGGGGCGGGGTGATCGATGACCTGATCGTCTATTACCTGGCCGATGACTTCTTCCGCATGGTCGTCAACGCCTCCACGCGCGAGAAAGACCTGGCGTGGCTGACCGCGCAGGCCGCCCCGTTCGGCGTGGCGGTGCAGCAGCGCCCTGACCTGGCCATCCTGGCCGTGCAGGGACCGCAGGCGCGCGATGCGGTGATCGGTCTGGTCGACGCCGCTGGCGCGGCCACCCTGGCCAAGCTGGCGCGCTTTGCCGCCACCGAGGTGACCTCGGCCGACGGTGTCGCCTTGTTCGTGGCACGCACCGGCTATACCGGTGAGGACGGTTTCGAAATCCTGCTGCCGCAGGACGCGGTGGTGGCGTTCTGGAACCAGCTGCTGCAGGCGGGCGTGAAGCCGGCCGGCCTCGGCGCGCGCGACACGCTGCGCCTGGAAGCCGGCATGAATCTGTACGGCCAGGACATGGACGAAGCGATCACCCCGTACGAAGCCGCGCTGGCCTGGACGGTCTCGCTCGACGAGGGCCGCGATTTCATCGGCCGCGACGTGCTTGAAGCACAGAAGGCTGCCGGTGACGCGCGCCAGATGATCGGCCTGGTGATGGACGAGAAGGGCGTGCTGCGGCATGGCCAGGCCGTGCTCACCGCCGGCGGCCAGGGCGAGATCCTGTCGGGCACGTTCTCGCCGACGCTGGCCAAGGGCATCGCGTTCGCCCGCGTGCCCGCAGGTGAGCTGGGCGCGGTGAGCGTGGACATCCGCGGCCGCGCCGTGCCGGTGCGCGTGGTCAAGTTCCCGTTCGTGCGCGAAGGCCAGGCGCAGGACGGCGTGCTGCCGGTCGCCTGATCCTGTTTTGTCGGCCGGGGCCTGCCAGCAGGCCCGGCCGGTTGGTTACACTACCCGCGTTTTTTCCACACCCGTATTCCTGGAGCAGTGCCATGAGCGAGATCCCCGGCGACCTCAAGTTCCTCAAGTCCCACGAATGGGCGCGCGTCGAATCCGACGGCAGCGTCACCGTAGGTATTTCCGACCACGCCCAGGGCCTGCTCGGCGATCTGGTCTATGTCGAGCTGCCCGAGCTCGACGGTGAAGCCAAGGCCGGCGAAACCATCGCGGTCGTGGAGTCGGTCAAGGCGGCATCGGACGTGTACAGCCCGGTCACCGGCACCATCATCAAGGTCAATTCCGCCCTGTCGGACAAGCCGGAAACCATCAACGAAGATGCCTACGGCGAGGGTTGGCTGTACGTCGTGCAGCCGAGCGACCTGGCGGCCGAGCTGGACGAACTGCTGGGTCCGGACGACTACGCCGAGGTCCTGGAAGACGACGATCACTGATCCGTCGTCGACATGGCAGACCGAAGGACCGCCCCTGGCGGTCCTTTTTTTTGTCCGCATCGCGGCACCTCGCTCATGCGCGGGGCGCGCAGCGGACGCCCGCTTCAGGCATGAGCATGCGGTTGTCGAAGACGTTGTCAGCTGGTTCGAGGGTTGGCGGCTGGCGCGCAGGGAACGAAAAGTTTTGCGCAAAATCGCATTTGCGTCGCAAAGTTCGACGCGCCGCGTGTGAAAAAAAAAGCGACCGTTTCCGAAGCGTTGGGGAAGCGGCGACGGTCACCGCCATGCTGCGTGCCGCAACAGCGCGACACCGTGCGTGTTGTTCGGCTGTTTCAGAATAAGGCTTGTTTAAAGTGCTTTCGTTCGCCGTGCCGATGCGCACGCGCACGCTGCGCCGGTCGATGCATGCCTGCAGCGGTGATCGGCAACGCCGCCGGCCGCACCGCCAGCGACCAGCGCGGAACACCTGCGGCGTGAATTTTTTTGCGGGGGGTTGTTGACAGCCCAAAAAAGCGTGATTAGGTTTCGCCCAGCAGACCTTTACTGCCAAACCGAGTGCAACCGATCAACCGCCAGGCGCGAAGCACAACCCGGATACCTGCTGCACCGCCACGCGCGGTGGAGTCGGCCCAGCTTCCCCCCGGCAATTGCACGACACGTTCTGCCGCGATGCCAGCCTCGCCGATCGAAGCGCGCATCGCAGCAACCGTCACGACGCGGAAGACGCGTCGGCGGGCCCCGCGAGCAGCTTCAGCGGGTTCGATTTACCTGGGCGTTTCAACACTCCATCACTGACGAGGAGCCATCCCATGGCAACTGCGAAGAAGAAGCCCGCCGCCAAGAAGGCGACGAAGAAAGTAGCCAAGAAAGCCACCGCCAAGAAGGCCGTCAAGAAGGTCGCCAAGAAGGCGACCGCCAAGAAGGCCGTGAAGAAGGCGGCGGCCAAGAAGACCACCGCGCGCAAGGTCGCCAAGAAGGCAACTGCCAAGAAGGCAGTGAAGAAGACCGCGAAGAAGGCCGTCAAGAAGGTCGCCAAGAAGGCGACTGCCAAGAAGGCAGCGAAGAAGGTCGCGCGCAAGCCCGCCAAGAAGGTCGCCAAGAAGGCCACTGCCAAGAAGGCAGTGAAAAAGGCGGCGAAGAAGGTAGCCAAGAAGGCCACGGCCAAGAAGGCGACCGCGAAGAAGGCAGTGAAGAAGGCCACCAAGAAAGTCGCCAAGAAAGCGACCGCCAAGAAGGCCGTGAAGAAGACCGCGAAAAAGGCAGCTGCGAAGAAGCCGGCCGCAAAGAAGGCCGCCCGCAAGAGCCCGGCACGCCGCAAGAAGGCCGCTCCGGTGGCTCTCCCGGCAACCCCGGCGCCGCTGATCTAAGCATCTCCCGATAGCCGTACCTGAAGCCCCCTCTCCGACAGCCCAGCGGAGAGGGGGTTTTTTTTATCCACGAAAAAGGGGACGGAGGGAATTAATTCGACTTAATTCCCCCCGTCCCCTTTTTCGTGGCGGCTCAGCGGGGCGAGGCGCTGGCGCGGTTGGACGAGGCGCCCTTGCGCTTGTCCTGCGAAGGCGCGCCTTCGGCCATCAGGCTGTCGCTGCCGAAATCGGTATCCACGTCCAGCCAGCGCTGGGTCGGCAGGCCGAGGGCGGAATCCAGCACCGTCGGCAGCAGGCCGCTGGGCAGGCTGCTTTCACCGTTCCACATGATGGCGATGCCCATGTCGCGTTCGGGGATCAGCGCCACCAGGCCGCGGTAGCCCTGCACCGCGCCGGCATGGAACACCACTTCATGGCCGGCGTAATCGAAGTTGCGCCAGCCCAGCGCGTAGCCGGCCGAACGCAGGCGGTCACGGCGCCAGCCCGAACGCATTTCGCCCGGCGTGTTGACCAGCGAAGCGTGCAGGGTGGCCAGCAGCGGGGCGGGCAGCACGTCCGGACGGTGGCCGGTCTGCGCCAGCAGCCACTGCGCCATGTCGTTGGCGCTGGCGTTGACGCCGGCCGCGGGTGCGAGACGGTAGTAGGTCGGCTTCGGGGTCAGCGAGACCCACCCGTTGCGGCTGCGCACGTGCGGGCGTGCCCAGCGCGAGCTGGCCTGGATGCCGGCAAGGCCGAGGCTGGCATCGTCCATGCCCAGCGGCTTGAACAGGCGTCGTTCGACAGCCTGTTCGTAGAAGCTGCCCGATGCGGCGTAGACCACGTCGCCGATCAGGCTGTAGGCCACGTTCTGGTAGGCATAGCAGTCGCCGGGCAGGCACTTCAGCGAGGTGGAGCCCAGCTTCTGGGTCAGCGTGTAGTACTCGGCGTTGGCTTCGACGTCGCGGTCGTAGGCGTTGTAGGGCAGGCCCACGCGGTGGCTCAGCAGGTCGGCCACGGTCAGCCGCTCGGTGGCCTCCGGCGTGGTCAGCTGGAAGCCCGGCACGTAGTCGGTGACCTTGCTGTCCCAGCGCAGCGTGCCATCGTTGACCAGCAGCCCGGCCATGGTGCCGGCGAAGGCCTTGGACAGCGACGCCAGGCGGAACACGGTGTGCGAATCGACCGGCAGCGGATTGTTGACGTCGGTGACGCCGTAGCCGCGCGCGCTGAGGATGCGACCGCCCTGCACGATGGCCACCGCCATGCCCGGCACGCGCTCGCCATAGGTGAGCTGCTGCGCCATCGATTCGATGTTGGCCACGTTGAAGCCGGCCGCCGGTGCCTGCGGATTGGCGGTCAGCCCGGTGCGGTAGGCCGCCGGCTGGGTATGCGCCGGCGCTGCAACGGCGGTTTCGATGTTGGTGGGCATCGGCGGCAGCGAGGACGTCTGCGCCGTGGTGGAAAGGGCGACGGGCATCAGCATGCCCAGCATTCCGGTGGCCGCCGTGCGGAACGGACGACGCCTGCTGTTCTTGTTCATTGATCGGGACCCGAGCGCGACTGCTGTGACCGATTCTAGCCTCGCTTTTCGCCGTTGCACAAACAAAGCGAAGATGAATGCGCATCTTGCTGAAAATACTGGGATTTCGATGCCGGATCAGCGGCTATCCGGACCGCTCCCTGCGCAGCCCGGTTGGCGCGGCGCGCTGGCGATGTTGCAGTGCATTGGATACCGTACGCGCTTCCTCGCCTCCCGGAGTCGCCCATGCTTTGCTGCTGCCGCCGCGTGTGCGCGCCGGGTGACGCGTGAGCGCGCCGCTGGATCCGCCGCTGCAACGCGGCCCGCTGCGGGGGCTGCTGCAGGCCCTGCGGGATACGCCCGCGCTGTGGTGGTCGTTCCTGTATTTCTTCTGCCTGCTCAGCGGCTACTACGTGCTGCGCCCGGTGCGCGAGGCGATGGCTTCCTCGTCTGACCTGCAGGAGGTCTTCCCGCCAGCGCTGATCAGCTGGTTCAGCAGCCACGGCGTAGCGCTGCAGGAGTTCGTGCTGCAGTTCCTGTTTACCTGCGTGTTCCTGATCATGCTGGTGCTGCAGCCGGTGTACGGTTGGCTGGTCAGCCGGCAGCCACGGCGCGTCTTCATGCCGGTTGTGTATGGCTTCTTCATCGTCACCCTGCTCGGCTTCCACCTGATGTTCGACAGCAACGTGCCCGGCCGGGGCATGGCGTTCTTCTTCTGGGTGATGGTGTTCAACCTGTTCGCCGTGGCGGTGTTCTGGAGCTTCATGGCCGATGTGTTCTCCAACGCCCAGGCGCGGGCGTACTACGGCTACATCGGTGCGGCCGGCACGCTCGGCGCGTTCCTCGGCCCGGCCATCACCGGCGCGCTGGTGCAGCGGGTCGGCATCGCCAACCTGATGCTGGTCTCTGCCGGTTTCCTCAGTGTCTGCCTGCTGTGCATCTGGCGGCTGCGGCACTGGGCGATCCTGCGCGAGCGCGAACAGCAGCTGGTGTCCGGCGAGCAGCCGATGGGCGGCAGCGTGCTGGATGGCCTGAAGCTGATCGCGCGCGAGCCGCTGCTGCGCTGGCTGGCACTGCTGGTGCTGTTCGGTGTGGGCGTGGGCACGCTGCTGTACAACCAGCAGGCCGCGATCGTGCGCGTGGCGTATCCGGATCCGGAAGCGCGCACGGCCTTTTATTCGCACCTGGACCTGGCGGTGAACGCCTTGACCCTGCTGGTGCAGTTGACGCTCACGCGCTGGCTGCTGTCCCGGCATGGGGTGGCGCCGGCGCTGTTGATCCCGGCGCTGGCGATCATCGTCGGCTTCTCGGTGCTGGCGGCGTCGCCGCTGCCACTGCTGGTGGCGGTGGTGCAGGTAGTAACCCGCGCCAGCGAGTTTTCGCTGTTCAAGCCGGCGCGCGAGACCATCTACACCCGTGTGGACCGCCAGTGGCGCTACAAGGCCGGCGCGGCCATCGACACCGTGGTCTACCGCGGCGCGGACCTGAGCTTCACCTGGGTGCACAAGGGGCTTTCCCTGCTGGGGTCCAACCTCGTGTTTGCCGGGGGCATCGTCGTCGCTGCGCTGATGACGCTGGCTGCCTTCGGCGTGCTGCGCGAAGAAAAGAAGCTGCCGCGCGACCGCTAGCGGAGCGCGCGCGAGCCCGCCGGTTGCCGATCCTCAAGTAAGCTCTGCGCACTTACCTGAGGATTGCCCATGTACTGGATCTGGATCGCGTTGTCGTTGACGCTGCTGGTCGCTGCGCTGCACGTCTATTTCCTGGTGCTGGAAATGTTCCTGTGGACGCGTCCACTGGGCTTGAAGACCTTCCGCAACACGCTGGAGAAGGCACAGGCCACGCGCGTGCTGGCGGCCAACCAGGGGCTTTACAACGGCTTCCTGGCCGCCGGCATCCTGGTCGGACTGGTCCGTTACTTCGAGATCACCATTTTCAGCCTGGTCTGTGTGGTGGTGGCCGGCTGTTATGGCGCCTGGAGCGTGAACCGGCGGATCTTCTACATCCAGGCAGTGCCCGCACTGCTGGCGCTGGCGGCGATCTGGCAGGCCGGCCGCAACCTGCACTGACACGGCAACAGAAAGGGGTCAGAGTCCTTCTCCTGCGGAAAAGGACTCTGACCCCATCGGGTCGCGAGGCGGTCAGGCTGCCTGCTGCGAACCGGCTTCCTTGCGCGGCAGGTCGTAGTAACCGGCCGAGCGCAGTTCGTGGGTATCGAAATCGTCCACGGTGATCGCTTCCAGGGTGATCGCACGCAGCTCTTCCAACAGGCTGCGCTCGTCCTGGGTCAGCACGCCTTCGGCCACGGCTTCGTCGAGCTGCTTGTTGTAGTCCAGCGCTTCGATGCCCTTGCTCTTGAGCGCCTTGAGGAACTTGCGCTCCACCGGCTCGGCCATGATGGCCTTGGCCAGGTAGCTGTTGATGCGCCCACCGGGGTTGTTCTCGCACGGGGTCATGAACACGCCGTCGGCCAGGCGGTCGCGGGCTTCATTGGGCGCCATCAGCAGCGCGGCGACGCGACGGCTCAGGCGGTCACCCGGGGCTTCGGCACGACGACCCAGCGGGAAGATCAACAGCCACATCAGCCAGCCGATCGGGCGGATCGGGAAGTTGCGCAGCGCCGCCGACAGCGACTCTTCGATCTTGTGCACGCTGTCATGGAAGCCCCAGGCCAGCAGCGGCTGGTCGGCCACCGGTGCGCCTTCGTCGTGGTAACGCTTGAGCATGGCGCTGGTCATGTAGACATGGCTCAGCACGTCGCCCAGTCGGCCGGACAGCGATTCCTTGAACTTCAGCTTGCCGCCGAGCGTCATCATCGAGATGTCGGCCATCAGCGCCAGGTTGGCCGAATAGCGGTCCAGCTTGCGGAAATAGCGGCGGGTGTAGGCATCGCCCGGGGCGGCACCGAAACGGGCGCCGGTCAGGCCGAACCAGAACGAACGCACGGCGTTGGAGATGCCGTAGCGGATGTGCCCGAACAGGCTGCGGTCGAAGTCCTGCAGGCCGGCCTTGCGGTCCGGATCCTGCGCGGCCTTCATTTCCTTCATCACCCACGGATGGCACAGGATCGCGCCCTGGCCGAAGATCAGCAGGCTGCGCGTCATGATGTTGGCGCCTTCCACGGTGATCGCGATCGGCGCGGCCTGCCAGCTGCGGCCGGCGAAGTTGCGCGGTCCCAGGATGATGCCCTTGCCGCCGATCACATCCATCATGTCCGAGATCACTTCACGGCTCATGCTGGTGCAGTGGTACTTGGCGATCGCCGACGGCACCGACGGCACATCGCCGCGATCCACCGCCGCCGCAGTGGCCTGGGCCAGCGCGCTGATCTTGTAGGCCTTGCCGCCGATGCGGGCCAGCGCTTCTTCCACGCCTTCGAAGCGACCGACCGAAAGCCCGAACTGCTTGCGGATGCGGGCGTAAGCACCGGTGATGACCGCGCCGGCCTTCGCGCCGCCGCTGCCGGTGGAGGGCAGGGTGATCGAGCGGCCCACGGCCAGGCATTCGTTGAGCATGTTCCAGCCCTTGCCGGCCATCGCGGCACCGCCGATCAGCTGGGTCAGCGGGATGAACACGTCCTTGCCCTTGATCGGGCCGTTCTGGAACGGCGAGTTCAACGGGAAGTGGCGACGGCCGACTTCCACGCCGGCGGTCTCGCGCGGCAGCAGGCCCAGGGTGATGCCGATATCGCGCGTTTCACCGATCAGCTTGTCCGGATCGTACATGCGGAACGCCAGGCCGATCAGCGTGGCCACCGGGGCCAGGGTGATGTAGCGCTTGTCGAAGGTCAGCCTGACGCCGAGCACGCGCTCGCCATTCCACTCGCCGTGGCAGACGATGCCGTAATCGGGAATGGAGGTGGCATCGGAGCCGGCGAACGGACCGGTCAGGCCGAAGCAGGGCACTTCGCGGCCATCTGCCAGGCGCGGCAGGTACTGGTCCTTCTGCTCCTGGGTGCCGTAATGGTTGAGCAGTTCACCCGGGCCCAGCGAGTTGGGCACACCGACGGTGGAACTGACCACCGAAGACACCGAGGCCAGCTTCTGGATCACCTTGTGGTGGGCCAGCGCGCTGAAGCCCAGCCCGCCGTACTGCTTGGGAATGATCATGCCGAAGAAGCGGTTCTTCTTGATGAAGGCCCACATTTCCGGCGGCAGGTCGGCGTGGACGTGGGTGATTTCCCAGTCGTTGACCATCTTGCACAGTTCTTCCACCGGGCCATCCATGAAGGCCTGTTCTTCGGCGGTGAGCTGCGGCTTGGGGTAGTTCAGCAGGATGTTCCAGTCCGGGTCACCGGTGAACAGCTCGCCTTCGAAACCGACCGAACCGGTCTCCAAGGCGATCCGCTCTGTCTGCGACAACGGCGGCAGCACCTTGCGGAACACCTTCATCATCGGGGCGGTCAGCAGCGGCTTGCGGATGAACGGCAGCAGCAGCGGGACGGCGATCACCGCCACGATGGCGGCCGCGACGATGGTGGCGGTCTGGTTGATGTAAGGCACGAACCAGCAGATGGCCAACACGGCCACGCTGATGATCGTCCAGGTGATCAGGCGCATGCGGTGATAGGCCGCGAATGCACTTGCCAGCAACAGGGCAAGGAAGGGAAGAACGATGCTCATGAGCGTACTCCGGTGACGTGCTCGGGTTCGGCGGACGATGTTGCGGCCAGGGCCGGGGGTAACACGTCCAGATAGTTCAACACAGTAGCGGTAAAGGCGTCGTTGTCGTCGCCGGCCAGCATGTGCGTGGCCTGCGGCAGCTGTACATGGCTGGCATGCGGGGCCAGCGCGAGGAAATCGGCGATGGTGCCGGCGTTGACCAGCTCGCTGCGGCCGCCACTGACCAGCAGCAGCGGGCACTTCACCTTGCGTGCGGCATCGGCCAGGGCGTCCTGGTGCTGTTCGCTGTCACGTGCCAGTTCGGCCACCAGCCGCGGATCCCAGTGCCAGCGCCAGCGGCCATGGCGGTCTTCGCGCAGCAGCGCACGCAGGGAATCTTCGGATTTGCGCGGCCGATGCGGCAGGTAGGCGGCGATCACGTCGGCGGCCTCGGCCAGAGATGCGAAGCCCTGCGGGTGGGCGGTCATGAAGCTGAGGATGCGCTCCACCCCGGCGGTATCCCAGCGCGGGGTGATGTCCACCAGCACCATTGCCGAAAACAGCCCGGGCCAGCGCGATTCGGCCAGCAGCCCGAACAGGCCGCCCATCGACGCGGCGACCAGCACCGGTGGGCGCGACTGCTCGCCGGCCAGCACGATCAGGTCATCGGCGAACTGATCACCGTGGTAGGGCAGGTCGGCTGGGTTCCAGTCGGAATCGCCATGGCCGCGCGCATCGTAGGCCAGGGTCTGGAAGCCATGGGCGGCCAACGCGCGGGCCGACGCGTTCCAGGCATGACGGGTCTGGCCGAAGCCGTGTGCGAACAGGATCGGGCCGCGGCGCCCGGCCGTGTCGGCGGTGGCCGCCAGCACCGCGCCGTGCGCTGCGTCCAGGCGCAGAGAGGACAACGGGGCGAGGGAAGGAGGTGTGACCATACCAGCTAGTATGGAGCGCTTCGGTTCGATGTCAATACTGTCACGTATGGTGCGCTGCAGCGGCCTGTCGGTGAGCACTTACATCTTTATATACAGAGGCATACTGCAACGAACCCCGGCGTATGGTTAAATCACCAGATGAGCGAATCCGAAACTCCCGCCGGCGAACCGCGCGCCGGCCGCAACAGCCGCCTGAGCGCCGAAGACTGGGCCCAGGCTGCCCTCGACCTGATTGCCGAACAAGGCGTGAGCGCCGTCGCGGTGGAGCCGCTGGCGCGCCGCCTTGGCGTGACCAAGGGCAGCTTCTATTGGCATTTCCCGTCGCGTGACGCCCTGCTGCAGGCCGCGCTGGAGCGCTGGGAACTGTTCGAGCAGGAACAGGTGTTCGGCAGCCTGGAAGAGGTGCCCGACCCGCGCGTGCGCCTGCGCCAGCTGTTCCAGGTGGTGGCGCATGAAGTGCAGCCGCACATCATCTACAGCGAACTGTTGAAGGCGCTGGATCATCCGATGGTGCGTCCGGTGATCGACCGTGTGTCGCAGCGGCGCATGGATTACCTGATCGCCTCGTTCCGCCAGGCGGGCCTGAGTTCGACCGATGCACGCCATCGCGCGCGGCTGGCCTATGCGGCCTATGTCGGCTTCCTGCAGTTGTCACTGCAATTGCAGCAGCCCAAGCAGGCGCGCGAGGACTTCGAAGCCTACGTCGAGCACGTGATCGAGACGCTGATCCCGGGCTGAGCACATCAAGCCAGGATGCTGAAGAGAGCCGCTGCGAAGCGGCTCTTTTTTTGTGCGTGGCGTTGTTGCATTCCAACCCACCAGATAAAACAACGGCCCCTTTCGGGGCCGTTGCTTCAGACGTTGTTGATCAGTGGACCGATCAGAACTTCTGGTTGTACTTCAGGTACAGGAAGCGACCGATATCGAAGCCGCCATAGTACGAGAAGTTCGAGCTCGGCTGATCCATCATCAGCGGGGCAACCTTGTTGAACACGTTGTTCGCACCGATGGCGATGGTGGCGTTCCACGGCGCTGCGTAGGAGACCTGCAGATCGTGGAAGGTCGTCGAACCCAGCTCGTTCATCGGGGTGATGATGCCGCCGGTGTCCGGAGCCGAGAAGTTCGGCAGGGTGCAGCGTGCGGTGAAGTAGCAGGTTTCCTTGGTGCCGGAGTAGTAACGCATGCTCCAGTTGACCGACCAGTCGTTCTTCGTCCAGCCCAGGCTCAGGTTCGAGCGTACGCGGAAGTAGGCGTTGAAGCCGTTGTACTGCGACGGCACTTCTTCGGCATCGTTGGTGGTCTTGGACTCGTACTTGCTCACGTACGTAGTCGCGGACTTGGCCGAGAAGCGGCCCCAATCGGTGTCCAGCGCATAGTTGATGTCGAAGTCGAAGCCTTCGGTTTCGGTGTAACCGGCGTTGCGGTTGCCGTAGGTCAGGTCGCCGACGATGTTGCCGTTGGCCGGGTCACGGGTGAACAGGGCGCAACGCTCTTCGATCAGGCCGACATAGCAGTCTTCCAGGATCTGGTTCGGGCTGTCGGACACCAGGGTGTCTTCGATGCGGATGCTCCACCAGTCCACGCCCACGGTCAGGCCGCTGACGTAGCTCGGGCTGTACACCAGGCCGATCGACTTGGATTCCGAACGTTCCGGCTGCAGGAACTCATTCGAGCCGGAGGTGAACGGCACCGGGGACTGTGCGGCCGGGCCGTCAGCGGGGATGAAGCCCTGCTGCAGCTGACGGTAGTTCGCCGGGACATCAGCCAGGCAGCGTGCGGTGCCACGGGCGTTGCCGTAGATGCTGTCGCACGGATCGATGAAGCCGGTGGTGAAGGTCTGCGAGGAGCCGCCGTACAGGTCGCCGATGGTCGGGGCGCGGAAGCCTTCCGAATAGGTACCACGCACCAGCAGGTCGTCGATCGGACGCCACTTCAGGCCGAACTTGTTGTTGGTGGTGTCGCCGAAGGTGTTGAAGTCGGAGTAGCGGGTCGCCACGTCCAGCGTCAGCTCCTTGGCGAACGGCAGGTCAGCCAGGATCGGCACGTTCAGTTCGAGGTAGAACTCGCTGACATCGTACTTGCCACCGGTCGGGCCAGAAGCCAGGTTGGTCGAGTCACCCGACTGCGCGATGGCATCCGGAGCGAACTGGCCTTCCTCACGGCGGTACTCGTAACCGGCCGCGAAGCCCAGGTCGCCGGCCGGCAGCGGAACGATGGTGCCGGCGATGTTGGCGAAGTAGTTGTGGGTGGTGGTGTTGCCGGTCGCGTGCTCCTCGCGGAACAGGTAGTTGCGCACGGCTTCGTCGTCGAGCGAATTGGCGACCGCGCCGGTGCCGAAGCCGGCAAACGGGTTCCACGGCACGCAGCCGGCGATGATGGTGTCATCCGCGCCGTCGAGACCCGGGGTGCCGCAGACGGCCTGGCCGGCGCCGTTGACGAACGACGGACCGACGGCGTTGCGGACGGCCGGGATGTAGAAGTTGCCGTTGTTGATGATGGAGACGTCGTTCTCGTTGTAGAGCGCGCCCGCATCCCAGTTGAAGTAGCGATCACCGATCTCGAACGAACCTTCCAGGGCCGCCGTGAAGCGCCAAGTGGTCAGGTCGGTATTGGTGGTGCGCGGCACTTCCCAGCCACGACGGCGCCATTCGACGTCGGTCGCACCGCCGTTCGGGCTGTACAGGCTGTCAGCGCTCAGGTTCAGGTCTTCGTACGCGCCGGACTGCAGCGGGTAACCGGCGATCTGGCGGTCCGAGCTGCGCTTGGAGTACTGCAGGTCGGTGACGAAACGGACGTTGTCGACGAGATCATAGTTGGCCGACACATACAGCGAGCGGCGCTCCAGCGGGGTCAGCAGGTGCATCTGATCCGAGGAACGGCTGCGGTCGTCGAGATTCTGCGGGTGGAACTGGCCCACGCCCAGCGCGGTGCCGCCACGGTTCGGCGCCTGGTAGCCGCCCGTGCTGCCGGCCGGACGCCAGTTGCCCCACTGCCCGACGTTGGTGAAGGACGCGTTGTGGTTCCAGCCCGGATAGGTATTGCGGGTGAACCAGCGGTCCTTGGCCCAGACTTCCTCTTCGTTGTGGTATTCACCGGCGATGGTCACCGAACCACGATCGCCGGAGAAGCCGATCATGAAGTCATAGGTTTCCTTCTTGCCGTCGCCCTGGCCGTACTGACCGGTGTAGACGTTGGCTTCGGCACCGTCGAAGTTCTTGCGGGTGATGATGTTGATCACGCCGGCCATCGCGTCCGAGCCGTAGATCGACGAGGCGCCGTCCTTCAGCACGTCGATGCGCTCGACGATGACGGTCGGGATGGTCGACACGTCCTGGAAGCCGTCCGGCGAGATGCCCAGGCGCTTGCCGTTGACCAGGACCAGCGTACGCTGCGCACCGAGGTTGCGCAGGTCGATGTACTGACCGCCTGCTTCCTGGTTGGAGGTCAGCGGGGAGGAGCGGCTGAACGCCGGGCTGCCTGCGGCCGAGATGTTCTGCAGGATGTCACCGACCGAGCTGAAGCCCTGGTTCTGGATGTCCTGACGGGAAATCGTCAGCACCGGCTGGGCGGTTTCGACGTCGACCTGACGGATGCGCGAACCCGTGACCGAGATGCGGTCCAGGTTGGTGGTGCCGGAGGTTTCCTGCGCGACGGCGGCGCCGGTACCTGCAGCGCTGGTGATCAGCGCGATGACGACGGCGTCACGCAGTTTATTGCTGTTGCGGTTCATTGGGCTCTCTCTCCAAGTGGACTTGGTAGCTACGTGGTGTGGCCCGCGACGAAAGCGAATGGCGCTTCCAAAAATCGCCGGGCTGATCCCGATACTACTTCCGTCTTTTCGAAAATTAAAGCTTTGTTAATGATTCGCGTGATTTTGGTGAAATTCGGCAAACCCGTTCAGGCAGTCCGCAAACGAAAACGCCCCGGAATTCGGGGCGTTCTCAAAAATACCCTACAGGGATCAAGTGCTTACAGATCCTGCTCGTAACGGACATACGGAACAGTGCCGTCGTCGTTACTCTCATTGCGTGGTGAGAACGGGTTCTTGCCACGGCTTACGACGTTCTCCGCACCCACCGTCAGCTGGCCCGACCACGGCGTACGCCAGGTCAGACCGACCCCCAGGCCTTCCCATTTGCCGGGCTGGCCGGGCACATCGACCACGCGGCCGATGATGTTGCCGCTGAAGTTGCCATAGCCTGCGCCAATGCTGATGCTCTTGCTGTCCCAGCGATCCACGATCGAGGGCGCGGCGTCAGCCAACGGCACCAGGCGCGCCTTGGCATAGGTGCCACCAATGGACACGAAGCCTTCGCGGCCGATGTTCTTCTGACCGAATACCGTGAGGTCGTTCTGCTCGGCACGCAGCGCTGGCGACTTGTTCGGTCCTGCCAGCCAGGCGGGCAGGGTCTCGCGGCCGGCGCCGGCGGTTAGTCCGACACGTCCACCGGCGCGGTTGAAGGCCGCCGTGGCACTGAATCGCCTGGACAGCGTGTCTTCGTCATCGCCCAGGCTGGCCAGCATGCAATGACTGGCAAGCCCGCTGATGCTGGTGCCGCGGCTGCTGTTGCAGAGCAGCCCCAGCGAATCGCCGGAGGACAGGCCGAAGGCCGCATCCAGTGAACTGCGCCCGAAATGCCAGCGTGCGCCGGCCATCTGTTCGCCGGTCGGTTCCAGGTACAGCAGGGCTTCGACCTTGCCACTGCCCTTGTTCCAGACCGGGATGACGGTGCGGGTGTCCTTGGCCTGCGCATGTGCGCCCGTGACCGTCCCGAGGGCGATCAGCAGGGCAAGTGGCAGGCGCAGGAAGTTCGGCATGGGTCCAGTCAGACAGTCGAATGCAGGGCAAGTTCCCGCGGAAGCGGGAACTCGAGACTAGGCTGTTTATGAATCTTTAACAAGTCGTTGTCCTCCCCAGAACACGAACTCGCGAAGATGGTCGGCATGCTGGGGCGGAAACGGTTACTGAAGCCGCTCAGGGGCCGGCACGGAGGCTCCGGCACCGTGGAACAGTATCCCGAATTCCGTCAACGGAAAGTGATACTCCCGTCCGCAGAATTCGCATTTCACATCAACCGATCCCGTGGCTTCAGCGGCCGCGCGGGCCTCCTCCTCGCCCAACGACTGCAGCATGGCCTCCACCCGCTCACGCGAGCAGGAGCAGGCGAAGCGCAGCGGCTTGTCGCCCATGGCCTCGGGTTGTTCCTCATGGAACAGCCGGCGCACCAGCTCTTCGGCCGGGGTGGCCAGCAGTTCGGCCTTGCCCAGCGTCTCGAACAGCGCGCTGGCGCGGGTCCAGCCGTCGGCATCGCCTTCTTCGCCGGGCAGTTTCTGCAGCAGCAGGCCCGCAGCGCCCTGGCCATCTGCGGCCAGCAGCAACCGCGTGGGCAACTGCTCGGACTGGCGGAAGTAATCCTCGAAGGCCTCATCCAGGCTCGGTGCGGTGAGCCCGACCAGGCTCTGGTAGCGCTGCGGCTCGCGCGGGTCCAGGCCGGGGTTTTCGATGGTGATGGCCAGCACCGCGTCCTCGCCCAGTGCGGTCAGTTCGCGCGGGGCATCCTCGCCGTCTTCCACGCGTGCGATGCCGCGCAGGGTGCCGGCGGCGGTGCATTCGGCAAACAGCGTGCGCAGTGCGCTGCTGCTGCGCAGCTGGATGGACAGCCGCCCGTCAACCTTGGTGTGGCCGGTGAACAGCGCCGCGGCAACCGTCGCTTCGCCCAGCAGGCCAGCGGCTACGGCAGGGTAGTCGCCGCGCGACAGGATCT
Organism: Stenotrophomonas chelatiphaga; assembly: GCF_032054965.1. Taxonomy (NCBI): domain Bacteria; kingdom Pseudomonadati; phylum Pseudomonadota; class Gammaproteobacteria; order Lysobacterales; family Lysobacteraceae; genus Stenotrophomonas; species Stenotrophomonas chelatiphaga. The sequence continues at coordinate 93,544 of NZ_DAMBRS010000010.1, read as the reverse complement.
CCTGCCAGGTGTCCTGCAGGCGCACGTGCACCCCACGGACGCCGGCATCGGGCAGCAGGAAGCGGAACAGGGAGTCGGTGTGGTCGCTCATGGATTCGGGGCCGCGCGTATATAAGGGAGAGGGCTTGCCGGATAATGTGCCGACAACGGTTTGAAAGAAGAGTGAGCGATCAATGGGGTCAGGGGACGAAAACCTCAAGGTGGCCGATGTCGCGGCCGCGCCGCGCTGGCGCTGGCGGCGCCTGCTGTGGCTGCCGGTGCTGCTGGCCGCGTTCAGCGTGCTGCAGGTACTGACGCTGCGTTTCATCGATCCGCCGCTTTCCACCGTGATGGTCTGGCGGTATGGCGAAGCGCTGGGGCAGGGCGACTGGAAGTACCGCCTGCATCACCAGTGGCGTGACCTGGACCAGATGGCGTCGAGCCTGCCGATTTCGCTGGTCGCCGCCGAAGACCAGCGCTTCCCGCTGCACAACGGCTTCGACCTGCAGGCGATCGAGAAGGCCCGCGACCACAACGCACGCGGTGGCCGGGTGCGCGGCGCCAGCACGATCAGCCAGCAGGTCGCCAAGAACCTGTTCCTGTGGCAAGGCCGCAGCTGGCTGCGCAAGGGCCTGGAGGCCTGGTACACGCTGCTGATCGAAACCTTCTGGCCGAAGCGCCGCATCCTGGAGGTGTACGCCAACATCGCCGAGTTCGGCGATGGGATCTATGGCGCGCAGGCGGCGGCGCGGCAGTTCTGGAACAAGGATGCGTCGGCTTTGACCCCCGCCGAGAGCGCGCGGCTGGCAGCGGTGCTGCCGGCGCCGCGCCGGTACAGTGCGGCCCGGCCGGGCCCTTACGTGCAGCGCCGGGCGAACTGGATCCAACGGCAGGCCCGTCAGTTGGGCGGCGGCGGGTATCTGCAGGATGACTGAGTACACTGCTGTGATGCAGCCCGATCAACTGACCGTCCTCGTCGCCGCCTACAACGAAGAGGTGGCCCTGCCGCACCTGCACGAGCGGGTGACGGCGGTGTTCGCCACCTTGCCCGACATCGACGGTCGCATGCTGTACGTGGATGACGGCAGCAGCGATGCGACCTGGCAGGTGATCTGCGAACTGGCGCGGAAGGACCCGCGCGTTTCCGCGCTGCGGCTCTCGCGCAACTTCGGCAAGGAAGCCGCGCTCACCGCCGGACTGGACCAGGTGCGCGAAGGCGCGGCGATGATCCTGGACGCCGACTGCCAGGATCCGCCGGAGTTGATCCCGCAGTTCGTCGCGCGCTGGCGCGAGGGCTACGACAACGTGTACGGCACGCGGCTTGCCCGTGCCGGTGAAAGCTGGAGCAAGCGCGCCACCGCGAACATGTTCTACCGGGTGATCGGTCGGCTGTCGCCGACCCCGATTCCGGCCGATACCGGCGATTTCCGCCTGCTGTCGCCGCGCGCGCTGAACGCCCTGGGCGAGCTGCGTGAACGCCATCGCTTCATGAAAGGCCTGTTCAGCTGGGTCGGCTACCGACGCATCGCCGTGCCGTACGAGCGCCATGCGCGGATCGCGGGGACAAGCAAGTTCAGCCTGTGGCGACTGTGGAATTTCGCGCTGGAAGGGATCACCAGCTTTTCCACCGTGCCGCTGCGGGCGGCTACCTATCTGGGATTGCTGACCGCTGCCGGCGCTTTCGTGTTCGCCGTGGGGGTGGTGGTCAAGGCCGCGCTGTACGGTGACCGTGTCGCCGGGTGGCCGACCATGATGGCGGTGATCCTGTTCCTGGGCGGCGTGCAGCTGATCGCCCTGGGACTGATCGGGGAGTACCTGGGGCGTCTGTACGAGGAGTCCAAGCAGCGGCCGCTGTACCTGCTTGACACCTGGATCGCTCCGGGCGTGGCAGACTCTGGATGGCAACCCACCCTGGGAGGGCAGGCAGATGACCACGGTTCGGCAACTGTTGGACGGCAAGTCTCCTGAAGTGCATGCGGTCAGGCCGGACGCGGCGGTGATCGACGCGATCCGGCTGATGGCGGAGAAAAGCATCGGCGCGGTCCTGGTGATGGACGGGCCGGTGCTGGCCGGCATCCTGTCAGAGCGCGATTACGCGCGGAAGATCGTGCTGCGGGACCGCTCCTCACGCGATACGCAGGTCGCAGAGATCATGACCGCAAAGCTGGTGACGGTGGCGCCGACGGCGCACGTGGCGCACTGCCTGCAGGTGGTCACTGATCACCGCATCCGCCATCTACCGGTCGTGGAGAACGGCAAGGTGCTGGGCGTGATATCGATCGGTGACCTGGTCAAGGCGGTGATCGATGCGCAGGCGCAGGAGCTGGAACAGCTGCAGCAGTACATCGTGGCCGGCTGAGACATCCCGGGTTTGACGGCCAGCGGCCGTCACTACCCTTATTTGGCGTATTTGCCGCCGCAGTCGCTGTCCTTGCCCGGGCCGGGCTCGAACGTCGCCAGCAAGGCGGCCGGCGGCGCGATGCTGCCCAGTGCCAGCGCGATCGCACCCCGCAGTCCGAGCGCCTTGAAGTCCGGCCGGAACCCGGGATCCTTGAAGGTGCCATTGATCCGCAGCGGCGAGCGCAACGCCAATATGCTGATGTCCTTAGGCCGCGGCTTCAGCAGCAGGTCCATCTGCTCGTTCTTCAGGTTGACGGTGCCTTCGCCGACGATCAGCGTGTCGGTGGTGTCCACCGCCAGCGCCCGGCTGTCCATCAGGCCGTCCTTCACCCCGAAATCGGCGAAGGCGCAACGCAGCGGAATCTGCTTGTCACCGGTGAACAGGAACTTCAGCGACTCGGCCACGTCCAGGCCGGCCAGTTCCATGATCAGGTTGCCGACGTGGCCCTTGCCCATGCCGACGGCGACGTTGCCGTCGCTGCTGCCGAGCATCGCGGCGATCGAGTTGCCGTTGCCGGTCAGGTCGATCTCCCCCCCGATGCCGCCGGAGGCCTGTTCGGCCAGCTTGGCATCCGGGAACAGCTGGCCAAGCTGCACGCGGCGCACGCTGGCCTTCAGTGACGTGGCGATCTGCGGACGGCGCGCGTCCATGCGTATGGTGCTGCGGATGTCGCCGCCGGCCACGCCGAAGTTCAGCGGCTCCAGGCGCAACAGGCCGTCATCGAGGAAAAGATGGGCATCCATGTCGTCCAGGGGCAGGCTGGGGGCATTGATCCGCTGGGCCTTCAGGCGCACGTCGGCATCCATCGCACGCAGCTTGCCCAGGTCATACGGCGTATCCGGCAGCACGGTCGGCTTGGCCGCAAGCCGGGCGGCTTCGGCCTTCTGTTCGGCGTTGGCGGTTTCATCGCTCCCGGTCTTGGGCGGCGCGCCGACGAAGCCGGCCAGGTCGTCGAAGTCCAGTCGCTTGGACACCAGGTTGGCGGTCAGGCGCGGTCGCTCGCCGCCGGTTTCGACCTTCACATCACCGCCCAGGTCGCTGTCGCCGACCGTTCCGCTGAACTTCTCGTAGCCCCATACCTGGTGGTTGCGGCTGAGCTGGCCGTCCAGCCGATACGGGGGCGTGGAGGGCAGGGCGATGCCGACCAGCGGATACAGGTCTTCCAGGTCCTGGCCACTCAGCCTGAACCGCAGTTTGAAGGTCTGGAACTGGAAAGGATTGATCAGTGTGCCGCTGGCCACGGCATGCGTGGCGCCGGCGCGGCCATCCAGGTGGATCCGGAACGGATGCCCGCTGTTGGTCAGCTCCAGCGGCGATTCGGTGTTGCCGTTCAAGGTGAACGCATTGCCCTGCCACGAGCCCTTGCCGCTGACCAGCAGCGGTGGCGCGGCATCGGCCTGCTTTGGCTCGCCGCTGCGCACGGCCACCTGGATATCGGTGCGACCGCGTTCATCCAGGAACTGCAGGCGCCCGTCGTCGATATGCAGCCGACGCAGCTGCAGCGGTTCGCCACCGCTGCTATCGCCCATGAAATCCCAGTTGCCCGGCTGGTCGGCCTTCGGCGCCGTCTGCAACAGCGCATCGGGCCGGGTGAGGCGGATCTCCGGCAGCTGCACGCTGCCGCGCAGCAGGGGCCACACCCGCACGTCGATTTCCACGCGGTCCGCGCTGGCCATCTTCGGCTGCCTGGCCCATTCGGCGTTTGCGAAGGTGATGGAGTCGGCGCGGACGGTGGTCACCCGACCCAGATCCACGTCGAGGTTGCCGATATGCAGCGCACGTCCTGTCTTGGCCTGCACCGCGCGCTCCACCGGCCCCTTGAACCAGTTCCAGTCCCACAAGGCGATCAGCAGCAGGATCGCGGCGAGCAGGAACACCAGGATCGCGAGCCACCGTTGCCCGCGCTTGGTGGGACGGCGCATGCGCCAGCGGGAAGGACGTGCAGGTACGGGGGGCGAGGTGTCGTTCACTGCTGCATGGTTGCCCGTTCATCGTGCACAGGGTGCGAAGCGGGCATTCGGATGATGTGCAGGGGGCGTGGTCGAACGGGTGGAACCCCCTCGCGTGTGGCTCTTCGGGTGTTGCTGCGTGTCGCTGCGAGTGGTCGGGCGGGGAGGCTGTGCGGGGCACGCGTGAATAAATCCATGTAGCTCTTCGCGGCTCCTGCCGCTCAAGGCCCCGCACAGCCTCCCCGCCCGCCCCCCGGACAGGTTCCGGTGGCCGCCATCCGCGCAAGAAAATAAAAGAACAAAGGCAGGGGTCAGAGTCCTTTCGCTGCGCGAAAGGACTCTGACCCCAACTTTCTCCCCCCCTTCCTTCCCCGAATCCGCCGACCATGGGTCGGCGCTACCGAAGGTTTCATGGCCGCCAGAAGGTGGGGCGGGGTGGGTTGGCGGGGGCGTAAAGCGCCATGGATGGCGCGCATCGAGGCCCGCAGGAGCGGCTGTTGCCGTCCCCCGCCAACCCACCTCGCCCCACCAGCTAGCAGCCCTGCAGCATTTGACGTTGACGTTGACGTTGCTTTTGCTTTGGCTTCAAAGCCGCGCGCAAGCGCACGAACTCACAACACCTGCGCAGTCACCGCGACGAAGTGGCACACGCTGCCGCCGATCACGAACAGATGCCAGATCGCATGCGAATAACGGATCGATTCGCGGTGGTAGAAGTAGGTGCCCAGCGTGTAGGACAGCCCGCCGGCCAGCAGCCAGCCCAGCGTCCACAGGTCGATCGCCGCCAGCATCGGCTTGATCGCCACCACGATGAGCCAGCCCATCGCAATGTAGATGCCTGTCGACAGGGCCTTGAAACGGCCGGTGTAGAACAGCTTGAACACCACCCCGGCCAGGGCCAGGATCCAGATCGCGGTGAACATGCCCCAGCCCCACGGACCGCGCAGGCCGATCAGCATGAAGGGGGTGTAGGTGCCGGCGATCAGCACATAGATCGCGCAATGGTCGAATACCTTCAGCCGCCCCTTGGCCACCGGGTGCTGGATCGCGTGGTACAGCGTGGAGGCGGTGTACAGCAGCAGCAACGCCACGCCGAACACGATAGAACTGAACAGCTGCCAGCCATCGCCGTTGATGGCGGCCAGTGTGATCAACACGGCGCTGGCGGCCAGGGCGAACACCGCACCAAGGCCATGGGTCAACGCGCTGGCGATTTCCTCGCGGATCGATTCAACAGAGGTCATGGAAGAGGAGTGGGTCGCAGGGAGGGGGACCTGCATCCCCCCTATCATCGCCGCGATGGCCGGCGCTTGCACGCCCGGCCATGACCCTCTGGTTCAGGACGTAGCGGTGTAGGCCGCTTCACGGGTTGCCGAGAACCGCACGTCCGGCGCGCGTTCCTGCGCCAACTGCAGGTTGACCCGCGTCGGTGCCAGGTAGACCAGCTGCCCGGCCGCATCCACCGCCAGGTTCAGCGCGTTCTTCTCGCGGAACTCTTCCAGCTTCTTTTCATTGCTGCAGGTGACCCAGCGCGCAGTGACCACGCTGACCGGTTCGAAGGTCGCTTCCACGCCGTATTCGTCCTTCAGGCGGTACGCGGCCACGTCGAACTGCAGCACGCCGACCGCACCGAGGATCAGGTCGTTGCTCATCAGCGGACGGAAGAACTGGGTCGCGCCCTCTTCGGACAACTGCGCCAGGCCCTTCTGCAGCTGCTTGAGCTTGAGCGGATCGCGCAGGCGCGCACGGCGGAACAGTTCCGGGGCGAAGTTGGGGATGCCGGTGAAGGTGATCGCCTCGCCTTCGGTGAAGGTATCACCGATGGAAATGGTGCCATGGTTGTGGATGCCGATGACATCGCCTGGCCAGGCCTCCGCGGCGATTTCGCGGTCGCTGGCCATGAAGGTCAGTGCGTTGGCCAGCTTCATGTCCTTGCCGGTGCGCACGTGCAGGGTCTTCATGCCCGCCGCGAACCGGCCCGAACACACCCGCATGAATGCCACGCGGTCGCGGTGCTGCGGATCCATGTTGGCCTGGATCTTGAACACGAAGCCGGTCAGCTTGTTTTCCTGCGGCTGCACGGCGCGGCCGGTGCTGGCACGCGCCTGCGGTGACGGGGCGTGTTCAACGAAGAAGTCCAGCAGCGGCTGCACGCCGAAGTTGTTCACGCCCGAACCGAAGAACACCGGGGTCTGCTTGCCGGCGCGGTAGGCGTCCAGGTCGAACGGGTGGCTGGCGCCCTGCACCAGTTCCAGTTCGTCGCGCAGGTCGGCCAGCATCTGCGCGCCGATCTTCTCGGCCAGGCCGGGCGAGTCGATGGACGGGAAGATGGTCGAGTCCTGGCGGGTGAAGTTGCGGCCCTGCTCGTACAGGTGCACCTCGCCGGAGATCAGGTGGACCACGCCTTTCAGGCGCTGGCCCATGCCGATCGGCCAGGTCACCGGCGCGCACTGGATGCCGAGCACGCTTTCCACTTCATCCAGCAGGTCGATCGGTTCCTTGCCCTCGCGGTCCAGCTTGTTGATGAAGGTCATGATCGGCGTGTCGCGCAGCCGGCAGACCTCCATCAGCTTGATCGTGCGTTCTTCCACGCCCTTGGCCACGTCGATCACCATCAGCGCCGAGTCCACCGCGGTGAGCACGCGGTAGGTGTCCTCGCCGAAGTCGGCGTGGCCGGGCGTATCGAGCAGGTTGACGATCTTGCCTTCGTAGGGGAACTGCATCACCGAGGAGGTGACCGAAATGCCGCGTTCTTTCTCCAGCGCCATCCAGTCGGACGTGGCGTGGCGTGCGGCCTTGCGGCCCTTCACCGAGCCGGCCATCTGGATCGCACCGCCGAACAGCAACAGCTTTTCGGTCAGCGTGGTCTTGCCCGCATCAGGGTGGGAAATGATGGCGAACGTACGGCGACGCGCGGCTTCGGTGGCGACTTCGGACATGGCAGGGGGCGCCCGCCCGGGGCGCAGATCAATGAAGTAAGCCGATGATTATCGCCGAAAAAGGGGACGGAGGGGATTAAGACGTGAAAGGCCGCGTTCGGGCCGAATGCGCCTTAATCCCCTCCGTCCCCTTTTTCGAAGTGGAGCTGGCCGCGCGGGGTGACGATGCGCACCGGGATCGACTCGAGCTGGGTACCGTGCTGTCGCTGCACGGCGAAATGCAGGTGCGGGGCGGTGCTGTAGCCGGTGTTGCCGGACAGGCCGATCAGCTGGCCGGCCTGCACCTGCTGGCCTTCACGCACGCGCACGCCCGCGTGTTGCAGGTGCGCGTAGACGGCCATGCTGCCGTCGTCATGCACGAGGCGCACATAGTTGGCGCGCTCGCGGTCCCGCTGCGGGTCCAGACCATTGCCGCTGAAGCCCGCCTGCACCCGGGTCACCCGGCCGGCGCGCGCGGCCAGAACCGGCGTGCCTTCGGGCAGGGTGAAGTCCACCGCATGGCGGTTTTCGGCGTCGCGGTGGCTGAAGCGGCCCTGCGGCGCCTGTCCCACGCTGAAGCGGCGGGCATCGAACGGTAACTGGTAGGCAAACGAATCGGCCGCGGGGGCGCCTGACAGGCCCCAGCCGGCGCGCCAGTCGGCGGTGTCTGCCGCCATGGCGGGCCGCGCCCACAGCGGCAGCAGGATCAGGCAGCACGGCAGCAGACGGCGCATCGAGGCTCGGCGTGGCGGCAGGAGGGCGGACTGTAGCAGCCCGCGCGGCAGCAGGCGGAAGTTGCGAATGAATCCATCTCTTCATCCGCATGAAGGGATTGACATGACGGAATTACACTGGCATCGTGGCTCCACCATCGAGACCGGCAGAGGGACAGGCCCTTTGAAGCCGGGGCAGCCCGCAGGCGCGAAAGCGTCAGCGTAGGTGCCAAATCCTGCGGGGACCCCGTGTCTACCGGAAGATGGTTCGAGCCGTGCCCTGCAAGGGCAGGACTTGGACGCGAGCCCCGCGAAGGCTCGATGGCCGTTTTCCTTATTGGACGCCGCCATGAGTTTCGCCCCCAGCACCGCCCTCCGCCCCGACTCCTTTGTTCCCGTCAGCGTGCCGGTCGAAGACCGCGTGCACGCCGCACGCGGCGAGTTCGCCGCGGTGTTGGACATGCGCCACGCCGGCCCCCGCCCGATCCGCCTGCGCTACGAATGGGTAGGCCCTGCCGACGCGCCGGTGGTGGTGCTGGCCGGTGGCATTTCCGCCAACCGCCACGTGGCAGCCAATGCCCAGTTCGTCGAAAAGGGCTGGGCCGAAGGCCTGGTCGGCCCGGGGCGGACGCTCGACCCGCAGCTGCTGCGCGTGCTGGCGTTCGATTTCATCGGCGCCGATGGCGCATTGGACGTGCCGATCGATACCGCCGACCAGGCCGATGCGCTGGCGATCCTGCTGGATCATCTCGGCATCGCGCAGCTGCAGGCGTTCGTCGGTTACTCCTATGGTGCGCTGGTCGCCCAGCAGTTCGGCGTGCGCCACCGCCCGCGCGTGCAGCGGCTGGTGGTGGTCAGCGGCGCGCATCGTGCGCATCCCTATGCGGCGGCGTGGCGCGCGCTGCAGCGGCGTGCGGTTGCGCTGGGCCAACTGCAGTGCAGCGACGAGAACGGCCTGGCGCTGGCACGCCAGTTCGCGATGCTCAGCTACCGCACCCCTGAAGAGTTCAGCGAGCGCTTCGACGCCGCGCCGGAAGTGATCAATGGGCGCGTGCGCGTGGCCGCCGAAGATTACCTGGACGCCGCCGCCGCGCAGTACGTCGCGCGCACGCCGGTCACGGCCTGGCTGCGCCTGTCCGAATCCATCGACCTGCACCGCATCGAGCCGGCGCAGCTGCTGCTGCCGACCGTGGTGGTGGCCGTCGAAGGTGACCGCCTGGTGCCGCTGGCCGACCTGGTCAGCCTGGTCGAAGGGCTGGGCCCGCGCGGCAGCCTGCGCGTGCTGCGCTCGCCCTACGGCCACGACGCCTTCCTGAAAGAAACCGATCGCATCGACGCGATCCTCGCCAACGCCATCCGCATCCCGGGAGAAACCGCATGAGCCACGACAACAACGGCACGCCGTCCTGTAGCCGCACCACTGCCGCGGTGCGCGCCGGCATCGACCGCGATAGTGCCTACGGTGCGGTGACCCCACCGATCGTGCTGTCCTCCAACTTCAGCTTCGACGGCTTCGGCAACAAGCGCCAATACGACTACACCCGCAGCGGCAACCCGACCCGCGACCTGCTGGGCGAGGCGCTGGCCGAGCTGGAAGGCGGCGCGGGCGGCGTGGTCACCGCGACCGGCATGGGCGCGATCAGCCTGGTGCTGCAGGCGCTGCTGGGACCGGAAGACACCCTGGTGGTGCCGCACGATGCCTACGGTGGCAGCTGGCGGCTGTTCAACGCACTGGCCGGCAAGGGCCAGTTCAAGCTGGTCACCGCCGACCTGACCGACCCGCGTTCGCTGGCCCAGTCGCTGGCCGGTTCACCGAAGCTGGTGCTGGTGGAAACCCCGTCCAACCCGCTGCTGCGGATCACCGACCTGCGCTTCGTGATCGATGCCGCGCACAAGGCCGGCGCGCTGGTGGTGGTCGACAACACCTTCCTGTCGCCGGCCCTGCAGCAGCCGCTGGCGTTCGGCGCCGACCTGGTCCTGCATTCCACCACCAAGTACATCAACGGCCATAGCGATGTGGTGGGGGGTGCGGTGGTGGCGCGCGACCCGGAACTTGCGCAGCAGTTGACCTGGTGGGCCAATGCGCTGGGCCTGACCGGTTCGCCGTTCGATGCGTTCCTGACCCTGCGCGGCCTGCGCACGCTGGATGCACGCCTGCGCGTGCACCAGGAAAACACCGCAGCGATCGTGCCGTTGCTGGCCGCCCATCGCGCGGTGAGCGCGGTGTACTACCCCGGCCTTGCCGACCACCCGGGGCATGCCATCGCCGCACGCCAGCAATCCGGTTTCGGTGCCATGCTGTCCTTCGAACTGGTGACCTGCGACGGCGACGATCCGCACGCGGCCGTGCGTGCCTTCGTTGATGGCCTGCAGTACTTCACCCTGGCCGAGTCGCTGGGCGGGGTGGAAAGCCTGGTGGCGCATCCGGCGACGATGACCCATGCGGCGATGACCGTGCAGGCACGCCAGGCCGCTGGCATCAGCGAAGGCCTGCTGCGCCTGTCGGTGGGTATCGAATCCGAACGCGACCTGCTGGCCGACCTGGCCGCTGCACTGGACCGGGCGGCGGCCGTGGTCGATGCACAGGCGCGGCACAAACAGGTCGTGGACGCATGAACGCACAGGTGGTCGAACTGGGCCATGCCGCACCGCGCCGCCTGGCGCTGCTGGGCACCGGTACCGTGGGCACCGCGTTCGTCGCGCGCTACCAGGCGTTGCAGTCACGCGGGCTCGCCTTGCCGCGCTTTCATTGGCTGGCCAACTCGCGCGCGGTGCTGGCCTGCGACGGTGCGCCGGAACAGCCCCTGCATGCGCTGCGCTGCGCGCCCCGGCTCGGCGACGCAGCCGCACCGTGGAAACAGGTCGACAGCCTGCACGCCGGTGACGTGGTGGTCGATGCGACGGCCAGTGAAACGGTTGCGGCCGAACACGCGCAGTGGTTGGCGCGCGGCGTGCACGTGGTCACCGCCAACAAGCTGGGGCAGGGGGCGCATGCGCAGCGCGCCGTGCAGATCGCGGCGCACTGTGCCGACAGCGGCGCGCGCTATGGCGACAGTGCCACGGTCGGTGCGGGCCTGCCGTTGCTGAGCAGCCTGCGCGCACTGGTGGAAGGCGGGGATCGCATTCTTCGCATCGAAGGCGTGCTGTCCGGATCGCTGGCCTGGTTGTTCCACCGCTACGACGGCAGTCAGCCGTTCTCGCTGGCGGTCCGCGAAGCGCTCGATGCCGGCTTCACCGAGCCCGACCCGCGGCTGGATCTTTCTGGAGAGGACGTCCGCCGCAAGCTGTTGATACTGGCGCGTGCAAGCGGGCTGGACCTCGCCGATGGACAGGTGCAGGTCGATTCGCTGGTGCCGGCGGCGCTGGCCACGCTGCCGCACGCGCAGGCACTGGAACAGCTCGCGCAGCTGGATGCGCCACTCCACCAGCGTTGGCTGCGCGCACGCGAAGCGGGCGAGGTGCTGCGCTTCATCGGCTGCGTCGAAGCGGGCGCCGCACGCGTGGGTGTGCAGTCGCTGGCGGTGGACCACCCGCTTGCGTCAGGTGCGGGAACGGATAACCGTGTCGCGATCCACAGTGATCGATATCGCGATCAGCCTCTTCTGATCCAGGGCCCGGGCGCGGGTGCGGAGGTCACGGCGGCGGCATTGCTGGATGACGTGCTGCGCATTGCGAGGAAGGAGACAATCGAGCGCTGCTGAGCCCGCGGTTCTGCCTATGATCGATTTATGGCAGTGATCGAAGAGTTTGCAGTGAACGATTTAGTAGTCAGCCCTCTGCGTGTGGCCGTGCTTGAAGTCGATGCGGTGCTTCGCGAACGGATTCTTGTGCCGCGCCTGCGCGACCATGGCTTCGACGTGGTCGGGCTGGGCACGGCGGCCGCGCTGGAGCACCTGCTGGTGACCCACCGGCCCGATATCATCGTGCTGGATGTCGGCCTGCCGGACGCCGACGGCTTCGAGCTGGCGCAGTCGCTGCGTTCGCGTTTCCCGGCGGTCGGGGTGGTGATGTTGACCGGGCGACGAAGCCCGCAGGACCAGGTCCGCGGACTGGTGGGCGGCGCCGATGCCTACCTGGTCAAGCCGGCGGAGCCGGCGCTGCTGGTAGCCACCCTGCACAGCCTTGCCCGGCGACTGCGTCGGTTCGACGATCCGGCTGCACGCGCCGCTGAGCCGGGTTGGCGACTGGACGGCAACGGCTGGCGACTGCTGGCACCGTGTGGGCAGCCGGTCCAGTTGACGCGCAGCGAACGCCCGCTGCTGCACTGCCTGATGCAGCACGCCGGCGAAGTCGTCGGGCGCGAGGCGCTGGCCGCGACCCTGACCGCCGATCCGTTCTCCTTCGACATGCATCGGCTGGATTCGCTGATCCACCGCCTGCGGCGCAAGATCGCCGTGGCAAGCCGGCATCCGTTTCCGCTTTCGGCGGTGCACGGTGCCGGCTACGTGTTCGCGCCCTGACCAGGCGGCCTGCAGCGTCAGGCTGATGCAGGCAGCGCAACGGTTCGCCGTTCGGTGAGGAGTGGCGAGTATTCGGTGACAACCGGTGCGTGACACCGATTACAGCTGAATCGTACGTTCATCCACGCCGCCGCTGGCCATCTTTGATCGGACTTCATTCCACGTGCCGCGCGGCGCTTCTCTGGACACCCGGGTCCAGAGGCTGGGCCGGTACATCGCACCGCCTGGCCTCCAGGACGGGAGTGCGTTGCCCTTCGAATCGTGAGGTGCTGGATGAACAAGATTTTCAGTCGTGTATGGAGCCGCTCGCTGCAGCAGCTGGTGGTGGCGTCGGAGCTGGCCACGCGTGGTCATTGCCAGGGCGGCCGACGTCGCCTGCCGGGATGCGTGGTGGCCGGTGCGCTGCTGCTGCCGGCATGGGCGGCGATGGCATCCGGCAAGATTCCGATCGTGGCCGCGGCAGCCGCACAGGATGGCTATGTGGCCGTTGACGGCAGCAATGATGGAAGCGACAACGCGCTGGCAAGGGGCGACGAGGCCGTTGCAGTCGGCGTGCTGGCACGCGCGCAGGGCGCTGATGCCACGGCGGTCGGCAGCCAGGCACGGGCCACGGCGGTGGGCGCATCGGCGTTCGGCAGTGGTGCACGGGCGACGGCGGGATCGGCCACGGCGGTAGGCCAGAGTGCCCGCGCACTGGCCACTGGCGCCGCTGCGTTGGGTCAGAACGCCACGGTCAGCGCCGCAGGGGCGGGGTCGGTGGCGTTGGGCGCGTATGCACAGGCCGAGGCCGCCGACGCGGTCGCGCTGGGCAGCAACGCACTGGCAGATCGCACCGGCACCGTGTCGGTGGGGCGGCGAGGGCAGGAGCGCCAGATCGTCAACGTCAAGGCAGGGACCGAAGCGACCGACGCGGTCAACGTCGCCCAGCTGGACGAGGTCAGGGATCAGATCGGCGATCTGGATTACATCGCCATCGAAGGCGATCCCGACCGCAATGACCGCGCCTCCGCCAACGGCGATACCGCCATTGCCATCGGTTCGCGTGCTACCGCCGAGGGCAATGCGACAACCGCCGTCGGAGCCGAGGCCTGGGTGCGGGGCGTGGGCAGTTCGGCCTTCGGCCAGGGCGCCAGCGTGATTGGCGACGCCGGCACCGCGATCGGCCAGGGCAGCGTGGCCGCAGGTTTCGGCAACACCGCGGTGGGCGCCAGTGCGTCGGCCGAAGGTGACCAGGCGGCGACTGCGCTGGGTGCACTGAGCACGGCGATGGGACAAGGCTCCACCGCGGTCGGCGCACGGGCGCAGGCCTATGGTCCGGGCGGCTTCGCCGCCGGCTACAACGCGGGCACCAACGGCGAGGCCGGCGTCGCCATCGGCGCCAATGCCGTTGCCGCCGGCGGTGACTTCGCCGTGGCGGTGGGCGGCAAGGCGCAGGCTGCAGGGAACGGGGCCACCTCACTCGGTGCCGGCGCACTGGCCCGCGGCGACAACGCCAGCGCAGTGGGCAGCCTGGCCACGGCGGTGGGTGCCACAGCGCTCGCCGTGGGCAGCAATGCTTCGGCACAGGGCAGCGGAAGCGCGGCACTGGGGGCCAACAGCCATGCCGATGCCGATCATGCCTTGGCCGTGGGTGAGGAGGCGCTGGCGGTCGGTGAAGGGGCGCTGGCCGTGGGCCACCGTGCCACGGCCTTGGGCGAAAATGCGATCGCGCAGGGCAGCGGCGCGGTAGCTACGGCACAATCGGCGATCGCGCTGGGCGATGGCAGCACGGCTGAAGGGCCGGGCGCGATGGCGCTGGGCTCGTTGTCGTCCTCGCGCGGTCATGGCAGCGTTGCCGTGGGAGGCCTGGCCGAAGCCAATGGCAACAGCTCGGTGGCGCTGGGGACCCAGTCATCGGCCGAAGGACCTGCCGCCATTGCGGTGGGTGCCAATTCATTGAGTACCGGTGACTTTGCGATGGCGCTGGGGGTGGCGAGCAGCGCGGCGGGGGACGGAAGTATCGGGCTGGGCATGGCAACCACCGCTGCAGGCTTCCGCAGCATTGCCGCCGGCTATCTGGCTGCAGCCTACGGCGATGGCGCAATGGCGATCGGCCCGCAGTACGTATGCGACGGCATCTGCGTGGCTGAAAACACCATTGCCGCAGGCGCCAACAGCATGGCCGTGGGGCCATCGGCGCTGGCCCTTGGCCGCGAAGCCGTCGCGCTGGGTGCGCTGAGTGGCGCCTTTGCCGACCGTGCGCTGGCGCTTGGCGTGGAAAGCCGGGCATACGGCAACAACAGCATGGCCATCGGCCCGGAAGCACTGAGCAGTGGCGCCAGCAGCATCGCACTGGGCACGTTGGCGGCCGCCGCCGCCGACCGCAGCGTGGCCATCGGCACGTCACAGGTACAGGAGCAGGCCAACGACAGCGTCGCACTGGGTCATGGCTCGCTGGCAACCCGCGCCAACGCCGTATCGGTCGGTGCGTCCGAGGAATGGTGGGACGCGACGGGCGAACGCCACGGCGCGATCCAGCGGCAGATCACTGATGTGGCTGCAGGCACCGAAGAAAACGACGCGGTCAATCTGCGCCAGCTACAGGCGGTGGAGGCCAAGGCGGGCAAGGGACGTTATGTCGCCGTCGATGGTGCCGGAGATGGCAGTGACGATCCGATCGCCACCGGCACGGGCGCCTCGGCTTTCGGGCCACAGGCGATGGCCGATGGCCAGGCAAGTGTTGCCGTGGGTACACAATCACTGGCCCTTGGCGACGGGGCAATCAGTGTGGGGGGAACCAGTACCGCACTCGGTACGCATGCCTTGGCGATCGGGCAAGGGGCGAGTGCGGGTGGAGACTTCAACACCGCAGTGGGCGGAACCTACCTCGGACTGGTGAACGGCCAGCCGGTACAGCGCGTCACCACCGCCTCCGCTGCCGGCGCAAGCGCGTTTGGCGCCGGTGCCCAGGCAACAGGGGTGAATTCACTCGCGCTGGGGACGGCGTCGAGCGCGGAAGACCAGAGTACGGCCGTGGGCTTTGGCTCTTCGGCCCGCGATGCCTACGCCACGGCACTGGGTACCTACAGCCAGGCCGAATCGGAAGGCACCGCGATCGGCTATGGCGCCAAGGCGCTGCTACATGGCACGACCGCGGTGGGCTGGAATGCCGAGGCCACGGGTCTGTATGCCATTGCGATGGGCCTGGGCAGCAGTGCGACGCAATGGAGCTCGCTTGCCATTGGGGTGTTCGCCGACGCGAGCGGCAGTGGCAGTATCGCCATCGGTGAGCTTGCCGCGGGAAGTGGCGCGGACGGTGTCGCGATCGGTTCAGCGTCCCGGGCATCGGGATGGAAATCGATGGCGCTGGGCTACTCGGCGTTGGCCACTGCAAACGATTCGATCGCCCTGGGTTCTGGGAGCGTGGCGGATCGACCCGATACGCTGTCGATCGGCCGCGCAGGCGCGGAGCGCCAGATCGTCAACGTCGCCGATGGCACGGAAGCGACGGACGCGGTCAACAAGCGGCAGATGGACAGCGCCATTGCCGATCTCGGAGACGGCCTGGGGGAACTCGGTGCCACTGCGGTCCGCTACGACGACAAGGACAAGGCACGCATCGCGCTGGGGGGCGAGCAGGGCACGACGATCAGCAACCTGCGCGCAGGCGTGGCCGCCACCGATGCGGTCAACGTCAACCAGCACGAGGACGTGGTGCGCGCCTTGGGCGGCGGTGCGGCGCTGGGCGGCGACGGCATGCTGATCGGGCCGGTGTATACGGTCCAGGGTGCCCGCTTCGGCAACGTCGGCGGTGCGGTCAGCGCACTGGATGGCGCGGTGAGCGCGCTCGGCAATCGCGTGGGCGCGCTGGAATCGGGCGCCCCTGCAACGCCGGGCCCTGGCCCGGGAGACGGTGGCACTCCGCCGGTCGGTCCAGGACCCGGCGAGGGCGGTGGTGAAGCAGCCCCCGGGCTGGTTACTGCAGGCAGCGGCAAGGGCTCGGTTGCAATAGGCGAAGGCGCTGTCGCGGATGAGGCGAACGTGGTGTCGGTCGGCAGTGCAGGAAATGCCCGCCGCATCTCCAACGTCGGTACGGGCACGGCCGCGACCGATGCGGCCAACCTCGGCCAGATGCAGGCCGGCGACGCACAGACGCTCGCATCGGCACGCACTTATACCGATTCGCGCTTCCAGCAGTTGGACGACCGTTTTGTCGACCTGAGCCAGGACCTGGACCGCCGCCTGGGCCAGCAGGACCGGCGCATCGACCGCCAGGGGGCGATGAGCAGCGCCATGATGAACATGGCGATCAACGCCGCCGGTAGCCGCAGCCCACGTGGTCGCGTGGCCGTGGGTGCGGGCTGGCAGAACGGTGAGCAGGCCCTTTCGGTCGGCTATGGCAAGCAGGTCGGCGAGCGCGCCAGCTTCAGCCTGGGCGGTGCGTTCAGTGGCAGCGACCGTTCCGCCGGCATCGGTTTCGGCATCGATCTTTGAACCCCGGGGCCGCTCTCATCGGAGCGGCCTTCTTCCTGATGGTTTCTTCTGGAGAAACACACATGCGCCAACGCTTCACTCCCCAGGCCGGTGTTTTGGCCCTCGCCATTTCGCTCGCCACCGCGCCAATGCTGGCCCACGCCGCCGACATTGCCGTGGCGCGCACCGTGGTCCCGCTGCGGCAGCTCCCCGCAGAACCCGCGGTTGCACCGGTGCAACGCTTCATCATCAAGTACAAGCCGGCCAGTGCGCCGGCGCGTGACCGCAGCCGCGTGCAGTCCAGCCTGAGTGCTGCCGCTGCGCGCAGCGCCGGCACGCAGGCTGCACGCGCAGCGCTGGGCCTGAAGGCACTGCGTCGCGGCGCCACCGGTGCGGAAATCGTGGCGGCATCGCGTCCGCTCGACCAGGCCGAAGCGCAGGCAGTGCTGCAGCAGCTTCGCCAGGATCCGGATGTGCAGTACGCACAGCTGGATTCACGCAAGTACGCGCTGGATTTCATGCCGAACGACCCGCAGCTGCCGATCTACCAGTGGGACCTGCTCAACACGGTGGGCGGCATCCACGGGCCACAGGCCTGGGACCACAGCACCGGCGAAGGCGTGGTCGTGGCGGTGCTGGATACGGGTTCCACGCCGCATGTGGACCTGAAGGACAATCTGGTTGCCGGCTACGATTTCATTTCCTGGTACGGCCAGTCGCCTGACCAGCCCGATGTCGCCGGCGATGGCGACGGGCGGGATCCCGATGCCACCGATCCGGGCGACTGGACAGATACCTCCATGCCCTGGTGCGGTCGCAGCTCCGACAGCAGTTGGCACGGCACCCATGTCGCCGGCACGGTGGCGGCGATGACCAACAACGGTCTCGGCGTGGCGGGCACTGCGTGGGGGGCAAAAGTACAGCCGGTGCGCGTGCTGGGTCATTGCGGTGGCCTGACCTCCGATATCGCCGATGCGATCGTCTGGGCCGCCGGCGGCAGCATCGAAGGGATCCCGATCAATCCGAGTCCGGCCGATGTGATCAACATGAGCCTGGGCGGAAGTGGCGCCTGCTCGCAGGACCCGGCAACGCAGGAGGCGATCGATTTCGCGGTGTCGCGTGGCACCACGGTGGTGGTCGCGGCGGGCAACAGCAACGCAGATGCCTCGCAGTTCAGCCCTGCAAGCTGCGACAACGTCATCACCGTGGGCGCCACCGGCGTGGGTGGCACGATCGCCAGCTACACCAACTACGGACCACGCGTGGACCTGGCCGCTCCGGGTGGCGATCCGGACAGTGGCGCCGGGATATCACGCGGCTATGTCTGGTCCACCGGCAATGATGGCGCGACCGTGGCAGGCCGGGACATCATCGTCGGCATGGTGGGCACCTCGATGGCATCGCCGCATGTGGCGGGCATCGTGGCGCTGATGCAGTCGGCGGCGGTGGCTGCGGGCAAGGATGCGTTGACGCCTGCGAAGGTGCGCGAGCTGCTGGTGGGGTCGGTGCGTCCGTTCCCGGTGCAGCCGCCAGCCAACCGCTCCATTGGTGCGGGGCTTGCCGATGCCGGCCGTGCGGTGCAGCTGGCACTGGGCAATACCCTGCCGGAGCCGCCGGTACCTGAACTGCAGAGTGGCGTGGTGCTGCAGGGGCTGGGCGGTGGCGAGGCGCAGTCGTTGCTGTACCGGGTCGAGGTGCCGGCCGGCACGCGCAGCCTCAACCTGCGCAGCCTCGGCGGCCGCGGTGATGTCAGCCTGTATGCCGCGCCCGGCGCACCTCCTTCGGTGGAAGATGCGGCGTACCGCTCGCGGCATGCCGGCACTGCCGAAGCGATCGTGGTGGCCAACCCGCAGCCGGGCACCTGGTACCTGCGGGTGGTAGGCGAGGCGGCCTTCAATGGCGTCAGCGTGCTGGCCCTGGCGCGCTGACCCCGCGCCGCATCCACGAAAGCAACAGGGGCCGCGCTCAGCGGCCCCTGTTGCCGGTCAGGGGCGTGCAGCAAGAAAGCGCAGCAGTGCGCTGTTGAACGCTGTTGGGTCCTGCACCTGCGGCGAGTGTCCCAGCGTGGCGAACTCCACCAGCTGCGCTGCCGGGATGGCCGCGGCCGCGGCCTTGCCCAACGCAGGGTAGTCGCCCAGCGTTGCCTTCACCGCAGGCGGTGCCAGGTCGCGGCCGATGGCGGTGCGGTCGGTCTGGCCGATGAACAACGTGGTCGGCACCGTGATGTTCTTCAGTTCGTAGACCACCGGCTGGTTGAACACCATGTCCGAGGTCAGCGCCTGGCTCCACGCCACTGCCTCCTTGCACGGCCCGGCATACATGCCGGCCTGCATCCGCGCCCACTGCTCGAACTGCGGCTTCCAGTCGCCGTTGTAGTACACATCCAGCTGGTACTTCCTGATCGATTCGAAACTGGTTTTCAGCTCGTTCGCATACCAGGCATCGACGCTTCGCCATGGCACGCCGAGTGCCTTCCAGTCTTCCAGGCCGATCGGATTGACCAGTGACAACGACTGCGTGGCATCCGGGTAGAGCAGCGCGTAACGCGCTGCCAGCATGCCGCCCATCGAATGGCCGACGATGTGCGCGCGCTGCACGCCCAACTGCTGCAGCAGGGCATGGGTGTTGGCCGCCAGTTGCCCGAACGAATACTGGTAGCCCTGCGGCTTGCTGGATTTGCAGAAGCCCACCTGGTCCGGCGCGATCACCCGGTAGCCGGCATCGAGCAGCGGCTGGAAGCTTTCTTTCCAGGTTGCCGCGCAGAAGTTCTTGCCGTGCAACAGGACCACGGTGCCGATCGGCGTACCCGAGGGTGACAGGTCCAGATAGGCCATTTCCAGCGGCTGGCGCTGCGACTGCAACGCGAAGGTCTTTACCGGATGGGGATAATCGAAGCCTTCCAGGCGTGCGCCGTAAGTGTCGGCGGCGAGCGCGGTGAACGGAAGGCAGGCAAGCAGGGAGACGGCCAACAGGCGCATGGGGGGCTCCGGGGGGAAAGCCTGAGGTTACCCCGAAAAGCGTGACGACCAACGGTCGTCACCCACCTCAAGCGGCGGTCGTCAGCCACCTGCAGCGGCGGCCGTCATCCACCGTCAGCGACGGTGTTCAGCGAGCTCAGCACTCGATGACGTTGACCGCCAGCCCGCCGCGGCTGGTTTCCTTGTACTTGTCCTGCATGTCGCGGCCGGTGTCGCGCATGGTCTTGATGACCTTGTCCAGCGATACCTTGTGCTTGCCGTCGCCGCGCATCGCCATGCGCGATGCATTGATCGCCTTGACCGCGCCCATCGCGTTGCGTTCGATGCAGGGAATCTGCACCAGGCCGCCGATCGGATCGCAGGTCAGGCCAAGGTTGTGTTCCATGCCGATCTCGGCGGCATTCTCGATCTGGCTGGGGCTGCCGCCGAGCGCGGCGACCAGGCCACCGGCGGCCATCGAGCAGGCCACGCCCACCTCGCCCTGGCAGCCGACTTCGGCACCGGAAATCGAGGCGTTTTCCTTGTACAGGATGCCGATCGCTGCCGAGGTCAGCAGGAAGTCGAAGATCCGCTGTTCGTTCGCGCCGGGACAGAAACGGTCGAAGTAGTGCAGTACCGCCGGCAGTACGCCGGCCGCGCCGTTGGTCGGGGCGGTCACCACGCGGCCGCCGGCAGCGTTCTCTTCGTTCACCGCCAGCGCGTACAGGTTGACCCAGTCCAGCGTGGTCAGCGGGTCGCGCATTGCGGCTTCCGGCTTGGACGACAGTTCGCGGTGCAGCGCCGGCGCGCGGCGGCCCACCTTCAACCCGCCGGGCAGCACGCCTTCCTGGCGGATGCCGCGGGCCACGCAGGCCTGCATCGCTTCCCAGATCTCACGCAGCTGGGCGCGGATATCGTCTTCGCTGCGCCAGGATTTTTCGTTCTCGAACATCAACTGGGCGATGCTCAGGCCGCTGCGCGCGGTCTGCGCCAGCAGCTCATCGCCACTCTTGAACGGATACGGCAGCGGGGTCTCGTCGGGCACGATGCGGTCGTCCGCCGCGTCATCCTGGTTGACCACGAAGCCGCCGCCGACCGAGTAATAGTCGCGCGTGGCGATCAGCTCATCGTTGGCGCCGTAGGCGGTGAAGCGCATGCCGTTGGTGTGGTAGGGCAGCTTCTGGCGCTTGTTCAGGCCCAGGTCGCGTTTTTCGTCGAAGCTGATCTCGTGCTGGCCCATCAGGTTGATGCGCTTGCTGGCACGGATGCGTTCCAGCGTCGCCGGGATGATGTCCGGGTCGATCAGGTTCGGTCGCTGGCCTTCCAGCCCCAGCAGGACCGCCTTGTCGGTGCCGTGCCCGCGACCGGTCAGCGCCAGCGACCCGTAGACGTCGGCGCGGATGCGCACCACGTCCTGCAGCCGGCCGGGGTCCAGCAGCCAGCGGTGCACGAAGCGCTCGGCGGCCTTCATCGGGCCGACGGTGTGCGAGGAACTCGGGCCAATGCCGATCTTGAAGACGTCGAACGTGCTGACTGCCATGGATGCCGTGCTGCGGGTACCGGGAAAGGCGCTATTCTAGCGGTTGCCGCAGACCATCCTTGGCTGCGCCGCAGCAAAGCCGGTCCCTGGAGCCCTGTCTGTGTTCATCCTGTACCAGCGCGACGACTGCCAGTTGTGCGACGAGGCGCTGGCAGTGCTCGCCCAGGCGCGTTTTCCTGCCTTCGATTCGCTGTTCATCGATGACCAGCCCGGGCTCGAACGGCGCTACGGTGCCCGCGTCCCCGTGTTGCGCGATGCCCGGTCGGACCGCGAACTGGACTGGCCGTTCCATGCCGCTGACGTGCAGGCCTGGCTGGCAGAAGACAGGTAGTGCCGCCCGCTGGCCGGCACCCCATGCCTGTCGATCACTTCGCCTTGAAGGTCACCACGGTGCTGATTGCGGTTTCATCCGGGATCGTCTTGGTATCGGCCCAGTCGCCACCGCCGACGCCGAAGTCCAGCCGCTTCACCGTTGCCTTGCCCTTCAGCACCGGCTGTGTGCCCGGGGTCCAGGTGAAGGTGAGGGTGACCGGCTTGCTGACGCCGCGCAGTTCGAGCGTGCCGTCGGCGGCGAACCGGTCATTACCAAGCGCGCGGAACCCCTTGGCGGTGTAACGCGCGGTGGCGAACTTGCCGACATCGAAGAAATCCGCGCCCTGCAGGGTGGAGTCGCGGTCACTGTTGCCGCTGCGGGCACCGGCCAACGGAATCGCCACGTCCAGCGAACCCGCCGCCGGATTGGCCGGGTCGAAGCTGAGCTGGGTGGAGAAGCCGGGGAAGGTGCCGGCGAAGACTTCGCCGTCGTACTTGGTGGCGAAGGCCAGGTTGGATCCCGGCGCGCCGGCCGCCTGGACGTAATCGGCGGCCATCGCCGGCGAGGCCGCCAGCAGGCCGGCCAGGGCCGCAGCGACGGCGGACGGGGTGCTCAGTTTGATGCTCATCGAATCAATCCTTCTGGGAAGAGGCGAGCCAGCCGCGCGGCAGCATGCGCACCAGCGTGGCATCGCGTTGGAAAAAGTGGTGGTAGAGCGCGGCGCCAGCATGCGCCAGCACCACCGCGATCAACAGCCAGAAACCGTACTCATGGATGGCATGCGACACGGCGACCGTCTGCGGATCCGGTGCCACCAGCTTGGGCACGTCGACCAGCCCGAACCAGCGGAACGGGCGCAGGCCACTGGCCGAGTCGTAGATCCAGCCGGACAGCGGAATGGCGAACATCAGCACGTACAGCAGCCCGTGCGTCGCACTGGCAATGCGTTCCTGCCAACTCGGCGTGCCCGGCACTGCCGGGGGCGCACCGGCATACAGGCGCCAGCCCAGCCGCAGGGCCACCAGCGCCAGCACGCTGATGCCCAGGGATTTGTGCGCGGTGTACACCCAGAAATACTTCGGCGTCTTCGGCAGTTCGCCCATGGTCAGTCCCACCACCCCCAGGGTGAGGATCAGGATGGCGATCAGCCAGTGCAGGGACTGGCTCACGCCTCCCCAGCGTTGTGCATTGGGACGGGTCATGGCGTGCTCCTGGCAGGCGGTTCGGGCGCAACGGGGGCTGCTGGCGCAGCAGCAGGCGGTTCGTCATCAGCGCCGCTGCGGTCGCGGACCGCCTCGGCTTCGATTCGCAGCTGCACGCTGTCGCCGATCATGCTGGACCACGCAGTAAGGCCGAAGTCACGGCGGCTCAAGGTGGTCGTCGCGGAAAAACCGGCGGTGCGGCGGAACGGTGGCAGCGGATGCCGCTTGAGGGCGTTGAGCGTCACCTCCAGCACCACCTCGCGGGTGACCCCGCGCAGGGTCAGCCCACCGATGACGCGCGCGTGCGTGTCATCAATCGGTTCCACCCGGGTAGACACGAAGCGTGCTTCGGGGAAGCGCTCACCGTCGAGCAGGTTGCGCGCCAGCGTGGCCTGGTTCCACTTTGCATCGCCCAGGTCCAGGCGGGTGATCGGCACGCGTACGTCCAGCCGCGAGGCGGCCCAGTCGGACGGGTCGAAATACAACTCGCCCTCGCTGCCCGATACGGTGCCCAGTGCATGGGAGAAGCCGGCGTGTTCAATGGCGAACAGCACCCGTGTATGCACCGGGTCGAGGCGGTACAGCGGCGTGGCGGCCAGCCCCATGCAGGGCAGGGCGGACAGCAGCAAGGCGAGGGTGAGACGTTGCAGCACGCGGTGGGCTCCTGCAGGGGGACGTGACGATCATACGCACGGCACCGGCTTCGCGAGCAGCCACATGGCTGCAACAGTTCATGGTGCCGATGACGCCTTGGCTGTCAGGGCGTGTCGGCAACGACAGCGGCAGCCTCCGCCTCGACGGACGCCTCGTCAAGGCTGTGTGACAATCGCCGGCATCCAAGGGGAAGCGATGGTCAGGCACATGCATCATGGACGGGCATTGGGATGGCTGCTGGCAATGGCCAGCACCGTGCTGGCCGGGCTGCTGCCCGGCCCGGCAATGGCCGCCACGCAGGACGCCGCCGAAACGCCCCGGCTGCGGCGCCTGGGCACCGCCGAAGGCCTGCCTTCGCGCATGGTGACCGCGCTGGCGCAGGATCGCCAGGGCTACCTGTGGGCCGCTACCGACGGCGGACTGGCGCGTTACGACGGCGTGTCGCTGCGCAGCTGGCGGCATGACCCGCAGGTGGAAGGCAGCCTGCCCGGCAACGAGATCGAAACGTTGCTGGTGGATGCGCAGGACCGGCTGTGGCTGGGCATCAACGGCGTGGGCCTGGTGCGCATGGGACCGGCCCGTGACGCCTTCGAGTCGATCAACGATCTCAACGAAACCTGCCAGGGACAGTTCTGGACGCTGGCCGATCACGACAAATCGTTGTGGATCGGCACCAGCGCCTATGGACTGTGCCGGCGCGACGAAGCCGGCAACGTGCAGGTGTTCCGCCATGATCCGGCCAATCCGCGCAGCATCCCGAGCGATACGATCTATTCCAGCCTGGTGGACGAACGCGGACGCTTGTGGATCGGCACCGAGCAGGGCGTCGCACGCTGGGACGGAACCGGCTTCGAGCGGGTTGGCGTGGCCACCCTGGGCACGACGGCGGTGCTGCGGCTGAGCCGCGATGCCGGCGGCAGTGTCTGGGTGGGGACCCAGGCGGAGGGCATGTTCGGCATCGATGCCGACGACCGGGTACATCGTCCGCAGTGGTCACAAGGGGGGACGCTGCGCTCTTCGATGGTCCTGCATGATCGCCAGGGCGGCTACTGGGTCGGCGGTTCGGAGGGGCTGCTGCGTGGCGATGAAAAGCAGCTGCGGCGGCTCGAAGGCGACCGCGGTAGTGGCTTCCTGACCGCACACAGTGGCGTGCTGGACCTGCTGCAGGATCACGAAGGCGGCATCTGGATCGCGCTGCTCACCCAGGGCCTGGCCTATCTGCCGCCGGACTGGAAGCGCTTTTCGACGTGGTACCAGCTGGATGGCAAACCACTCGACAGCCAATACCTGCTCAGCGCCGCCAGTGATGGCACCGACTTCTACATCGGTGCGGCGCATGGCGTGTACCGACTGGATGGAAAAGGCACGTTGTCGCTGCTGGTCAGCGATGAAACCATCGGCAGCGGCGCCATCTGGTCGCTGCTGCCACGTGCCGACGGCAGCGTGTGGCTGGGGCGTGCCGGGCGCATCACGGTGTACGACCCCCGCCGGGGTACCCATCGTGACTGGTTGATCCACGGCGGCGCGGACCTGCGCCAACGCATCGACCTGATGCGCGCCGCGCCGGATGGAACGGTGTGGTTGTCGGTGATGAACCATGGCTTGCAGCAGCGTGCCGGTGATGGACGCGTGCTGCGCGAAGTGCTGGCCGCCGACCTGCCCGGGCGCAGTGAAGCGCCGGTTGAACAGATCCGCTTCGACGCCCGTGGCCAGCCATGGATCGTCGGCGACATGGGCGTGCTGCGCTTCCAGGACGACACCTTCATCGCCGTGCCGGGGGTGTCACGTGGGCCGATCTTCGACATCGCCTGGATGACCCCGACCAGCCTGTGGCTGGCACGCCAAGGTGCCTTTGAACGTTATGACTGGGATGGCCTGGGCCTGACCCTGCGCGAGCAGGTCGCGGCAAATGAAGGCGTGCCTCCGGTTTCAATCGGCGGCCTGGTGCCTGGCGCGGACGGGCAGCTGTGGGCCACCAGTCCGCGCGGCCTGATGCGCTGGGATCCGCAGAGCCGGCAACTGCGGCTGTACACCGAACGTGATGGACTGCCGGATGCCGAGTTCACCGGTCGTCCCCCCGCCCAGGACGCGGCAGGGCGCGTGCTGGCGGTGTCGCAGACCGGCCTGGTGGGCTTCGACCCCGGCGTGCAGGATGCCGCACTGCCGCCATCGCAGCTGGTGCTCGGCGCGCTGCGGGTGCGCCGCGACGACGGCGAAGGCTGGCAGGAGTTGCCGCTCGGGGCCCCGGTGGTGCTGGGGCCGGATGATCGCGACCTGCAGATCAACGCACGCCTGCTGTCCTTTGCCAATCCGCTCAGCAACGCCTACCGCTTCCGCGTGGAGGGATACGACCTGAACTGGGTGCCGGCGGTGGACGGCGAACGCACCTTGTCGCGGCTGCCGGCAGGCCACTACGGCATTGAAGTCCAGGCACGCCGCGCCGGCGGTGAGTGGACCGCTGCCCCCGACCTGCACGTGCAGGTGCTGCCGCCGTGGTGGCGCAGCGGCGTTGCGCTGTCGCTGTATGCGGTGAGCGGCGTGGCGCTGCTGGCGGCACTGGGCGGGTACGTGCGGCTGCGGCTGCGGCGTCGCCAGCAATGGCAGCTGAGCCTGCACAAGCAGCACCTGGCCGAGCAGGCATCGCAGGCCAAGAGTCATTTCCTGGCCACGCTGGGCCATGAGGTGCGCACCCCGATGACCGGCGTGCTGGGCATGAGCGAGCTGTTGCTGGATTCGGCGCTGGATGAGCAGCAGCGCGGCTACGCCGGCGCCATCCACCAGGCCGGCACCCACCTGCTGCGACTGGTCAACGATGCGCTGGACCTGGCGCGCATCGAGGCCGGCCGGCTGGAACTGGACATCCGGCCGTTCGACCTCGGTGCGCTGCTGGACGAAGTACAGGGATTGATGGAACCCCTGGCGCGGCAGCGCGGGCTCGACTTCCAGCGCCGGGTCGGCATGCCCGGCTACGTGTCGGCCAGCGGCGATGAGATGCGCGTGCGGCAGATCCTGATGAACCTGTTGGGCAACGCCATCAAGTTCACCGAACGCGGCGCGGTGCGCCTGGAAGCCCACCCCTGCGAGGGAGGGGTCGGGCTCGCCTTCGAGGTCATCGATACTGGTCCGGGCATCAGTGCCGAGCAGCAGGCGCGGCTGTTCGAGCGCTTCGAACAGGCCGAGGGACCCCGCACCGCCTCGCGCTTCGGTGGCTCCGGGCTGGGGCTGGCGATCTGCCAGGAACTCGCCGTGGCCATGGGCGGGCGCATCGGCGTACAGAGCCGTCCGGGCCACGGGGCGTGTTTCCGGGTGGAACTGCCGCTGCCGTGGCAGCAGGAGGCTGGGCCGCCTGGGCCCGGCGCCGATTCGCTTTCACTGGAGCTGCCCGGCCTGGCGATCCTGCTGGTGGAAGATGATCCGACCGTGGCCCGGGTCATCGTCGGCCTGCTGTCGGCGCGCGGCCACCGCGTGGTCCATGTGCTGCACGGACTGGCGGCATTGGCCGAAGTGACCACCTCCTCCTTCGATGTCGGACTGCTGGACCTGGACCTGCCTGCGCTGGACGGCCTGGCCCTGGCGCGGCAGCTGCGCGCCCTCGCGCATGACTTCCCGCTGGTGGCGGTGACCGCCCGTTCCGACGCCTATGCGGAAGCGGAAGTGCTGGCAGCAGGATTCGACGGATTCCTGCGCAAGCCGGTGACCGGCGATATGCTGGTCGGTGCCATCGCGCGCGCGCGCCAGCGCCGTCCATGGCCGTGAATCCTGCCGTGGCAGCGGATTGCCCGCGGCGCGCCCCGCGCGAAGGGCAGGGCTTCGGTTTACCATGCCGGGACGGCGATGTGCTGTCGCATCCACCGCTGCGTTGAACGCGCGGTCTGGCAGGTGAGGGACGGCAATGCGGAGATGGCAAGGGTGATGGGGCGTGGGAATGTAATCGCGTTGTTGCTGTCGGCCTGGCTGCTGTGCGTGCCAGCGCACGTGCTGGCGCAGCCGGTGCCGCCCACGCCACGCCAGCTGACCGTGTTCGATGGGCTGCCTTCCAACACCGTCAACCGCATGGCCGAAGATCGCCTGGGCTATCTCTGGATCGCCACCAACGACGGGCTGGCGCGCTTCGACGGCCGCAGCTATCGCATCTGGCGCGCTGAGGATGGCCTGCGTGACAACCGCATCTGGACGGTGCTGGCCGACGCGCGCAACCAGTTGTGGATCGGCACGGAAAACGCCGGGCTGGTGCGGCTGTCCGCCGACCGCCGGCAGATGCGTTTCTATGACCGCGCCAGCCAGCCCCTGCTGGCCAGCAACACGGTGTGGAGCGTCGCCTCCACCCCCGATGGTGCGATCTGGTTCGGCACCTATGAGGGCGGCCTGTACCGCCTGGATGCGCAGGACCGGTTGCAGCGCTTCCTGCCCGAGCCGGGCAACCCGCGCAGCCTGCCGTCCAACAGCGTACCGTTCCTGGCCACGCTGCCCGATGGCACGCTGTGGGTCGGCACCAAGCGCGGACTGGCGCGCTGGACCGGCAGCGATTTCGAGCGCATGCCGGATGCGCTGCCCGCCGATGCGGTGATCAACGGAATGACCGCCGACGCCGATGGCAGCTTGTGGATCAACACGCTCGGCAGTGTCATCGTGCGGCGCGCCGACGGGCGCTTCGAACCTGCGCCCTGGCCGGTACCGGCCGGGGACCAGGTGCTCGGCGTGATGCTGCATGACGAACAGGGCGGCTACTGGCTGGACACCCGTTCAGGACTGGGCCGGGGGGTGGAAGGGCATTACCAGCAGGTGCCGCTGTACAGCGCGCTCGCGCGGGGGCGGGTACGCCCGAACTGGAGCGGCGCTTTCCAGGATCGCGAAGGCGGCATCTGGCTGGCCAGCACCAATGCCGGGCTGTGGCACCTGCTGCCGCGCTGGTGGCAGTTCTCGGTGCTCGCCCGGCTGGAAGACGAGCCTTCGTCACTGCGCAATGCTTTCGTGCTGGGCACCGCGGCGTCGCGCGATGGGGGCGTGTGGACGGTGGGCGGCCACGGCGCGCTGGACAAGCTGGACCCGGCCACCGGGAAAGTGCAGCAGCACCTGACCTGGGTCAACGGCAACCATTGGTTGTTGTCGGTGGCCGAGGATGCCCGCGGGCGGGTCTGGATCGGATCGATGGATGCGCTGCTGCGCTACGACCCGGCCAGTCGCCAACTGCTGCGCTGGGGCACCGGCGTCGGCCGGGATGCGGTTATGGAGGGCAACGTCCAAGACATCGCCGTGTGCGGCGACCAGGTCTGGACGATGTCGCCGCCCGGCGTGCAGGCGCGTGACCTGGACGGGCACCTGCTGCATGACGTACCGCTTGGGCAGGGTGGGCTGCAGTCGGGCCAGCTCGCGACCAGCCTGGAATGCGGTCCGCGCGGCCTGCCCTGGCTGACCAGCAGCGCCGGCGTGCAGGAATGGGATGCGCAGGGGGCGCGCTTCGTGCAGGTCGATGGCGGTCCTTCCGGGGCCGTGCATGCGATGGTGCTGGCGGCCGACGACCAGGTCTGGTTGTCGCAGGATGGTCGCCTGGTGCAGCACCGGTGGAACGGCAATGCGCTGCAGCGGCATCGCGCGATCGGCGCGGTGCAGGGCTATCCGGCGCTGGCCGCCAACGGGCTGGCGGTGGGTGCCGACGGCATCGTCTGGGCCAGCAGCCCGCGCGGCATGCTGCGGGTGGACCCGCGCGCACCGAGCGTGCGGCTCTACGGGGTGCATGACGGCCTGCCCAGCCAGGAGTTCCGTGAAAACACGCTGGTGACCGCGGCCGGTGGACAGCTGCTGGCAGGCACGCCGGCCGGGCTGGTGGTGTTCGATCCGCTGAAGGTGGGGCCGCCCACGCGGCAGGCGCCGCTGGTGATCGAGCGGGTCGAGGTCAGTCGCGGTGACAAGGTGGTCGAGCTGACCCACGATGCAGCCGTGACCATCGAAGACGGTGACCGTGACCTGCACATCGTGGCGCGCCTGCTGTCCTTCAGTGATGCGGCCTCGAATGTCTATCGCTTCCGGCTGGCGGGCTACGACCCGGACTGGGTGGATGGCGGGGCAGGCGGGGAGCGGGTGTTCTCGGCGCTGCCGCCGGGGCGTTACGCACTGGAAGTGCAGGCACGCTCCGCCGACCACGTCTGGTCGCGGGTGCAGACGCTTGAATTCCAGGTGCTGCCACCGTGGTGGCGCAGCGTTACCGGCGTGCTGGTGCTGGCCGCGGCGTCGCTGCTGCTGCTGAGCGGTTTTGCCTGGTTGTACCGGCGGCGGCTGCACCGGCGGCACGACTACCAGATGGCCGTGCACAAGCAGGAAGTGGCCGAGCAGGCATCGGCGGCCAAGACCCGCTTCCTGGCCAATCTGGGACACGAGGTGCGCACGCCGATGACCGGCGTGCTGGGCATGACCGAACTGCTGCTGTCATCGCCGCTGGACACGCGCCAGCGCAGCCAGGCCGAATCGATCCGAAGCGCGGGCGAGCACTTGCTGCTGCTGGTCAACGATGCGTTGGACCTGGCGCGGATCGAATCGGGCCGGTTGGAACTGCAGTCGCAGAGCATCGATCTGCACGCGCTGCTTGCCGAAGTGCAGGCGCTGACCGCGCCGCTGGCGCGGCAGAAAGCGGTGCAGTTCACGTTGTACAACGAGCTGGATCCGGGCCTGGCCGCCGAAGGGGATCCGCTGCGGGTCCGGCAGATCCTGCTGAACCTGCTCGGCAATGCGGTGAAGTTCACCCAGCGCGGCTCCATCACCCTGCTGGCGCGTGCCGAAAGCCCGTCCAGCGGACTCTGCTTCGAGGTCGCCGACACCGGGCCCGGCATCAGCCACGAGCTGCAGAAACGCCTGTTCCGACGCTTCGAACAGGCCGAAGGGGCGCGTACCGCGGCCCAGTACGGCGGCAGTGGGCTGGGGCTGGCGATCAGCCGCGAACTGGCGTTGGCGATGGGCGGCGACATCAGCGTGGAAAGCCAGTTGGGCCGCGGCACGCGGTTCCGCGTCGACCTGCCGCTGCCGCTGCACGCGCTGGACGTCAGCGGTGCGCCCGCCACGCAGCTGCGCCCGGCGCCGGCGCTCCCGCTGCGCATCCTGCTGGTGGAAGACGATCCGACCGTCGCCGAGGTGGTCGGCGGGCTGCTGCGCGCGCGCGGGCACGAGGTGGTGCATGCCGAGCACGCGCTGGCCGCCCTGCGCGAGATGGCCGGTGAACGCTTCGACATCGGCCTGCTCGACCTGGACCTGCCCGGCCTGAGTGGCTTCGACCTGGCCCTGCACCTGCGCAACCAGGGCCATGTGCTGCCCTTGCTGGCGGTGACCGCGCGCACCGATGCCGACCTGGCCGAGCGCGTCGGCGCTGCGGACATGCAGGGCTTCCTGCGCAAGCCGGTGACCGGCGACCTGCTGGCCGAGGCGATCGCCCGGGCGATGTCCCGGTAGCGCCGGGGCGGTGCCGATCGCGGTCGGCAGCTGCGCTATTCGGCGACTTCCTCGATCTGCTTCGGGTCCGGGCCGGTGTCGGGCAGCTGCCAGAAGATCAGCGTGGAGGTCAGCGTGATCGCGCCCACGCACAGGAACGTGGCATGCAGGGCCGCGGTGGCGCCGTGTGATTCCAGCGGCGCGAACGCCGCCAGCAGGCTGCCGGCGGCGGCGGCGCCGAAGCCTGCCGCCAGCATCATCACCATCGACAGCAGGCTGTTGCCGGAGCTGGCGAAGCCGACGTCCAGGTCGCGCAGGGTCACGGTGTTCATCACGGTGAACTGCAGCGAATTGACCGCCCCGAACAGCGCCAGCTGCAGCAGTCGCCAGCCCAGCGGCTGGTCCGGCGACATCAGCGCGAAGCTGGCCATGGCCAGGCCCACCAGCACGGTATTGGTCATCAGCACGCGCCGGTAGCCGAAGCGTTCCACCAGCTTCACCGCCAGTCGCTTGGAAACCATGCCGGCGGCGGCCACCGGGATCATCATCAGGCCGGCGTTCATCGGGCTCATGCCCATGCCGACCTGCAGCAGCAGAGGAATGAGCAGCGGCATGGCGCTGCTGCCGATGCGCGAGAACAGGTTGCCGAGGATGCCGATGCGGTAGCTGGGCACGCGGAACAGGGCGAGCGAAAACAGCGGCGCGGTGGAGTTGGCCGCGTGCAGCCAGTAGCCCACCAGCGCGGCCAGCCCGGCCACCGTCATCAGCATCACCAGCGCATGCGGGGTGCCCATTCCGGAGATGCCATCCAGCGCCAGCGACAGCACCACCATGCCGAAGGCCAGCATCACATAGCCGCGCAGGTCGAAGCGGCTGCGATGCGCGGCGTAGTGGTCGGGCATGACCTTCATCGCCACCAGGTAGCCGATCACCCCGATCGGCAGGTTGATCAGGAATACCCAGTGCCAGGACGCCACTTCCACCAGCCAGCCGCCCAGCGTGGGACCGATCAACGGGCCGATCAGCGCCGGGATGGCGATGAAGCTCATCGCCCGCAGGAAGTCTTCGCGCGGCACCGAGCGCATCACCGCCAGCCGCCCGACCGGCAGCAGCATGGCCCCGCCGATGCCCTGCAGCACGCGCGCGGCCACCAGCTGGTGCAGGCTCTGGGCCAGTGCGCAGGCCAGCGACCCGAGGGTGAACAGGATGATCGCGACCAGGAAGGTACGCCGGGTGCCGAAACGGTCGGCGATCCAGCCCGATGCCGGAATGAACGTGGCCACCGCCAGGGCGTAGCTGAAGACCACCGACTGCATCTGCAGCGGGCTTTCGCCCAGGCTGCGCGCCATCGCCGGCAGCGCGGTGTTGACGATGGTGGAGTCCAGCATCTGCATGAAGATCGCCAGCGACACCAGCCACAGCAGGGGACGGATGGAGGCGTAGCTTGACGTCATCGGGCTTGGATCCGCACGACCGGGAGGCGTCATCATCACCCAATGGCGGTCATGGCGCGATCAATGCACGCCATGCCGCCATGTAGGGAAAAGCGTCAGCGCGCGCTGAGCCGGTGCACGGCGTCCACCAGCACCTGCACGCTGGCCGGGTCCATGTCCGGCGACATGCCATGGCCGAGGTTGAACACGTGGCCTTCGCGCGAACCGCCGTTGCCGGCCGCGTAGGTGTCCAGCACCCGCCCGGCCGCCGCGGTGATCGCTTCGGGGCTGGCATACAGGGTGGTCGGATCCAGGTTGCCCTGCAGTGCGACCCGTCCGCCGGTACGCCGCACGGCCTCGTCCAGGTCCAGCGTCCAGTCCAGGCCGAGCGCATCGGCGCCGGTGTGCGACAGGGCTTCCAGATGCAGGCCGGTGCCCTTGCCGAACAGGATCAACGGCGTGCGCTCGCTGCCCTGGCCGCGTTCGAGTTCGGCGGAAATCCGCTGCAGGTAGCGCAGCGAGAACTCACGGTACATCGCCGGGGACAGGACGCCGCCCCAGGTGTCGAACACCTGCAGCGCCTGCGCGCCGGCCGCGCGCTGCGCGCCGAGGTAGGCGATCACCGCATCGGTCACCACCTCCAGCAGCCGGTGCAGTTCCTGCGGGTGGTTCAGCGCCATCGCCTTGATGCGCGCGAAATCCTTGCTGCCGCCGCCTTCCACCATGTAGCAGGCGAGTGTCCACGGGCTGCCGGAAAAACCGATCAGCGGCACCTGGCCATCCAGTTCGCGGCGGATCACCCGTACCGCGTCCATGACATAGCGCAGTTCCTGTTCCATGTCCGGCACCGCCAGCCGGGCGATGGCCGCGGTATCGCGGACCGGATGGCGGAACTTGGGACCTTCGCCCTCGACGAAGTACAGCTCCAGACCCATCGCATCGGGAATGGTCAGGATGTCGGAGAACAGGATCGCCGCGTCCAGCGGGAAGCGGCGCAGCGGCTGCAGGGTGACCTCGCAGGCGATCTCCGGATTCTTCGCCATGGCCAGGAAGCTGCCGGCCTTGGCGCGCGTGGCGCGGTATTCCGGCAGGTAACGGCCGGCCTGGCGCATCAGCCAGACGGGCGTGTGGTCCACCGGTTCGCGGCGCAGGGCGCGCAGCAGGCGATCATTGCGGAGGGGACTGGTCACGTAAGGGTGTTCCTTGTGCGGGTGGGACGTGGGCGCGGTGCGGGGGAGGTGCGATCAGGTGCTGCCTTCGACGAGCGCGAAGCCGCGATGCAGTTCTGCATCGCGCGCCTTGTCGAAGGCAGCGCGGGCCTCATCCTGGTCCAGGTACAGCTCGCGGCGAAGCTGCGACCGGCCGCCGATGCGACCTGTTTCGCGCAGCAGTTCCCAACCACCGAACAGGTCCGGCAGCAGGGTCAGGCGCAGGAAGCGGGGCGCTTCGGTGCCGGTTGCAGGGTGTTGCAGGAAGGCATGCATGGCGCAAGTGTAGCGCCGCGCTATGTGACCCGGAGACAAGGCGGATACTACGGCGCGTCCGAAAGCCGCGGGAACGGGCAGGCGGCGGGGCACCGTGGGGTCGATCGAACGGGTGAGGCCCCTCGCGGGTAGCTGAAAGCCGTTGCTGGGTCTGGGCCGGGCGGGGAGGCTGTGCGGGGCACGCGCAAGTACGTCCATGTAGCTCTTCGCGGCTCCTGCCGCTCAAGGCCCCGCACAGCCTCCCCGCCCGACCCGCTGACGGGTTCCGGTGGCCGCCACCGCGTAGAAAAAAAACAAAGGCAGGGGTCAGAGTCCTTTCGCGTAGCGAAAGGACTCTGACCCCATGCTTGACCCCATGCCTGAAGGCTGCGCGCTCAGCCGGCGGCCAGCACCGCCAGCACGGCCTCGTCGTGCACATCGGCCACGACTTCGGCTTTGCCGATGCCGCGCCAGAGCACCAGCCGCAGCCGCCCGGCCACGTTCTTCTTGTCCAGCCGCATGCGTTCCAGCAGCGCCTGCGGGGCCAGCCCGGCGGGAATGGCGACCGGCAGCTGCAGTGACTGCAGCAAGGCCACCAGGCGATCGGCGTCGGCGGCGGGCGCGCGGTCCAGCGCGGTGGAAAGCCGCGCCGCCAGCACCATGCCGACCGCGACCGCTTCGCCGTGGTTGAGCGCATCACGGCCTGGGGCGGCGTAGCCCTGCTCGGTCTCGATCGCATGGCCGAAGGTGTGGCCGAGATTGAGCAGGGCGCGCTCGCCCTTTTCCAGCGGGTCACGCGCGACGATGGCGGCCTTGTGCGCGCAGCTGCGCGCGATGGCTTCGGCCAGCAGCGCGCTGTCGCCGGCAGACAGGGCCTGCGCATGCTGCTGCAGCCAGTCGAAGAACTCCGGATCGCCGAGTGCCCCGTACTTGACCACTTCAGCCAGGCCGGCGCGCAGTTCGCGCACCGGCAGCGTGGAAAGTACCTGGGTGTCGGCGATCACCGCGCGCGGCGGATGGAAGGCGCCGACCAGGTTCTTGCCCGCCGCGATGTCCACCGCGGTCTTGCCGCCCACCGACGAATCCACCATGGCCAGCAGCGTGGTCGGCAACTGCACGCAGTCCACCCCGCGCATCCAGCAGGCGGCGGCAAAGCCGGACAGGTCACCCACCACCCCGCCGCCCAGCGCGAGCACGCAGGCATCGCGGGTGGCGCCCAGCGCGGCCAGCGCTTCGATGGCCCGGCCGAACTCGGCCAGCGTCTTGGACGCTTCGCCGGCCGGCAGCACGTGGTCGCCGATGAGCAGGTCCGGTCGCGCCTGCAGCAGCGCGGCACGCACGCCAGCCAGGTACAGCGGGGCGACCTCGCTGTCGCTGACCAGCAGCACGTGGCGACCGCGCACATGGCGGGCCAGGGCGTGGCCGTCGGCGAGCTGGCCCGGGCCGATGGTGATCGAATACGGATGCGCGCCGCCGACGGCGACGTGCAGGGGGGGAGTGTCGGTCATGCGATGAGGTCCTGTCGCTGCCAGTGCGCGGCCAGCTTCACCACCAGCTGGGAAGTGGCCTCGGCGGCGGTATAGAGGTCGGTATCCAGGGTGAGGTCGGCCAGCTGCCGGTACAGCGGAT
Source organism: Stenotrophomonas chelatiphaga (assembly GCF_032054965.1). Lineage (NCBI taxonomy): Bacteria > Pseudomonadati > Pseudomonadota > Gammaproteobacteria > Lysobacterales > Lysobacteraceae > Stenotrophomonas > Stenotrophomonas chelatiphaga. The sequence continues at coordinate 58,065 of NZ_DAMBRS010000010.1, read as the reverse complement.
CGCGGTGGTAGGCCAGGTCCTGCAGCACCTGTTCGCGATCCGGCCGCTGCAGCAGCGGGCGGCCCTTGTCGCGCGCCAGGCGTTCCAGCTGGGCCGCAACGCTGACCCGCAGGTAGACCACATAGCCATGCGCGGCGATGGCCTGGCGGTTGCCGGCATCCAGCACCGCGCCGCCACCGGTGGACACCAGCTGGCCGTGGCCGCTGAGCACCTGCTGCAGGGCCTGCCGTTCATGCTGGCGGAACCCGGCTTCGCCGGCCAGTTCGAACAGGGTCGGGATGCTGGCGCCGGCGTTGTCGACGATCACCTGGTCCAGGTCGATGAAGTCCAGCGTGAACCGTTCGGCGAGGCGACGGCCGATGCAGGTTTTACCGGCCCCCATGGGGCCGATCAGGATCAGGTTCGGTGCGGGATTCATGCCCTGCGATGCTAACACCTCCGTGACATTCCTTTACGCCCCGACGCCCCAGCCTTGGCCAGCGCGGAGCTTCCCGCGCGCCACGGAGCAGCCACCATGTCGGTTGCCAAGGTCATCGAAATCAACGCCTCCTCCAAGACCAGTGTCGAGGATGCGGTACGCAGCGGGCTGAAGAAGGTTTCCGAAAGCGTGAAGAACATCCAGGGCGCCTGGATCAACGAGACCAAGGTGGTAACCAGCGGCAGCGGCGAGATCACCGAGTGGCGGGTCAACCTGAAGGTCACCTTCCTGGTTGAATAGGGCCGTCCCGCGTCCCGCGTCGCGCGGATCCGGCTCAGCGGACCTCGACGATGCGGCGCTCGGCGTCCAGCGCGATCACCCGGTCGGCCAACGCCGGCAGGGTGCGCAGGGCCTGCCGGCTGACCCGTTCGTAGTACTGCACGAAGCGCTCCAGCTGCGCCCGGGTCATGCCACTGCGTCCGGGCTGGGCGGCCTGCAGGTGTTGTTCCTGCTGCCAGCGCCAGCGTGGCACCACCGCGAAATCCGGCGGCTGCAGGAACCACAGCCGGTCACAGCGCTGCCACAGCGGGGCGTAGTGGTCGGCCAGCGCCTGGTTGCACCAGCGCCGCCAGCGGCCATCGCTGTCGGCATCGCGTTCCAGGGCATTGAGCGGTTCGTCGAGCGCGTCCGGCTGCTGCGCCGGCGTGCCCAGGAACCAGCCTTCGAACACCAGCAGGTCCAGTGGTGCATCCAGGTCCTGCCACTGCGCCGGCGGCAGCCGTTCATCGGCCAGTTTGTCGAAACGTGGCAGCGAGGTAGGCGCGCGGGCGATCACCGCATCGAGCACCGCATGCGCCAGTGGCAGATCATGCGTGCCGGGCGGGCCGCGGGTGACCAGCAGCGGATGCACGTCGCGCGCCAGCCGCTGGCGTTGGCCGCGGGTCAGGTAGACATCGTCCACCGACAGCGTCGCGGCCCGCAGGCCACGCGCTTGTGCACGTGCCACGACCTGCGCGGCCAGCGTCGATTTGCCGCTGCCCTGCAGGCCGCTGATCGCCAATACTGGCACCTCGGCGCCGCTGGCCAGCGCGTCATCCAGCGCCTGTTCGGCCAGCGTGTCCGGGAATCCTTTCGTGGTGGTCGTGTACGCAGTTGCCCTCATGCCGCCACAATAGCCCAATCCCTGCAGGAATGAAGTGTCATGAGCGAGCTCTACACCGAAGCGTTGTCCACCTTCTCGGCGCTGTTCGACGAGGCCCGGCAGGGCAGCGAGATCGAGCCCAACGCGATGACCGTGGCTACTGCCGACGCGGACGGACGTCCGTCCGCGCGCACCGTGCTGCTGAAGGCGTTCGATGCGCGCGGCTTCGTCTTCTACACGCACCTGGACAGCCACAAGGGGCGTGAGCTGCAGGCAAATCCACGGGCGGCGCTGTTGTTCCTGTGGCGCAGCCTGCGCGAGGCCGGCATCCAGGTGCGCATCGAAGGTGCGGTGGAGCAGGTCGACGATGCCGAGGCGGATGCGTACTTTGCTTCGCGGCCGCGGTTGAGCCAGATCGGCGCGTGGGCATCCAGCCAGTCCCGGACGCTGTCCTCGCGCGAGGAATTCGATACGCGGGTCGCCGAGGCAGAGGCGCGTTTCGACGGCCAGGACGTGCCGCGTCCGGACGGCTGGAGCGGGCTGCGGGTGGTGCCGGACCGCGTGGAATTCTGGTACGGGGCAAAGTTCCGCCTGCACGAGCGCTGGTGCTACGAGAAGGCCACCGATGGCAGCTGGAGCAAGCGCCAGCTGTATCCCTGAGCACGCGGCGCCGCGCGTTCATGACGTGATCTGCATGCTGCATCGGGTTCCACCGGCCGCACGCCAGTGACCGCTTCATGTGCCGGCAGGGCAGGCCGTTGCAGCTTCGGTTCTTTTCGGGAAGGGAGAGTCGGGATGGAGCTTCTGCGCGGGGTCTGGTCGGTTGCGCCGTTACGCGGCGGCGTGGAGTCGTGGCTGCTGCTCGCCGCGCGTGTGGTGGCCGGCGGGATGTTCAGCGTTTCAGGCTGGAACAAGCTGTTCACGGTGCCGGGTCGGGAACGCATGGTGGCCACGCTGCACGATGCCGGCATTCCGTTTCCCGGGCTCAGCGCGCCGGTATTGGGTGCGATCGAATGGGTGGCCGGGGCGCTGCTGGTGGCCGGCCTGCTCAGTCGTCCGTCGGCGCTGTTGCTGGCGGCGATCTGCGTGGTGGCCGCACTGACCGATGGGGTCGCACGCATTCCCGGCGGACTGGGCGTGCTGGACTGGCTGAGCTGGTTCTTCTACCTGACCGAGGTGCCACTGGCGGTCCTGCTGTCGTGGCTGGCGCTGGCCGGGAGTGGACGGTTCGCACTCGACGCGCGCTGGGCGGCGCGGCGGTAGCAAGGGTGTGGTGGGTGACGCGCGTTGCTCAGCAGGGAATCCGCCGTCACAGCCCCGCTGCGCGCAGCCAGCGCCACAAGGTGGTGCGCGAAATGCCCAGCGCCTGCGCCATTCCCTCGCGATCATTGCGGTGGGTCGCCAGCAGCTGCTGCAGTTGCACGCTGGACGGGCGCCCGGCGGCGAGCGGCGCGGCCGCCGAAGCGGGCGTGCCCTGCGCCAGTTCCGGTGCCAGTGACAGCAGTCGGTGTGCATCGATCAGGCCGTCGCCCGGCTGCCAGTGGATGCGCAGGCGGTCGACCAGGTTGCGAAGTTCGCGCACGTTGCCGGGCCAGTCCGCCGCACCCAGCAGGGCCATGGCGTCCTCGTCCAGCGGGGCGTCGATGCCGCGCAGCTGCTGGAAGAAGTGGTGCACCAGCAGGGCGACGTCGCCGCGCCGTGCACGCAGCGGCGGCAGCACGATGCGCAAGGTCGCCAGCCGATAGAAGAGGTCGCGACGGAACTGGCCGGCCTGTACGCGCTGCTCGAGCGACTGCAGGGTGGCGGCGACCACGCGCAGGTTGACCGGCGTGGGTTCGGTGGCGCCCACGCGCAGCACTTCGCGCTCTTCCAGCACGCGCAGCAGGCGGGTCTGCAACGGCAGCGGCAGCTCGCCGATTTCGTCCAGGAACAGCGTGCCGCCGTCGGAGGCTTCCACCAGCCCGATGCGACCACCGCGGCGGGCGCCGGTGAACGCGCCATCGCTGTAACCGAACAGTTCCGATTCCAGCAGCGATTCACTGATCGCGCCGCAGTTCAACGCGACGAAGCGGCCACGTCGCCCGCTTTCAGCGTGAAGCTGGCGGGCCACCAGTTCCTTGCCGGTGCCAGTCTCGCCGCTGACCAGCACGGTGCTGTCATGCGGGGCGTACAGCGCGATGTGCTGGCGGACCTTGGCCATCGCGCCGCTGTCGCCAAGCAGCGCCGTGCCCTGGCCTGCGCGGTTGCCGCGGCGTTGCCGCAGCGGCAGGCGGCGGCTGCCCGAACGTGCCAGCGTGTGGGCCAGCTCCAGCGCATGTTCAAAGGCCTGGCGGACCGAATCGGCCGAATACAGCAGCACGCCCTGCAGCCCGGCGGCTTCAGCGTGGTCGATGGCCATGCCGGTGCCGACGATGACTTCGATGCCGTTGGCGCGCAGGTCGGCGATGCAGTCGCGCGCGTCTTCGCGGGTGACGAAGCGGCGGTGCTCGATCTGCAGGCCGAAGCTGTCCTGGAAGCTGCCGAAGGTCGGCACGTCGCTGGCGTGGGTGACCAGGCCGATGCGCGGGGCGATGCGGCGCGCCCGCGCCAGCGCTTCCATCAGGTCGAAGCCGTTGGCCTGGATCGGCACCAGCGGCACGTCCAGCCGGCTGCGCAGCCAGGCCGCATTGGAGCCGCCGGCGATCACCACGTCGCAGTGTTCCTGGCGCAGCCGCTGGTTGATCACCGCAACGGCCTCCTCGAAGCCGAGGTTGATCTGTTCGATGCGCGCGCGGCGGTCGAATTCGGGAATGACATCGCCCAGCAGACCGGTCAGCCGGGACACGCTCACCGTCCAGATGACCGGCTGGGTGGGATCGGCATCGCCGGCGCTGTCGGGAGGGCGGGGCAGGTACATGGGCGTCACGGATCGCAGGGTGTTTCATGATACATCTGTTTCGATGTTTCATATGTTTCAAATCCATGGCTGGGCAAGGCAGGAGAATCAATGGCTTGCGGGTTGGCACGTTCTTTGCGCTGTCCTACGCTGACCCCTGACAGGATTGCTGCATGACTGCTTCCCTCGTTTCCGCCGGCGCCCGCTTCCGCCAGGCCCTGGCTGCCGAATCACCGCTGCAGGTGATCGGTGCGATCAATGCCAACCATGCGCTGCTGGCCAAGCGCGCCGGCTACCGCGCCATCTACCTGTCCGGCGGTGGCGTCGCGGCCGGTTCGTTGGGCCTGCCGGACCTGGGCATCAACACGCTGGAAGATGTGCTGATCGACGTGCGTCGCATCACCGATGTGTGCGACCTGCCGCTGATGGTGGACATCGATACCGGCTTCGGGCCCAGCGCGTTCAACATCGCGCGCACGGTGAAGTCGCTGATCAAGGCCGGTGCGGGTGCCTGCCATATCGAAGACCAGGTGGGCGCCAAGCGCTGCGGCCACCGGCCGGGCAAGGAGATCGTGTCGCAGGGCGAGATGGTGGACCGGGTCAAGGCCGCTGCCGATGCGAAGACCGATCCGGCGTTCTTCCTGATCGCGCGTACCGACGCCATCCAGGTCGACGGCGTGGACGCGGCCATCGAGCGCGCCATCGCCTGCGTGGAAGCCGGTGCCGACGGCATCTTCGCCGAAGCCGCCTATGACCTGGACACTTACCGCCGCTTCGTCGATGCGGTGAAGGTGCCGGTGCTGGCCAACATCACCGAATTCGGCGCCACCCCGCTGTTCAGCCGTGACGAGCTGGCCTCGGCCGGCGTGGCCATCCAGCTGTTCCCGCTGTCTGCCTTCCGCGCGGCCAACAAGGCCGCCGAAAGCGTGTACGAAGCGGTGCGCCGCGACGGCCACCAGCGCAATGTGGTGGATGCCATGCAGACCCGCAACGAACTCTACGACCGGATCGGCTACCACGCCTTCGAGCAGCAGCTCGATGCGCTGTTCGCCGCCAGGAAGTAACCTGCTGCCACGATTTCCGGGAGGAAAACAATGAACGATACGACCGCCACCCCGACCTTCAAGCCGAAGAAGTCCGTCGCCCTGTCCGGCACCGCCGCCGGCAACACCGCCCTGTGCACCGTGGGCCGCAGTGGCAATGACCTGCATTACCGTGGCTACGACATCCTGGACCTGGCGACCACCAGCGAGTTCGAGGAAATCGCCCACCTGCTGGTGCACGGCAAGCTGCCGACCCGCGCCGAGCTGGTGTCCTACAAGGCCAAGCTGAAGTCGCTGCGTGGCATCCCGGCCGCGGTCAAGGCCGCGCTGGAAGAACTGCCGCCGTCGGCGCACCCGATGGACGTGATGCGCACCGGCGTGTCCGTGCTGGGCTGCGTGTCGCCGGAAAAGGACGACCACAACCATCCCGGCGCGCGTGACATCGCCGACAAGCTGATGGCCTGCCTGGGCTCGATGCTGCTGTACTGGTACCACTGGAGCCACAACGGCCGCGCCATCGACGTGGAGACCGACGATGACTCCATCGGCGGCCACTTCCTGCACCTGCTGCACGGCGAAAAGCCGCAGGATTCGTGGGTCAAGGCGATGCACACCTCGCTGATCCTGTACGCCGAACACGAGTTCAACGCCTCGACCTTCGCCTGCCGGGTGATTGCCGGCACCGGCAGCGACATGTACAGCGCCATCGCCGGCGGCATCGGCGCGCTGCGCGGACCCAAGCACGGCGGCGCCAACGAAGTGGCGTTCGAAGTGCAGAAGCGCTATGACAGCGCGGATGAAGCCGAGGCGGACATCAAGGCGCGCGTGGAGCGCAAGGAAGTGGTGATCGGCTTCGGCCATCCGGTGTACACCGTGTCCGATCCGCGCAACAAGGTGATCAAGGACGTCGCCCGCGAGCTGTCCGAAGAACAGTCGAGCATGAAGATGTACGACATCGCCGAGCGCCTGGAAACGGTGATGTGGGACATCAAGAAGATGTTCCCGAACCTCGACTGGTTCAGCGCGGTGAGCTACCACATGATGGGCGTGCCGACGGCGATGTTCACCCCGCTGTTCGTCATCGCACGCACCTCCGGCTGGAGCGCGCACATCATCGAACAACGCATCGATGGCAAGATCATCCGCCCCAGTGCCAACTACACCGGTCCGGAAGACCAGGCGTTCGTGCCGATCGACAAGCGCGCCTGACGCGTGACCCGGCACCCTCGCGCAGGGTGCCGTGCGGAGCGGGGCGGCGATGCCGTCCTGGTTCCGTTGTGGCGTTGCAACGCCGTCCCTGCCGGTGACGCGACGCCCGGCCCGCCACTGTCCAAGAGCCAGCCATGACCAGCCCCATGATGAATGAGTCGTACCGCAAGAACCTCCCCGGCACCGCGCTGGACTATTTCGATACCCGGGCCGCGGTCGATGCGATCCAGCCCGGCGCCTATGCCACGCTGCCGTATACCTCGCGCGTGCTGGCGGAAAACCTGGTGCGCCGCTGCGACCCGGCCACCCTGGAAGCCTCGCTGCGGCAGCTGATCGAGCGCCGCCAGGACCTTGATTTCCCGTGGTTCCCGGCCCGCGTGGTGTGCCACGACATCCTCGGCCAGACCGCGCTGGTCGACCTGGCCGGCCTGCGTGACGCCATCGCCGATGCCGGCGGTGACCCGGCGCAGATCAACCCGGTGGTGCCGACCCAGCTGATCGTCGACCACTCGCTGGCGGTGGAGTACCCCGGTTTCGACAAGGCCGCCTTCGAGCGCAACCGCGCCGTGGAAGACCGTCGCAACGAAGACCGTTTCCACTTCATCAACTGGACCCGCAAGGCGTTCAAGAACGTGGACGTGATTCCGCCGGGCAACGGGATCATGCACCAGATCAACCTGGAGAAGATGTCGCCGGTGGTGCAGGTGCGTGATGGCGTGGCCTTCCCGGATACCTGCGTGGGCACCGACAGCCACACCCCGCACGTGGATGCGCTGGGCGTGATCGCCATCGGCGTCGGCGGCCTGGAAGCGGAGAGCGTGATGCTCGGCCGTGCCTCGTGGATGCGCCTGCCGGACATCATCGGCGTGGAACTCACCGGCCGCCCGCAGCCGGGCATCACCTGCACCGACATCGTGCTGGCGCTGACCGAGTTCCTGCGCGCGGCCAAGGTGGTCGGTGCGTGGATCGAGTTCTTCGGCGCCGGTGCCAGCGCGCTGAGCATTGGTGATCGCGCGACGATTTCCAACATGACGCCGGAGTTCGGCGCCACCGCGGCGATGTTCTCCATCGACCAGCAGACCCTGGACTACCTGCGCCTGACCGGCCGCGAGGAACCGCAGGTGCAGCTGGTGGAAACCTATGCCAAGGCCGCCGGCCTGTGGGCCGATGACCTGGCGCAGGTGCAGTACGAGCGCGTGCTGCAGTTCGACCTGTCCAGCGTGGTGCGCAACATGGCCGGCCCGTCCAATCCGCACAAGCGCGTGGCCACCAGTGAACTGGCCGCGCGCGGCATCGCCGACGAGGCCAAGCTGGCCTCCGGCAAGCTCGAGCAGGCCGGCGGGCTGATGCCCGATGGCGCGGTGATCATCGCCGCCATCACCAGCTGCACCAACACCAGCAACCCGCGCAACGTGATTGGTGCGGCGCTGCTGGCGCGCAATGCCAACCGCGCCGGGCTGACCCGCAAGCCGTGGGTGAAGAGTTCGCTGGCGCCGGGTTCCAAGGCGGTGCAGCTGTACCTGGAAGAGGCCGGACTGCTGGGCGAGCTGGAGCAGCTGGGCTTCGGCATCGTCGGCTTCGCCTGCACCACCTGCAATGGCATGAGCGGCGCGCTGGACCCGGTGATCCAGCAGGAGATCATCGACCGTGACCTGTATGCCACCGCGGTGCTGTCGGGCAACCGCAACTTCGATGGCCGCATCCATCCCTACGCCAAGCAGGCGTTCCTGGCATCGCCGGCGCTGGTGGTGGCCTATGCGATCGCCGGCACGGTGCGGTTCGATATCGAAAAGGACGCGCTGGGTGTCGATGCGCAGGGCAATCCGATCACCTTGAAGGACCTGTGGCCGAGCGACGAAGAGATCGATGCGGTGGTCAAGGCCAGCGTGAAGCCGGAACAGTTCCGCAAGGTCTACGACCCGATGTTCACCTTCAAGGTGGAACACGGCGCGCCGATCAGCCCGCTGTACGCATGGCGTCCGCAGAGCACCTACATCCGCCGCCCGCCGTACTGGGAGGGTGCGCTGGCCGGTGCCCGCACCCTCAGCGGCATGCGTCCGCTGGCCGTGCTGGGCGACAACATCACCACCGACCATCTGTCGCCGTCCAATGCGATCCTGGCCAGCAGCGCTGCCGGTGAGTACCTGGCGCAGATGGGCCTGCCGGAAGAGGACTTCAATTCCTATGCCACGCACCGCGGCGACCACCTCACTGCGCAGCGCGCCACGTTCGCCAACCCGAAGCTGATCAATGAGATGGCGGTCGTGGACGGGGTGGTGAAGCAGGGTTCGCTGGCCCGCGTGGAACCGGAAGGCCAGGTGCTGCGCATGTGGGAAGCGATCGAGACCTACATGCTGCGCCGGCAGCCGCTGATCATCATCGCCGGTGCCGACTACGGCCAGGGCAGTTCGCGTGACTGGGCGGCCAAGGGCGTGCGCCTGGCCGGTGTGGAAGCGATCGCGGCCGAAGGCTTCGAACGCATCCACCGCACCAACCTGATCGGCATGGGCGTGCTGCCGCTGGAGTTCAAGCCGGGCGTGACCCGCCTGACGCTGGGCATCGACGGTACCGAAACCTTCGACGTGACCGGTGCGCGGCTGCCGCGTGCGGAGCTGACCCTGGTCATCCATCGCCGCGACGGCAGCCAGCTGATGGTGCCGGTCACCTGCCGGCTGGATACCGCCGAAGAGGTGTCCATCTACGAGGCCGGCGGCGTGCTGCAGCGCTTTGCGCAGGACTTCCTGGAAGCGTCGCAGGTTGCATGACGATCTCGCCGACCTTCCTCCTTGGACTGATCCCATGACCTTTCTTCCGCAGCTCCGCATTCCCGCCACCTACCTGCGTGGTGGCACCAGCAAGGGCGTGTTCTTCCGCCTGCAGGATCTTCCGCCCGCCGCGCAGGTTCCCGGGCCGGCGCGCGATGCGCTGCTGATGCGGGTGATCGGCTCGCCCGATCCGTATGCCAAGCACACCGATGGCATGGGCGGGGCAACGTCGAGTACCAGCAAGTGCGTGATCATTTCGGCGGCGTCGGTCCCCAACCACGATGTCGATTACCTGTATGGCCAGGTGTCGATCGATACCGCCTTCGTCGACTGGAGCGGCAACTGCGGCAACCTGAGCACGGCGGTTGGCCCCTTCGCCATCGGCAATGGCTTGATCGAGCCGGCGCGGGTGCCGCGCGATGGGTTGTGCAGCGTGCGCATCTGGCAGGCCAACATCGGCAAGACCATCATTGCCCACGTGCCGATGCGCGATGGCCAGGTGCAGGAAATAGGCGATTTCGATCTGGACGGGGTGACCTTCCCGGCGGCGGAAATCCAGCTGGAATTCCTCGACCCGTCCGACGATCAGGACGGCGGGGCGATGTTCCCGACCGGCAACCTGGTTGATACGCTGGAGGTCCCCGGCGTGGGCAGTTTCCAGGTGACGATGATCACCGCCGGGATTCCGACCATCTTCCTCAACGCCGCCGACCTGGGCTACACCGGCACCGAACTGCAGCCGGCCATCAACGAAGACCGCGCGGCGCTGGAGCGCTTCGAGGCGATCCGCGCGCACGGCGCAGTGCGCATGGGGCTGATCGAGCGCATCGAGCAGGCGGCCACCCGCCAGCACACGCCCAAGGTGGCATTCGTGGCGCCGGCGCAGGACTTCGTTTCTTCCAGTGGCAAGGCGATTGCCGCCGCGTCGATCGACCTGCATGCGCGGGCGCTGTCGATGGGCAAGCTGCATCACGCGATGATGGGCACCGCCGCGGTCGCCATCGGCACGGCCGCGGCGATTCCGGGCACCCTGGTCAATCTGGCGGCGGGCGGCGGGGCGCGCACGTCGGTCGTGTTCGGTCATCCTTCGGGCACGCTGCGGGTCGGCGCCGAGGCGGCGCAGGTGGACGGGCAGTGGACGGTGACCAAGGCGATCATGAGCCGCAGCGCCCGGGTGCTGATGGAAGGCGCCGTCCGCGTCCCGGCCGATACCCTTTGAACCGGTACTGACGGCCGCTCGAACCGGTAGTGACGGCCGCTGGCCGTCAGCGTGGCGCCGGATGACGGCCAGCGGCCGTCACTACCGGTGCGCGCGGGGCATAATGCACGCCTTGTTCAAGGAGTGACGACATGACCGGTCCGCAGCGGCTTCGGAAGTGGGGATGGGCGGCAGCCCTGATGGCAGGAAGCCTGTTGGCCGGCATCACCGGCTGCAACCGCAACGACAGCGGGCAGCTGCCCGCGGCCAGCGGCGAGGCGATCACCGCCAAGGCCGAGCAGGTGACCGAGTTCACCCTGCTGCGCGCCTACCCGGACCAGAAGAACGATGGACTGTCGCTGGCGCTGGAGTTCTCGCGCCCGCTGGTCGGCACCCAGGACTTCGACGCGCTGGTGCGCTTCGAGGAAAAGGTCGGCACAGATGACAGCAGCTGGACCCTGTCCGAGGACGGCAGGACCCTGCGCTACCCGTTCGTGGAAGCCGCCAAGGAATACTCGCTGGTGGTGTCGGCCGACCTGTTGGCCGCCGACGGCAGCAGGCTGGGCAAGGAACTGCGGCAGAAGGTGTTCAGCGGCGAACTGACCCCGGTGGCCGGCTTCGCCTCGCAGGGCAGCGTGCTGCCGGCGCGCGACAGCCGCGGCCTGCCGGTGGTGTCGGTCAACGTGCCGGAAGTGGACGTGGAGTTCCTGCGCGTGCGCGAGAAGGAACTGCCGACGTTCTTCAGCCAGTACCAGCGCGGCGGCCGCCGCGGCAGCTGGGAACTGGACAGCGACTACAGCGAACGCACGCCGATCAGCCGCCTGGCCGAACCGGTCTACGTCAACCGCTTCATCCTGGGCGGCAAGCAGAACGAGCGCGTGCTGACCTACCTGCCGACCCAGGACATCAAGGAACTGCAGGAGCCCGGACTGTACTTCGCCGTGCTCAAGCGCACCGGTGCCTTCGATGGTGAGTTCGATACCGCGTTCTTCAGTGTCAGCGACATCGGCCTGCATACCCGCGCGTACAAGGACAAGCTGTTCGTCCACACCGCCTCGCTGAAGGACGGCGCGCCGCTGAAGAAGGTGGACGTGCGCGTGCTGGACGGCAAGGGCGAAGTGGTCCTGCGCGGCAGCACCGACGGCAACGGCAACGCGCTGCTGGATTACACCCTGGATGCCAGCCACGTGCTGGTCGCCGGCAGCGGCAAGGACACCAGCTTCCTGCCGTTCAACCAGCCCGCGCTGGACCTGAGCGAGTTCGCGGTGGCCGGGCGAGACAACGCCTGGTTCGATGTGTTCGCCTGGTCCGGGCGCGACCTGTACCGTCCCGGCGAGACCGTGCGCCTGTCCGCGCTGCTGCGCGACAACGATGGCAGGCCGGTCGCACCGGGCAAGGATGCAAAGGCACGCCAGCCGGTGTTCCTGCGGCTGAAGCAGCCCGATGGCAAGATCTTCCGCGAAACCCAGCTGCAGCCCGGCGAACAGGGCTATTTCAATTTCGAACAGCTGATCCCTGCCGATGCGCCGACCGGCCGCTGGCAGGTCGAGTTCCGTACCGATCCGGCCAGCAAGGAAGCGATCCAGGGCATGACCCTGCGCATCGAAGAATTCCTGCCGGAGCGGATGAAGCTGGACCTGGACAGTGCGCAGAAGAGCCTCAAGCCCGGTGATGCGCTGCGGCTGCAGGCCAACGGTGCCTATCTGTATGGCGCACCGGCCGACGGCAATCGTTTCACCGCGCGCCTGGCTGTGGCCGTGGAACAGACCCCGGTGGAAGGCCTGCCGGGTTACTTCTTCGGCGACCCGACGGTGAGCCTGCCGCGCGAAGCCAAGGACGTGGTGGACACCACGCTGCCCGCCGATGGCATGCTGAAGCAGGATGTGGACCTGCCGGAAGAAGCCGCCAAGGCCAAGACCCCGGTGGCGGTGGTGTTGTCGGGCAGCCTGTATGAAACTGGTGGACGCACCGTCAACCGCACCCTCAAGCGGGTGATGTGGCCGGCCGCGGCGCTGGTCGGCGTGCGCCCGCTGTTCAACCCGGACGACGGCGCCGATGCCAATGGCACCGCGCGCTTCGAACTGATGCGCGTGGATGCGGCCGGCAAGCCGCAGCCGGCCAAGGGGCTGAAGGTCACCCTGGTGCGCGAGCTCCGTGATTACCACTGGGCGTTCAACGACAATCGCTGGGACTACGATTTCACCCGCCGCTTCGAGAACAAGGACACCCGCACCGTCGACGCCGGCACCAGCGCGGTGGCCTTCGACGTGCCGGTGGAGTGGGGCGAATACCGGGTGGACGTATTCGATCCGGCCACCGGACTGACCAGCCGCTACCCGTTCCGCGCAGGCTGGAGCTGGGGCGACGACAACCGGGGCCTGGATGCACGCCCGGACAAGGTCAAGCTGGGCCTGGACAAGACCGGCTACAAGGCCGGCGACACGCTGGAAGTGACGGTGACGCCGCCGCATGCAGGTCGTAGCCTGCTGATGGTGGAAACCGATCGCATGATCTACGTGCAGGACATCGACGCCAAGCCGGGCAGCACCTTCAGGATTCCGGTCACCGCCGACTGGGAGCGCCACGATGTGTACATCACCGCGCTGGTGTTCCGTGGCGGCAGTGCACCGAGCAAGGTGACCCCGGCACGCGCGGTGGGCGTGGTGCACGTGCCGATGGACCGCAAGGCGCGCACGGTCGCGGTGGGACTGGTGGCGCCGAAGCAGATGCGTCCGGAGCAGGACCTGCCGGTCACCGTGAGCGTGCCGCAGTTGGCCGGCAAGGTCGCGCACGTGACCGTGTCCGCGGTGGACGTGGGCATCCTGAACATCACCCGCTTCCCGGTGCCCGATGCGGCGGCGCATTTCTTCGCGCAGCGCCGGCTGGGCATCGATGCCTATGACATCTACAGCCGCGTCATCGAAAGCTTCGACGGCAGCAGCGGCAAGCTGAAATTCGGCGGCGACATGGCGCTGGCGGCGTTGCCGCAGGCCAAGCGGCCGACGGCGCGGGTGCAGACCGTGGACCTGTTCACCGGGCCGGTGAAGCTGGATGCCAAGGGCAATGCCCGGGTCCGCCTGAAGGTGCCGGATTTCAACGGCACGCTGCGGGTGTCGGCGCTGGTGTATGCCGATGAAAGTTATGGCAAGCGCGATGTGGAGACCGTGGTGCGCGCCCCGCTGCTGGCCGAAGCCAGCATGCCGCGCGTGCTGGCCCCGGGCGACCGCAGCACGGTCACCCTGGACGTGCAGAACTTCACCGGCAAGCCCGGCCAGTTCAACGTGCGGGTGGAAACCGAAGGCCCGCTGAGCCTGGCCGAGGGCACGCGCAGCATCCAGCTGGCGGCCGATGCCAAGAGCACGCTCAGCTTCCCGCTGAGTGCGCGCGAGGGGCACAGCGTGGCCAAGGTGCGGGTGCGGGTGGACGGCAACGGCTTCAAGGCCGATCGCCGCTACGACCTGCCGGTACGTGCGGCCTGGCCGCAGGTGCTGCGTTCGCAGGTGCGCACGTTGGATCCGCTGGCTGCGATCAGCCTGGATGGCAGCCTGATGGACGGCCTGATGCCGGAATCGGTGACCGCGCGCCTGCTGGTCAGCCCGCTGCCACCGATTCCCTTCGCCAGTGCCCTGCAGGGGGCGCTGAACTATCCGTACGGCTGTGCCGAACAGACCACCAGCAAGGGCTACGCCGCGCTGATCCTGGACCAGGCCACGTCGACGATGCTCGGTGCCGACGGACTGGACGCCAAGGTGCGCCGCGAGCGCATGGAAGGCGCCTTCGGTCGCCTGGCTTCGATGCAGGTGGCCAACGGCAACTTCTCCATGTGGGGCGACGACGGCTACGTCAATCCGTGGCTGACGCCGTACATCACCGAGTTCCTGCTGGATGCCCGCGATGCCGGTTTCGCCGTACCCGACAACGTGCTGCAGAAGGCATTGAACCGGCTCAGCGAGGACCTGCTGTCCGGCGGCAATCAGTTCTATGGCCAGGATCGCCGTGACAACCTGAAGTTCGCCAACCAGGCCTACTCCGGCTACGTGCTGGCGCGGGTCAACCGCGCGCCGTTGGGCACCCTGCGCACGCTGTATGACAACGAACGGGCCAAGGCCATCGGTGGCCTGCCGCTGGTGCACCTGGGCGTGGCGTTGTCGCTGCAGGGTGATCGCAAGCGCGGTGAAGCGGCCATCGCGGCCGGCTTCGCCAAGCCGAGCAGCGAACGGCCGTCGTACTTCGGTGACTACGGCAGCGCGATCCGCGATGACGCGCTGATGATCGCGCTGACCCACGAGCACAACCTGGCCAAGCCGGCCTGGGATGCGCGTTCGGTGGACCTCGGGCGTGAGCTGGATACCCGACGCAACCGTGGCTGGATGTGGCTGAGCACCCAGGAACAAGTGGCCATCGCCCGCCTGGGCAAGGCGCTGGCCGCGAACCAGAAGAAGCTGGTTGCCGGTGAGCTGGTGATCGGTGCGCAGACCGAAAGCATCGGGGAGCGTCGCCTGTTCGGCCGCGGCTTCGACGCCGCGCAGCTGGTCAGTGGCGTGCGCTTTGCGCCCACCGGTGAGCCGCCGATGTTCGCCAGCATCGACGTGGCGGGTATTCCGCGCACCGCGCCGGCGCCGGACAACAGCGTGATCGGGGTGGAGCGCAGCTGGTTCGGCACCGACGGCAAGCCGTGGACGCCGCGCCCGTTGAAGGAAGGCGAGGCGCTGATCGTGCGCGTCACCGTCACCCCGGACAGCAGCATGCCCGATGCCCTGCTGACCGACCTGCTGCCGGCCGGGCTGGAGATCGAGAATTTCAACCTCGGTGATGCCAAGCAGTGGGCCGACGTGGTGGTGGACGGCATCGGCATCAGCGCACGCGGTGATGCGGCCGACGTCAAGCACGAGGAGTTCCGCGATGACCGCTACGTGGCGGCACTGAACCTGTCGCGTGGCAGCAAGGCGACGCTGTTCTACCTGGTGCGCGCGGTCACTCCGGGCACCTACACGGTGCCGCCGTCGCTGGTTGAAGACATGTACCGACCGCAGCTGCGCGGTGTCGGCCGCAGCAACCCCAGCACGATCACGGTGGTGCAACCGTGAGCCGGCGGGCGGGCCGCCACGCTGCGGCCTGCCCACGGGGCCGCCGGTGATCAAACGCGGCCTGCGCCGGTTGCGGCGCAGCCTGCGGCCGCTATGGCCGTGGCTGCGCTGGGGCAGCGTGGCGCTGCTGTTGGCGGTGCTGCTGCTGGACCTGGCGTTCCCGCCGCCGTTGCCGAAGCAGCGCGATACCAGCACGCTGGTCGTCGCGCGCGACGGCAGCCCGCTGCGCGCGTTCGCCGATGCCGAAGGCGTGTGGCGCTACCCGGCTTCGGTCGACCAGGTCTCCCCGTTGTACCTGCAGGCCCTGCTGGGCTACGAGGACCGCTGGTTCTGGCGCCATCCCGGCATCAACCCGGTCGCGCTGCTGCGCGCCAGCACGCAGATGCTGGGGCAGGGGCGCATCGTGTCGGGCGGCTCGACGCTGACCATGCAGGTGGCGCGCATCCTTGACCCGCATACGCGCACGCCCTGGGGCAAAGCCAAGCAGATGCTGCGCGCGCTGCAGCTGGAAGCGCACCTTTCCAAGCGCGAGATCCTGACCCTGTACCTGGAGCGCGCGCCCTACGGCGGCACCATCGAGGGCGTTGAAGCGGCCAGCTGGGCCTACCTGGGCAAACCGGCGGCGCAGCTGTCGCATGCCGAGGCCGCGCTGCTGGCGGTGCTGCCGCAGGCGCCCAGCCGGCTGCGTCCGGACCGCCATCCGCAGGCAGCGCAGCAGGCGCGTGACAAGGTGCTGGCACGGATGGCTTCGCTGGGGCGCTGGTCCGCCGACGCGGTGGAAGATGCACGCGTGGAAACGGTGGTCACCCGTTCGCTGCGTCCACCCCTGCATGCCGCCTTGCTGGCGCAGCGCCTGCATGCCGCGCAACCCGGGCAGCCACGCATCGAAAGCAGCATCGACATCGACCTGCAGCGCACGCTGGAGGGCCGGCTTTCCAGCTACTTCTCCACGCTGCCCGAGCGGACGTCGGCGGCGCTGCTGGTGGTCGACAACCAGACCCTGCAGGCACGCGCCTACGTCGGCACGCTGAACTTCGGCGACCGCCAGCGGCTGGGCCACGTGGACATGGTGCAGGCATGGCGTTCGCCGGGTTCCACGCTCAAGCCCTTCCTGTACGCCATGGCGCTGGATGACGGCCTGATCCACTCGGAGAGCCTGCTGGTGGATGCGCCGCAGAGCTTCGGTGGCTACCGCCCGGGCAATTTCGACGAGGCTTTCAATGGTCCGGTGAGCGCGGCCACCGCACTGCGCCTGTCGCTCAACGTGCCTTCGGTGGACCTGCTGGACCGGGTCGGGCCGGCGCGCTTCGCCGCGCGCCTGTCGCATGCCGGGATCCAGCTGCGCTTTCCACGTGGAAGCTCACCCAACCTGTCGCTGATCCTGGGCGGCACCGGAGCGCGGCTGGAGGACCTGGTCGGTGCCTTCGCTGCGTTGAACCGCGATGGCATCGCCGGTCGCGTGCGCTATACCGATGCGGATCCCGTGCTGGATCGCCGGCTGGTGTCTCCGGGCGCGGCGTGGATCGTGCGCGAGATGCTCGAAGCCAATCCGCGCCCGGGGCAGGGTATCGATACCTTCGACCTCGGCGGCCGGCCGCGGGTCGCGTGGAAGACCGGCACCAGCTACGGCTACCGCGACGCGTGGGCGATCGGCAGCACGCGCCAGTACACCGTGGGGGTCTGGGTAGGGCGGCCGGACGGCACGCCATTGCCGGGACAGTACGGGGCGGTGACGGCACTGCCGCTGATGTTCGAGGTGGTCGACAGCCTGCCGCGCCAGGGCCGTGCCAGCGCCGCGCCGCCGCGTCCGGCCAGTGTCACCCAGGCGGACGTGTGCTGGCCCACCGGGGAACTCGCCAGCGAGCTGCCGGCGGGATTGTGTCAGCGCCGGCTGAGTGCATGGTTGCTTGATGGCAGCGTGCCCCCCACCTTCGCCGAGCGCGATGCGCGGCGCTGGCAGCCGGGCCGGCAGCGCTACCAGGCTGATCTGCAAAGCGGCCTGCGACTGTCCGCCGACTGCAGCGCGCCGCACCAGGCGGAAGACCGCGAAGTCGCGCGCTGGCCGGCGCTGCTGGCGCCGTGGCTGCCGCAGGCGGCACGGGCTGCCTCGCAGCTGCCCGCGCTGGCACCGGATTGTCGCGACGACGGACGCCAGGCCAGCATCGCCCTGCACATCGACGGGCTCAACGACGGGGCGTCGTTGGCGCGTGCGCCGGGGGCCGTCGACGGCGTGCGCCTGCAGCTGCGTGCGCTCGGCAGCGAGCATGACATCGACTGGCTGCTGGACGGCCGCTGGATCGCCCGCACCCGCGGCGCCCAGCCGTTCAGCCAGCGCTTCGAACAGCCAGGACGGCACACGTTGACCGCACTGGCCAGCGATGGGGCTTGGACCCAGGTGCGGTTCAACGTGGTGCGCTGAGTCGGCTTACTTGCCGATCCAGCCATCCAGCAGGTCGGCGAACTCGTCGGCGTGCTCTTCCTCCTGGGCCAGGATCTCTTCCAGGATGCGCTTGGTGGTGGTGTCCTTGTCGCCGACGAAATTGATCATCTCGCGGTAGCTGTCGATGGCGATGCGTTCGGCGATGAGGTTCTCGCGCACCATGTCACGCAGGTCACTGCCTTCCTTGTACTCGGCGTGCGAGCGTGCGGTCAGGGTGTCCGGGTTGAAGTCCGGCTCGCCGCCGAGCTGCACGATGCGTTCGGCCAGCTTGCCGGCATGCGCCTGTTCCTGCTGCGCGTGTTCCAGGAACTCGGCCTTGACCGCGTCGGCGAGCATGCCCTTGGCCATGTAGTAGTGGCGGTAGTAGCGCAGCACGCACACGTATTCGGTGGCCAGTGCATCGTTGAGCAGCTGGATGACCGCCTTGCGGTCGGCGTTGTAGGTATCGGTGATCGCGCCATCTTCGATATTGCGCCGGGCGTTGTCGCGCAGGGTCTGGCGATCGCTGATGCCGGCGGGATGGGCGGGGTGGGGGTGCTTGGCTGGCTTTGACATGGCTGGCCTTTTCTCCTTCGTTATCGTGGGTTGCGGTACTACATTGATCAGTGCGGCAGGTGCGCCAGTACATGCTCGGCCGATGACACCTCGAACTTGCCGGGGGCGTCGATCCAGGCCTCGCGCACCGTGCCGTTGTCCACGTACAGGGCGAAACGACGCGAGCGCATGCCCATGCCGGACGCGCTGGCGTCGATTTCCAGGCCGAGCGCGCGGGCCAGTTCGCCGTTGCCGTCGGACAGCATCAGCAGTCCGTCGGGCACGTGCTGGCTTTCGCCCCAGGCCTTCATCACGAACGGGTCGTTGACCGCCACGCAGTACACCTCGATGCCGCGCTGGCGGAATGCGGCGAAGTGTTCGATGAACCCGGGCAGGTGGCTGGCCGAGCAGGTGGGGGTGAACGCACCGGGCACGGCGAACAGCACGGCCTTGCGGCCGTCGAACAAGGCCTTGGTGTCGACCGTCTCCACGCCGTCGCGGATCCGTTTCAGGGTGACTTCCGGGATCGGGTCGCCGGCTTGGATGCTCATGGGGGGCTCCTGGTAAGCGGGCAGCGTAGGCACGGAGATGGGATGGCCGCGTCAACGGATTGAAAATCCCGCGTGCACGCCCGATCTGGCAGGCGACGGGGGACGGCAACGTCCGGGCCTGCACACGGCAGCCGCTAGAATAGGCGCGGGTTGGCGCCCCCGGTGCCGACGGATCACTCGAGGTAGAACGATGGAATTCAAGGATTACTACGCCACGCTGGGCGTGGAGCCCAGCGCGGGCGACGCTGAAATCAAGACCGCTTACCGGCGGCTGGCGCGCAAGTACCACCCGGATGTCAGCAAGGAAGCCGGCGCGGAAGAAAAATTCAAGGGCATCAACGAGGCGTACGAAGCGCTGCGCGACCCGCAGAAGCGCGCGGCGTATGACCAGTTGAAGGCCCAGGGGTACCGGCCGGGCGAGGAGTTCAATGTCCCGCCCAACTACGGCGGGGGCGGTGGCTTCGATTTCGAGGAGGTGTTCGGTGGCGGCGCAGGCGGTGCCAACGGCGGCTTCAGCGATTTCTTCGAGAGCCTGTTCGCGCGCCAGCGTGGCGCGGCCGGGCGCGGCCCCGGTCCTGGCTTCAGCAGCGGTGGCCACGCCCCGCAGCGCGACACCCGGGCCAAGCTTTCGGTGCCGCTGGAAGCGGCCTACAACGGCGATACGCTGCGGATCACGGTCAACGGCCGCCAGCTGGACGTGCGCGTGCCGAAGGGCATCAAGCCGGGCCAGGTGATCCGGCTGGGCGGGCAGGGCACGGATGGTGGCAACCTGCTGCTGGAAGTGGAATATGCCGCGCACCCGCAGTTCGAGGTGGACGGTCGCAACATCCTGTACACCCTGCAGGTGACGCCGTGGCAGGCGGCGCTGGGCACCAGCATCAGCGTGCCGACGTTGGGCGGTGCGGTGGAACTGAAGGTGGCCGCAGGGTCCGATGCCGGGCGCAGGCTGCGCCTGCGCGGCCGTGGCTTGCCGGGCAACCCGGACGGCGACCAGATCGTGGAACTGGAGATCGTGGCGCCGGCGGCCAACGATGAGGCCCAGGCCGAGGCCTACCGCAACCTGGCCAAGGCGTTCGGCGAGTCGATCTGAGGGGGTTTGTTGTGCTGCGCACGGCTTGAAGCGCAGGCAACGTCAAAAGCTGACGTCAACGGCAAAAGCTGCAGGGCTGTTGTGTTGGCGGGGCGGGGTGGCTGTGCAGGACACGCCGTGAATCCGTCCATGGAGGCTCGCTTTTCGCATCCATGCGAAAAGACGGTCCTGCACAGCCACCCCGCCCCACCTTCGACAGGTCCATGGTGGCCATGGACAAGGCGGTGGGAGGGAGGGGTGGGAGGAAGATGCCCCCTGCCTTTGCTCTTTTATTTTCATTGCGCGGGTGGTGGCCACCGGCACCTGTCAGGGGGGCGGGCGGGGAGGCTATGCGGGGCCTTGAGCGGCAGGAGCCGCGAAGAGCTGCATGGACGTACTTGCGCGTGCCCCGCATAGCCTCCCCGCCCGGCCACCTCCAGCTGCAGCTTCAGACAACATCCACCCGCGAGGGAGTTCCACCCGTTCGACCAACCCCCGGTCAGGGCTGGCCGGCGAACACGCGCTCCAGCACCTCGGACAGTTCGTCTTCGGAAAACGGCTTGGTGATGTACGCCTTCGCGCCCTGGCGCATGCCCCACATGCGGTCGGTGTCCTGGTCCTTGGTGGTCACCAGGATCACCGGAATGTGGCGGGTGGTTTCATCGCGGGCCAGCGTGCGGGTGGCCTGGAAGCCGTTGAGGTTGGGCATCACCACGTCCATCAGCACCAGGTCCGGCAGCTCGGCGCGCGCGGTTTCCACGCCGGCCGCCCCATCCGTGGCGGTCAGGATCTGGTGACCCAGCTTCTCGACGATGCGCTGTATCCCCAACAGCTGCGATGGTGAATCGTCGACGATCAGGATGCGTGCCATGTTGCTCCCCAGGTGATGCCGCAGTGTAGTGTGCCGCTCGCCTTGGGGAGAAGGCGACAACGTGCCGTCCGTCGCCCGCCTGCGACGTTCAGTCGATCCGCACCACGGTACGCCCGCGCGCCCCGCCCGAAAGCATGCTTTCAAAGACCGGCGGCAGCTCGGCAAGCCCGATTTCCCGCGTGCATATCTGCTGCAGGTGCGCCGGCTTCCAGTCGCTGCCCAGCCGTTCCCAGACCTGCTCGCGCAGCGTCCGCGGTGCGCTGGCCGAGGACACGCCGAGCAGCGATACGCCGCGCAGGATGAACGGCATCACGGTCATGTCCAGGGTCGGCTCGGCGGCCAGTCCCGCGCTGACCACGCTGCCGTAGCCCACGGTCTGTGCCAGCAGGCTGGCCAGCATCGGGCCACCTGCGTTGTCCAGGCCACCGCCGAAGCGTGCCGACTGCAGCGGCGCGGTATCGGCCAGCACCTCGCGCGGCAGCACCTCGCTGGCCCCGATCGCGCGCAGCCAGTCGGCCTGCTCCGGCTTGCCGCTCACCGCATGCACGGCATAGCCGGCGCGGCTGAAGATATCCACCGCCAGACTGCCGACTCCACCGCTGGCGCCGGTTACCGCCAGCGGCCCGTGATCGGGCGTCAGGCGGTTGTCCTGCATGCGCAGCAGCGCCAGCGCGGCGGTGAAGCCGGCGGTGCCCAGCACCATCGCCTCGCGCGGGGTCAGTCCGGGCGGCTGGGCAATGACCGCGCTCGATTCCAGCCGCACGTACTGGCTGTAGCCGCCGTCGCGGGTCTCGCTCAGGCCGCAGCCGGTGGCCAGCACCGCATCGCCTTCGCGCCAGGCGGGGTCGGTCGAAGCGACCACCTCGCCCGCCACGTCGATCCCACCGACCAGCGGAAACCGCCGCAGGATGCGGCCGCGGCCGGTTCCGGCCAGGGCGTCCTTGTAGTTGACCGACGACCACTGCGCGCGGACCAGCACCTGCCCGGGGGAAAGATCGTCCACCTGCAGGGGCTCCAGGCCGCTGCGGTGGCCGTGGTCGTCCTTGTGGATGCGGAAGGCGCTGAAGCTGTCGGGCAGGGACATTGGAACGCTCGCTGACGGGGAAATATCACCTTACCCCCTTCCAATCCTTCTGGTCCGCCCCATCTTGTAGAATCAGGGAAACCGGTACAAGGCTGGTGTCACGGGAAGGGCCCGTGGCGCGGCCCAATTCAGATGGAGCGTGCATGGCCTGGAATACACCCGGCGGCAACAGGGACGGACACCGTCCCGAAGACAACCGGCGGGGGCCTTCCAAGCCCCGCGGCGGCGGATTTGGTGGTGGCTGGGGTGGGTTCCCGGGGCCGTTGAAGGAAATGTTCGATGGCGGCATCGTCCGCTGGATCGCCATCGCGGCGGTCCTGCTGCTGCTGTTTTCCAGCTTCCAGCTGATCGGCGAACAGCAGCGTGGCGTGGTCCTGCGCTTCGGCCAGTTCTCGCGCATCCTGCAGCCGGGCCCCAGCTTCAAGCTGCCCTGGCCGATCGAGTCGGTGACCAAGGTCAACGCCACGGAAATCAAGACGTTCTCGGTCTCGGTGCCGGTGCTGACCCGTGACGAGAACATCGTCAACGTCTCGCTCAACGTGCAGTACCGCATCGACGATCCGCGCCTGTTCCTGTTCGGTACCTACGATGCCAACCAGGTGCTGGAGCAGTCGGCGCAGAGCGCGGTGCGCGAAGAAGTCGGCCGTGCCGACCTGAACTCGGTGCTCAACAACCGTGGCCCGCTGGCGACCGCCGCCGAAACCCGCCTGCAGACCCTGCTGGGCGCGTATCGCACCGGTGTCACCGTGACCGGCCTGACCCTGCCCGATGCGCGTCCGCCGGAAGAAGTGAAGCCGGCCTTCGACGAGGTCAACGGTGCGCAGCAGGTCAAGGAACGCCTGATCAACGAAGCGCAGGCCTACGCGGCCAAGGTGGTTCCGGAAGCGCGCGGCCAGTCCGCCCGTACCCGTACCACCGCCGAAGGCTACAAGGCGGCCGTGGTGTCGCGCGCCGAAGGTGATGCCCAGCGCTTCACGCTGCTGCAGCAGCAGTACAAGAATGCGCCGGACGTGACCCGCAAGCGCCTGTGGCTGGAAACGGTCGAACAGGTGCTGGCCGAAAACCGCAAGGTGATCGGTGGCGACAGCCGCCAGGTCCTGTACGTGCCGTTCCCGGGCGAAACCCGCCCGACCGGTGCAGCGCAGCTGCCATTGTCCAATCCGGATGTCGTGCTGCCTGCCGTGACCGGCAGTGCAAGCCCCACCCCGCGTGATGCAGGCCGGCCGACAGGCCGCCCGACGGGACGACCGAGCGGCCGTGAGGAGGGCAGCCAATGAGGAGTTCACTGTGGATCGGCCTGGTGGTCGTGATCCTGTTCGGCCTGCTGGGGTCGGTGTTCGTGGTCCGCGAGGACCAGACCGGCATGGTCTTGAACCTGGGCCGCGTGGTCCGCGCCGACATCAAGCCGGGCCTGCACTTCAAGGTGCCGCTGGTGGAAACGGTGCGCGTGTTCGATCGCCGCTTCCAGGTGCTCGATACCGCGCCGGCGCGTTACTTCACCGCCGAACAGAAGGACGTCAGCGTCGACTTCTTCGCCATCGGCTACATCTCCAACGTGGGCGATTATTTCCGCGCCACCGGTGGCGACCCGCGCGTGGCCAACGCCCGCCTGGCACCGATCATCACCGATTCGCTGCGCAACCAGATCAACTCGCGTTCGCTGACCGAGCTGGTGTCCGGTGACCGCAGCGAACTGATCGCCGACCAGCTGACCGGCATCAACGAAGCGGTGAAGGGCCTGGGCATGCAGATCATCGACCTGCGCATCAAGCAGATCGACCTGCCGACCGACAGCCAGGTGATCAACGATGTGTACGAGCGCATGCGCGCCCAGCGCAAGCAGGAAGCGGCCAAGCTGCGTGCGGAAGGCGAGGAGCAGTCGCTGACCATCCGTGCCCAGGCCGACCGCGAGGCGACGGTGCTGGTGGCCGAAGCCGAGCGCGATGCGCAGCGCCTGCGCGGTGAGGGCGACGCCGATGCAACGCGCATCTACGGCGAGGCCGGCTCGGCCGATCCGTCGTTCTTCGCGTTCACCCGCAGCCTGGAGGCCTACCGGAACTCGTTGACCGATGGCAACGGCGTGATCGTGCTGGACAAGAATGATCCGTTCCTGCAGTACCTGAAGAGCGACCGCTGAGTCGCAGTCGTTTCCCCACGGGGCCCGGCATGTCCGGGCCCCGTGCTTTTTGCGGAGCTGTTGGATGAAAGATCTGTTCGCCGCGCTGTGCCTGGTGGCGGTGCTGGAAGGGCTGCTGATGTTTGCCGCGCCACTGGCGTGGAAGCGCATGGCCGAACGCTTGCTGGACATGCCCAGTCCCGCCCTGCGCAGCTTCGGGGGGCTGGTGCTGCTGGCGGGCCTGAGCCTGCTGTGGTGGGCCAAGCACTGAGCGATTTCTGCCAGTGAGCTGACGCGATTGCCATTTGCCGTGCATCGACGTGCTGTCTAACGTCGAATCAGGTCGCTGATGGCCTGTCAAGGAGAGATCGCATGCCGATCACCGCACCGCAGGCCGTTGCTGCCATGGGTCGATTCGACGCTCGCTGGAAGGGTGCGGCGCGCAATGCCACCGGACCGGCAACTTCGCCTGCAAGTCGTGACGACAACGCCGGCACGCAGCTTCCGCTGGATATCCGTAATTTCGCAGATTCCTTGCCGGCGCTGACACCGACCGGCCATCCACCTGCAGGCCGCCGCGCAGTCGGCATTACCCGGGGCGGTTGGCAAGCCAACCTGGTGCGGCTGCTCGCCGTCAGCAGCGTGCTGCGCCCGCTTGACGAACTGTCCGCAGGGCCGATGCCGGTAGCTCCTGCAGTAGGCCCGACACGCTGTTTCAACCCGGCCATGATCTCCCCTGACTGGCCAGAACCCTTCGGCTCAGCCGGCGTCGTGGCTGACCAGTCCGGCGCCCTCCAACTGGCAGGCGAACTTCTATCCGCGTGGTTCGCCGATCCCTGCACCGACCCCGACGCGGCGTTCAACGGGCTGTGGCGGATCGCCCATCCGCCCGCTGATCCGCCCCCCTCGCTGTTCGCCGAAGCCCAACACGAACTGGCGATCAGGCTGGCCACGCTGCTCGCCGCACCGGTGCCGGCCGGTGCCAGTGCCGCACGCCAGGCGCTGGGGGACACATGGCACAGTGCTTTCGCAGACGTGCCCGGCAACTGGGCGGATTTTTCGCCCCAGGCCAACGCGCTCCGTCGGTTGACCAGCGTTGACGCGGCGCTGGACCATGCCATTGCTGGCGCCCTGGGGGGGCGCGAATCGCTGATCGGTCTCTACGACGTCGGCGGTACCGGGGTGCTGGCGGCCAACCTGCCGCTGCTGCCTTTCAAGGACCGCAGTGTCTACCGAAGCGATGCCGACCCGTCAGCCGTGGCGGCTTACCGGTCCGAGGTCGAGGCACTGCTGGTGAAGGCCGGCATGCCGGTTGCCGACGCGCGCGTGCAGGCGCCCGACGTGGTGGCAATGGAGACGGTAATGGCAGCTGCCAGCAGCGA
Source organism: Stenotrophomonas chelatiphaga (assembly GCF_032054965.1). Taxonomy (NCBI): domain Bacteria; kingdom Pseudomonadati; phylum Pseudomonadota; class Gammaproteobacteria; order Lysobacterales; family Lysobacteraceae; genus Stenotrophomonas; species Stenotrophomonas chelatiphaga. Next base: position 32,282 of record NZ_DAMBRS010000010.1, on the reverse strand, counting down.
TCTCGACCGTTGCACCCTGGCGCAGGCGCAGGCGCTGGTGCCCGCACTGCCCTGGGCGCGCATCTGGTCCGGGCTGGGACTGCTGCCAGACACTCGGTTGTTCCTGACCACCGGCTTCTTTGAACAACTGGCTGCACTGCTGCCACGCCACGACGTAGCGGCCTGGCAAGCCTTTGTCTGGCTGCAGGAAGCGCGCAATGCGCAGGACACCATCCAGGGGCCACGCACCGCAGGCAGCGTGCTACGGAAGATCGACAGCGAGGAAGCCGGCAGCGCGGCGCTGCAGTCGGTGTACGCCGCCACCCTGGAGCCGTCGCTCGTGGCGCGGGGGCAGACGACCTTCGACGGGGTACGTGAGGCATTCGTGGATGCCGTGGCCGCGTCAGGATTGGGAGCCGCCGACCAGCAACGGATGCGCGCGATGCTGCTGGCGCTCCGCCTGGATACCACGCACGGCGGCCGCGCCGAGGGCTGGACCGGCACGTCGGCCACTGCGCCGCTGCTGGCCAACCTTCAGGCGCTGCGTGCCAGCGCCGCCGTGAACGCGGTGGCGGCCGTGAATGCGGGCCATGGATCGGTCATGCCGCCTGCGGCGAGCCATGTCCCGTTCGCAGGTGCTGGCTTCGTGCCGGGCACCATCAGCGTATCGCTGGCCTTGCTGGATGTCGCGCAGCGGATCGCCGGGGGGGAGCCGGAGGGCTGGTGGGGGCTGCTGGGCAGCGTGCTGGGCCATGAGGTCGCTCATTGGGTGGCTGACATCACCGGATTGGATGATCTGGGCAAGGCATTGCTGGCACGTAGGCAGGACGCAGTTGCGCAGCGCATCGGTGATGTCCGCAGCGGTACGGTGCGGCTTGACCCGAAGGTCACCGCCAACGAAGCGCTGGCCGACCTCCGCGGCATCCGCGCCGCGTTGCTGGCCAGCCGGGCCGAGGCCGCCGCAGCAGGGCGCCCACATGATGACGCCGCGTTCTTCCGCGCTGCGGTGCAGACCCATGCCGCGCACATGACACCAGGCCAACTGCGCCAGCGGCTTGGGGATGAACATCCCCCAGGGCCGCTGCGTGCCCAATTGCCGCCGATGGTGGAGGGCTACGAGCAGGCGTTCGACTGCAGACCCCGACCGACGGCGCCTTTCCGCGACCTGATCTGAACGGAGCGTCGGCCAGCGGTAGCCGCCGGCTGCCGAAACCCGGATAATGCACAAAAGCCGGACGGGCCTCCCGTTCGGCTTTTTCCGTGTCCGGGCCCTCCATCGCCGGCGCCTCCCCGTTGGAGCCGCCACCCCGCGCTGGCCAGCCTCGCCACGGTTTACCCGTCCGCGGCCCCGATGGCCGCACACAATTCGAGGAGCCCGTCATGGGTCAGTCTGTCGTAGTGCTTGGTGCCCAGTGGGGCGATGAAGGCAAGGGCAAGATCGTCGATCTGCTCACCGAGGAAATCGGTGCCGTAGTGCGTTTCCAGGGGGGCCACAATGCCGGCCACACGCTGGTCATCAATGGCAAGAAGACCGTCCTGCACCTGATTCCGTCGGGCATCCTGCGCGCCGATGCGCTGTGCCTGATCGGCAACGGCGTGGTGATCTCGCCGGCCGCGCTGCAGAAGGAAATCGCCGAGCTGGAAACCTCCGGCGTGGAAGTGCGTTCGCGCCTGAAGATCTCCCCGGCCGCGCCGCTGATCATGCCGTACCACATCGCCCTGGACCAGGCGCGCGAACGCGCTGCCGGCGGCAAGGCGATCGGCACCACCGGCCGTGGCATCGGCCCGGCGTACGAAGACAAGGTGGCGCGTCGCGGCATCCGCATCGCCGACCTGCATTACCCGGCGCAGCTGGAAGAACTGCTGCGCACCGCGCTGGATTACCACAACTTCGTGCTGACCAAGTACCTGGGCACCGATGCGGTCGATTTCCAGCAGACCTTCGACGAGGCACTGGCCTTCGGCGAGTACGTGCAGCCGATGAAGTCCGACGTGGCCGGCATCCTGCACGACCTGCGCAAGCAGGGTAAGCGGGTGTTGTTCGAAGGGGCGCAGGGCGCGCTGCTGGACATCGACCACGGCACCTACCCGTACGTCACCAGCTCCAACACCACCGTCGGTGGGGCGCTGGCCGGCGCCGGCGTGGGCGCCGATTCCATCGATTACGTGCTGGGTATCGCCAAGGCGTACGCCACGCGCGTCGGCGGTGGTCCGTTCCCGACCGAACTGGACGATGAAATCGGCCAGGGCATCCGTGACCGTGGCGCCGAGTACGGTGCGTCCACCGGTCGCCCACGTCGTTGCGGCTGGATGGACATCGTGGCGCTGAAGCGCGCGGTGGCGATCAACGGCATCAGCGGCCTGTGCATCACCAAGCTGGACGTGCTGGACGGCATGGAAAAGCTGAAGATCTGCATCGCCTACGAATACCGTGGCAAGCGCACCGAATACGCCCCGCTGGATGGCCAGGGCTGGGAAGAGTGCACCCCCGTGTACCTGGAGTTCCCGGGTTGGACCGAGAACACCCACGGCATCACCAACTGGGACGACCTGCCGCCGGCCGCACGCGCCTACCTGCGGTCGCTGGAAGAGCTGGCCGGTTGCCCGATCAGCATCGTGTCGACCGGTCCGGACCGTGACCACACCATGGTCCTGCAGGACCCGTTCGCCTGATCCAGAGCGAGCATCAGCGCATACCCGGTGAGCCCCGCATCTGCGGGGCTCACCGCATTGGGCGGGGCAATCAGCAGCCGCCAGCCCTCAGCTTTCCATCGCAGTTGTGCAGTGTCGCCATCTCCGTCAGCGAGAATGCGCCGGTTGAGGGACTTGGCGAGCCATCGGCTGTGGTGCACAAGGCCCTGATCGCGCAGTATCCGTCGTTCCTCCCGCCGATGCCTCGCGAGACGCAGGATTGACTGGCGGGCGATTGTGAAAACGCGGCCGAGCAGGCCGCCACCCCGGGATTCTGGCTGGCGGTGGCGCTATGTGCACTCGTACTGGTTGCAAGCACGCTTGCGGTGAGAAGCAGGGCGGTCACACATGACGTGGCTGTAATTGTCATCAACTCCTCCAGAATTCGCGCACATGGTGTGCGCAACTGTGAGTCTGTGACCAGATGACTGGAGCGAGGTGTGACCTCGCGCACGGAAGACTCATGTGTCGGCGACGCCGTCAGGACACGTCGTGACGGCATTCGAGACGCCAGCGCTTGCCTGCAGGTGTTCTACACATTTGCCCATATGGCTAGCGTGCCACCGCCTCGAGGATGCGCGGGCGGGTGCAACAGCACACGCCGGGACTGGCATCCTGTAACGCTTTATCGAAGTCAGTCTGTTGTTGCCCCACGGGGGCGGCGGAGAACCATGGGTGTTTTCTCCCCCCGGGCACGCAACTGCATGCCCTCATCGGCGACACTGCACATCGCCCTCGCTGGCCCTACACGGTGCATTTACCGCGGCCGCTTCACCCTCGGCGCATCACCAACCAGGAATCACCGATGAGCGCCTACACCCTGCAGGACCTGGCCAAAAAAATGGCCGACATTGACTTCGTCATGCTGCAGACCACCACCGACGGCGGCGAGCAAGCGGCGCGGCCGATGAGCAACAACGGTGACGTGGACTACGATGGCGACAGCTGGTTCTTCACCTTTGAAAACACCCGCATGGTGGCCGACATCCGCCGCGACCCGAAGGTCGGCCTGTCCTTCACCGGTGCCAAGTCATTGCTGGGCAAGCCGCCGATCTTCGTCGCGGTGCAGGGGCATTGCCACCTGCATACCGACAAGGCGACCTTCGCCGAGCATTGGGTCAAGGATCTGGAGCGCTGGTTCGAGCAGGGCATCGATACGCCCGGCATCGTGCTGCTGCACGTGCGTGCCTCGCGCATCGCGTGGTGGGACGGCGAAGATAATGGTGAACTGACGGTGTAATGCGCGTTTTCGGTTCCCGCCGAGCATGGCTCGGCGCTACCAGACCCATGCCACCACGGTAGCGCCGGCCCATGGTCGGCGAGCGCAGCGGCCGGTTACCGCCCCGTCAGCAGCGGATACGGGTTGATCGACTCCCCCTTCCACCACTGCTTTTCCGGCCCCAGCACGTGCACTTCAAAGTGCAGGTGCGGCGCTTCCGGATTCGCATTGCCGGTGCTGCCGACGTAGCCGATCACCTCACCCCGCTTGATCTGCTTCTTCTCCGCCAGCCCGTCGGCATAGCGCTGCAGATGCGCGTAGTAATAGCAGTGCACGCCATCGGGATCGAACTGGTACATCGTCAACCCGCCCTTGTCGCTGTCGAACAGCTTCTCGACATGGCCGTCCGCCACCGCCAACACCGGCGTGCCTTCGGCCGCCATGATGTCGATGGCATCGTGCACCCGGCCTTCGCTGCGCGCATCGGTAAAGGTGTCCTGCAGCTGCGATGCTGCGATTCCCTGCACTGGCAACAGCAGCCCACTGCCGGCGGGCGCGACGACAGGCGTGGCGACCGGCGCGGCCGGCAGGGTGGGCGCCGCGGCCGTCACCTGCAGCGATGAAGGCGACGGTCCGGACACCGCTTCTGGCGTCACCGATGGCGACGGCGCCGGTTCACCCGGCACGGCAATCACCGACGCCGGATCCACCGGCGCGATATCCACCGCCTGGCCGTGCTGGCCGAACAGCCACCAGCCAGCACCGATTCCCACCACCAGTCCCACTGCGATCAACGGCATCACGCGCATCGGCTTACTCCTGCATCACTACGGTCAGCGAGGGTCCCACCGCATCGGCCACGCGCAGCGCATCCCAGTTGGTCATGCGCACGCAGCCATGCGATTCGGTCTTGCCCACGTGGCCCGGCTCGGGCGTGCCGTGCAGGCCATAGTGCGGCTTGGAGATGTCGATCCATACCACGCCGACCGGATTGTTCGGGCCCGGCGGCAGGGTCTGCTTGCTGTCGCTCTTCTTCGCATCCCAGAACAGCTTGGGGTTGTAATGGAAGGTCGGGTCACGGGCAACGCCGAGGATCTTCCACTCGCCGATCGGCAGCGGATCGTGCTGGCTGCCTGAAGACACCGGCACCTGGGCCAGCACCTTGCCTTGATCGTCCAGCAACTGCAGGGTGGAATCGGATTTGTCGATCAGCACCTTGGCCGCCTTCGGCAGTGCACCGCCGCCGATGTTGGGCACCTGGATGGTGGTGCCGGCCTTGCCCAGGTCCATGCCCGGATTGAGTGCCTTGAGCAGGTCGGGCGAAGCATGGAAGCGTTCGCCCAGTGCTTCAGCCACCGAGCCGAATCCGAGTGCTTTCAGCTGTGCCTGTGCGGCGGGCCCCTTCGGCGTGGGCTGAAACGGACCGGCCACGTCTTCGGCGGTGAGCGTGTAGCGCACCAGCATGTTGGTGCTGTCGGCCTGCAGTGCCTGCCAGGTCTCCTCGTCCAGTTCGCCGGTGACCTTCAGTCCGCGCGCGGCCTGGAAACCGGATACCGCGCGGCGCTGGTTCGAGCCGACCTCGCCGTCGATCTGGCCGGGCGAGAAGTTCGCGCGGTCCAGCAGGATCTGGGCGTGCAGCGGCGAGCGCGGTTCGATGTTCACCGGTTGCCCGGCCGCCGCCTGCGCGGGGGCGGCAGGCGCAGGCGCCTGGGCCATGGCCAGCGGCGCGGCGGCCAGGCCCAGGCAGGCGAGCAGCAGGGAAGAGAGGGGCAGGCGTTTGGGCAGCATCGGGAACTCCTTGATCGAATGCGTCCACCATGCCCATGGGGCATGCGCAGCCACCGTGAAAAGGCTGAGGGGAGGCTGAGCGGACGATGCAGCGCCGCGCGTGTTCGACGACGGGAGGGGGGCGAGCACGCGCGACACTACCGCTGCGGCGCGTCTTCGCCGATGCTGGGCGCACGACAAGGGGACGCCATGGACAGCAATGACAACACAGTACCTGCCGGCGGGCTGCCGGGCAGTCGGCCCAGCGCGTTCGACTGGTCGTTGATACCGGTTTCGGAGGGCAATGAGGATTCCCTCGTGCTGCGGGCCGCGCACCGCATGCGGCGCGAGCCGGCGCTGTTGTTCACCACGGCCTACCTGCTGGTTTCCGCGCTCGGCCTGTGGTGCAGCTACTGGTTCTACCGTGGCTTCGGACTGTCGATCCTGGATTACCTGCAGGCCAGCGATTTCCTCGTCGCCGGTGTGCGCGACCCGGTATACATCGGCCTGCTGGTGTTGGGCGTGTTGCTGGTGCTGCTGGTGACCTGGCCGGAGACGCTGCGCCTGCGCAATCCGGATACCGTGGCGCGGCTGGCCGGCCGCAACCGGGCGTGGCGGATGCTGCTGGGGCGTTCGGTGTTCACCAGCTGGGAGGCGACGCGGATGCGTCCGCTGACCGCGATGACCGTGGCCGTGACCCTGTTCATGGCGGTGGCGGCGGCCGGTTACGTGGCCCAGCGCGGCGCGGACATCCGCGATCACCGGGACGGTGATGCGGTGACCGTGCACTTGATCGGCGACGCGGCGGCATTGCCGGGCCAGGCGAGACTGCTGGGAACCAGCAGCGCGTTCGTCTTCCTGTGGTGGCCGGCGCAGCGACGGGCCGAAGCGGTGCCGATCGCCGCGGTTCGCCGGGTGCAGGCGGTAGTGGTGGCGGCGAAGGTGGCTACGCCGGGGCGCGGAGCGGGCAAGCCAGCTCCGCGCTGAGAGCGTAGAGCGTAACGACCAACGGTCGTCACCCACCCATGTAACCGCCGGGTGCAGCCCGCTGTCAGGCGAGCAGGCGCAGTTTCGGTTCGCGTGCCCACTGGCGGAGCGCGGCCGCGCGGATGAATGCCTGCGCGTCCGCGGCGCCCACGATGCCGGGATCATTGCCGACGCCGGCGGCCTTCAGCAGCGCCTTGGCGCCGTCATCGTGGCCGATCGCCTTCAGGTGCGCCCACGCGTTGCTGACGAAATCGATCGCGGCCGACTCCTTGGACAGCGCCTTGCCCGCATCTGCAGTCAGCACCACAGCGACTGCATCGAAGACCACCGAGGGCGTACCCGCCAGTTGTCCATCCGCGGCCTGGCGCTTGCCGTCGCTGAGCACGCCGCCGCCCAGCTTGGGCGCGACCAGCTTCACATCCGCGCCGGCTTTCTGCGCGGCCTTGCGCAGCCCGGCAATCACGCCGGCGTCGGATCCTTCGTCGAACAGGATGCCGATGCAGCGGCCCTGCAGGCTGTCCTTGCCGCGCCCGATGGTGCGCACTTCCGGGGCGTTGGGCAGGTCCTGCGCGGGCACGGCGGCAGGCACCGGGTCCGGCAGCGCGGCCATGCCCAGGCCGTCGGCCACGCGCTGGGCCAGGCTGTCATCGATATTGCGCAGCTGGCCGACGGTGCGCTCGCGCACTGCGGCGGTTTCCACCTTGGACAGTTCAAACACCAGCGCAGAAGCGAGGTGGGCCTGCTCCGGCTTTTCCAGGCTGCGGAAGAACATCCGTGCCTGGCTGAAGTGGTCGGAGAAACTCTCGGCGCGGGTGCGGCCCTTGCGCCCGTCATCGACGGTGGCATGGCTGCGGAAACCGGCCGGCGTCTCGCGCGGGGTGTCGGCTTCCAGCGAACTGGGGTCATACGCCACCCGGCCCTTGGGCACCTGCATCTGCATGTGGCCGTCGCGCTGGTGGTTGGCGAACGGGCACTTCGGTGCATTGACCGGTATCTGGTGGAAGTTCGGCCCGCCCAGGCGGATCAGCTGGGTATCCAGGTAAGAGAACAAACGCCCCTGCAGCAGCGGGTCGTTGCTGAAATCGATGCCGGGCGGCACGTTGGCCGGGCAGTACGCTACCTGTTCGGTTTCGGCGAAGAAGTTGTCCGGCCAGCGGTCCAGTACCATCCGGCCGATCACCTGCAGCGGAACCAGCGATTCGGGGACGATCTTGGTCGGGTCCAGGTGGTCGAACGGGAACTGTTCGGCCTCTTCTTCGGTGAACAGCTGCACGGCCAGTTCCCATTCGGGGAAGTCGCCACGCTGGATGGCCTCGAACAGGTCGCGGCGCTGGAAATCATTGTCAGCGCCCTGCAGTTTCAGCGCCTCGTCCCATACCGTCGACTGCAGCCCCAGCTTGGGCCGCCAATGGAACTTGACGAAGGTGGAATTGCCGGCGTCGTCGAGCAGGCGGAAGCTGTGGATGCCGAAGCCTTCGATCATGCGCAGCGAGCGCGGAATGGTGCGATCGCTCATCGCCCACATGATCATGTGCATGGATTCGGGCATCAGGGACACGAAATCCCAGAACGTATCGTGCGCGCTGGCGGCCTGCGGGAAGGCGCGGTCCGGCTCCATCTTCACTGCGTGGATCAGGTCCGGGAACTTCAGCGCATCCTGGATGAAGAACACCGGGATGTTGTTGCCTACCAGGTCCCAGTTGCCTTCGGTGGTATAGAACTTGACCGCGAATCCGCGCACGTCGCGCGGGGTGTCGACCGAACCGGCACCGCCGGCCACGGTGGAAAAGCGGGTGAACACCGGCGTCTTGACGCCGACTTCGGTCAGCACCTTCGCACGGGTGAATTTGCCCAGCGAACGGGTCAGCTCGAAGTAGCCATGGGCGGCGCTGCCGCGCGCATGCACGATGCGCTCCGGGATCCGTTCGTGGTCGAAGTGGGTGATCTTCTCGCGCAGCAGGAAGTCTTCCAGCAGGCTGGGGCCACGCGGCCCTGCACGCAGCGAGTTCTGGTTGTCGGAAACCGGAATGCCCTGGTTGCTGGTGAGTACCGGGTGGGAGCCACCGGCCAGCTGGTGCAGTTCATCGCCCTGGCCGCGCTGTTCCAGCGCCTCGCTGGACGACGGTGCGGACGTGGGCTGGGCGGGTGCGCGCTTGCCGGAGGGCTTGCTGGCGGCCATCGAAGGATCTCCTGGTGGATTGGCGGGGGGTCTCTGTTCGACTGTGGCCGGTGATGTGTTAATCCACGGTCCCGTGCAGGTGAGCGCGCAGGCAAAACGGCGGTCGGCTATGCTGTGGGCATGCGTGTTGAACCTGCCGACATCGAAGCCCTGTTCGACGCCATTCCGGACGTGCTGTTCTTCATGAAGGACCGCGAGGGGCGTTACACCCACATCAACCAGACCATGCTGCGCCGGCTCGGGTTGAAATCGCGCAAGGACGTGATCGGTCGGACGGCGGCGGAAATCTATCCCACCGGCTTGAGCGCGGACTACGCCGACCAGGATGCCCGGGTGATCGCCGGGGCGGTGATCGAAAACCTGATGGAACTGCACCTGTTCGCCAACCGGGAACCGGGCTGGTGCCTGACCTGCAAGCGTCCGTTGGTCGTGGAAGGAGAGATCAAGGGGCTGATCGGCATTTCACGCGACCTGGGGCAGAAGCACAGCCTGGGCGCGCAGTACGAGCACCTGCGACTGGCGCTGGCCCACCTCAATGCGCATTACGCCGAGAACGTGCGCATGCAGACCCTGCTGGACATCACCGGGTTCTCGCTGTCCAAACTGGAGCGCAGCTTCCGCAAGGTGTTCCAGATGACCCCGCAGCAGGTACTTACCCGGTTGCGTATCCAGATGGCCATGCATCTGCTGCATGGCAACGACAGCATCGCCAGCATCGGCCAGGCCTGCGGCTTCAGCGACCAGAGCGCGTTCACCCGCAAGTTCAAGGCGGAGGCGGGGCTTTCCCCACGCGCCTACCGGGCGCGCATCTCCGAACTGGCAGGCGGCTGAGCCGGCAGGCCATCCGGCCTATCCCACCGGCGCGCCGGACAAGGTAATGTGACGGCCTTGTTGCCGCACACAGTGTCCTTCGATGCCTGCCAACCCGACGCCTGCCGCTCCTGCTTCGACCCCCCGCCTTGGGCATGCGCTCAAGCCCCGCCAGCTGATCATGATGGGGCTGGGCAGTGCCATCGGCGCCGGGTTGTTCCTCGGCTCCGGGGTTGGCGTGCAGCTGGCCGGCCCGGCCGTGCTGCTGTCCTACCTGGTCGCCGGTGCGCTGGTGATCATCGTGATGAACGCGCTGGGCGAAATGGCGGCCAACAAGCCGACCAGCGGGGCGTTTTCGGTGTATGCCGCCGACGCCCTGGGCCCGACCGCCGGTGCCACCGTCGGCTGGCTGTGGTGGGTGCAGCTGGTGATCGTGATCGCCGCCGAAGCGGTAGGCGCGGCCGGCCTGCTGGCGACAGTATGGACCGGCCTGTCGGTGCCGATGGCGGCCTTGGCGTTCATGCTGTTCTTCACCGCCATCAACCTGCTGGGGGTGAAGAATTTCGGTGAGTTCGAGTTCTGGTTCGCGATCCTCAAGGTGGCCGCGATCCTTGGCTTCATCGCCATCGGTGCGGCGCTGCTGCTGGGCTGGTTGCCGGATGCGACCTCACCGGGCCTGTCCAACTTCACCGGCAATGGCGGCTTTGCCCCGACCGGCCTGGCCGGCGTCGGCGCGGCGCTGCTGGTGGTGATCTTCGCCTTCGGCGGCACCGAGATCGTAGCGGTCGCCGCGGCTGAAACCGAGGACCCCGAGCGCAGCATCGCGCGCGCGATCCGTACCGTGGCATGGCGTATCCTGGTGTTCTACATCGGTTCGCTGAGCGTCATCATCGCGGTGGTGCCGTGGACCAGCGAGGCGTTGAAATCGCCGTTCGCTGCCGTGCTGGAAGCGGCCAATATCCCCGGCGCCGGGACCGCCATCACGCTGGTTGCGGTGATCGCGCTGCTGTCCGCACTCAACGCCAATCTATATGGCGCTTCGCGGATGATCTTCTCGCTGGCACAGCGCCGCGAGGCGCCTGCCGTGCTCGGCTGGGCCGACCGTCGCCAGGTGCCGGTGCTGGCTGTGCTGGCCAGCGTGCTGTTCGGCTTCGCCGCTACGGTGATGGAGCTGGTGTTCCCGGACAGGGTGCTGCCGGTGCTGCTGAACATCGTCGGTTCCACCTGCCTGCTGGTGTGGACGTTGTCGCTGCTGTCGCAGCTCGTGCTGCGTCGGCGGGCGGACCGCGCCGGGGTGGCGCTGCCGTTCCGGATGGCTGCTTTCCCCTGGTTGACGGCGCTGGCGCTGGCCATCCTGGCCCTGATCTTCGCGCTGCTGCTGTACGGCGACCAGACCCGCCTGCAGTTCCTGTCGATGGTGGTCCTGACCCTGTTCATCGCCGGCTGCAGCGCCGCTGCGCGGCGTCTGCGCAGCCACGCAGGCTGAGCGGCGGTGAAGGCGTAGCGGTCCAGACCGCTACGCACCGAGGGACGCTGTCAGTCACGGCGGTCCATGCTGGCTGAGCCATTGTCATCGCCACCGCTCATCAGGCACAGAGCGAGTTTCGCCGTACAGGTGAAGATGCTCTGGGTGATGATGCAGGCGGCGTATTGCACTCCGCAGTCGACGACGCCGCGCTGGTCGGCGGTGTCCTGCGCAAGGGCGGCCGGCGCGGCAAGCAGCCCGCTGAGCAGGGCGATGGCGGGAAGTGATCTGATGCGTTTCATGGAATGGCTCCACTGGTGACGAGAGACTCCCTGCGCTGCAGGAAGGGGACGTGCCCCGATTGATGCGGGGCCGTTCCGGGCTGTCGCGCCGGAACGTGCCAGCATCGTCCCGCTGCCGTCGCATCAAACCCATCAGGGAATCAGGAGCGCAGCCGTCAGGGGCCTGCGTGCTTCTTTGTCGTCGTTCTTCATGATGGCCATGGTGGAGACCTGTCCATCAACCACAAGGCCCGCTTGCGCGGGCCTTGTGGTTGACCATCGGCTGCCCGGGAAGGCAGGTCAGGCGTCGACTTCGTCATCCTTGTATGCATCGACCGGGATGCAGGCGCACATCACGTTCTTGTCGCCGTACACATTGTCCACGCGGGCTACCGGCGGCCAGTACTTGGACTGCTTCAGGCTGGCCAGCGGGAACGCCGCCAGTTCGCGCGGGTAGGCGTGGGTCCACTCGCTGGCGGTCACCGCGGTGGCCGTGTGCGGTGCGTTCTTCAGCGGGTTGTCCTCGCGCTCCAGGCGGCCATCTTCGATGGCAGCGATCTCTTCGCGGATCTGGATCATCGCGTCGATGAAGCGGTCCAGCTCGTGCTGGGATTCGCTTTCGGTCGGCTCCACCATCAACGTGCCGGCGACCGGGAAGCTGAGCGTCGGGGCGTGGAAACCGAAGTCGATCAGGCGCTTGGCGATGTCTTCGGCACCGATGCCGCTGGTCTTTTCCAGCGGACGCACGTCCAGGATGCACTCATGCGCCACCAGCCCGTTGCGGCCGGTGTACAGGGTCTTGAAGTGCGGGGCCAGGCGGGTGGCGATGTAGTTGGCGTTGAGCAGGGCGACCTGGGTTGCCTTGCGCAGGCCTTCGCTGCCCATCAGCGTGATGTACATCCAGCTGATCGGCAGGATCGACGCGCTGCCGAACGAGGCCGCCGAAACCATCCCGACATCGCCTTCGCCACCGAGCACGCGCGGCAGGAACGGGGCCAGGTGCGACTTCACCGCGCAGGGACCCACGCCGGGACCGCCGCCGCCGTGCGGGATGCAGAAGGTCTTGTGCAGGTTCAGGTGCGACACGTCCGAGCCCCACTTGCCGGGCTTGGCCACGCCGACCAGGGCGTTCATGTTGGCACCGTCGGTGTACACCTGGCCGCCGTGCTGGTGGATGATCTCGCAGATCTCCACGATCTCTTCTTCGAACACGCCGTGCGTGGACGGGTAGGTGACCATCAGCGCGGCAAGGCGGTCGCTGTACTTTTCCGCGTTGCGTCGGATGTCTTCGACATCGACGTTGCCGTTGGCGTCGGTCTTGGTCACCACGACCTTCATGCCGCACATCTGCGCCGACGCCGGGTTGGTGCCGTGGGCCGAATCGGGGATCAGGCAGATATCGCGATGGTCATCGCCGCGCGAACGGTGATAGGCGCGGATCGCCAGCAGGCCGGCGTATTCGCCCTGCGCGCCGGAATTGGGCTGCAGGCTCACCGCGTCGTAGCCGGTGCATTCCACCAGCATTGCTTCCAGGCCTTCGATCAGCGCCTTGTAGCCCACGGCCTGGTCGGCCGGCACCAGGGGATGGATGTTGCCGAACTCCGGCCAGGTCACCGGAATCATCTCGGCGGTGGCGTTGAGCTTCATCGTGCACGAGCCCAGCGGGATCATCGTGCGGTCCATCGCCAGGTCCTTGTCGGCCAGCGAACGCAGGTAGCGCAGCAGTTCGTGCTCGCTGTGGTGGGTGTTGAACACCGGGTGGGTCAGGAAGTCGCTGCGGCGCACCAGGTCGGCCGGGATCGCGTCGGCGGTGCTGCCGTCCAGCGCATCCACGTCGGCCTGCGCACCGAACACGGCGGCCAGCGCGACCACGTCCTCGCGGGTGGCGGTCTCGTCCAGGCTGATGCTGACCGAGCTGCTGTCGATGGCACGCAGGTTGTAACCGGCCGCGCGTGCAGCCTGGTGGATCGCGGCGGCATCGATGCCGGTCACGTGCAGCGTATCGAAGAAGTCGCTGCCGACGGCAACGCCGTTGCTGCGCAGGGCCGCGGCCAGGATCGCCGCCAGGCGGTGGGTGCGGCGGGCGATGCGGGTCAGACCGTCCGGGCCGTGGTACACCGCATACATCGAGGCCATCACCGCCAGCAGCACCTGTGCGGTGCAGATGTTGGAGGTGGCCTTCTCGCGGCGGATGTGCTGCTCGCGGGTCTGCAGGGTGAGGCGGTAGGCGGGGTTGCCCTGGGCGTCGATGGAAACGCCGATCAGGCGGCCCGGCATCGAACGCTTGTAGGCATCGCGGCAGGCCATGAAGGCCGCATGCGGACCGCCGAAGCCGAACGGCACGCCGAAGCGCTGGCTGTTGCCGACCACGATGTCCGCGCCCCATTCGCCGGGGGCGGCCAGCAGGGTCAGTGCCAGCAGGTCGGTGGCCACGGCGACCAGGCCGCCGCGCGCATGCACGGCATCCACCAGCGCCTTGTGGTCAGCGACCTGGCCGAAGGTGTCCGGGTACTGCAGCAGCAGGCCGAACGCCTCCGCTTCCAGTGCTTCAGCCGGGGTGCCGACGCGCAGCACGATGCCCAGGGGCTCGGCGCGGGTGCGCAGCAGTTCCAGCGTCTGCGGATGCACCGCGTCGTGCACGAAGAAGGTGTCCGACTTCGACTTGGCCGAACGCTTGGCCAGGGTCATCGCCTCGGCGGCGGCGGTGGCTTCGTCCAGCAGCGAGGCGTTGGCGATTTCCATGCCGGTCAGGTCGGCGCACAGGGTCTGGAAGTTGATCAGCGCTTCCATGCGGCCCTGCGAGATCTCGGCCTGGTACGGGGTGTAGGCGGTGTACCACGCCGGATTTTCCAGGATGTTGCGCAGGATGACGTTCGGCGTGTGGGTGCCGTAGTAGCCCTGTCCGATGAAGCTGCGCAGCACGGTGTTCTGGTCGGCGATGGCGCGGATCTTGGCCAGTGCCTGCACTTCGGTGATCGATTCGGGCAGCGCCAGCGGCGCCGGCGACTTGATCCGGGCCGGCACGATGGCATCGGTCAGCGCATCCAGCGAGGCATGGCCGACCACGCCGAGCATCTGCGCGATCTCCGCGTCGTTGGGGCCGATGTGGCGCTCGACGAACGCGTTGTGGTGTTCAAGCTCGCGCAACGAAGGGGTGTTCTGGGACATGGCGAAGGATCCGTCGGGAAAGGGCACGCACGTGGGCAGGCTGCCGATCAGCAGCCCGCGGGGCGCCCCTCTGTCCTTTTGCCTGAGAGTTTGGAAGCGCGCGTGTGCGCGGCTTCGTGCCCCTTCGGCGCCGGATCGAACCGGTCTCTCCAGAGTTTTGATGCGGGTGGTCACGGGCCTGAGCGATTACGGGCGTTTGCGCCTTCGGCAGCGGTGTCCTGCTTCTCCCACCTTGTTGCCCGCCGATTATAGCGGCCCGCGTGGAAGCCGGGGGAGCGGCAGCCCGCTAGACCCCGCTGAATGCGTCACGACCTACCGGACGGATTCGGCCCGGATCGCATGGTATTGGGGCGGCCAACGGCCTATCATGGCGCCACTCTCGTATTCATCCGGCGCCATCTTCCTGTCCTGCCTGGACCGGGTCGGGCGCCTGCCGTGCATGGCCTGCGCGGCTCCTCCGGACGCTCCCATGACTGCCGCCTCGCCTTCGACCCGCCGTCTGGCCCTGTTGCTCGCAGGCCTGGCGATGTTCGGCCCGTTCTCCATCGACACCATTTTCCCGGCGTTCCCGCAGTTGGCGCAGCGGCTCGGGGTGGACGAAGTGGCGGTGCAGCAGACCGTCAGTGTCTACCTGCTGTTCTATGGCCTGATGAGCCTGGCGCACGGCCCCCTGTCCGATGCCTGGGGACGCAAGCGGGTCATCCTCGGCGGCCTGGTGGTGTTCGTGGGCGCCTCGGTCGGCTGTGCCCTGTCCACCGACCTGACCACGCTGCTGATGTTCCGCGCGCTGCAGGGCCTGTCGGCCGGCGTCGGCATGATCGTCGGCCGCGCGGTGATCCGTGACCTGTACCACGGCCACGATGCGCAGCGGTTGATGAGCCAGGTGTCGATGATCTTCGGCATCGCGCCGGCCATCGCGCCGATCATCGGCGGCTGGATCCTGCTCAGCGGTGCCGGCTGGCCACTGATCTTCTGGTTCCTGGTGGTGTTCTCGCTGCTGCTGCTGGTGGCCACCGCGCGTTTCCTGCCGGAAACCCATCCGGTCGCCGCGCGCACGCCGTTGTCGCCGCGCGGACTGGTGCGTGACTACCTGCGCATCGGCTCCAATCCTCGCTTCATGCGGCTGGCGCTGGCCGGCAGCATCAACTTCGGCGGCATCTTCCTGTACATCGCCTCCGCGCCGATGTTCGTGATGCAGCACCTGCGGCTGGGCGAGGGCGGATTCGCCTGGTTGTTCATCCCGACCATCGGCGGCATGACGGCCGGTTCGTTCCTGTCCGGGCGCATGGCCGGCCGCACCACGCCGACCCGCCAGGTCAGCATCGGCTTCATCTGCTGCGCGGTCTCCGCCGTGCTGAACATCGCCTACGTGGCCACCGCGCCGCAGCTTGCGCTGCCCTGGGCGGTGCTGCCGATCTTCATCGGTGGCCTGGGCATGGCGCTGATCTTCCCGATCCTGGCGCTGGCGGTGCTGGACATGTACCCGCACCAGCGCGGGCTGGCGTCGTCGTTGCAGGCCTTCCTGCAGCTGATGGTCAGCACCCTGGTGGCCGGGCTGGTGTCGCCGCTGCTGAGCCATTCGCCGCTGCAGCTGGCCCTGGGCCAGGCGGCATTCTTCGCCGTGGGCTTCGTGTTCTGGTACTGGGAACACCGGCGCGAGCGCGACCAAGAGGCACTGCGGGTGGCCGCAGGCGGCCCGCCGTGAAGCAGGTCCGCGCGTGGCGTGCGGTATCCTTGCCACCCCGATTGCCCGTACTCCCCTGATGTCGACCACCTCCAAACTGCGCCGTGACATCCGCCGGCGCCGCGAAACCCAGGCCGCCAACCGCGAAGCCGCGCAGGCCTCGCCGGTCGAGCCGCACGCCGAACTGCGTGACCAGCAGCGCACGCTGCTGGCCGGCGTGGTGCGACGCGATGGTGAATGGGTGCTGGGCATGGATGGCCGCATCGCCGGCCAGAGTGAAAGCGCCGCCCAGGTGCTGGCCTTGATCATGCAGGCCGGCGAACTGCACGAACGCAAGGGCACGCCGGTGCGCCTGGTGTATTCGGATGCGCTGCGCGATGCCGCGCAGGCCGAGGCCAATGCGCAGGGGCTCAGTTTCGATGAGTTCAAGGACGCGCTGGCAGCGAAGATGGCCGCCGGCAAGGCCAACTGACCCCGCTTGATCGCGCCGGGCGATGCCCGGCGTTGCATGACGTCCGAAGGTGGCGCCGGGCCATGCCCGACGCCACCGGATGATCAGCGCTTTGCAGGCGCTGCCGGTGCTGCCGGCGCTGCGGCGCTGGCCTGCCAACCGCAGACCTGGCCCTGGTTCTGCTCCTTCAGCCAGGCGTTGACCGGGGTGAAGTATTCGATCATCGGGCCGGCATCGAGCTTGTCACCGCCGGTGAGCTCCTTCAGCGTGGCCTGCCACGGCTGGCTGGCGCCCTTGCTCAGCATCGACCAGAACTTCTGCCCGGCTTCCTTGTTGCCGTAGAAGCTGCATTCGTGCAGCGGTCCCTTGTAGCCGGACGCATCGCACAGGCCCTTGTAGAACTGGAACTGCAGGATGCGCGCCAGGAAGTAGCGGGTGTACGGCGTGTTGCCCGGCACGTGGTACTTGGCGCCCGGATCGAAGAACTCTTCACCGCGCGTGGTCGGCGGGGCCACGCCCTGGTAGCGCGCCTTCAGGTCCCACCAGGCCTTGTTGTAGTTGTCCGGGGTGATCGAGCCGTCGAACACGCCCCAGCGCCAGCGGTCGATCATCAGGCCGAACGGCAGGAAGGCCACGCCGGACAGCGCCATGCGCATCTGGTTGTTGATCACCGCTTCGCGGCTTTCTTCCGGCTTGTCGACCAGGCCGATGGAGTTCAGGTACTTGGGCGTCATCGCCAGCACGATGGTGTCGCCGATCGCTTCATGGAAGCCATCGTTGGCACCGCCCTGGAACAGCGGGGGCAGCGGGTTGTAGGCCAGGTCGTAATAGATGTGGCCGAGCTCGTGGTAGATCGTGGTGAAGTTCTCTTCGTTCGGCTTGATGCACATCTTGGTGCGCACGTCGCCTTCCATGTTCATGTCCCAGGCGCTGGCATGGCAGACCACGTCGCGGTCCTGCGGCTTGATGAACTGGGTGTTCTCCCAGTACGACTTCGGCAGCGCCGGCATGCCCAGCGACACGTAGAAGTCCTGCGCGCGTTCGGTCATCTGCCGCGCGGTGCGCAGTTCGGCTTCACGCTGCGCCTTGTACAGGCTTTCCACGTTGGCGTTGCTGCCGGCCTTGGCCAGCGCGCCGCTGAGGTTGACCTGGTACTGCTTTTCCAGCGCAGCGGTGATGTCCAGGCTGCCGGCACCGGGATACGGCTGCAGCTGGTCCCACAGGTTGGACCAGTCCTGCTGCCACATGTTGCCGGTCAGGTGGGCGGCGATCAGGCCGTTGCCCACTTCGGCCTTGTCCTTGCCATAGGTGGCGTCGAGCTTGCCGCGGGCGTAGCAGTGCAGCTGCTCGTACATCGGCTTGACCTGTTCCCACAGGCGATCGGTTTCCGGGCCGATCTGCTCCGGCGGCATGTCATAGCCACTGCGCCACATCTGCCCGGCATCGGCGAAGCCCAGCCCCTTGGCACCTTCGTTCACCAGGCCGACGAACTGCTGGTAGTCGCCCCGCATGTTCTTGGTGGTGCCGTGCCAGCCCTGCCACGCATCCAGCTGCTGGTCGTAGTCGCGGCTGCTGGACAGCACCTGTTCCAGGTCGCCGAGCTGGCGGCAGGAGTTCGGATCATTGGCGTCGGTGCAGTACTTGCCGGCGCCATAGCTGCCTTCCATGCGGGTGGCGATCTGGGTCAGCTGCGCCAGCTTGGCCGGGTCGCGCGGGGCCGGCATCGACGACATCAGCTTGAGCAGCTGCAGCGCGCGCTTGCTGTCGTCGGACATCGGCTGGCCTTCGAACTTGGCCGCCTGTTCGATCCAGCTGTTGAGCTGGGTCAGCGAGCGTTCGTTGGCCTTGGCCGCCACGCGTTCGGAATCGCCGTTGATGTAGGTCGACGACAGCCACTGCGCCGAGGTCATCTCCGGGTACGCGGCCTTGTATTCGGCGTTGATGCGGGCCACGAACTGGTCGGCGGTTTCGCCAGCCGGCGCCGTTGCGGTCGCGGTGTCGGTGCCCGGGGTGGGCTCCTTCTTGCAGGCGGCCAGCGACAGCGTGGCGGCGGCGATTGCCGACGCCAACAGGAGATGACGGTGTTTCACGGGTGGTCCTTGGGTGGTGAACGACCGCTGAAGGCTAGTGGCCCGGGCCCGCTGCCGCAAGGGGCAGTGCAATGAAGGGCACTACGGGGCGGGACGACGCACGCCGATCAGCCTTCGCAGCGGGCGAACAGGTCGTGCTGCGGATCGTACAGCGCGGTGCGCACCTGCATCAGGCCCAGCACGGAGGAGAACAGCGCATCGTGGTCGGTGCGCTGGCCGGCACGCTCGCGCAGGCAGGCCAGGTCCAGCCTGCGGTCGCGCACGAACTGCGGTGAGAACCACATCGTCATCGGCACATGGGTCTGCTCCTGCGGTGCGATCGCGTAGGGCACCCCGTGCAGGAACAGGCCTTTCTCTCCCAGCGATTCGCCATGGTCTGAGACATAGATCATCGCGGTGTCGTAGTCCTCCATCCCCTGCAGGAGCCCGATCGCCTGGGCCAGTACATGGTCGGTGTACAGCAGCGCGTTGTCGTAGCTGTTGGCGATCTGGGCACGCGTGCAACGTCCGAGGTCAGCGGTATCGCAGGTAGGCGTGAAGCGGCGGAAGCGCGGCGGATAGCGTTCAAAATAAGCTGGCCCGTGGTTGCCCAGCTGATGCAGCACGATGACCCGGTCACCGGGTTTCGCGCGGGCCTGTGCCGGCAGGTCCTGCAGCAGGATCTCATCCATGCAGCGACCGTCGACGCACAGCCCCGGCGTGGTGGCATCGGTCAGCGACTGCAATGGCAGTCCATCGCAGACGCCTTTGCAGCCGGACTGGTTGTCACGCCACAGCGTCGCGATGCCGGCATGGTCCAGCACATGCAGCAGCGACTGGTGCGCACGTATTTTCTTCTCGTCGTAGTCGCGGCGTCCCCACGGGGAGAACATGCAGGGCAGCGATACTTCGGTGCTGGTGCCACAGGAATGCATGTCGGGGAAGTTGATCACCGGTTTCTGCGCCAGCTCCGGGGTGGTCTCACGCGTGCCGCCATTGAGCCCCCAGTCCTGCGCACGCGCGGTTTCGCCGATGACGACCAGCAGCAGGCGTGGCCTGCTTCCCGCCACGCGGGGCATTGCCTGGGCATCGGTGCCGATCGGCAACTTGGGCGCGCGCTGCACCGGGTTGTCGCCACGCAGGGCGCGCGGCAGT
The DNA here is from genome assembly GCF_032054965.1 of Stenotrophomonas chelatiphaga. NCBI lineage: Bacteria > Pseudomonadati > Pseudomonadota > Gammaproteobacteria > Lysobacterales > Lysobacteraceae > Stenotrophomonas > Stenotrophomonas chelatiphaga. The sequence goes on along the minus strand of NZ_DAMBRS010000010.1, from coordinate 12,377 downwards.
CCCAGCAGGACATTGGCGGGCGTGGCCAGGTAGCGCACTTCGCGCTGATTGCGCATCAACGCGGAGATTTCCTGGAACGACAGCAGCGCACCGCCGAGTGCCACGCTGGCGGCGAGCAGCAGGAAGCCGGCGCGCCACAGCAGGGTGCCGGGCCAGCGCCGCTGCGCCCACTGCACCCGCCACAGCGCGATCACCGGCAGCATGCCGATCAGCAACGGCCCGGCCAGCGAGGCGGTGAGCAGCTCGCGGCTTTCGCGGCGGTCGGTTGCCAGCACGTTGCGCAGCATGTCCGCATCCAGGTAGATGTGGTAACGGCTCATGTAGTGCGAAGCCAGCGTGGTCAGCAGGATCAGCAGGCTGACCACGGCCTTGCCGTTCCAGCGCCAGACCAGCAGACCCAGCAGGAAGGCGTGGGTCCCGAGCAGCAGCAGCAGCAGCGACACGGCATAGCGGATGCTGCCGGGGTGGGTGGCCATTGCGCTGGACCAGAACAGCCCATTGCCTGCGACGGCGAAGTACAGGCTGGCAAGCGCGATCAGCGCCTCGCTGGAGATCAGCGGGCGCCACTGCAGCCAAGCCATGGCCGGCAGCCGTACGCCGCGTGCGACGGTGGCATTCATGCGCGCGCCCCCGCTGCGTGCCCGGCCCGACGCGGCAGGCGGGAACGCGCCAGCGCATACAGGCCCAGCGAGAGCAGCCAGCAGACGCTCAGCGTGGCCAGGTCGTGCGACATGAAATGCGCGCCGCGAAGCTGCTGGGCAAGCCCCAGCGCTATGCCGGCAAGCAGGCCGACGGCAAGCCCGCGCCAGCGCCAGGCCGGTCGCCACAGCAGCGCGAAGAAATACAGGCTGACCCATGCGTAACCCGCACTGGCCTGGCCGGCAGGGAAGCAGGCGGCGGCGGGCAGGGCGGCGGGCCGCGCCTGCAGAAGGCCGACGAACGGACGCTGTCCGCCATAGCGCAGCAGGTCCCACGGGCAGTCCATGTGGGTCAGCGATTTCAGCAGCGATACCGCGCCGGTGCCCAGTGCAATGGCCAGGACGAGATACAGAAGCGCCCAGCGCAGGTGGCGATTGCTGCCGTAGCGCCACTGGTGGAAACACAGCACCAGGACCAGCAACGTTGCGGTGGCGCTGAGCCATTTGCCGCCCGTGTGCATCAGGACGGTGGTGGCCCACGCATCGCGCAGCAGCCAGTGCTGGCCTTCGAGCGCGAAGACGCGGTCGGCGATCCACTGGTCGCCGCCCAGCACCAGCGCGCTGAAAATCAGGGCGGCAGCGATCAACGGCAGCCACAGGTGACGTGCAGTGAATCCGCTGCCTGCGATCTGCCGAATGCGTGGGAGCGGATATCCGGGAACAGCGATGCGGTGCATGCACAAGGCCTTTGGAGGATCCGCGGCCATGCTAGGTAGCGCGATGTCGGAGAAAAATCGGAGCGATGTTCGGCTTCGGTTAAACCGGACCGCGCCGCCGCGCTGGCTCAGTCTTCAGCGTCGCTTGCCCCGCGCGCCGCTGCGTGGCACGTGCGGGACCACGCCGTTCCCGGTACCAGCTGCCATCGATTGCCGTTGGACATGCCGATGTCGATGATCTGCGCGGTATCCACGCAGGGGCTGATCGCCGCATCCAGCACCAGCAGCCAGCGTGTCTGTGGCGCAGCAGCGATCCATTGGCCGGCGTCCTGCCATTGCAGGTCCCACGGACGCTTGAAGCCGAACTCGCGGACCGGTCGGTCGGCTTGCAGCAGGTTCTGTTCGCGCCAGGCCAGCAGGCCCAGTTCGGCCTGTGGCCCGATCCGTGCGCCTGCACGCTGCATCAGGGCCGAAGCGGAAGCGTAAGGGTCCATCGCGGGCAGCAGCACGGCGCCGTACACGCACCACAGCAACGCATGGGTCACCAGCACCAGTGCGCCGGCGTGGCGTTGCCGCAGCCATGCTGATAGCCCCAGTACGGCGGTTCCCAGGACCAGCAGGCCTGCCCCCAGAACGGGCAACAGGCTGGTCGGCATCGCGCGTCGCTCGACTTGCGCTACGGCCCATGGCGCGGCGTACACCAACAGGGCCCCGACGGTGATCGCCAGCAGCCCCAGCGCGATGCTGTAGCCCAGCAGGTAGCGGCGCACACCGGTCCGGCGCAGCAGGCCGGGCAACAGCGGGGCACTGGCCAGCGCAAGCGCCGGCAGCATCGGCAGCAGGTAGACCTCGCGCTTGCCGGGGCTGAGGGTGAAGAACAGCAGCACCAGCACGGCCCAGCCCAGCAGCAGCCAGAGGCGTGCATCGGTGCGACGCAACCGCCGCCACCACGGCCGCAGCAGCCAGGGCAGCAGCAGGCTGCCGGGCAGCCACAGCGTGAGCATCACCTGCAGGTAGTACCAAGCGGGTTGCACGTGGTGCCAGGCATGGGCGTAACGGGTGGCCGTCTGCTTGAACAGGAGTTCATGCGCATACGCCTGCAGGGCAGGGTCGGGCTGGCGCAGCAGCGCCCAACCCAGCGGCGCCAGCCAGACCGCAGTGCCGAGCAGGAAGGACGGCAGCAGCCAGGCCAGCGTGGAGGGGGCGGGGCCCGGCGCCACGTGGCCGCGCAGCCGCCGGTAACCGGACCGCCACGCCAACCACGGCAGCACGACCAGCAGGGGCAGGAAGCCGACCCCCTTGGTGACCGTGCCCACGCCAGCGGCGATGCCGGCCAACCAGAGCGCCGGCAGGTTGCGGCGTTCGCACAGGTGCCGCAGCAGGCCCCACAACGACAGCGTGGTCATCGCTACCAGCACCATGTCAATCTGCGCGCGCTTGGCCATCAGGCCGAACTGCAGGCTGCAGAACAGGGCCGCCATGGCATGGGGCGCCACCCGCGGCGACCACAGCCGACGTGCCAGGTCGGCCACCAGCCACAGGCTGAGCAGGGCGGCCAGCAGGGAAGGCAGCAGGAAGCTTCCCTTCCAGTCCAGCACCTGCTGTGTCGCTGCCTGCATCCACATGTACACCGGTGGCTTTTCGGCGTAGAACTCGCTGCCCCGGTGTGGCACCAGCCACTGGCTGGAGTCCAGCATGGCGCGCGCGGCCAGCACGAAGCGGGGCTCGTCCGGCGGCTGCGGCAGGCGCATGCCGATGCCGGCTGCCAGTGCGATCACTACCAGCAGCCACAGCAGGGGCAGGCGCCAGCGCGCACGAGGGAAGGAAGGCGGGGACAAGGGGGGGGGGGCGCATCCGGGCAAAGCCGGACTATCCATCCGGGCACGTGGGAAATTCGTCGGAAGCGCGGGGGGCACGGGATTCCGACATCGGCGGCGCTACCATGCAGGGAACTACGGGATGGATACGCCCATGCGTCTGCTGGTGATCGAGGACAATCGGCAACTGGTCGCCAATCTGTTCGACTATTTCGAGTCGCGCGGGCACGTGCTGGACGTTGCGCCCGATGGAATCACCGGCCTGCACTTGGCCACCACGCAGCTCTACGATGCGCTGATCCTGGACTGGATGCTGCCGCGCATGGAGGGCCCGGAAGTCCTTCGTCGCCTGCGCGCCGAACATGCCTCGGAAGTGCCGGTGATCATGCTCACGGCCCGCGACGAACTGCCCGACAAGATCGCCGGTTTCCGCGCAGGCGCCGATGATTACCTGACCAAGCCCTTCGCATTGCCCGAACTGGAAGTGCGGCTGGATGCGCTGCTGCTGCGTGCGCAGGGACGCAATCCACGCAAGCGCCTGCAGGTGGCCGACCTGGTGCTGGACCTTTCCACGTTGGAAGCCCAGCGCGCAGGGCAGGTGCTGCACCTGTACCCGGCCTGCCGCAAGCTGCTGGAAGTGCTGATGCGCGCCAGTCCGGCTGCCGTCACCCGCCAGCAGCTGGAGTTCGCGTTGTGGGGCGATGAACCGCCGGACGGCGACCTGCTGCGATCGCATGTGTACGAACTGCGCCGCAGCGTGGACGGACCGTTCGCGCGCAAGCTGGTGCATACCCTGCCGCGGGTCGGCTACCGCTTGGCCGTGCAGGAAGGAGAGATGATCGATGGCCGCTAGGCCGGCGCCGCTGTACCGGCGCGTACTGGGCTGGTTGCTGACCTACCTTGCACTGATTTCGCTGGCGGTGTTCGGCGTGGGCAACAACGTGCATGAACATGCCGAGCACGCGGCGTGGCGCGCGCTGCTGAACTCCGAACTGGACAGCATCATCCTGCACAGCGAGCGCGACCCGCAGTACCGATGGCAGGATTCGGACACGCTGAGCCTGTACCGGCTGGACCAGGCCAGCACGCCGGCAACCCTGCGCGGCCTGCATCCCGGGCTGCATGACGGCATCCCGATCGGCGAACGCAAGGCGGCGGTGATGGTGCGGCAGACGGAAACCATGGGCCGGCTGGCACTCGCGCTGGATATTTCCGATTTCGAAGCGCTGGAACAGTTCGCCACGCGCTGGGTGCTGCTGGCCGGGCTGGTCATGGTGATCGTCACCGTGGTGATGGCGCGGCTGGGCATGCAGCGGGTGGTGCGCCCGCTGAGCCTGCTGGCAGGCGACATCGGCGCGCTGAAACCGGGGGCGCCGGGGCAGCGCATCAGGGTGGATCCGCGTGGCAGCGCCGAGCTCCATACCATCGCCAATTCTCTCAACGACTACCTTGCGCGCAACGAGCAGTTCGTCGAGCGCGAACGGGTTTTCATCAGCACCGCCAGCCACGAGCTGCGCACCCCGGTGGCGGTGATCACCGGCGCAGCGGAGCTGGCGCTGGAGCAACCGGGTCTGCCCGAGCGCGCACGCCAGCAGATGCAGCGCGTGCAGCGCACGGCAGAGGACGTGGAGGAGCTGATCGAACTGCTGCTGGTCCTGGCCCGTGATCCGGCGCGGCTGGCCGCGCGCGCCGAGCGCATCGCACTGGCCCCGTTGTTGCTGCAGATCATCGAAGACCATCGTCACCTGCTGGGGGACAAGGACCTGACCGTGGGCCTGCAGGCCGCGCCGGTGGATGTGGTCGCGCCGCTGGCGGTGGTGCAGGCGGCGATCGGCAACCTGCTGCGCAATGCCATCGAGAACAGTGGACGTGGCAGCATCCAGCTGGAACTGACCTCGGCCGGCGTGCTGACCCTGCGTGACCCCGGACACGGCATGAGTCCGGAGGAGATCGCCGCCATCCACGCGCGCATGGCACGCGGGCTGCGCAACGAACACGGCGGCATCGGCCTGGAACTGGTGGCACGCCTGTGCGAGCACCTGGGGTGGACGCTGCATTTTGAACCGGTACAGCCGCGTGGCACCCTGGCTACCCTGGATGTCAGCGCCTCGCGCTCAGGGTGAAGGGCGCGGCACGTGCTGGTCGATCAGGATCACGTTGCCATCGGGATCGCTGAGCATCACGTGCGCCGGCCCGTTACCGTCGTGATCGGCGCGCGTGCTCAGGGGGACGCCGCTGGCATCCAGCTGGGCCTGCAACTGGCGGATGTCGGTGAAGCCGGGCAGCGGCTTGGCCTGCTGGTCCCAGCCCGGGTTGAAGGTCAGCCAGTTGCCTTCGAACATTCCCTTGAACAGCCCGACCACGGTGTTGGCGTTGCGCAGCACCAGCCAGTTCTGGGCGGCATCGCCACCGGTCACGCTGAAGCCCAGCGCCTCATAGAACGCACGTGACGCATCAAGGTCTTTCACTGAAAGGCTGATGGAGAAAGCACCGAGTTCCATGGACGTGCTCCTGGCGGGTTTCCGGGGGATTTCCGGCGGATTCTGCGCAGCGGCGAAGGACCGGGCAAGCCGCGCTGCGGCATGCGGCCGGGCAGGGCCGATGGTAAGCTCGGCGGGTGCCGCCTCCTGCGGCATTTTTTTCGCCCGTCACTTTTCGATCGACAGAGGACTGCATGCCGACCGAACCCGCTACCGCCCTGATCTCCAGCGACATCGTCGGCCTGGGGCTCATCGCCGCCACCCTTGCGCTCATTTTCTGGGCGGCCAGTGGCCCCACGCCTTTGTTGAAGAAGATATTCGCCTGGGTTCCGGCGTTGCTGCTGTGTTACTTCATCCCGGCCATCTACAACACCGCCGGCCTGATCGATGGGCATGCCACCGCGCTGTACAACCCGGTGGCGCGCGACGTGTTGCTGCCCGCAGCGCTGGTGCTGCTGACGCTGTCCATCGACCTCAAGGGCATCGTCAAGCTGGGCCCGAAGCTGCTGGTGGTGTTCTGCGCCGGTACCGCCGGGGTGATGCTCGGTGCGATCGTGTCCTTCCAGGTGATGAAGCTGATCCATCCTGAAACCGTGTCCGGTGATACCTGGGCGGGCATGGCCGCGCTGGCCGGCAGCTGGATCGGCGGCGGTGCCAACATGGTGGCGATGCGCGAAATCTTCGGCACCGATGCCACCACCTTCGGCCAGTTCGCGGTGGTCGACGTGGCCTGTGCCAGCCTGTGGATGGCGATCCTGCTGTTCCTGGCCAACCGCTCGCAGCAGATCGATGCCCGCAACGGCGCCGACACCCGCGCCATCGATGAGATGAAGGCGCGCATCAGCGCCTATGAGGCGCAGAACGCGCGCATTCCCAGCCTGACCGATCTGATGGTCATCGTGGGCGTGGCGCTGGGCGGGGTGGGGCTGGCGCATGCCATCGCCGCGCCGCTGGCGGCCTGGTTCAAGGCCAACGTCGGCTGGTCCAGCCAGTTCAGCCTGGACAGCCAGTTCGTCTGGGTGGTGTTGTTCTCCACCGCACTGGGCCTGGCGTTGAGCTTTACCCGCGCGCGCCAGCTGGAATCGGCCGGTGCCTCGCGGCTGGGGACGGTGTTCCTGTACTTCCTGATCGCCTGCATCGGCATGCAGATGGACCTGCTGTCGCTGCTGGATCGTCCGTGGTTGTTCCTGCTCGGCCTGATCTGGATGGCGACCCACGTGCTGGTGCTGTGGATCGTGGCCAAGCTGATGCGTGCGCCGTTGTTCTTCTTCGGCGTCGGCTCGATGGGCAACATCGGTGCGGCAGCGTCGGCACCGGTGGTGGCTGCGGCCTTCCACCCGTCGCTGGCGCCGGTCGGCGTGCTGCTCGGAACGGTGGGCTATGCGACCGGTACCGGCCTTGCGTATGTCACCGGGCTGATCCTGAAGGCGATGGCCGGGGCATGAAAAAACGGCGGGGCCCAAGCCCCGCCGTTTTTGTCTGACTCAGCAGCAGCGTCCGCCGTTCCTGCCGCCGTACCGCGCTTCCTGGCGCTCGCGGAAGAACGTCTTGTAGTCCATCGGCGTGCGGTCGGGATGGTTCTCCAGCACATGCCGGACGTAGTTGTCGTAGTCCGGGATGCCGCAGCACAGCCGCGCGGTCTGCACCAGGCGCCGCCAGATGCGGCGATGGGCCTGGTGCTGGCCGACCGGTACCAGTTCGGTACTCATCACAGGTCCGCCATCTGGTGCGGCAGCAGCTTCACGTACTCTGTTTCCTTGTCCGTGCGCTGCGGCGTGCGGCGTGCGGCGGCGATGGTCTTCAGTGCATAGAACAGGATCGAGAAGACCACCAGCAGGAACAGCACGGTCAGCGTGGTGTTGACGTAGGCGTTGACCACGATCTGCTGCATCTGGCCGACGGTCTTGGCCGGTGCGGTGATGGTGCCGCTGGCGATGGCATCCTGGAACTTGTGGGCCTGGGCCAGGAAGCCCTGCGCCGGGTTGCTGTCGAAGATCTTGATCAGGCCGGCGTAGGTGGTGCAGATCAGCAGCCACACCGCAGGCACCGCGGTGACCCAGGCGTAGCGGTCACGCTTCATCTTGAACAGCACCACGGTGCCCAGCATCAGCGCGATACCGGCCAGCATCTGGTTGGAGATGCCGAACAGCGGCCACAGGGTCTGGATGCCACCGAACGGATCGACCACGCCGGAATACAGCAGGTAACCCCACAGCGCCACGCAGCCGGCGGTGGCGAGGATGTTGGCCGACCAGGACTCGGTCTTCTTCAACGCCGGGATGAAGTTGCCCAGCAGGTCCTGCAGCATGAAGCGACCGGCACGGGTACCGGCATCGACCGCGGTCAGGATGAACAGGGCTTCGAACAGGATGGCGAAGTGGTACCAGAACGCCATCATCGCATCGCCCGCACTGGGGATCGCTTCGTGCAGGATCATCGCGATGCCGACGGCCAGGGTCGGCGCGCCACCTGCGCGGTGCAGGATGGTCGGCTCGCCGATGGCCACCGCGGTCGCTTCCAGCTGCTCCGGGGTGATGGTGAAGCCCCAGTTGGTGGTGATGTAGTGCGCCGCCGATACCGCATCGGCGCCGATCACCGAGGCCGGGCTGTTCATGGCGAAGTAGATGCCGGGTTCGATGATCGAGGCCGCGACCAGTGCCATCACTGCGACGAAGGATTCCATCAACATGCCGCCGTAGCCGATGTAGCGCGCGTGCGCTTCATTGGCCAGCAGCTTGGGCGTGGTGCCCGAGGCAATCAGCGCATGGAAGCCGGACACCGCGCCGCAGGCGATGGTGATGAACAGGAACGGGAACATCCCGCCCTTCCACACCGGGCCGTCGCCACTGGCGGCGAACTGGGTCAGCGCGGGCATCTTCAGTTCGGGCATGACGATCAGGATGCCGACCGCCAGCGCGATGATGGTGCCGATCTTGAGGAAGGTGGACAGGTAGTCACGCGGTGCCAGCAGCAGCCACACCGGCAGCACCGATGCCACGAATCCGTAGCCGATCAGCATCCAGGTGATCTGCTTGGCGGTGAAGGTGAAGGCCGGGCCCCAGACCGGATCGGCCGCGACGATGCCGCCGAACCAGATGGAACCCAGCAGCAGGATCAGGCCGACCACCGAGATCTCGCCAATCTTGCCGGGGCGGATGTAGCGCATGTACACGCCCATGAAGATCGCGATGGGCATCGTGGCGATCACCGTGAACATGCCCCACGGGCTTTCCGCCAGCGCCTTGACCACCACCATCGCCAACACGGCCAGGATGATGATCATGATCAGGAACGCACCGAACAGGGCGATGGTGCCCGGAACCGGCCCCATTTCCTCGCGCACCAGGTCACCCAGCGAGCGGCCGTTGCGGCGGCTGGACAGCACCAGGATCATGAAGTCCTGCACCGCACCGGCCAACACCACGCCGACCACCAGCCACAACAGGCCGGGCAGGTAGCCCATCTGCGCGGCCAGCACCGGGCCGACCAGCGGGCCGGCACCGGCGATGGCGGCGAAATGGTGGCCGAACAGGACGTGCTTGTTGGTCGGGACGTAGTCCAGGCCATCGTTGTTGAGCACTGCCGGGGTGGCCCGCGTGGGGTCCAGCTGCAGCACCTTGCTGGCCACGAACAGGCCGTAGAAACGGTACGCGATCAGGTAGATGGAGACCGCGGCGACCACGATCCACAAGGCGTTGATGGGTTCACCGCGGCGCAGCGCCACGGTGCCCAGACAGAATGCGCCGAGCAGTGCGAGCAGTGCCCAGCCCAGCTTTGAGAAGCCTTTCATGAGGTGAACTCTCCCTTAAGAACATCACAAGGGTCCGCCTTGCCCCGTGTCGGGTCAATGCAGACAGGGTGTTTCCCAGCTAGTACTTTGGTCGTAACGCGGTCACGGCACCTCCCCGGCCGTGGCAGGCACCGCTGGAACAATGGGTTGCGGTGCGAGGGCTTGGCGCTGCCCGCGACAGCCGCCATCTTGCGGGTAGACACTTTGCTGGAGTTTCCATGAGCACCCAGACCGCGGCACGCGTGCTGCGCACCATTGAAGGCTCGCCCACCTCCGACGGCGCCGGCGTGCGCCTGACCCGCGTGATCGGCGGCTCCGCGCTGCCGGACCTGGATCCGTTCCTGCTGCTGGATGAATTCGGTACCGACAAGGCCGAGGATTACCTGGCCGGCTTCCCCAGCCATCCGCATCGCGGCTTCGAGACGGTCACCTACATGCTCGACGGGCGCATGCGGCACAAGGACAACCATGGCAACGAAGGCCTGCTTACCCCGGGCAGCGTGCAGTGGATGACCGCGGGTCGTGGGCTGGTGCATTCAGAAATGCCCGAGCAGGAAAGTGGCCGCATGCGCGGCTTCCAGCTGTGGGTGAACCTGCCCGCGCGCGACAAGATGATCGCGCCGAAGTACCAGGAGTTCGCCCCGGAACGCATCCCGCAGGTCACCCCGGTGGCCGGCGTGACGGTCAAGATCATCGCCGGCGAGGTCGACGGCACACCCGGGCCGATCGCGCAGCCGGCGACCGATCCGGTGTATCTGGACATCACCCTGGACGCTGGCGCGGCGTGGGACTACGTGCTGCCGGATGGCCACAACGTGTTCGCGTATGTGTTCGAAGGCGATCTGCAGGTTGGCGCCGGCGACGATGCGCGGCCGGTGGCGGCGCAGCAGATGGCGGTGCTGGGCGGAGGCAATGCGTTGCACCTCGCCGCTGGCAGCGCCGGTGCACGGCTGATCCTGGTCGCAGGCCGTCCGCTGCGTGAGCCGGTGATGCGGCACGGGCCGTTCGTCATGAACACCCGGCAGGAACTGATGCAGGCCTTCGTGGATTTCCAGGAAGGCCGTTTCTGAGGCCACCGTGGCGTTGGGCCGGTCATCCACCGGCCCCGCCCACAGGGGGCGCATGATCAGCGACCGGCGGCCACGGCTGCCGGATTGAGGTTCATGCTGCGGATCATCTGCTGCAGGCCGGCGCGCTCTTCGCTGTCGCCGGGATACAGCGCCAACTGTGCATAGCGGTTCTTGTCGATCTTCACCACGCTGACGCGGCGGTCGGCGAAGCCCGGGGGTTCCTGGCCGCCGAGGTCAGGCAGGTACCAGTAGAGCTCCTCGCCGGCGAAGCTGTCCTTTTCCTGGCGCAACGCGCGCGGGAAGCGCAGCTCCGGATCGCTGCCGGTCAGCATCAGGCTGAGGACTTCGCGGCCGTCGCTGGTGGTCGCGCGGCACACCAGGAAATCGCCGGTGGCCTGCTCCTGCCACTGCAGGTTGCTGGCAGCCGGCAGCGACGGGCACTTGGGTGCGCTTTGCGCGTGGGCGCTCATGGCAGTGGCGCACAGGCACAGCAGTAAGGCAGCAGAGACGATTTTCATGCAGTTCCCCCAGAGGCGTTCAAGTCGACGGCACCGCCAGCGGCGGGCCGGCGTGGTCGCCGTTGCGACCTGGCATCCATCCCCGGATGCCGCGTCGGCCCGCCAGCCCAGCTGGCGGGTATTCCTTGACCTTAACGGAACGTGAGCAAGTGCACAAATCGCGGTTTCATCGGTAACCAAATTCCACGGACCGGTGGGCCGTAGCGGGCCGGGAAGATCCTGCCAGCCAGCCTGACGGCTCAGTGACGCGCAGGCCGTCGGCTCACTTCGCCGGCAGCGGGATGAATTCCGTTGCGTCGCCCGGGATGCTGCCGAAGCGTCCGTTTGCCCAATCGTCCTTGGCCTGCTCGATGCGCTCCTGGGAACTGGAGACGAAGTTCCACCACAGATGGCGCGGTGCATCCAGCGGCTCGCCGCCCATCAGCATCGCCTTGACCGGCGTCTTCGCGCGCAGCCGGCCGCGGGCGCCATCGGCCGGGATGATCAGGTGCTGGGCGGGCACGTCGACGCCGTCCAGCTGCGCCTGGCCGTCGAGGATGTACAGCGAGCGTTCGCGGTGGCCGGTATCGATGTCGATCTCCGCATCCGGGTCCAGGTCGATGGCCACGTTGAGGGTGTCGGCGAACACCTTGACCGGGGATTCCTCGCCGTAGGCGCGGCCGGCGATCACCCGCAGCCAGGCGCCATTGCGGCGTTGCTGGGGCAGGGTGGCGGCGCTGTGGTGGTGGAAGGCCGGTTCGACTTCCTCGTACTGCCTGGGCAGTGCGATCCAGGTCTGCATGCCATGCAGCGGATGGCCGTGCTCGCGTTCCGGCGGGGGCGTGCGTTCGGAGTGCGAAATGCCACGACCGGCGGTCATCCAGTTGACGTCGCCGGGGCGGATCACCTGGTCCGAACCGAGGCTGTCGCGGTGGCCGATGGCGCCGGACCACAGGAAGGTCACCGTGGCCAGGCCGATGTGCGGATGCGGACGCACGTCGATGCCGGTGCCGGGATTGAGCAGGGCCGGGCCCATCTGGTCGACGAACACGAACGGACCGACGCTGCGGGCCTGCAGCGTCGGCACGGCACGGCGGACTTCCAGACCGCCGATGTCGTGCACGCGGGGGGCGATGAGGGTGGTCATGCGGGCGATCTCGCTGGCGGGGACAGGGGCGCAGGATCGCATGCGCGGTGTGCGGGCACATGCCCCGGATGGGCAACAGGCTGTTGCGCGGTGCGAACGGGTGAGACCCCTTCGTGGGCGGCGGCTTACAGTTGGCTACGTGCTTGGGGCCGGGCGGTGGGGCTGGTCGGGGGACGGCAGAAGCTGCATCCATGCGGGCCTCGTTTCGCGCCATCCATGGCG